>NZ_CP108036.1:4467500-5075000 GCF_036170895.1 Streptomyces erythrochromogenes | reverse complement strand
AATAGAAAATCGGACGTACCCCGATCGGATCTTGAAGTCCATGTGGGGTGAGAGAGAGTTTAAACCATCGCTGCCGAACTTGTCCAGTTCGAGGCAACCGTTCGAATCTACCTCCCCGCTCGCTCCGTGTCAACGGCGTTTGCGGGACGACGAGGAGACTAGCAGCTCAGCGGGCTTGTACGCACATCAGGCTGCGGTCGGGAGCGTTGCAGTGCGGTCCGCGGCCTCCACGTCGCCGAGTTCGCCGGCGCGGGCGGCCCTGCCGCCCAGGACGAAGACGTAGAGCAGGAACGCCGCCTCGGCGACCACGCCGATCGTGATGCGCGCCCAGGTGGGGAGGCCAGAGGGGGTGACGAAGCCTTCGATCAGGCCGGAGACGAACAGGACCACCGCGAGGCCGATCGCCATGCCGAGGGCGGCCCGGCCCTGTTCGGCGAGGGCCGTGCGGCGGGTGCGGGGGCCCGGGTCGATGACCGTCCAGCCCAGGCGCAGGCCGGTGCCCGCCGCCACGAAGACGGCCGTCAGTTCGAGCAGGCCGTGCGGGAGGATCAGGCCGAGGAAGACGTCGAGCCGGCCGGCGGACGCCATCAGGCCGAGGCCGACCCCGAGGTTGGCCATGTTGAGGAAGAGGATCCACAGCACCGGGATCCCCAGGAAGGCGCCGAGGACCAGGCACATCGCGGCCGCCTGGGCGTTGTTCGTCCAGACCTGGGCGGCGAAGGAGCCCGCGGGGTTGCTGGAGTAGTACGTCTCGTACTCGCCGCCCGGCTTCGTGAGCTCCTTCAGGTGTTCCGGAGCGGCGATGGCGCCCTGGACCTCGGGGTGCGTCGCTATCCACCAGCCGATGAGCACGCCGAGCGCCGTGGAGAGCAGGGCCGTCGGTATCCACCAGCGGCGGCTGCGATAGACCGCGGCCGGGAAGCCGACGGTGAAGAAGAGCGCGGCGTCGCGCCAGCCCGCGCGGCGGGTGCCCGTGACCGTGGCCCGGGCCCGTGCGACCAGCTGGGTCAGCCGCCCGGTGAGCATGGGGTCGGGGGCGCTGGACTGGATGAGGGAGAGGTGGGTCGAGGTGCGCTGGTAGAGAGCGACGAGTTCGTCGGCCTCCTCGCCCGTCAGCTTGCGGCCGCGGCCCAGGAGCTGCTCCAGGCGGTCCCATTCCGCGCGGTGTGCCGTGACGAAGACGTCGAGATCCATCCGGTGCGCTCCCCTGCCCAGGTCCCCTGGCCGCTGCCTATTCCTAGTGTGGTCAGCTTGGCAGACTTGATGCAGTAGGGGCGGAGCAGGTCACATGAGAGGTGCTGCGGTGAGCGATCTGGTGACGGGGGACGCGGTCGTCCTGGGGCTGCGGCCGGCGAGACTGCCGAGCCGTGCGCTGGCGATCCTCCTGGACCTGACCCTCTACGTCACCGCGTACGTCCTCATCGGGGTCGGGCTGACCCTCGCGACGGCCTCGCTGGATCCGGCCGCCCAGGCCGCCATCGCGGTGGCGAGCTTCCTGTTGCTGCTGGTCGGAATCCCGATCGCGGTGGAGACCCTGTCCCACGGGCGCTCCCTGGGCAAGCTCGCCTGCGGGCTGCGGGTGGTGCGCGACGACGGCGGGCCCATCCGGTTCCGGCACGCGCTGGTGCGCGGGGCCCTCGGGGTCGTGGAGCTGTTGCTGACCTTCGGCACGGTGGCGGCCATCGCCTCGCTGGTGTCGGTGCGCGGGCGGCGGCTCGGAGACGTCTTCGCGGGGACCCTGGTGGTCCGGGAGAGGGTGCCGGGAGCGCGGGTGATGCCGGTGCCGGCGCCGCCGCCGTGGTTGGCCGGGCGGTTCACGCAGCTGGACCTGTCCGCCGTGCCGGACGGGCTGTGGCTGGCGATCCGCCAGTACCTGACGCGCATGAACCAGCTGGATCCGCAGGTGGGTGCGGCGATGGCGGCGCGACTCGCGGACGATCTCGTGGCGCGTACGGGGGCGCCGCCGCCGGCGGGGGTGCCGGCCGCTGCCTATCTGATGGCCGTGGTCCACGAACGCCAGTCGCGCGATGCCGCCCGGGCCTTCCGCGCCACTGCCGCCGCCGGGGCCTCTCCCCCCGCACACGCCACACACGCCGCACCCGTCGCGCCCGTACCGCCGGTCGCGTCCGGCTTCGGGCCGGTGCCGACCACGGCGCCGGCCCCTGCCCCGGCCCCGTACCTCGCCCCCGCGCCCGCGCAGGCTCCGCGCGCCGGCGGGTTCGCTCCGCCCGCCTGAGGGTGAGGGGTCACTGCTCCTCGAAGGCCGAGGGCGGGGTCTCCAGGTGTTCCAGTTCGATGCCGGGGGCCGAGAGGACAACGTCGCCGGCGATGTGGACCGTGTGGACCTCGCCCGTGTCCAGGGCGGTGACCCGGTACTCGTCCACCAGGAGCGGGCCGCTGTCCGTCGGGTGTTCCTCACGGGCCACCAGCGCCCAGGCCTGGTCGACCGTACGCGGGGCCAGCACCGGGTCGGTGAGGGCGAGCAGCCGGACGCGCGTGGCGGGTGCGCCGGGGGTCAGCCGCAGCAGGCGGGCCGTGGCGACGAGGAAGGCCGGGGAGGTGCCGGTGAAGCCGGGGGCGGCGATGTTGCCCTCGGTGGCCTCGGTGCCGGTGGGGTCGGTGCGGACCCAGGTGACGCCGTCGAGGGCGGCTCCGCGCACCTGCCAGCTCGCGGCGTTGACCTCCAGGCGGATCGGGCGGCCGAGTTCGTCGATCGCGAGGTCGACGGAACCGCGGTGTTCGCCGTCCGGGGCGGTCAGCTGGGAGACGTAGCGCCAGCCCGAGGGGCCGGGGGCGCAGTGGAAGTGCTCCTCGCCGAGGGGGGCGTGGTCGTGCGGGTCGTGGAGTGAGTAACGGCCGCGGGGCATGGTGCGCACACTTCTTCGGATCGGGGATACGGGGCAGGCCCCCGGCACGGGTGCCGGGGGCCTGCTTCAGGTCCGTCCGCGGTTGATCAGGGGGCTGATCAGTAGCGGTAGTGGTCCGGCTTGTACGGGCCCTCGACCTTGACGCCGATGTAGGCGGCCTGCTCCGGGCGGAGGGTGGTGAGCTTGACGCCGAGGGCGTCGAGGTGGAGGCGCGCGACCTTCTCGTCGAGGTGCTTGGGGAGCACGTAGACGTCGGTCGGGTATTCCTCCGGCTTCGTGAAGAGCTCGATCTGGGCCAGGGTCTGGTCCGCGAAGGAGTTCGACATGACGAAGGACGGGTGGCCGGTCGCGTTGCCGAGGTTCAGCAGGCGGCCCTCGGAGAGGACGATCAGGACCTTGCCGTCCGGGAACGTCCAGGTGTGGACCTGCGGCTTGACCTCGTCCTTGACGATGCCGTCGACCTTGGCCAGGCCGGCCATGTCGATCTCGTTGTCGAAGTGGCCGATGTTGCCGACGATGGCCTGGTGCTTCATCTTGGCCATGTCGGCGGCCATGATGATGTCCTTGTTGCCGGTCGTGGTGATGAAGATGTCGGCGGTCTCGACGACGTCGTCCAGCGTGGCGACCTGGTAGCCGTCCATCGCCGCCTGGAGGGCGCAGATCGGGTCGATCTCGGTGACGATGACGCGCGCGCCCTGGCCGCGGAGCGACTCGGCGCAGCCCTTGCCGACGTCGCCGTAGCCGAAGACGACCGCGACCTTGCCGCCGATGAGGACGTCGGTGGCGCGGTTGATGCCGTCGATCAGGGAGTGGCGGCAGCCGTACTTGTTGTCGAACTTCGACTTGGTGACGGCGTCGTTCACGTTGATCGCCGGGAACAGCAGGGTGCCCTCGGACATCATCTCGTAGAGACGGTGGACACCGGTGGTGGTCTCCTCCGTCACACCGCGGATCTCGGACGCGAGCTGCGTCCACTTCTGCGGGCTCTCGGCGAGGGTGCGGTTGAGCAGGGTGAGGATGTACGCGTACTCCTCGGAGTCCGCCGTGGACGGGTCCGGGGCCTCGCCGGCCTTCTCGAACTCGACGCCCTTGTGGACGAGGAGGGTGGCGTCACCACCGTCGTCGAGGATCATGTTCGGGCCGCCGGTGGGGGTGTTCGGCCAGGTCAGAGCCTGCTCCGTGCACCACCAGTACTCCTCCAGCGTCTCGCCCTTCCAGGCGAAGACCGGTACGCCCTGCGGGTTCTCCGGGGTGCCGTTCGGGCCCACCGCGATGGCGGCGGCAGCGTGGTCCTGGGTGGAGAAGATGTTGCAGGAGGCCCAGCGGACGTCGGCGCCGAGGGCGACGAGGGTCTCGATGAGCACGGCCGTCTGCACGGTCATGTGCAGGGAGCCGGTGATGCGGGCGCCGGCCAGGGGCTGGGCCTCGGCGTACTCCCGGCGGATCGACATCAGACCCGGCATCTCGTGCTCCGCCAGGGTGATCTCCTTGCGGCCGAAGGCGGCGAGGGAGAGGTCTGCGACCTTGAAGTCCATGGGTGCTGCTCCTCATGGTTCGAGAGGTGGGTACGGCTGGTCCGTGCGCCGTCCTGGGGACGGGACACCGAGCACAGTCCGTCGGGGGTCCTCTCTCCCCTCGGCCGGTCGCAGGGACCGCCCGACCCGCCATCAGCAGCGACGCCTGACACTGCCCACGAATCTACACCGATCGGCGGTGGCGGCCCCAGTCGGACGAAGAACTGGCGGGGTTCGGATTGCGGGTCGACCCACCCCACCCATGGAGGGTTTTCGGCCAGACCGTATTCTTCCGGCCGTTCGTATCGGTGGGAGGGGTGGGGGATCGATGGCACGCAGGCCCGGGCGGAGACGGGGGATCTGGGCGATAGCCCTGCTGGTGCTGGGCGTGGCGCTGGCCGCCGGACCGTACGCGTACATGTTCGGCCGGTTCACCCCCGTGAAGCAGTTCGGCGAGGGCATGCTGCCCACGGTCCCCGTCGGAGAAGTGCTCGCGATGGAAAGGAACCCGGGCGAGGTCCGCCACGGTGACGTGATCACCTACGACCCGGCCGACTGGGGACTCGACGGCCCGTTCATCGGACGCGTCGTGGCCTTGGGCGGGGACCACATCTCCTACGCGATGGGCGACCGGACGCTGACCCTCAACGGGAAGCCGCTCGACGAGCCGTACGTGCGCGACGGCGACCCCGGGGCCGGCGGGGTGAGTTTCGCCGTCTCGGTGCCGCAGGGCCGGATGTTCGTACTGGGCGACAACCGCGGCAACTCGGCGGACTCCCGGTTCCACCCGGAGACCCGGGCGGGAACGCTGCCGGTGTCCGCAGTGACCGGGATCGATGCCGGCCTCGACGAGGCGGCTCCGCTGGTGATCGCCCTCAGTCTGATCTCGTTGGCGGGGGCCGGACTCCTGCTCACGGGGCTCGGGCTGGGGATCGCCTCGCTCGTGGCGCGCAGGCGCAGGCCGGCCGAGGCACAGGGGCCCGTCTGGGGAACCACGCAGGTGGACGCACCGTAGCCGTCCCGCACACTCCGAAGGCCCCCGCGGGCTGCTGCTCGCGGGGGCCTTCGGCATGTACGTGCGGGGCGTACGGGACTACTTGGCGGCCTCGGGACGGTAGATGTCCGGCTCCAGGTAGATCACCCGGGCGATCGGGACCGCCTCGCGGATGCGGGCCTCGGCGGCGTTGATCGCGTCCGCCACCTCGGTCGCGGTGTCGTTGCCCTCGACGGCGATCTTGGCGGCGACCAGCAGCTCCTCGGGGCCGAGGTGCAGGGTGCGCATGTGGATGACGCGGGTGACGACGTCCCCGTCGACGACCGCGGCCTTGATCTTCTCGACCTCTTCGACGCCGGCGGCCTCACCGAGCAGCAGGGACTTGGTCTCCGCGGCCAGGACGATCGCGATGGCGATGAGCAGGACGCCGATGCACAGGGTGCCGATGCCGTCCCAGACGCCGTTGCCGGTCAGCAGGGCGAGGCCGACGCCGGCCAGCGCCAGGACCAGGCCGACGAGCGCGCCGAGGTCCTCCAGCAGCACGACGGGCAGTTCGGGGGCCTTGGCCCGCCTCACGAACTGGGTCCACGACAGCGTGCCGCGGATCTCGTTCGACTCCTTGATCGCGGTGCGGAAGGAGAAGGACTCGGCGATGATCGCGAAGACCAGGACGCCGACCGGCCAGTACCAGGCCTCGATCGGGTGCGGTTCGTGGATCTTCTCGTAGCCCTCGTAGATGGCGAACATGCCACCGACGGTGAAGAGCACGATGGAGACGAGGAATGCGTAGATGTAACGCTCGCGCCCGTACCCGAAGGGGTGCTGCGGCGTCGCCTCCCGCTGGGCCTTCTTGCCTCCGAGGAGGAGCAGGCCCTGGTTCCCGGAGTCGGCCACCGAGTGGACGCTTTCCGCGAGCATCGACGACGAGCCGCTGAAGAGGAACGCCACGAATTTGGCTACAGCGATGGCGAGGTTGGCGGCAAGGGCCGCCACGATCGCCTTGGTACCGCCCGACGCGCTCATGGGTGCAGGGTGTCCTTCCTGGGCCAGTGACTACGGCCGCACATTGTTGCAGCCCCCGGGCCGGACGCCGCCTCAGACGACCACGGTGGCCCGGAAGACAGTGCCGTTTCCGGATAGTTCGACCTTTTCGCCCGCCGGTACGAAGGCCGATCCGCCGGGCGAGAGCGCCAGTTCGCCGGCCCGTACGGAGCCGGCCGTGCAGAGCAGGATCTGCGGGGCGCCGTCCGGGAGCACGTGCGGGGCGCCGCCGGGCGCGAGGAGGAAGCGGGAGAGCCGGAACTCGTCGATGGGGGCCTCGTAGACCTCCTCGCCGCCGTCGCCCTCGGGCCGCATGACGGTCGGGTCGCTCGGCTCGAACCGCACGATCTTCAGCAGCTCGGGCACGTCCACGTGCTTGGGCGTGAGCCCGGCGCGCAGCACGTTGTCCGAGTTGGCCAGCAGTTCGACGCCGAGGCCGTCGAAGTAGGCGTGCGGGACGCCCGCGCCGAGGAACAGCGCCTCGCCGGGCTGGAGTCGGACGTGGTTGAGCAGCATGGCCGCGATGACGCCGGGGTCCCCCGGGTACTCGTGGACCAGGGCGGCGTAAGTGGCGTACTCGCCGCCCAGGCGTTCGGCGGCGGCCGCGGTCTCGGCGACCGTACGGGCCATCTGCTCGCGGTCCGCGCTCAGTACGGCGGTCAGCACCTCGCGCAGCGCGGCCTCTTCGGGGTGGGCGCGCAGCAGGTCGGCGTACGGCTTGAGGGAGTTGACGCCCAGCCCCTCGAAGAGGTCCGCGGACGCCTGCGGGGAGCGGAAGCCGCACAGCCCGTCGAACGTCGTGATCGCGCAGATCATCTCGGGCTTGTGGTTGGGGTCCTTGTAGTTGCGGTGGGCCGCGTCGATCGGGATCCCGCGCCGCTCCTCGGCCTCGAACCCCGCCTTCGCCTGGGCCAGGTCGGGGTGGACCTGGAGGGACAGCGGGGCGCCGGCGGCGAGGATCTTGAAGAGGAACGGCAGCCTGGGGCCGAACTTGGCCACGGTGGCGGCGCCTAGCTCCCCCTCGGGGTCGGCGGCGATGACCTCCGCGAGCGTCCTGACGCCGGCACCGCGGTCGACGCGGGACGGGGCGCCCGGGTGGGCTCCCATCCACAGCTCGGCCTGGGGCTCACCGGTGGGTTCGACACCGAGGAGCGCGGGCAGGGCCGTGGGGGATCCCCAGGCGTAGGGGCGGATCGTGTTGGTCAGGCGGTCCATCGTCGTCTTCCTGGATAGATCCGGGCTACGTGCGCGGGTCTCAGCTGTGTCCCCCGGAGGCCAACGCCAGGTAGGCGGTGGCGAAATCCGTGACGGCGAGCAGTTCGGCGAGCTGTTCCAGCTCGGCGCCTTCCTCCGGTTCGAGCTCGCTGATGGCCGTGTCGTGGCTGAGGGCGAGCTCGCGTGCGGCGGGGGCGGCGGTGAGGCCGCCGGCCGGCCGGTCGCGCAGCAGGACGACGCGGGCGCGGAGGGCCTGCGGCTCTTCGACCCGGTCGCGGAAGAAGTCGTCGGGGTCGGCGCCGGCGGCGAAGTCGCCGGCGAGCAGGACGCCGTGGGCGGGCAGTGCCTCGGGGAGCGCGGCGGCCAGTGCGGGGCGGCCGGCGAGCTCGGCGAGGGTGGCGGCGAAGCGGCGGCCGGCGGGGCCGGCACCGGTGCCCTCGCTCCAGATGAGCGGCAGCGAGTCCGCCAGCTCGGCGGCGAGGGTCTTGGCCGGGTTGGAGTAGGTGGCGATCGCGGGCCCACAGCGTTCGGCCGTCCGGTCGAGCCGGTCGGCGACGAGTTGGAGGGTGTCGGGGGCCGCGGTGATCAGGCCGACCTTGTCGAGCAGCAGCAGCAGGGGCGTCAGCAGGGCCCACAGGGCGCCCGGGCCCGCGGCTGCGGACTCGTCGAACTCCTGGTACGGGGCCTTGGCCATCGGTACGAGGAGCCCGTGCGCGCCGTCCACCGCCTCGCTCAGCGGTGAGCGTTCGGGGGCGACGGCGACGACGGTGCAGCCGCGCCGGTAGGCCTGCTCGGCGAGCACGGCGAGCCCGGGCTCGGTGCCGTCGGTGGTGGCCACGAGCAGCAGGTCGACGGACCCGGCCCAGCCGGGCAGGGCCCAGCGCAGTGCCCCGGAGGCGTGGGCGACCCCGGTGGGGTCGAGCCGGATCACCGGCGCGGAGGCGCCCGCGAGGGCGCCGAGCAGGTCGGCGACGCCCGTGGCGGCGGTGCCGGGCCCGGCGATCAGGACCGCGCGCGGCCGGCCGTCGGGGCGCAGGGTGGCGATGCCCGCCTCGCTCGCGTGCCGGGCCGCGGTACGGACTCTGGCCCCGGCCTCGGCCGCGCCGCGGAGCAGGCCCCGTCGGTCGACGCGGGCGAGATCGTCCGGTGCGTCGAGGAGCGACTCGTCGAGCATGGCGGCCTCCGGCTGTTGGGTGACGGGAACCTGTCTGCGCGTGATGCGGTGTGTTCTTCGGTGGTGCGGGTCAGGCGGGGCGGCGGGCCTCGTCCACGAGGAGGACCGGGATGCCGTCGCGGACCGGGTAGGCGAGACCGCAGTCCTGGCCGGTGCAGAGCAGCTCGGGGGTCTCGTCGGCCGACTTGTCCTCGAGGGGCGCGTGGCAGGCGGGGCAGGCGAGGATCTGCAGGAGGCCGGCTTCGAGCGGCATGGGGTGGGTTCCCTTCGGGGATGCGGGTATGGCGTGGTCAGCGTACCGCCGGGGCTGCGCCGATGCGGCTTGGGGCGGGCGGGGGTGGGACCCGGCTGCGCCGGGGCTCGTGGGGCTCCGCCCCACACCCCGCGCCTCAAACGCCGGCGAGGCTGGTTTTGCGGGCCCGTGCCGGAAAGTGCAGGCCGAAGGGGCTGGAATGGCCCAGCCCCCTCAGGACCGGGACGGTCAGGCGCGGATGAGGGCGAGGGCCTCGTCACGGACCCGGGCCAGGGTGTCCGCGTCACGGGCCTCGACGTTCAGGCGCAGCAGCGGCTCGGTGTTCGACGCACGCACGTTGAACCACCAGCCCTCGCCCGTCACCGTCAGACCGTCCAGCTCGTCCAGGCCCACGCCCTCACGGCCGCCGAAGGTCTCCCGCACCGCCGCCAGACGACCCGCCTGGTCCGCGACCGTGGAGTTGATCTCCCCCGAACCCTCGTACCGGTCGTAGGAGGCCACCAGTGCAGAGAGGGGCCCGTCCTGGCCGCCCAGCGCCGCCAGAACATGGAGCGCGGCGAGCATGCCCGTGTCCGCGTTCCAGAAGTCCTTGAAGTAGTAGTGCGCCGAGTGCTCACCACCGAAGATCGCACCCGTCCTCGCCATCTCCTCCTTGATGAAGGAGTGGCCCACCCGCGTCCGGACCGGGGTGCCGCCGTTCTCACGCACGACCTCCGGCACCGACATCGAGGTGATCAGGTTGTGGATCACCGTGCCCGACCCACCGTTGCGCGCCAGCTCACGCGACGCCACCAACGCCGTGATCGCCGACGGCGACACCCCGATACCGCGCTCGTCCACAATGAAACAGCGGTCCGCGTCCCCGTCGAAGGCGATCCCCAGATCCGCGCCCTCCGCCAGCACCCGCGCCTGCAGATCCACGATGTTCTTCGGATCGAGCGGATTCGCCTCGTGGTTCGGGAACGTACCGTCCAGCTCGAAGTACATCTCGGTGACATCCAGCGGCAGGCCCTCGAACACCGTCGGAACGGTGTGACCACCCATCCCGTTGCCCGCGTCCACGACGACCTTCAGCGGACGGATCGACGCCAGGTCCACCAGAGAACGCAGGTGCTCCGCATAACCCTTCAGGGAATCCTGCTCCGTCACCGTCCCCGGCACCGTCCCCACCGGAACCTCCGGCGCGCCATGGTCCAGCCACCCCTCCACCAGCACCCGGATCTGCGACAGACCCGTGTCCTGACCCACCGGAGCCGCACCCGCACGACACATCTTGATCCCGTTGTACTGCGCAGGATTGTGCGACGCCGTGAACATCGCACCCGGCAGACCCATCGAACCCGACGCGTAATACAGCTGATCCGTCGAACACAGACCGATCAACGTCACATCCACACCACGCGCCGCCGCACCCCGCGCGAACGCCGCCGACAAACCCGGCGACGAAGGACGCATGTCATGCCCCACCACGATCGCCGAACCACCCACGACCTCGACGAAAGCACCACCGAACAGCTCCGCCAGCGACTCGTCCCACTCGTCCGGCACAACGCCACGCACGTCATACGCCTTGACGATGTTCGAAAGATCTGCGGCCACTGCCTGCCCTCCTGAGGTTCTGTGCGGTCCGGCAAACCTACCCTGAACCAGCAGCTGTCCCGCAGATGACCCGAGCGTCAGGAATCCGGCGATCTGAGGACGCGCAGGTGTCCGCGACGGGTCTCGCCGGTGGTCTGGCCGCCCTTGCCCGATCCGGCCGGCCCGGGGGCGCGGCCCGGAGGGCGCGCGGCTTCGCGGACGGCGTTGGCCAGGGCTTCGAGGTCGTCGCCGCTGGGGCGCGACGGACCGGACCCGTCGGACAGACGGACGACCTCCCAGCCCCGCGGGGCTGTCAGGCGCTCCGAGTGCTCGGCGCACAGGTCGTAGCAGTGGGGTTCGGCGTATGTGGCGAGCGGGCCGAGAACTGCGGTCGAATCGGCGTAGACGTACGTCAGTGTCGCGACGGCAGGGCGGCCGCACGCGGTGCGCGAACAGCGACGTACAAGGCTCACGACGTTGGACGGTACCGCACTCTTGACCGGGCCGCGACGACTCCACCGCTGCTCACTCCCCCGTGTCGTGCTCGGAGCTACCCTGCGGGGGTGACGGACACCCCTCTGCCCCCCTGCCCCGCCGAGCCCCCCGCGGGGGCCCCCGTCGAGCCCAGAACGCGTCGCCGGGACCGGCACGGGCGCGGGATGCGCGGTCCGCTGGCCCCTCCGCAGGTGCCCCTGGCGGCGAGCCGGGCGGAGCTGTTCGGGGATCTCGTACGGGACTCCGTGGAGCGGCTGGAGCGGCGCTGGCCGCAGCTGTCCGAGGTGGAGTTCCTGGTGGGCGACGTGCCGGGGCCGCCGGGCGGTCCGGACGGCGGATGGAACGACGAGGCGGTGCCGCTCGGTGCGGTGTCGGAGTCGCGCCAGGGGCGGCCGGCCCGGATCGTGGTCTTCCGGCGGCCGGTGGAGATCCGTACGAAGACGCGCGACGAGAAGGCGATGCTGGTCCACGAGATCGTGGTGGAGCAGGTGGCGGAGCTGCTCGGCCTCACTCCGGAGACGGTGGACCCCCGATACGGCCAGGACTGACGACCGGTCCGGACGCGGCGGGGGCCCTGATCGTCACCTGGTCAGGACGGAGAGGTCCTGGACGGCCTTGGGGACCGACACCGTGGAGTAGTCGTCGGAGAAGCCCTGGACGGTGAACATCGCGATGCCGTCGTTCGGGAAGGACAGGGTGCGGGCCGCGTGGACCGGGCCGCCCGAGAGGGTCTCGACGGTGAGGGCGTAGGAGCCCTTTCCGCCGGCGGGGGCGAGGGTCAGCGTCTGGGTGGTGCCCGCCTTGACCGTGACCTCCTGGGAGGCCGGCTCGCCGCCGCCGGTGCCCGGGGACGCAGTCACCTTGACCTTCGCCTCGGCGCTCGGCGCGGTCAGCGACAGCACGGTGGTGTTCTCCTCGGGCCGGTTGTCGGCGACGGTCGCCCGGGCGCCGACCGGCCCGGTGGCCGGGACGAATCCGAGCTCCTGCTTGGCCCCGCTGCCGCGGACCACGCGTACCGCAGCGACCACCGGGGCGGCCTTCTTGGCGTCCGCCGGGGTCAGCAGCAGCGAGCCGGGCTCGCCGCGGGTCACGTCCTTGAGGTCCACGACCGCCGTCATGCCCGCCTTGACGTGCAGCTGCTCGCTGCCGGCCGGGCTGATGGCGCTGCCGGGTCCGGCCAGGCGCAGCTTCAGGTCCGCGTCCTCCTCGCCGGGCACGAAGGCGACCAGCCGTACGGAGGTGGCGTCCGCCGGGATGCCCGGCAGCACCAGCGAGCCGGCCGGGTCGGTGGAGGCGGGCAGCCAGTCGGCGCCCACGTTCTCCTCGGCGACCTGCACGGAGGCGCCCACCCGGCCCGCGCGGGTCGTCACGTGGGCGGTGGCGTCGGCGAGCTGGGTGGTCGGGAGCAGGGAGGAGAGCAGGACGGTCTTGGTGGACTTGGGGTCGACGCGGATGTTCTCGCTGGTGCCCGCGTCGGGCTTGGCCAGGCCGTCGGGGCCGAAGAGCGCGATGTCGACGATGGCGGCCGCGTCGTCGGGGTTGGTGAGGTGGAGGTAGTCCTCACGTCCCTTGGCGGTGCTGACCCCGGGGAACCAGAAGTCGGTGCCGGGCGCGGTGCAGCCGACGCCGAGCACGCCCCGGGCCCGGCCGACCGAGACCTTGGTGGTCAGCTGCGCCGTCCAGCCGGGGGCGAGGACGCCGTCGGCGCTGCCGGTGAGGGCGGGGGCGTCGGCCCCGTTGGCGGTGGCTCCGACGGGCTTGCCGGGCTCCTTGGGCTCCAGGACGGGTTTGGCGTCCTTGGTCGCGCCGAGCAGCCGGGCCGAGCCCTTGCCCTCCCCGGCGGGTGCGCCGGGCGTGAACGAGGTGTACGTGGTCTCGGCGATGTCCGAGGAACTGGGGCCCGGGCACACCAGCAGGGACCGCTCCACGGGCATCCGGGCCGAGGCCGCCGCCTTGCCGTCGGAGGCCCCGTCCGCGGGGGCGGGCGCGGTGAGGGCGGCCACGCCGGTGAGGGCGGCCAGCGCCGCCGTCACGGCCGCCAGCGTCAGGGGTGCGCGCTGCTTCACTGCTGGGGGCTCCCGTCAGGACGCGGGTCGTGCTGTGCGTGGACGTCGTGGGGTGGGTACGGCTCGTAGGGCTCGTACGGGTAGGGGTACTGCTGCTGGTCCTGGTGGTGGACCGGCTGGTGCTGCTGCGGGTAGGGGCTCTCGTAGGCCGCGCCGCCCTGCTGCTGGTCGTACCCGGGGTACTGCTCGTACGGGTACTGCTCCTGGGGCTGCTGCTGCGGCTGCTGGGGCTGCTGCGGCTGCTGCGGCTCGTACGTGTAGCCGCCCTGGTCGCCGTAGGCCTGGTAGGCGTACGACTCCTCGCCGTACACCGGCTGCGCGGGGATATGGGCGTACGGGTCGGCGGCGGCCGCGGTCTCCACGGGGCCGGGGGCGGCGTCCGCCTCGGCCTCGGCGCGGAGCCTGCGGGCCCGGCGGCCCTCGCCGGCCTCGCCCGGACCGGGACGGGACGCGGACGCGGCCTCCTCCTCGGGCAGGTCGTCGTCGAGCTCGGCGCGCCGGCCGGGCAGGGCCATGACCAGCAGGACCAGGGCGAGCAGGCCCTGGGTCCAGTTCCAGGCGGTCCGCAGCAGGGAGCCCTCGTGGACGAGGTCGAGGCGGCCTCCGCCGGCGGGGAGTTCGAAGCCCTGGGCCCAGCCGTCGAGGGTCTTCGCCTTGAGCGGCTTGCCGTCGAGGGTGGCCTGCCAGCCGGCGTCGGCCCGGTCGGCGATGCGCAGGACTCGGCCCGCCTCGCCCGCGGGGATCTTGCCGTGGGCCTCGACCGGGCCCGCAGCGACCGGGATCGGGGCCTCGCCCTGCTTGGCGGAGACGATGACGGCGCGCGGCAGCCAGGGCTCGACGCCCCACAGCGCGGTGCCGTCCTGCTGGTGGCGCCGGCTCAGGCCCGGGGTGGCGTCGAGGACGCGGCGGATGTCCTCGGGCCCGCCGGGGCGGAACATCACGAAGCGGATGGCGTAGGCGCTGAGCTGGCTGGACTGATCGGCGCCGGAGCCTGCGACGAGGTTGGAGACGACCTTGTCGAGCCGGGGGTCGTCGCCGGTCCGGGCGGTGATCTCGGCGTCGCCGAGGCGGCCGCCGGGGCCGCGGACGAGGCTGTAGGAGACCGTGGCGGGCCCGTCGAGGTCGAGGAGCAGGGTGCGGGTCTGGTTGTCGTCGCCGCCGGCGTCGGCGACGAAGGCCGGTACCTGCACCGGGTCGCGGCGCTGGAGCGGGCCGTCGGCGCCGGCGATCATCCAGGTGGCCGCGGCGATCAGCGGGCCCGCGGCGGCCGCGAGGGCGATGAGCGCGGCCAGCGGCTGGCGCCAGCCGAAGTTGCGGGCGGCGACCCGGTCCTTGGCGCCGTCCGCGCCGACCACGGCGGCGGCGAGGAGGGCGATTCCGTACACGAGGGTGGCCGGTCCGGCCCACGCGGTCCGGTTGGCGAGGACCGCGAGGAGGAGGGCGGCCAGGGCGGCGGCCCAGGCGGTGCGGACGGCGAACTGCCGGTCGGCGCGGAGCAGGGCGGCCAGGGCGGCGAGGACGACGCCGGCGAGGAGCAGGCGGGCGCCGGTGCCGGGGCCGCCGGGGCTGATGCCGAGCAGGTCCAGCGCGCCCGCCGAGCCGGCTCCGTAGGGCAGTCCGGCCTCCTGGAGGAAGCGGCCGGGGTGCGTGAGCAGGCCCAGCGACCAGGGGGCGAGGACGACGAGGGGGACGGCGAGGGTGGCGAGCAGCCGCAGGCCGTACGTCTTCCAGTGCGCACGGCGCAGGACGAGCGCGGCGGCGCCCAGGAGGGCGGCGAGCGGCCAGACGACCGGGGTGAAGGCGGTGGCCAGGGTCAGCAGGAGCGTGTACGTCCACACCGCGCGCCAGCCGCCCCGCTGCTCGGTGGCGGCCGCGTGCTCGCCGAGGCCGAAGGCGGCGACGGCGGAGCGGGCGATGAGCGGGAGCACGACGGCGAGGACGGCGGTGCCGAGGCGGCCGCCGGCGAGGGCGCCGGTGACGGCGGGGAGGAAGGCGTAGGCGGTGGCGGCCCAGGCGCGCAGCAGCCGGGATTCGACGAGCGGCCGGGAGGCGAAGTAGGCGGTGAGGCCGGCCAGCGGGACGGATCCGACGAGCAGGAGCGTCAGGGCGGCCTGGGTGGAGCCGAACAGCAGGGTGGAGAAGGCGCCGAGGGCGGCCAGGTAGGGCGGGGCGGAGGCGGTGGAGCCGGTGCCCACGGGGTGCCAGCCGTCGGTGTGGATGCTCCACAGGTCGAGGCCGCCGGCGGGGGCGGGCAGGAGGGCGCCGCCCATGAGGGAGCCGCCGCCGATCAGGGCGCGGCAGGCCGCGAGGGAGACCAGAAGGAGGAGTCCGAAGAGGAAGGGCGCGGGGTTGCGCGCGATCCGCTTGAGGCGTGCGAAGCGCTCGGTCTCCTGGTAGTCGCCGTCCTCGCCGGGCGCGTTGAGGATGCTGCCGCCGCCGTGCCGGCCGGCGGGGGCGGAGTCGGTGGCGCGGTCGCCGCCGAAGTAGCCGGCGAGCTGGTCGGCGTTGGCCCGCAGGGAGGCGCCCGGCGGGGGGAAGAGCTGGCGCAGTTCGGAGGCGGGGACGGCGGGGCGGCGGCGGGCCCTGCGGGCGGCGAGGAGGCGGCCGGGGCGCAGCAGGGTGGCGAGGAGGCCGGTGATCTCGTCGACGGCCTGGCCTGGGGCCTTGCCGATCAGGTAGGCGAGGGTGCGCAGCACGGTGCCGAACAGGACGCGCAGCAGGACGTAGGGCAGGGCGCGGCCGGAGCTGTTGGCGAGGATCGTGTAGACGGCGCCGGCCTTGTCGACGCGGTGCGGGCTGGCGGTGGTGCGGCCGGCGCAGTCGACGGTGCGGCGTTCGCGGGCGGAGGCCTCGGCGTGGCGCATGACGGCGTCGGGGGCGACGAGGACGGTGTGGCCGGCGCTCTGGGCGCGCCAGCACAGGTCGACGTCGTCGCGCATGAGGGGCAGGCGGCGGTCGAAGCCGCCGAGTTCGTCGTAGACGTCGCGGCGCACGAGCATGCCGGCGGTGGAGACGGACAGGACGGGGCGGACCTGGTCGTGCTGGCCCTGGTCCTGTTCGCGGCGGTCGAGGCCGGTCCAGCGGCGGCCGCTGCGGGCGATGGTGACGCCGGCTTCGAGGAGCTGCTTCTTGTCGTACCAGCCGCGGAGCTTGGGGCCGATGATCGCGGCGTCGGGGTTCTCGTCGGCGACGCGGAGCAGTTCGGTGAGGGCGTCCGGTTCGGGGGCGCTGTCGTCGTGGAGGAGCCAGAGCCACTGGACGGGTTCGCCGTGGGGCAGGTCGGGGAGGTCGTAGGCGTCGTCGCGCCAGGTGCGGCTGACGGGGTCCCAGCCGCTGGGGCGCTTGAGGTACGGGAGGTCCTCGGGGCTCAGGGTGCCCGCGGTGCGGGCGGATTCGTCGACGGCGGTGCCGAATCCGGTGCGGCGGGCCAGGTGCAGGACGTGGTCGTCGCCGAGGGCCTCGGTGAGCAGCCGTGCGGACTCGTCGGCGCTGCCGGTGTCGGCGGCGACGTGGTTCTGCGCGGGGCGTTCCTGGCCGAGGAGGCCGGCGAGCGTCCGGGGCAGCCAGCGGGCGCCGTCGTGGGCGACGAGGACCGCGGTGACGACGTGCCGGGGGAACTCGGGTGTGACGGGCGCCTGGTAGGAGGCCGTCGACTGGCTGTGCAGGGACATCGCGGTACTGGCCCTCCGGCCGGGGGTCCGGGGGTGGTGTGCCCTCGGAGGCTGCTGGACAGCGCCCCACCCTAACGGCTGCCAAAGCAGCGGTCCGCCTCCTGCGGGGAAGGTGCAGGAGGCGGACCGTGTGTGGTGCTCTTTGTTCGGCTGTGCGCCGTGCTCGACGTCTTGCTCGGATATTCGGATATGTCGTGCGGGGTGCTGCGGGTGCCGGGTCGGTGGCGCTCCGGCGGTATCAGACGGCTGCCTTTTTCAGGCGCCGGCGCTCGCGCTCGGACAGGCCGCCCCAGATGCCGAATCGCTCGTCGTTGGCGAGGGCGTACTCCAGGCATTCGGAGCGGACTTCACAGGCGAGGCAGACCTTCTTGGCCTCGCGGGTGGAGCCGCCCTTCTCGGGAAAGAAGGATTCGGGGTCGGTCTGGGCGCACAGGGCGCGCTCCTGCCATCCGAGCTCCTCGTCCGCTTCCTCGACCAGCAGTTCCTGAAACAGCTCGGTCATGTGCGCCCCTCGCTCTGTTGGTGCGTCCCCGTGGTCACGTCGTCACTCATAGCTACGTAACGACACGAGTGAAATTACAAGTGCGTGGCTCCGGGGCAGTCAAGCCGAGATCTGCTATTGGGCCCCTTATTCACTCTGCGGAACCAAGCCTATGCAGAAAGTGTTCATATCGCCAAAAATCGTGACACATGCCATCGGCGTCATCGGATGTCACCTTCACCCGTAATCCACGCGTCGCCCCGAAGCGGGGTTGCGACCCACCCCGAAGAGCGGCGCAGATCACATTCAGGTCACGACATGGCGAGATCAGGTTTGAGTCCCGGCGCAGCGCCACCTCCCCCGCCGCGGACTGCACAAACCTTTCTCCGCACACAGTAACCGGATGAGGTGAAACTTTTCCCCCAAACCGGACATTGGGTTGACAGCCGGACCCTAAACCCGTTCTCCTAGTTCGCATGTCAGCGCCCGCAGCCACCACCCGGACCCCCATTCGTGGGTTCCTGTGCGCTGCCCAGGTTCGCTGTTGCTGTTGCAGCTGTTGATGCCCGTGGAGCCTCGGCTCCCCAGAGCTCCGGCCCTCCCCCACAGCGACCGCCAGCACGACTGACATCCGTCGAGGTACACCCCGATGAACAGCACCAGCGCCACCGCCGCTCCCGCCGCCGTCACTCCCACGACCGTGACCGCGACCGTCGAGAGCGACCTGCAGATCGCCGGCGACATCCTCGCCGTCCAGCACCTCCTCCAGCCCGCCCGCGAACACCCGGCCACCGTCGCCGAATTCGTCGGCCTGGCCCGCTCCATCGCCGAGGACCGCGCCTCCTGGGAGCACCTCGTCCAGTACGACGCCACCACCCGCTGGTACCACCGGCTGCGCACCGGCCCCGGCTACGAGGTCTGGCTGCTCAGCTGGGTCCCCGGCCAGGGCAGCGGCCTGCACGACCACGGCGCCTCCTCCGGCGTCCTGACGGTCCTGGAGGGCGAGCTCACCGAGCACACCTCCCGCGGACGGCTCACCCACCGCGCCGGCGGCCAGCGCGTCTTCGCCCCCGGCTACGCCCACGAGGTCGTCAACGACACCCTGGACGGCGCGGTGAGCCTGCACGTCTACTTCCCCGGACTGACCGAGATGCCGATGCACAGCTGCTCCCCGGCAGAATCCGAGTCCGTCCCGGCCTGACCCCGAGAGGCCTGACAGTCCCACCCGCCTCCCGACCGCCACCCCTCAACGACAGCCTTCGGCTGACAGTCCCACCCGTCGCCCGACCGCCACCCCTCAACGACAGCCTTCGGCTGACAGACTGTCTGCATGCGCATTGTTGTTCTGGCCGGCGGTATAGGCGGCGCCCGGTTCCTTCGCGGACTCAAGTCGGCGGTGCCCGACGCGGACATCACGGTCATCGGCAACACCGGTGACGACATTCACCTCTTCGGGCTCAAGGTCTGCCCCGACCTGGACACGGTGATGTACACCCTCGGCGGTGGCATCAACGAGGACCAGGGCTGGGGCCGCACCGACGAGTCCTTCACCGTCAAGGAGGAACTCGCCGCCTACGGGGTCGGACCCACCTGGTTCGGCCTCGGGGACCGCGACTTCGCCACCCACATCGTCCGCACGCAGATGCTCGGCGCCGGCTACCCGCTCAGCGCCGTCACCGAGGCCCTCTGCGACCGCTGGCAGCCCGGGGTGCGGCTGCTGCCCATGTCCGACGACCGGGTCGAGACCCACGTCGCGATCACCGAGGCCGGAACCGGCGAACGCCGGGTCATCCACTTCCAGGAGTACTGGGTCCGGCTGCGCGCCTCGGTCGACGCGGAGGCCGTCGTACCGGTCGGGGCCGAGCAGGCCAAGCCCGCGCCCGGCGTGCTGGAGGCCATCGCCGCGGCCGACGTGATCGTCTTCCCGCCGTCCAACCCCGTGGTGTCGGTCGGCACGATCCTCGCCGTGCCCGGCATCCGCGAGGCCATCGCCGCCGCCGGCGCCCCCGTCGTCGGCCTGTCCCCCATCGTCGGCGGCGCCCCCGTGCGCGGGATGGCCGACAAGGTGCTCGCCGCGGTGGGCGTCGAGTCCACGGCCGCCGCGGTCGCCCTGCACTACGGGACCGATCTGCTCGACGGCTGGCTCGTCGACACCTCCGACGCGGCCGCCGTCGCCGAGGTGGAGGCCGCCGGGATCACCTGCCGCGCGGTGCCGCTGATGATGACCGACCTGGAGGCCACCGCCGAGATGGCCCGGGCCGCGCTGGAGCTGGCGGAGGCCTCTCAGTGACGGCGGCTCCCTCGTACGAGGTGCGGGCCGTCGACGGGATACCGGAGGTCAGGCCGGGCGACGACCTGGCGAAGCTGATCACGACGGCCGCGCCCGATCTGCGCGACGGCGACGTCCTGCTCGTCACCTCGAAGATCGTCTCCAAGGCCGAGGGCCGGATCGTGCGGGCGGACTCGCGCGAGGCCGCCATCGACGCGGAGACCGTACGGGTGGTCGCGCGCCGGGGCCCCCTGCGCATCGTCGAGAACCGGCAGGGCCTGGTGATGGCCGCGGCCGGCGTGGACGCCTCCAACACCGCGCCCGGCACCGTGCTGTTGCTCCCGGAGGACCCGGACGCGTCGGCGGCCGCGATCCGCGCCGGGGTGCGCGACGCGCTCTCCGTGGACGTGGGCGTGGTCGTGACGGACACCTTCGGGCGGCCGTGGCGCAACGGGTTGACGGACGTCGCCATCGGCTCGGCCGGCGTGCGGGTCCTGGACGACCTGCGCGGCGCCACCGACGCGCACGGCAATCCGCTCAGCGCGACGGTGGTGGCGACGGCGGACGAGCTCGCCGCCGCCGGCGACCTGGTCAAGGGCAAGGCGGCCGGCCTGCCGGTGGCCGTCGTGCGCGGGCTGGCGCACGTCCTGGGCGAGGGCGCGACGGCGCGGGACCTGGTGCGCACGCCGGCCGACGACATGTTCCGGCTGGGCACCTCGGAGGCGGTACGGGAAGCCGTCACGCAGCGCCGTACCGTACGGGCCTTCACCGCGGAGCCGGTGGACCCGGGCGCGGTGCGGCGGGCGGTGGCGGCGGCCGTGACGGCCCCGGCCCCCCACCACACGACGCCGTGGCGGTTCGTGCTGCTGGAGTCCGAGTCCTCACGGGTGCGGCTGCTGGACGCGATGCGGGACGCGTGGATCGCGGACCTGCGCTCGGACGGCAAGTCCGAGGAGTCCGTCGCGAAGCGGGTGCGGCGCGGGGACGTGCTGCGGGCCGCCCCGTACCTGGTGGTGCCGTGTCTGGTGACGGACGGGGCGCACCACTACGGGCACGCCCGGCGGGACGCCGCGGAGCGGGAGATGTTCGTGGTCGCCATGGGCGCGGGCGTGCAGAACCTGCTGGTCGCGCTGGCCGGTGAGCGGCTGGGGTCGGCGTGGGTGTCCTCGACGATGTTCTGCCGGGACGTGGTGCGGGAGGTGCTGGACCTGCCGCAGGACTGGGACCCGATGGGGACGGTTGCGGTCGGCCACCCGGCGGCGGCCCCGCCGCAGCGGCCGGGGCGCCCGGCGGAGGACTTCGTAGAGGTCCGCTGACGGCCGCCTGCGGCGAGCCCTGCGGACGGAGCCGGGGCGCGCTGCGGCGGGGCGCGGGCCCTGGACGGCGGGACCGTGCCGGCCCCCGGCCTCAGGGGTCCGGGGCGGCCCGGGCCGCTGACGCGCCGGACGCCTGCGGCGAGCCCCGCGGAACACAGCCCGGCCCGGGCTACGACGGGGCGGGCCCTGGACGGCGGGCCGTGCGAGCCGCGGCCTCAGGGGACCGGCGGGGATCCGGGTACGCCTGCGGCGAGCGTCTGGCCCGACGGGCACGGGCCGCGCGGACCGCCCGACCGGGGACAGCTCGCCCGGCGGGGCGGGGTGGCGTGGGCGGGCCTAGAGGCGGCCGATGTCGCTGCGGTACATCCGCGGGGTCCGGCGGGGCGGGGTGCGGCCCGCGAGGAGGACGAGGCGGGCCGCCCGGTGGCGCTGGCCGGCGTACGGGGCGAGGAGCTCCAGCATCGCGGCGTCGTCGGCGTCGCGGTCGCCGGCGAGGGCGTAGCCGATGATGCCGGGCAGGTGCAGGTCGCCGGTGGTGACGGCGTCGGGGTGCCCGTTGCTGCGCTGGAGGGTCTCTGCGGAGGTCCACGGGCCGATGCCGGGGACGGCCTCCAGCCGTCGCACGGCCTCGGGCAGGTCCATGGCCGCCGCCTCCTCCAGGCGGTTCGCGACGCGTACGGCCCGGACGATGGTGTCGGAGCGCTTGGCGTCGACACCGGCCCGGTGCCAGTCCCAGGACGGGATCATCGCCCAGGTGCGGGGGTCGGGCATGACGTGCAGGCTCAGCCCGTGGGGGCCGGGCGCGGGCTCGCCGTACTGCCGTACGAGGCGGCGCCAGGCGCGGTAGGCCTCGTCTGCGGTGACCTTCTGTTCCAGGACCGTGGGGATCAGGGACTCCAGCACCAGGCCGGTGCGGGTCAGGCGCAGGCCCGGGCGGCGGCGGTGGCTGGCGTGCACGAGGCGGTGGCGGGGGACGAAGACCGCCGGGTCGTCGCCCGCGCCGAGCAGTGCGGGCAGCTGGTCGAGCAGCCAGGCGGCGCCGGCGCCCCAGGCCTCGGCGTCGATCTCGGTCCCGGTCCCGGTCCGGGAGACCCGGAGGGTGGCGGGCCCGTCGGGGGTGCGCGTGGCGCGCCAGACGGAGCCGTCGGGTGTGGTGCGGAAGGTGGGGTCGGCGGGGCCGCGCCGGAGCGGGCCGAGGGTGAGGCCGAGGTCGACGGGGCCGTCGGGGGTCCAGCGGCGTTCCACGGCCCCCGCGCCCGCGGTGCCTGCGCGGCCCGGCGGTACGTCGGTGCGGCCGCCGCGTACGGCGGTCCGGTTGAGGGGGTCGAAGCGGCCGGCCATGGGTCGAGCGTAGCCCGCCCCGGCCGGCCGCCGGAGGCTACGGGCGGCCCTGGAGCTTGGCCGAGGAGGTGCGGGTCGTCGGGAGCTTGCCGTACAGCTGCTTGCCGGGGCACTCCGTCGCGAAGCCGTCCCGGTGGCCCGAGATGACGTTCATCGAGACGTTCCTGCCCTTGGGGTAGCGGTTGCCGCCGCCCGACTTGAGGGTGGCCTTCGCGCGCGGGTCCCGGCCGAAGAGGCCGAGCTTCCAGGCGGTGAGGCGGGCGACCGCGTCGACGGCGGCGGCCGGGGGCGCCGAGTTCGTGAAGGTGCCGAGCACCGCCACGCCCATGCTGTCCGTGTTGAAGCCCATGGTGTGGGCGCCGAGGACCGGCTTGGAGACGCCGCCCGCGCGGCCCTCGTAGACCGTGCCGCACTTGTCGACGGCGAAGTTGTAGCCGAAGTCGCGCCAGCCGCTGCTGACCACGTGGTAGCGGTACAGGCTGCGCAGCACCGCCGGGGCGTCCTTGCAGGCGTAGTTGTTGCCGGAGGCGCTGTGGTGGACGAACGCCGCCTTCACGGTGTTGGTGTAGGCGAAGGCCTTCTCGCGCAGGGACTCGTCCGCGCCCCAGCCCTTGCGGGTGACGATCCGCGGGCGCGGGCCGATGTACGGGGCCGCCGCCGCGGTGAGTTCGCCCTCGCTGGCGAAGACGGCGTCGGCGGTGGAGTCGGCCTTGTCCAGCTCGATGATCTCGTTCGCGCCGAGCGCGGCGTGCGGCACGTTCGCCGCGGAGGCCTCGGCCATCTCCATGGTCAGGCCGGGCGCGACCATCTCGCCCTTGTCGTCGGCCGGGCCGCTGTTCTTGCCGTCCGAGGACCCCGCCGGGGCCGCCGCGCCCGGGTCGACGAGTTCGATGCGCATGCCCGAGGGCAGCCGGGAGCCCGCGCGGGTGGTCGGGGCGTCCAGTTCCGCCTGGACGCGGACCTCCACGCCGTCGGACTCGCCGACCCACAGCGGGGCGGTGGCGCCGCGGACCCGGCCGGAGTCGCGCTCCACCGCGTCGGGGTCGGCCGCGTGCTCGCTGTTGTGGACCTCGACGTCCTGCCAGTCGGACCAGGTGGCGGTGCGGACGGAGCGGGTACGGACCTGGACGCTGCCGTTGAGCTGGGTGGTGGCGTCGTCCCAGACGACACCGACCATGGAGAACGTCTTGACCTCACGGGCGGCCAGGCCCTGCGTCTCGGAACCGCGGGGCGAGGCGCTCATTCCGGGGACGCCGGGGGTGCGGTCCGCCGCGGGCCCGAGGGGAACGAGCGGCAGCGACTGGGTGGACCCGGCCGGGGTCACGGGGACGGTTTCGGCGAGTGCTGGAGTCGGGAGCGCGAGGGGCAGGGCCAGTACGGCGGCCGTCGCGACGCCGATCGAGGAAGCAAGGAATCCACGCATGACAAGGATGGTGGGCACGCCCACCACGGGGCGCCATCCGAGATCTGATGCTCCGTCCGCTGCGCCGCGGATACCCCTCCCCCGTACGGAGGAGCCGCGGACCCCCGTACGGGGGAGGGCCCCGCGTACCCTGTGCCGGGTGAACGCCATTGACCGCACCCCTGCCGACCTGCTGCGATCCGCGCTCGCCGCCGATCCGGGCCGCCCGCTCGTCACCTTCTACGACGACGCCACCGGCGAACGCGTCGAATTGTCCGTCGCGACCTTCGCCAATTGGGTGGCCAAGACCGCGAACCTGCTCCAGGGCGACCTGGGCGCCGAGCCCGGGGACCGGCTCGCGCTGCTGCTCCCGGCGCACTGGCAGAGCGCCGTGTGGCTGCTGGCCTGCGACTCGGTCGGGGTCGTGGCCTCGGTGGGCGGGCACCCGGGCGACGCCGACCTCGTCGTCAGCGGTCCGGACACGCTGGAGCAGGCGCTGGAGTGCGACGGCGAGCGCGTGGCGCTGGCCCTGCGGCCGCTGGGCGGGCGCTTCCCGCAGCCCCCGGCCGGTTTCGCCGACTACGCGGTGGAGGTGCCGGGGCAGGGTGACCGCTTCGCCCCCTTCGTCCCGGTGCAGCCCGAAGGTCCCGCTCTGATCGTCGGCGGCGAGGAGCTCTCGCACACGGCGCTGGTCACCCGGGCCCGCGAGGACGCGGCGAAGCTCGGCCTCGGCGAGGGGGCGCGGGTGCTGACCGGGCTGGGCTACGACACCTGGGAGGGGCTGTCCGCCGGGCTGTACGCCGCGCTGGCCGCGGGGGCGTCCGTGGTGCTCTGCCGGAACCTGGACCGGCTGTCACCGGAGGCGCTGGCCCAGCGGACCGAGAGCGAGCGCGTCACCCACACGGTCTGAAACCGGGGCGCGGCCCGTCACCCACACTGATCAACCTCGGGAACGGCCGATCTGTCACCCGCATGGCCCTAGACACGACCCCGCCCCCGGGCTGCTCCGGCGCCCCGGGGGGAGGATCGGCAATGGCCGTGCTCACCCGTACGGCTGCTCGCAGCGGCGAGGGGACGCACGCCAGTGACGGACAGCTCAGGCATACCGGGCGGCAGCGATGCGGCCGGAGGCGAACGACGGCCTCCGCGGGACCGCAGGCGCAGGCTGCTGCGCTGGATCGGTCTCGGGCTGACCCTGCTGGTCCTGGTGGGGGCGGCCACCGGCTGGTGGCTCTACAACAAGCTCGACGGGAACATCACCGAGGACACCTCCGCCGCGGCCGAGCTGGAGCGCTACGAGCGCGAACGCCCGGCGCACCTCGCCACGGGCGCCCAGAACATCCTGCTGATCGGCTCCGACTCGCGCTCCGGCAAGGGCAACGCCGGCTACGGGGAGGACAAGGGCACCCAGCGCTCGGACACCACGATCCTGCTGCACCTGCCGCAGGACCGCAGGAGCGCGACGGCGGTGTCGATACCCCGGGACCTGATGACGGAGATCCCCTCCTGCCTGCAGCCCGACGGGTCCCGCACGGGCGCCTCCTTCGCCCAGTTCAACTGGGCGTTCGAGTGGGGCGGGGCCGCCTGCACGATCCGGACCGTGGAGAAGCTCACGGGCATCCGGATCGACCACCACATGGTCATCGACTTCAGCGGGTTCAAGCGGATGGTCGACGCCGTCGGCGGGGTGGAGGTGTGCCTCAAGCAGCCCATCGACGACGTGCAGGCCAAGCTGAAGCTGCCCGGCGGCCGGCAGACCCTCCGGGGCGAGCAGGCGCTGGGGTTCGTCCGCGCCCGGCACAGCCTGGGCAACGGCAGCGACACCGAACGGATGGAACGCCAGCAGCAGTTCCTCGGATCCCTCGTCAAGAAGGTGCAGAGCAACGGCGTCCTGCTGAACCCGACACGCCTGTACCCGCTGCTGGACGCCGCCACCTCCTCGCTGACCACCGACCCCGGACTGGCGTCGCTGCGCAACATGTACGAACTCGTAAGGGGCGTACGGGGCATACCGACCCATCGCATCACGTTCCTGACCGTGCCGCGCCGGCCCTACGCACCCAACCCCAACCGGGACGAGTTGGTGGAACCGGACGCAGAGCGGCTGTTCCAGCAGCTGCGGGAGGACGAACCGGTGACGGTGACCCCGCCGGAGGCGACGCCTTCTGCGGCGGCGCGGGCCCCCGGGACGGCCGCCCCGACCCCGGCCGCGACCACCACTGCCGCTGTTCCGGAAGGGAATTCGGCCGGTGAGGGAACCTCGACCCCCTCCGCGCCCATCCCTACCTTCACAGGAACGACCGCAGGGAACACCGGGTGCCGGTAAAGCAATCCCAAAAGCCGGTGACCGAACCGAGTGGGATGGGCGCTTCACCCCGTTATAAGGGGAGTGGAATTTGTCACCACCATGGTTTGCGGCCGAACAGGACGGATAAGGTGAGCGATCCGGTGCCCGGCCGGACCGGAGACCGGGTACCAGCAGCCGGATCGTTGACCGTGCGCCTTGGGGAGGCGCGTCGCGAGGCACCCGACGGAGGATTCGAGCAACCGTGGATGCGCAAAGCCGTGGGCGGGCGGAAGAGATCGACCCCGCAGACCAGTGGGTGCTCAATCCCCGCACCGGCCACTACGAGCTGCAATTGAACGACTCCGCAGCGCGAGAGCGGCCCAAGGTCGCCGCGCCCCGCAGATCTTCGGCGGCACCCGCAGCTCCCACCGCACCCTCCCCCGGCGTGCCGGGGCCCCGCCGCGGCGACGCCCCGCCCGGGGGCCGCAGGGGCGGCCGCTCGCGCAAGGGCGGCGGCGGTGGCGGACGCCGCAAGAAGGCCCTGCTGATCACCAGCGGGACGCTGGCACTCCTGCTGGTCGGCGGCGCCGCGGCGGCGTACCTCTACTACGACCACCTGAACGGCAACCTCAGCGTCACCGACATCGCGGGCGCGGGCACCGGCGGGTTCAAGAAGGACCAGGCCATCAACATCCTGGTCATCGGCACCGACAAGCGCAGCGGTGCGGGCAACGAGGGCTACGGCGACAAGGACAGCGTCGGCCACGCCGACACCACGATCCTGTTCCACATCGCCAAGGACCGCTCCAACGCCACCGCGCTGTCCATCCCCCGCGACCTGATCACCACCATCCCGGACTGCCCGACGAAGCAGCCGGACGGCACCACGAAGACGGTCCGCGGCGCGAAGGGCGTGCGCTTCAACACCAGCCTGGGCCAGGAGGGCCGCGACGCGGGCTGCACCATGCGCACGGTGAAGGAGCTCACCGGCATAGAGGTCGACAACTTCATGATGGTCGACTTCAACGCGGTGAAGACCCTCAGCACCGCGGTCGGCGGCGTGCCCGTGTGCCTGGAGAAGGCCGTCGACGACGAGGACTCCAAGCTCAAGCTCCCCCAGGGCGAGCACCGGCTGGAGGGCGAGCAGGCGCTGGCCTTCGTACGCACCCGGCACGCCTTCGGCAACGAGAGCGACCTGGACCGCATCAAGACCCAGCAGCAGTTCCTGGGTTCGATGATGCGCGAGATGAAGTCCAAGGAGACGCTGACCAGTCCGAAGAAGTTCTTCTCGCTCGCCGAGGCGGCCACCAAGTCGCTGACGGTGGACCAGGGCCTGGGCTCCATCGACAAACTCACCGACCTCGCGGGCGAGTTGAAGGACATCGACCTCAAGAACATCACCTTCACCACCCTGCCGGTGCTCGACAACCCGGCCGAGAAGGTCAAGGCGACCGTCGTGGTCGACCAGCGGCTGGCCGACCCGTTGTTGCAGATGATCCGGGGGGACGTCTCGCTCACGGAGGTCGAGAAGAAGGAGCAGGCCGCGAAGGAGGCGGCCGACGCCGACGCGAAGGCCAAGCAGGACGCGCTGCTCCAGGGCAACCGGGCACCCGCTGGGGACGTACGGGTGGCCGTCTACAACGGCGGCGGGCCCAAGGGCGCCGCCTCCACCACGCTGGGCTGGCTGCAGAACACCAAGGGGATGTCCAAGGCCAGCAACCAGGGCAACGCACCGTCGAAGGTGGACGCCACCCAGCTGGAGTACGCGCCCAACCAGGCCGACCAGGCCCGTGCGCTGGCGGACGCCCTGGGGCTGCCGGTCACCGCGCTGAAGATGGGGACGACGGACGCGGCGGCGAAGGCCCCGATGAAGCTGACTCTGGGTCCGGACTTCCAGAAGCCGGGCACCCCGCTGGCGCCGCCGGTGCCGCAGGAGCTGCCCAAGGACGTCCAGCAGGCCCAGGCCGACAAGGCCGTCTGCGCCAAGTAGCGGCACGTGTCCGGTCACCCCGGCACACCAACGACCGAGAAGGACCTTGAGGGGGATGCGCGTGAGGCACAGCGACGTGCGGGAGGAGGGGGCGAGCGCCCAGGCCGACGGGGAGATACCCGGCGGCGGGGCGGGCGCGCCCGGCACGGTGCCCGGCCCGCGGGGCGGTTCGAGGTCGGCCCGCAGGACCGGCGGCGCCCGCCCTCCCAGGCGGGGCCGCAGGCGCGTACTGCGCTGGGTCTCCTCCGTCCTGTCCCTGCTCATACTCGGGACGGCGGCGGCCGGCTACCTCTACTACCGGCACCTGAACGGCAGCATCCAGACGGACGCGCTGAACCTCGGCGAGAACAAACTGGGCGGTTCCAAGCCCAACGCCTTCGGGCAGACCCCGCTGAACATCCTGCTGATCGGTTCCGACGCGCGCAACGACGCGGAGAACCAGGCCCTCGGCGGGGCCACGGACACCTTCGACGGCCCGCCGCTCGCGGACGTCCAGATGCTGCTGCACCTGTCGGCGGACCGCAGCAACATGTCCGTGGTCTCGATGCCGCGCGACACGATGCTGATGATGCCCAAGTGCACCGAGCCGGGCGGCAAGGTGCACCCGGCCAGCAAGGGCCTCGTCCAGACGAACGAGTCGATCCAGCGCGGCGGACCCGGCTGCACGGTCGCCGCCTGGTCCGAGCTGACCAAGATCCCCATCGATCACTTCATGATGATCGACTTCAAGGGCGTGGTCCGGATGGCCGACGCCATCGGCGGCGTCCCGGTCTGCGTCGAGCAGAACGTGCACTCCCGCACCCGGGACGGCAAGGGCTCCGGCCTGAAGCTGCCCAAGGGCACGAGCGTCATCCAGGGCGAGACGGCCCTGCAGTGGCTGCGAACCCGCTACGGCTTCGAGGACGGCACCGACATCGGCCGCACCCACGCCCAGCACCAGTACATGAACTCGATGGCCCGGGAGTTCCGCAAGAACGCCAAGCTCAGCAACCCGGTCAAGCTCAACAGCCTGGCCCAGGCGGCGATCGAGGCCATGGTCGTGGACACCGGCCTGAACAAGATCGACAAGCTGTTCGACCTCAGCATGGAGCTGAAGAAGGTCCCGCCGGGCCGGATCACCATGACCACCATGCCGTGGATCTACAGCACCAAGCCCGGCCTGGACGGTCGTGTCGAGCCCAAGCCGGGCGAGGCCGAGGACCTGTTCAGGATGGTCCGTGAGGACATCGCCCTGGACGGCCAGGGTTCGGCCTCCCCGGCGGCCTCCGCGACCCCGGGGGCACCGGCCTCGCCGTCCGCCCCGGCCCAGCAGCAGCCGACCACGGCCCCGACGGCCGCCGCCACGGCCGCACCCCCCGCGAAGATCGCGGTCACCGTCCGCAACTCGACCGGGGGCAAGGACGGCACCGAGGCCAAGGTGAAGGGCCGCGCCAGCGAGGTCGCCGCGCTGCTGACCGGCAAGGGCTTCACCAAGGTCGTCGCCGACACCCAGACGGGCGCCGAGGACACCTCGGTGATCCGCTACGCCACCGACGCCCAGGCGGCCGACGCGGCCGCCGTGGCCACCGCCCTCGGTCTGCCCGCAGGCTCGGTGCAGAAGTCCGACCAGGTCGCCGGGATCGTCGTGTTCGTCGGCAAGGACTGGCGGACCGGCGGCACGCCGACCCCGCCGCCGGCCGCCCCGACCAAGGCGCCGGACTCCGCCCACGCGCTCAACGGCGACAACGACCAGGCCTGCATGCCGATCCAGCCCGGCTTCACCTGGTAGCAGGCGCACGAAAGGGGCCCGGCCCGGAGACTGCGATCGAACGCAGCTTCCGCGCCGGGCCCCTTCGTACGTCTCAGACCTGCGGGACGCCGGGCACCACGGCCGGGCGGCGGCTCGCGATGAGCTTGTTCGCCAGGGCGCGCGGGCTGGTCAGGAAGCCGAAGCCCCAGGACAGGTGCATGGTCGCCAGGGCGACGGGGATCTGCGCCCGGGCCTTCAACGACAGCCCCTTGCCCGCCGGGACGGAACCCGCGGCGATGGCCGCGAGGTAGCCGGCCGGGACGGCGAAGCCCAGCGGGGTGACGGTCGCGCCCACGACCACGCCCGCGGCGATCGCGCAGACGAGGGTCGGCGGGGCCAGGTAGCGCATGTTGATCGAGCCCGAGTGGTAGCGGGCCACCACGTGCCGCCACCGGCCGTAGTCCTTGTACTGCTTGGCCAGCGCCTTGACGGAGCGCCGCGGGCGGTACTGGACCTTCAGCTCGGGCGAGAACCAGATCAGTCCGCCGGCTTCGCGGATGCGGAAGTTCAGCTCCCAGTCCTGGGCGCGGATGAACTCCTCGTTGTATCCGCCCTGCTGTTCCAGCGCCTCGCGGCGGAAGACGCCGAGGTAGACGGTCTCGGCCGGGCCGGCCTGGCCGCCGGTGTGGAAGGGGGCGTTGCCGACGCCGATCTTGGAGGTCATCGCGGCGGCGACGGCCTCTTCCCAGGCGTTCTCGCCTTCGGCGTGCATGATCCCGCCGACGTTCTGCGCACCGGTCTCCTCCAGCAGGCGGACGGCGGTGGCGATGTAGTTCGGCGAGAGCATGCCGTGGCCGTCGACGCGTACCACGATCGGGTGACGCGAGGCCTTGATGGCGGCGTTGAGCGCCGCCGGGGTCCGGCCGGTGGGGTTCGGGACGGTATGGACTCGGGGATCCTCGGCGACGAGTTCGGCGGCGATCTCGTCGGTACGGTCCGTGGACGGCCCGAGTGCGATCACCACCTCCATCTCGCCCGCATACTCCTGTTCCAGGATGTGGCGGACGGACTCGCGGAGGTAGTGCTCCTCATCGAGCACCGGCATGATCACCGAGACTGCGGGCTGCTGGGCGGGCATGTGGTCCTTCAAGGTCGGGTATCGGTGTCACGTTACCGCGTACGGGGGAACCGGGTGCGCGCCGAGTGATCGGTACGGACAGCGGCTGATCGTATGGGCCTACTGTTCTGTCGAATCAGCCGGCTGCGCTGCATGAGGGCCGGCCCCGTCCTTCGACCGGTATCCCTGTGCTCCCGCGGAGGTGTCCCCCGTGCCCCAGCCGCACCGTCCCATCCGTCCGACCGGGCCGCCCCGGCCGCAGCGCGTGCGGCGCGGCGGCGGAGGCGGACCGGCCCGGCACCGGGAGGGGCGGCCCCGCTGGGGGGTGCGGATCGCGGCCGGGCTGTCGGTGGCGGTGCTGGGCTCCGGGGCCATCGGGCACGCCGTGATGACCGGCCTGGACACAGGGATCGAGCGGGTGGACCCGTTCAAGGACATGAAGAACCGCCCGCAGGCCGGACACGGCATCAACTTCCTGCTCGTGGGCACGGACGGCCGGGAGAAGATCAGCCCCGAGGAGAAGCGGGAGTACCGCCTGGGCGGGGCGCCCTGCCGCTGCACGGACACGATCATGCTGGTGCACCTGTCGGCGGACAAGGAGCGGGCGAGCGTCGTCAGCCTGCCCCGCGACAGCTACGCCGAGGTGCCCGCGCACCGCGACCTCGTCACCGGGAAGGCGCACAAGGCGCACCCCGTGAAACTGAACGCGGCCTACGCGGAGGGCGGGCCCAACCTCACCGTGCGGACGGTCGAGAACATGACCCGGGTGAAGATCGACCACTATCTGGAGGTCGACTTCACCAGCTTCATGAAGACGGTCGACGCGATGGGCGGGGTGGAGATCTGCACCGCCAAGACCATGCGCGACCCGAACACCGGCCTCGATCTGCTGCCCGGCACCCACCGGCTGACCGGCGGCCAGGCCCTGCAGTACGTGCGCTCGCGCCACGTCGACGGCGCCTCCGACCTCGGCCGCATGCAGCGCCAGCAGCGGTTCGTCGCCGCCCTGATCAAGCAGGCGACCGGCGGCGGAGTACTGCTGAACCCCGTCAAGTTCAAGGAGCTCAGTTCCACCCTGCTCGGCTCGGTCCGCGCCGACAAGGGCTTCGGCTCGGAGCAGATGCTGGCGCTCGGTCAGGCGATGCGGGACTTCACCCCCTCCTCCTCCGAGTTCGCCTCGGTGCCCATCGGCAGCCCCTCGTTCCGCGTCAAGGGCATCGGGTCCACCGTGAAGTGGGACGAGCCGAAGGCGGCCAAGCTCTTCGAGGCGCTGCGCGAGGACCGCCCGCTGGCCCCGGCCCGGCCCGGGAGGGCCGCCGCCGGCCGGCCCACGGCGGTGCCGGTGGACGTGCCCCCCGCGCAGGTCCGGATCCAGGTGGAGAACGGGACCCGGATCGACGGGCTGGGCGGGCGCGTCGACTCCGCGCTGCGCGCCACGGGTTTCGACACCACGCGGGCCCCGGGCAACGGCGCGAGCCGCGACGTCAAGCGCACGGTGATCACGTACGACCCGCGCTGGGACCGCTCCGCGCGGTCGGTGGCGACCGCGCTGCCCGGCAGTGAGCTGCGGGCGGTCGCGGGGCAGGGTCGGACCGTCACGGTGATCGCGGGCGCCGACTACCGCAAGGTGGTGCCGGTGCGCGCGGAGGACCCGTACCAGGGCGCCTTCGGGGTCGTCAGCGGCGACCAGGTGGTCTGCGGGAACTGAGGCCCGTACGAGCCGTACGGGCCCCTGTGCGGGCCGACTCAGTCGTCGAAGCCCTGGGCGGCGCGCTCCTCGCGCAGGGCCATGATGGCCTGGCGGCGGGCGAGCCGGTGGGTGCGGCGGATCTGGGCCTCCTGGTAGCGCCGCTCGTCCTGCTCCGTCTCCGGGAGCACCGGCGGGACCTGGCGGGGCTTGCCCTCGGAGTCCACCGCGGTGAAGACGAGGTAGGCGCTGCCGACCTGGGTGGCGGGGGTGGACTCGTTCCACCGCTCGGCGAGGACGCGTACGCCGATCTCCATGGAGGAGCGACCGGTCCAGTTGCACTGTGCCTTCACGTGCACGAGGTCGCCCACGCGCACGGGTGCGAGGAAGGCCATCTCGTCCATGGAGGCGGTGACGGCCGCACCGCCGGAGTGACGGCCCGCCACGGCGCCGGCGGCGTCGTCGACCAGCTTCATGATGACGCCACCGTGCACCGTTCCCAGGAGGTTGGTGTCGTTGGCGGTCATGATGTGGCTGAGGGTCGTCCGGGAGGCGGCGGTCGGCTTCCCGGGCAGCTCGCCCGGTATCTGTGTCATACGGACACCTTAGTTGGGTCCCGGAGGCATCAGCTCTGCAACAGCACCGGTACGGAACCTCCCCCGGGCTGTCGGAGGCACCGCCCGGGCAGGCATCCTTGGGCGCATGAATGACTGGCCAGAAGGTCGTGACGACGCCTACGGACGCGGCAGCGCGCGTCCGCAGCCCGAAGGTGTGCAGCGGATGCGGCACATCCAGCGGCAGCCCCAGCAGCCGCCGCGGCCCCCGCAGCCCGTGCAGCCCCCGCGGCCGCAACGCCCGGCGGGGCCCGTGCCCGCGCCCGGCGTCCCCCCGCAGCAGGCGGGCGGCCACGACACCTACGGCGGTTACGACAGCGGCTACAACACCGGCCAGGTCTACGGCGCGCCCTCGGGCGGCGCCCCGGGCCGGCCTCAGGGTCCCGGCGGGCCGTCGGGCCCCGGCGGCCCCGGGCGGGCGCCCGGTCCGGCCCCGGACTGGCGCAAGCGCATCAAGGTCGGCTCGATCGTCCTGGTCTCCGCGCTCCTTGTGACGTCCGTCTCCACCTACTTCTGGGCCGACTCCAAGGTGCGCCGCGAGGTGGACCTCTCCAAGGTCATCGAACGGCCGAAGGAGGGCGACTGCACGACGTACCTGATCGTGGGCTCGGACAGCCGTGAGGGCATGTCCGACGAGGAGAAGAAGAAGCTCCACACGGGCTCGGCCGAGGGCAAGCGGACCGACTCGATGATGATCCTGGCGAAGTGCTCCAGCGGGAACACCATGATCTCGCTGCCGCGCGACTCGGACGTGGAGATCCCCTCCTTCGTCGGCTCCCAGTCCGGCAAGAAGTTCCCCGCGCAGGGGCGGCGGGTCAAGCTGAACGCGGCGTACGCGGAGGACGGCCCCGAGCTGCTGGTGCGGACGGTCGAGCACAACACGGGCCTGCGCATCGACCACTACGCGGAGATCGGCTTCGCCGGCTTCGCGAACATCGTGGACGCGCTGGGCGGCGTGGAGCTCGACATCGAAGAGGGCTTCAAGGACGAGAAGTCGGGCGCCGACTTCAAGGCGGGCAAGCAGACGCTGAACGGCGAGCAGTCGCTGGCCTTCGTGCGGACCCGGTACGCCTTCGCCGAGTCGGACCTCCAGCGGACGAAGAACCAGCAGAAGTTCCTGGCGGCGCTCGCCAACCAGGCCGCTACCCCCTCGACGATCCTGAACCCCTTCGCGCTCTACCCGATGCTCGGTGCCGGCCTGGACACCCTCATCGTCGACAAGGACATGGGCCTGTACGACATGGGCCAGATGTTCTTCGCGATGAAGGGCGTCAACGGTGGTGACGGCGTGTCGATGAACATGCCGATCTCCGGGCAGCGCGGCGGCAACCTCGTCTGGGACAAGGCGAAGGTGCAGCAGCTGGTGAAGGAGATCCAGAACGACGAGAAGGTCACCGTCCGCGGCAACTGACCGCGGCGGCGGCCTCCCCGCCCCCCGCGGCCTCCCCGCCTCCCCGGACCGGGATTCAGGCGTCCGGGGAGAAGCGGATGACGGCGGCGGGCAGTTCCGCCTCGCACCACACCCGGGCGCCGGCCCGCAGTTCGTTGTCGGCGCCCACGGAGGCGCCGTCGCCGACGACGGTGCCGTCCAGCACGGTCCGCGCGCCCACGGAGGCGCGGGCGCCGATCAGGCTGGCGTTCACCTGCGCGTCGGGGCCGATGACCGCGTCGTCGAGCACGATGGAGCCCTGGACGACCGCGCCGGCCTCGATCCGGGCGCCGGCGCCGACGACGGTGCCGCCCGACAGCTTGGCCCCGGCGGCGACCTGCGCACCGGGCAGCACCAGGGACTCGCCCCGGCGGCCCGGTACGGCCGGGGAGGGGACGACGCCGCGGACGAGGTCGGCGGAGGCCTGGATGATGGACTCGGGCTTGCCGAGGTCCATCCAGTAGGTGTTCTCGGTGACTCCGTGCAGCGTGGCCCCGGAGGCGAGCAGGCCCGGGAAGGTCTCGCGCTCGACGGAGACCGGGCGGCCGGCCGGGATGGAGTCGATGACGCTGCGGCGGAAGACGTAGCAGCCGGCGTTGATCTGGTCGGTGATGATCTCTTCGGGTGTCTGCGGCTTCTCGGTGAAGGCCAGCACCCGCCCGTCGGGGTCGGTGGGGACGAGGCCGAAGGCGCGCGGGTCCTCGACCCGCACCAGGTGCAGGGAGACGTCGGCGTCGGCCGCCTCGTGGGCCTCCACGAGGCCGCGGATGTCCAGGCCCGTGAGGATGTCGCCGTTGAAGACGAGGACGGAGGAGTCGGGGCCGCCGGTCAGGCGCTGCCCGGCGTTGCGGATGGCGCCGCCGGTCCCGAGGGGCTCGTCCTCGACCACGTACTCCAGACTGAGGCCGAAGTCGGAACCGTCCCCGAAGTAGGGCTCGAAGACCTCGGCGAGGTAGCAGGTGGCCATGACGATGTGCGTGACACCGGCGGCGGCGGCCCTGGCTATCTGGTGGGCGAGGAACGGGACGCCAGCCGTGGGGACCATCGGCTTGGGCGTGTTCACCGTCACGGGACGCAGCCGTGTCCCCTGTCCGCCGACCAGCAGGATCGCTTCCGTCATTGCGTTCTCCCCAACCGATTCCGGCGTACGAAGGTCCAAATTTAGCCCATCCGGGGACGCCCGGAGGCCGGTGCCGGATGTGTCGACCGGCGCGCGCACCGTACGGGTACTGCGCTCGGTATGTCATGAAATGACCGGGCGTTCGCGCTACCAGGAGGCGAACGGGGCGGCGTGGCCGGGCAGTTGCCGCCCGGGGCGCCGGAGGCCCCGCCTGCCGCCCCCGTCCCGTACCGGGACGAACCCGGCGGCCGCACGCCGGGCCGGCGGTCCGCTGTCGGCGGATCTCTTACAGGACGACCCCCGGCCGGGGCCGGGGGTCGTCCTGGTTCGCGCAGGCCGGAGCCTTGCGGCTACGGCAGGTTGCGGGCCATGACGATCCGCTGGACCTGGTTCGTGCCCTCGTAGATCTGCGTGATCTTGGCGTCGCGCATCATGCGCTCGACCGGGTAGTCGCGGGTGTAGCCGTAGCCGCCGAGGAGCTGGACGGCGTCCGTGGTGACCTCCATGGCCACGTCGGAGGCGAAGCACTTGGCCGCGGCACCGAAGAAGGTCAGGTCGCCGTCGACGCGCTCGGACTTGGCGGCGGCCGAGTACGTGAGCTGGCGGGCGGCCTCGATCTTCATGGCCATGTCCGCGAGCATGAACTGCACGCCCTGGAAGTCGCCGATCGGCTTGCCGAACTGCTTGCGCTCCTGGACGTAGCCCTTGGCGTAGTCCAGGGCGCCCTGCGCGATGCCGAGCGCCTGGGCGGCGATCGTGATGCGGGTGTGGTCGAGGGTCTTCATCGCGGTGGCGAAGCCGGTGCCCTCGGCGCCGATCATGCGGTCGGCCGGGATCCGGACGTTGTCGAGGTAGACCTCGCGCGTCGGGGAGCCCTTGATGCCGAGCTTCTTCTCCGGGGCGCCGAAGGAGACGCCCTCGTCGGACTTCTCGACGACGAAGGCGCTGATGCCCTTGGAGCGCTTCTCCGGGTCGGTGACGGCCATGACCGTGTAGTACTCGGAGACGCCCGCGTTGGTGATCCAGCGCTTGACGCCGTTGAGCACCCAGAAGTCCCCGTCGCGCACGGCGCGGGTCTTCATGCCGGCGGCGTCGGAGCCCGCGTCCGGCTCGGAGAGGGCGTACGAGAACATCGCGTCGCCCTTGGCGAGCGGGCCGAGGTACTTGGCCTTGAGCTCCTCGGAGCCGGAGAGGATCACCGGGAGGGAGCCGAGCTTGTTCACGGCCGGGATCAGGGAGGAGGAGGCGCAGACGCGGGCCACTTCCTCGATCACGATCACGGTGGCGAGGGCGTCGGCGCCCGCACCGCCGTAGATCTCGGGCACGTGGACGGCGTGCAGGTCGTTGGCGACCAGCGCGTCCAGGGCCTCCTGCGGGAAGCGGGACTCCTCGTCGACCGCGGCTGCGAACGGCAGGATCTTCGCCTCGGCGAGCGAGCGGACCGACTCGCGGAGCATGTCGTGCTCCTCGGCCGGGCGGTACAGGTCGAAGTCGGCAGAACCCGCCAAGATCTCTCACTCCCCAGGGTGACACGCGATACGTGATGCTAACTACCGTTAAGTAACCCAAGCTTAGTGTCCCGGTCACGGATGGCGATATGGACGGGCCACGTGAGCTGCGTGACAGAGACGGTGCTCCTGGGGAACGTCCCCGCGTGTCGGCCCGACTATGCTCAGTGGCCGCAAACGGCCCCGCACCTCTGGAGCACCCATGGCCCCCCTCAGGATCACTGTGATCGGCACCGGCTACCTCGGCGCGACCCACGCCGCGGCGATGGCGGAGCTGGGCTTCGAGGTGCTGGGGCTGGACGTGGTGCCCGAGAAGATCGAGATGCTGGCCGCGGGCCGGGTGCCGATGTACGAGCCCGGGCTGGAGGAACTGCTGGCCAAGCACGTGGCCGGGCTGCCGGGCTCGACCGGGCGGCTGCGGTTCACGACCTCCTACGAGGAGGTCGGCGCCTTCGGCGACGTCCACTTCGTCTGCGTGAACACCCCGCAGAAGCACGGCGAGTACGCCTGCGACATGTCCTACGTCGACTCCGCGATGGCCTCGCTGGCCCCGCACCTGACGCGGCCGGTCCTGGTCGTCGGCAAGTCCACGGTGCCGGTGGGCTCGGCGCAGCGGCTGGCGGAGAAGCTGGTGGAGCTGTCCCCGGCGGGCGACGGCGTGGAGCTGGCCTGGAATCCGGAGTTCCTGCGGGAGGGCTTCGCCGTGCAGGACACCCTGCACCCCGACCGGATCGTGATCGGCGTCCAGGGCGAGCGCGGCGAGAAGCTGCTGCGCGAGGTGTACGAGACCCCCATGTCCGAGGGGTCGCCGCTGGTCGTCACGGACTTCCCGACGTCCGAGCTCGTCAAGACCGCAGCCAATTCCTTCCTCGCCACCAAGATCTCCTTCATCAACGCGATGGCGGAGGTCTGCGAGGCCGCCGGCGGTGACGTGGTCAAGCTGGCGGAGGCCATCGGCTACGACGAGCGGATCGGCGCGAAGTTCCTGCGCGCCGGGATCGGCTTCGGCGGCGGCTGCCTGCCGAAGGACATCCGGGCCTTCATGGCGCGCGCGGGCGAGCTCGGCGCGGACCAGGCCCTGACCTTCCTGCGCGAGGTCGACTCCATCAACATGCGGCGGCGCGGGCACATGGTCGAGCTCGCCCGCGAGGCCGTGGGCGGGTCCTTCCTCGGCAAGCGGGTCGCCGTGCTCGGCGCCACCTTCAAGCCGGACTCGGACGACGTACGGGACTCGCCCGCCCTGAACGTGGCGGGCCAGATCCACCTCCAGGGCGGCCAGGTGACCGTCTACGACCCCAAGGGCATGGACAACGCCCGGCAGGTCTTCCCGACCCTCGGGTACGCGGACTCCGCGCTCGCGGCGGCCCGCGGCGCGGAGGTGGTCCTCCACCTCACCGAGTGGCGCGAGTTCCGCGACCTCGACCCGGCGGAGCTCGCCTCCGTCGTGACCGACCGGCTCGTACTGGACGGCCGCAACGCGCTGGACCCGGTGCGGTGGCGTGCCGCCGGCTGGACGTACCGGGCGATGGGGCGGCCCCGGGCCTGACCCCTGCGGAGGGCTCGGCAAAGGCGAAAGGACCCGGGGCTCCGCCCCGGACCCTGCGCCTCAAGCGCCGGCGGGGCTGGACCGGCGGCGGGCGGTGAATTCTGCGTCGCGGACCACGCGGAGGGCGTTGCCCCAGGTCAGCAGGGCCAGGTCGGATTCGGGCCAGCCGCGGTCCAGGAGTTCCGCGATCAGCCGCGGGTAGCCCGAGGGGTCGGTCAGGCCGGTCGGGCGGGGGCCCGGCGGCTCGGCGCCGAAGGTCGCGCCGAGTCCGACGCCCTCCGGGCCCGCGACCGCCCGTACGTGGTCGAGGTGGTCCGCCACCGCGTGCAGGGAGTCCCCGGTGCGCGCGCTGTCGAAGGTGACCATCGCGAGGCCGTTCGCCTCGCGCAGCGCGACCAGCACCTCGTCGGGCACGTTCCCCGGATGCGGGTTCAGCGCGGCGGCCGCCGTGTTCGAGATGATCACCGGGGCCTTCGAGGCGCCCGCGAGCTGGCGGGCGACCGCCGGCTCGCAGCCCGTGAGGTCCAGCAGGATCGCCAGCCGGTTCGCCTCGTGCACCACCTCGTGGCCGAAGGCCGTCAGCGCCTCCTGCGCCCAGGGCGCGCCCGCGGGCGCGAGGACCCGTACGCCGAGCGCGTGGAAGGCGCGCAGCGCGCCCAGCGAATCGGTCAGCGTCCGGCCCGGTACGGGGCCGAGGAACGAGGCGATCCGGCCGCGGTTGCGGGCGTCCGCCATGTCGTCGGCGCTGAGCGCGAGGCGCAGGCTGTCGGGATAGCGGCGGACCAGGGTCAGTGCCGCGTCGATCTGTTCCAGGGTGTCGGAAACCACCCGGTCGCCGGCCGCGTCCTCGTGGGGCCGGGCCTGCGGCGGCACGAGCAGGGACCAGAACTGGGCCCCCACTCCCCCGGCGCGCAGGCGCGGGATGTCGGTGTCGACGCCCGCGTCGGGGGTTTCGATGTCGTGGTACGGGCTCTGGCGCAGGGTCCAGACCAGGGTGTTGCACCCGTCGGCGACGGGGTGGACGGACAGCAGCGCGGCGGCCCGTTCGAGGGCGCTCGCCTTCGTCTCGGGTCCGGCGGGGGCCTGGAGGTCCGGGGCCCCGATGCCCACGGAGTGGGGTTCATCCTGCAGGTCGGCCATGGCGTTCGCTCCGGTCTCGGCGGCAGCAGGGAGAGCTGGTGCCACCGTGACACGCGGTGCGGCGCAGCCGCCCGGCAGGTGTGGCGTTCGAGTGAACCGCGGTCACACCGCGTCACCACACCCGCCGGACCAGCGCTTCCGCCGTGCCCGCCCCTAGATCACCGCGTTCGACGGGCCCCGGGTCGCCGACAGGTCGCGGGCCACCGCTTCCGCGTCGCGCAGCGCGCGGACCGCGTTGGACCAGGTCAGCTTGGCCAGGTCCGCCTTGGACCAGCCGCGCGCCAGGAGTTCCGCGACCAGGTTCGGATAGCCCGCCACGTCGTCCAGGCCGGACGGGGTGAAGGCCGTGCCGTCGTAGTCGCCGCCGATGCCGATGTGGTCGACCCCGGCCACTTCCCGCATGTGGTCCAGGTGGTCGGCCACCGTGGCGGCCGTGGCCACCGGCCGCGGGCGGTCCGCCTCGAACGCCCGGTGCAGGGCCATCGCCTCGGGGGTGGTGTCGAGGTGGTGGAAGCCGTGCGCCCGCAGGTTCTCGTCCGCGGCAAGGGTCCATTCCACCGCCGCCGGCAGGATGAACTTCGGGACGAAGGTCGCCATCGCCACCCCGCCGTTGGCCGGCAGCAGCGCCAGCACGTCGTCGGGGATGTTGCGCGGGTGGTCGCAGACCGCTCGCGCCGAGGAGTGCGAGAAGACCACCGGCGCGGCCGAGACGGCGATGGCGTCCCGCATCGTCGTCGCGGCGACGTGCGAGAGGTCCACCAGCATGCCGACGCGGTTCATCTCGCGGACGACCTCGCGGCCGAAGTCGGTCAGGCCGCCGTGGCGGGGCTCGTCGGTCGCCGAGTCCGCCCAGTCGATGTTGTCGTTGTGCGTGAGCGTCATGTACCGCACGCCCAGCCGGTGCAGGGCGCGCAGCGTGGCGAGCGAGTTGTTGATGGAGTGGCCGCCCTCGGCACCCATCAGCGAGGCGATCCGGCCGGTGGCGCGGGCCTGCTCCATGTCGTCCGCCGTCAGCGCCCGCACGAGGTCGCCGGGGTAGCGGTCGATCAGCTGGGCGACGGCGTCGATCTGCTCCAGGGTGGCGCTGACCGCCTCGTCGCCCGCGAAGTCGGAGCGTACGTACACGGACCAGAACTGGGCCCCGACACCCCCGGCGCGCAGCCGGGGGATGTCGGTGTGCAGGTGTGCGGACTGGTCGCCCGCGATGTCCCGCTGCGCCAGGTCGTAGCGCACCTGCTGGCGCAGCGCCCAGGGCAGGTCGTTGTGACCGTCCACGACGGGGTGCTCGGCCAGTAGCTCGCGCGCCTCCGCCAGACGCTGCGCCGCGCTCACTTGCCGAACCCGAAGGACTCCGCGTTCGCGACCTTCGTACGCAGCCGCTTGCCCTTCTCGGTGGCCTGGTCGTTGAGCTCCTGCTGGAAGTCGCGCATCCGGGCCAGCAGCTCCGTGTCGTGGGCGGCCAGCATCCGTACGGCCAGCAGGCCGGCGTTGCGCGCCCCGGCGACCGAGACGGTGGCGACGGGGACCCCCGCCGGCATCTGGACGATCGACATCAGGGAGTCCATGCCGTCGAGGTACTTCAGCGGCACCGGCACGCCGATGACCGGCAGCGGGGTGACCGAGGCGAGCATGCCGGGCAGGTGGGCGGCTCCGCCCGCGCCCGCGATGATCGCCTTCAGGCCGCGCCCGGCGGCCTGCTCCCCGTACTCGATCATCTCGCGCGGCATCCGGTGGGCGGAGACGACGTCGACCTCGTAGGGGATCTCGAACTCGTCGAGGGCCTGGGCGGCGGCCTCCATCACGGGCCAGTCCGAGTCGGACCCCATGACGATGCCGATGACAGGTCCTGCGGCGGTGGTGCTCATTCCGTGACCGTTCCTCTGAGGTAGTCGGCGGCGTGGCGTGCGCGCTCCAGCACATCGTCCAGGTCGTCGCCGTAGGTGTTGACGTGGCCGACCTTGCGACCGTGTTTCACGTCCTTGCCGTACATGTGGATCTTCAGCTGGGGGTCGTGGGCCATGCAGTGCAGGTAGGCCGCGTACATGTCGGGGTAGTCCCCGCCCAGCACGTTCGCCATGACGGTCCACCTGGCGCGGGGGCGCGGGTCGCCCAGCGGAAGGTCCAGGACCGCACGCACGTGGTTGGCGAACTGGGAGGTCACGGCCCCGTCCTGGGTCCAGTGACCGCTGTTGTGCGGACGCATCGCCAGTTCGTTGACGAGGATCCGGCCGTCGGTGGTCTCGAACAGCTCCACGGCCAGGTGGCCGGTCACGCCGAGTTCCTGCGCGATGCGCAGGGCGAGGGCCTGGGCCTCGCCCCCCAGCTCCTCGGAGAGGTCCGGGGCGGGAGCGATCACCGTGTCGCAGACCCCGTCCACCTGGCGGGACTCGACGACGGGGTAGGCGACCGCCTGCCCGTGCGGGGAGCGGACGATGTTCGCCGCGAGCTCGCGGACGAAGTCCACCTTCTCCTCGGCGAGGACCGGGACGCCCGCCTTGAACGGGGCCTCGGCGTCCTGCGGGGTGCGGACGAACCACACCCCCTTGCCGTCGTAGCCGCCGCGTACGGTCTTGAGGATGACGGGGAACCCGCCCACCTCGTCCGCGAAGGCGGTCACGTCGTCCGGATCGCTCACGATCCGGTGGCGGGGGCTGGGTGCGCCGATCTCGTCGAGCTTGGCGCGCATCACCCCCTTGTCCTGGGCGTGTACCAACGCGTCGGGCCCCGGGCGGACGGGGATGCCGTCCGCTTCCAGGGCCCGCAGGTGCTCCGTGGGTACATGCTCGTGGTCGAAGGTGATCACGTCACAGCCGCGCGCGAAGGCGCGCAACGTCTCCAGGTCGCGATAGTCGCCGATGACGACATCGCTCACGACCTGGGCCGCCGAGTCCTGTGGTGTGTCACTGAGGAGCTTGAATCTGATGCCGAGGGGGATACCCGCCTCGTGGGTCATGCGGGCGAGCTGACCGCCGCCGACCATGCCGACTACCGGGAACGTCACCTCTCCAGGGTATCCGCCGGTATTCCGCCATCCGGACGTGGCCCTGGGAGGGGTGTGGCGCGATCCCCCGGTGTGCCGTGCGTCGCAGGGTGCCGGAAGGCACAGACGGAGCACAGGGGGGAGACTTAGCATGGGTGGGTTGACGGACAACACCGGACGCCCCGTACGGGGGCGGCGACCGACGGGACTGGCCTACTGATGACCACGCAGGGCGGATCGGTCCTCGAACGCGTACGCGGCCTCGTGCGCGAGGTGGCCAAGTTCGGGGCGGTCGGCGGCCTGGGGGTCCTGGTCAACCTGGGTGTCTTCAACCTGATCCGCCACACCACCGATCTCCAGGTGGTGCGGGCGAGCGTGATCGCCACGGTTGTGGCCATCGCCACGAACTACCTCGGCTTCCGCTACTTCGCCTACCGGGACCGCGCCCAGAGCGGCCGTACCCGCGAGATGGCCCTCTTCGCCGGCTTCAGCGCGATCGGCCTGGTCATCGAGAACGGCGTGCTGTACACCGCCACCTACGGCTTCGGCTGGGACGGCCCGCTGGCGAGCAACGTCTTCAAGTTCATCGGCATCGGCACGGCCACCGTCTTCCGCTTCTGGTCGTACCGGACCTGGGTCTTCAAGGCCCTGCCGCCGGTCGCCCCGCCCGCGGCCACCGAACCGGTGCCGGACCCGGCGCCGCTGCCCCGGCCGGAGCGCAGGCCCGAGCCGCTGCCCGAGCCGGAGCCCGCGAACAACTAGCGGACCGTCTTCTCCCGGTCCGCCGGCTCCGGGGCCGTACGGCTGAGGAACAGCGCGAACACCGGGGGCTGCGTCTGGAGCAGCTCCAGACGGCCGCCGTCCGCCTCCGCGAGGTCGCGGGCGACCGCGAGGCCGATGCCGGTGGAGTTCCGGCCGCTGATGGCCCGCTCGAAGATCCGGTTGCCGAGGTCGGGCGGGACGCCCGGTCCCTCGTCCGTGACCTCCAGCACCGCCTGGTTGCCGATCACCCGGGTGCGCAGGGCGACGGTGCCGCCGCCGTGCATGAGGGCGTTCTCCACGAGGGTGGCCAGGACCTGGGAGACCGCGCCGGGGGTGCCGACGGCCCGTACCCCCTGCTTCCCGGAGCGCACGATGGCCCGGCCCGCGCTGCGGTAGGCCGGCCGCCACTCCTCCACCTGCTGTTTGACGACCTCGTCGAGGTCGAAGGGGACCGCGGAGCCCGTGCGCGGGTCCCGCGAGTTCGTGAGCAGTCGCTGCACGACGTCCGTGAGCCGCTCCACCTGGGTCAGGGCGATCGTCGCCTCCTCCCGCACGGTCTCCAGGTCGTCGGTGACCGTGATCTCCTCCAGCCGCATCGACAGCGCCGTGAGCGGGGTGCGCAGCTGGTGGGAGGCGTCGGCGGCGAGGCGCCGCTCGGCGGTGAGCATCCGGCCGATCCGCTCGGCGCTGGAGTCCAGCACGTCCGCGACCCGGTCCAGCTCGGGAACCCCGTACCGCTTGTGCCGGGGCCGCGGGTCGCCCGAGCCGAGCCGCTCGGCGGTCTCGGCGAGGTCGGTGAGCGGGGAGGCCAGCCGGTTCGCCTGCCGTACGGCGAGCAGTACGGCCGCCACGACGGCCAGCAGGGCCACCGCGCCGACCACGGCCAGGGTCCGCACGACCTCCCTGGTCACGGTGGAGCGGGCCTCCTCCACGACGACGATTTCGCCCTGCTCGCCGCGCGCGGTGCCGCGTACGACGCTGTCGGGGATCGACGCGCCCACCTCGACGGCCGGCTGACCGGGGATCGTGATCCGCGCGTAGTGCCCGGCGTCGAGCAGTTCGGCGAGGGCGGAGGGGTCGGTCGGCTTCTTCTCCAGGACGTTCGCCTCGACGACGCTCACCAGCCGCAGCGCCTCGGACTCGACCCGGTCCTGGGCGCTGCTGGTGATGGTCCGGGTCTCCACGATGACGAGGGAGACCCCGAAGACGGCGATCACCACGAGCACCACGGCGAGCGTGGACTGGATGAGGCGGCGGCGCATGGGCTGGGGATCAGCTCTTCTCGAAGCGGAAGCCGACGCCGCGGACGGTGGCGATGTAGCGGGGGTTGGCGGCGTCGTCGCCCAGCTTCTTGCGCAGCCAGGAGATGTGCATGTCGAGGGTCTTGGTGGAGGACCACCAGGTGGTGTCCCAGACCTCGCGCATGAGCTGGTCGCGGGTGACGACCCGGCCGGCGTCGCGCACCAGGACGCGCAGCAGGTCGAACTCCTTGGCCGTGAGCTGGAGCTCCTCCTCGCCCATCCAGGCGCGGTGCGACTCGACGTCGATCCGCACGCCGTGGGTGGCGGGCGGCTGGGCGGCCTCGGTGGCTCCGCGCCGGAGCAGGGCCCGGACCCGGGCCAGGAGCTCGGCCAGGCGGAAGGGCTTGGTCACGTAGTCGTCGGCGCCCGCGTCCAGGCCGACGACCGTGTCGACCTCGTCGGCCCGGGCGGTGAGGACCAGGATCGGGAAGCCGTGGCCCTCGGCGCGCAGCCGGCGGGCGACCTCGAGTCCGTCCATGCCCGGCAGTCCCAGGTCGAGGACGACGAGGTCGACGCCTCCCTGGAGTCCCGCGTCCAGGGCGGTGGGGCCGTCCTCCCGGACCTCGACCTCGTAGCCCTCCCGGCGCAGGGCGCGGGCCAGGGGTTCCGAGATGGATGCGTCGTCCTCGGCGAGCAGTACACGCGTCATGTGGGTGATGGTAGTCCGCGGCGACTGAATCGAGAGGCCTGCCTGCAGACCCCTTCCGATCTGGGTTTATGGACTACTAAGCGCCTTCGAATATGGTCGAACGGTTCCCGACTCACCTTGTGATCCATCTCTCAAGTCCTTTCATATGCCGCAGTGTCGTGTCGTATGGTGGCGAGACGCCTGATGCAATACCTCAGGGACCTTTGTGCCGAAAAACAGCACATAGGTCTCTATTTCTGTCCGGAACCGGACGGGCAGCCTTAACGAGGACTGACCCGGCCGGCCTTGACGACAGTGAATGACCTGTTGGCCGGGCCCCTCGCGTGATGGTGCGCGGGTGGGCGTGGATCCCGGTTGCGGATTCCCGTCACCCCCTGTTCGAAGGGGGCGAGACCCCGAGGCGTGGGGTGGGACTCCGTCCGCCGGTGCCGGCCACCCCCCACCGGGCGCGGATGAGCTCACGAAGCCGAAGCGTCCCGAGCAAGCAAGGATCGACCATGGCTTCCAGCCTGACGACGGCCTCACCGAGCCCCGCTCACGAGAAGACCGTCCTCGGCCACCCGATCGGCCTGGCCACGCTGTTCATGACCGAGATGTGGGAGCGCTTCTCCTACTACGGCATGCGTGCGCTTCTCGTTCTGTACCTGGTCTCCGGCGGCGTCGACGCCGCGACCGGCAGCCAGGGCGGCGGCCTCGGCTTCACCGCGGCGACGGCCACGGCGATCTACTCCGTGTACGTGGCCATGGTCTACCTGATGGCCATGCCCGGCGGCTGGTTCGGTGACCGTGTCTGGGGCGCCCGCAAGACCGTCGCCATCGCCAGCTTCGTGATCATGGCGGGCCACGTGGCGCTCGCCGTTCCCGGCCAGCTCGCGTTCTTCGTCGGCCTGCTGCTGGTCGCGGTCGGCTCCGGTCTGCTGAAGGCCAACATCTCCACGATGGTCGGCCACCTGTACAAGGACGCGGACGACCCGCGCCGTGACAGCGGCTTCACGATCTTCTACATCGGCATCAACGTGGGTGCCTTCGCGGCGCCGATCGCCATCGGCACCATCGGCGAGACGATCAACTGGCACCTGGGCTTCTTCCTCGCCGCCGTCGGCATGGGCGTCGGCCTGGTCATCTTCCTGCTCGCCGGCCGCACCCTGAGCCCGAAGAGCAGCGTCGTCCCGAACCCGCTGAGCCCGGCCGAGCGCAAGGCCGTGATCACCAAGGCCCTGGCCGTCCTCGCCGTCGTCGCCGTCTTCTACGGTGCCGTGGTCGCGGCGGACATGTTCACCATCAAGTGGGCGCTGTACCCGATCACCATCGCCGGTCTGATCATTCCGGTCGCCGTCCTCACCCGCATCAAGCGGGACAAGGACCTGACCCCGGGCGAGCAGACCCGGATGAGCGCCTACATCTGGTTCTTCGTGGCCGCCGCCGTCTTCTGGATGATCTACGACCAGGGCGGTTCGACCCTCTCGCTGTTCGGTGACAAGAGCTCCGAGCGCAGCCTGTTCGGCTGGGAAGTCCCGACCACCATCTTCCAGTCGCTGAACCCGCTCTTCGTGGTGGCCCTGGCCCCGGTGTTCGCCGCCGCGTGGGTGGCGCTGGCCCGCCGCAACCGCGAGCCCAGCACCATCGTGAAGTTCTCGGTGGCCCTGATCATCGTCGGCGCCTCGTTCTTCGTCTTCGCCATCCCGCTGAGCCAGACCGCCGGCAACGACACCAAGGTCACCATGTGGTGGCTGGTGCTCATCTTCCTGATGCACACGCTCGCCGAGCTGTGCCTCTCCCCGGTCGGCCTCTCGGTCACCACGAAGATGGCGCCGCAGAAGTACGGCTCCCAGATGATGGGTGTCTGGTTCCTGGCCGTCACCGCCGGTGACTGCATCACCGGTCTGCTCGGCCTGGCCGAGGTCCAGCTGAACGGTGTCGGCGTGATCCTCTTCCAGGCGTTCGCCGCCGTGCTCGCCGGTGTCGCGATCTTCATGTACCGCAAGAAGGTCAACGCGCTGATGGGCGGCATGAACTGACCCGTTCCGCTCCGGCGGAAGGACGGCCCGGCACACCGGAAGGTGTGCCGGGCCGTTCCCGTGTCAGCGGGTGCCGCGCAGGCGGCGCCACGGGGTGAAGGTGAACACCGCGCCGCCGAGCAGGATCACCGTGCCGGCGACGAGGGCGAGGGCCTTGATGCCGCCCTCGTCCTCCGCGCCGGTGTCGGCGAGGCCGCCCGAGGCGGTGCTGCCGGTGGTGCTGGTGGAGGAGCCGGAGCCGCCCGGCTGGGCGGTGGTGTCCAGTTCCAGCGAGACGCCGCTGCTCGTCGCCTTGCAGGGGACGTTGATCGGCGTGGAGCCGGGGGCCATCGTGACGTCGATCGTCAGCTGGTCCGGGCTGAGCGTCACCTTGCCGGACTTGCCGGGCTTGTAGGTGCCGGTCATGTCGCTGAGGCTGACCGGGGCCTTGTCCGGGATCGGCTCGGCGTTGGCCGGGCCGGAGACCTTGACCGTGCCGCTGTCCGCCCCGCCGAGCTTGACGTCCATCGAGGGCTTGAGGGCTCCGGCGGGCAGGGCCATGGGCGCCGCCATCGCGCCCTTGGCGGTCTTGACGGTGAGGTCGTAGCTGCCGCCGTTCTTCTTGGCGTTGATCGTGACCGGGGTCTTGATGCCGCCCGGGACGACCGCTCCGCAGTCGAAGGCCACCTCGACGGCCTTGCCCGGGAAGTCGGTCTGGCCGCCTCCGCCGCCGCTGCCGCCCGAGGCCGTGGAGCCGCCCGTGGTGGAACCGCCGGTCGTGGAGCCGCCCGTGGTCGTGCCTCCGGTCGTCGTGCCGCCCGTGGTGGTGCCACCCGTGGTCGTACCGCCGCTGGAGCCGCCCGACACGTCGATGGTGGCGCCGCCCTTGACCTCGCCGACCGGCGCGCACTTGGTGACGAAGGTGCCGAAGGAGAAGGACACGGCGACGTCGTACTTGCCGGGGGTCAGGGTGATCTTGCCGGCCTTGGTGAGCTTCAGCTTGCCCTTCATCGTGGACATCTGCATGGGGGCCTTCTTGGGGATCGGCGGGTTCTTCTTCTCCCCGACGACCTTCAGCTCCCCGCCACCGCCGCCCACGGTGATCCAGCCGGTGGGCTGGACGGAGTCCTGCGGGATGTCCATCAGGTCCGTGTTGTTCGAGGCCGGCTTGACCGTCTCCCAGGACACGTCGACCTCGTCGCCGACCTTGGCCGTGGCCGGCGCGGTGACCTTGGCCGTGGTCTCGCCCTCCACCGGGGAGCCGCCGCCGGCCGGCGGCACGCACTTGACCTTGAACGTGGCCTCGGCGGCCTGGGCGGTAGGAGCCGTGATGGCGAGGCCCGCGCCGCCGAGCAGCAGCGCGACCAGGGCCGCGCTCACCCTCCGTCGGTTCTTCACGATGGTCCCTTCGTCGTCGAACGGTTCTCAGACGGTGCGGACGTCTGTGGTGCTGTCTCCGGCGCGCTGTCCGGGGTGAACCACGGCAGGACCGCCGTGGTGGTAGCAGGGGGCTCGGCCGACCGCTCCTTACGGGCGGCCGACGCGGCCGGGCGGGAGGCCGGGAGCCGGGGCAGCCGGGCGGTGACGGCCGCCGCGGCCTCGGCGGGACGTACGCCCCGGTGGCGTCCGGCGCCGTGCCCGGTGCGCGGCCGGACCCTGTCGACGACGGCCATGCCGATGCGGAAGACCGCGGCGGGGATCACCACGAGGAGCAGGCCCCAGAAGAGCAGCACCCCGTACGGGCGGGCCACGCCCCAGGGCTGGGTGGCCACGACCGTCTCGCCGTACTTCAGGGAGAGCGTGTAGTCGCCGTGGGCGCCCGCGGGGAGGGTGACGTCGAGCGCGACCTCCGCCTTGCCGCCGGGCGGGATGGACCCCTTCCAGCGGGCCTCCTCCCACAGCGGTGCGAACACGCCGTGGGCGGTGCCGAGCTGGAAGACGGGGTCCTTGACGGGGGCCGTGCCGAGGTTGCCGACGGTGACCTTGAACTTCCGGGCGGGCGGGGCGCCGAACCAGGTCAGGACCCCGTCCTCGCCCTCCAGCCGGACCCCGGTGAGCATCGCGAGGCGGCCCGTGCCGGATTCGGCGGGCAGCTCGGCCACCGGATGGTCGGTGATCTTCAGGGGGACGGCGACGGTGGACCGGTCGCCGTTGACGGAGGTGACGTTGACGATGCAGGGGCAGGGTTTCGGCGGCGCCGCGACCGGCAGCTGGGCCGCGAAGCGCCCGTCCTCGGCGACGGAGACGGCCGCCCCGTCGGCGTTGGCGCAGCTGTTGGTGCCGCCGATCATGTTCTGCCCGCAGACGAGCAGCATCACCAGGGTCTTGGCCCGCCAGCCGGTGCCCGTGACGGTGATCTCGGTGCCCTTGGCGGCCTCCTGGAGGGAGAGGGCCACGGTGGGTTTGCCCTCGTCCGCGGCGGACGGGACCGCGGGGATGAGTGCGAGGGCGCACGCCGCCAGCCCCACCAGGAGGGACCGGGCGGTACCGCCGAACGTGCCGCCGACCTTGCCGCCGACCTTGGCGCTCACCTGGAGGCTCCCGTCAGTTCGTGTTCCGGTGCAGGGCTCGTCGCTCCGGGTCTCCCGGAGGGGCCGCCGTCGGCCCCGCCGGCCGCCGGCCCCCGCCGCAGGCGCCGGCCGCGTACGAGGAACAGCGCGGCGAACGCCGTCCCGCCGAGGCCGAGCAGGCCGAGGCCCGTCCAGCCGGCGGCCCGCCACGGCACGAACCAGGCGGAGGCGGACGCTGCGGCCTCGGCGCCGCCGGGGGCGGTCACGGTGACGGTGACCCGGACCCGGTCGAGGACCGGGGCGCCGGGCCAGGGCTCGGTCAGCTCGACCCGCTGGCCGGGGAGCAGTTCGACCGGCACGGCCCGCGGGCCGCGGCCCGTGACCTCGCCGAAGGCGCCCTCGGCGCGGATGTCCAGCTCGGGGGCGAGGGCGACGTTGCCGCGGTTGACCAGGGTGTAGGAGACGACCGCGGCCGCGCCCCGGCCCCGTACGGCGACGTCCTCGACGGTGAGGGCGGCCAGGGTGGGGCCGCTGACCCGCAGGTGGACCCGTACGCCGGCCTCCCGGCCCGCTTCGGCGGCGATCACGGCGGCGGGGTGGTCGCCGGGCGGTGACGTCGGAGGCACGGTGACGGTGAAGGGGACCACCGCGCGGGTGCGGGGCGGGATCTTCACGGTGGCCCCGGCGCCGAAGCTGAACCAGGAACCGGCGCCGCCCGCACGGGGGGTTGGAGCGGCCGGGCGCACCGCGAAGGCGCCGTCGGCGGTGTTGTAGGCGTCGGCCCCGCGCAGGGTGACGGTGCGTTCCTGGTCGGTGGTGTTGGTCAGGGCGAGGCGGTCCTCCAGCACGGCGGCGGGGGCGCCCTCCAGGTAGAAGTACGGGCGGGTGCCGCCGGGCCGGGCCGCGGCCGTTCCGGCGGCGGGCTCGGCGGTCCAGCCCGGTTCGTCGGCGGCCGCCGACGGGGCCGCGGGCACCGTGTGCAGCGCGGTCGCCGCGAGCAGGACCAGGAGGAGGCGGACGTCCCGCCTGGTGGTGTGGAGCACGGGCATGGCCGGAGGCGCTCCGTTCAGGACCGGGCCTGCCGGCCGCGCCGGGTCAGCCAGAGCACGCCGGCCGCGCCGGTGAGCATCACGGTGCCGCCGAGGGTGCCGAGGGCGAGGGCGGAGTCGGTGGGTCCGGTCTGCGGGAGGGTGTCGGGGCGCGAGTCGCCGCCGGACGGTGCGCCGGCCCCGCCCGCCCCGCCGGCGGCGGTGACGTCCAGTTCCAGGGAGGGCCCCGGGCCGTTGCCGGGGGTGCAGGTGGTCGTGGTGCCCATCGCCTTGATGGTGAGCACGCCCGCGGTGAAGGTGACCTTGCCGCTCTTCTTGGGCGTGTACGTGCCCGAGAGGTCGGTGATCTTGATGGGGGTGTCGGGCGGCACGGCCTCCGGGTTGGACGGGCCGGAGACCGGTACCGACGCCTTCTCGGCTCCACCGACGACGATGACGGCGCTGGGGCTCATGGCGCCCTTGCCGAGCTCGATGGGGCTGGACGAGACGCCCTTCTGGAAGGACATCGTCAGCTTGTAGCCGTCGCCCTCCTTGACGGCCTTGATGTCGATGGGCGACACCGCCGACTTGTCCCCGATCGGGGTCTTGCACTCGTAGGCCACGTCGACGACCGCGGCGTGGGCTGTGGGGGCGGTGAGCAGCACCGCCGATCCGGCCAGCGCGGAGGCCAGCGCGAGCGCGGTGGAGCGTTTGCGGTCGGACACCTTCGTCTTCCCCTCGGGCCACAAATACCTGACGGCATATCAGATCGGTGGCTCAAGGTACGCCCGGGGCCTTGCGGAGGGAAGACAAAGGACAGGCCCGAATTGACCGTTCGTCAGTAGGCGCGGACACCCTTCTGCCACACCGCGGAAACGAGCGGTACGCCCGGCCGGTAGGCCAGGTGGACATGGCTGGGGGCGTCCAGCAGGGCCAGGTCGGCGCGGGCTCCCGGGGTGAGGACGCCGATGTCGCCGCGGCGCAGGGCGCGGGCACCGCCGGCGGTGGCCGACCAGAGGGCCTCGTCGGGGGTCATCCGCATGTCGCGGACGGCGAGCGCGATGCAGAACGGCATGGAGCTCGTGTAGGAGGAGCCGGGATTGCAGTCCGTGGACAGTGCGACGGTCGCGCCCGCGTCGATCAGGCGGCGGGCGTCGGGCCACTGGGCGCGGGTGGAGAACTCGGCGCCGGGCAGCAGGGTGGCGACCGTGGTGTCCGCCGCCTGGGCGAGGGCGTCGACGTCGGCGTCGGTGAGGTGGGTGCAGTGGTCGGCCGAGGCGGCTTCCAGCTCGACGGCGAGCTGCACGCCGGGGCCGTGGGAGAGCTGGTTGGCGTGGACGCGCGGGATCAGCCCGGCGGCGGCGCCGGCGGTGAGGATCGCGCGGGCCTGGTCGCCGTCGAAGGCGCCCTTCTCGCAGAAGACGTCGACCCAGCGGGCGTACGGGGCGCAGGCCGCCAGCATCTCGCCTGTGACGAGGTCGACGTAGCCGGCGGGGTCCTCGGCGTAGTCCGGGGAGACGATGTGCGCGCCGAGGTAGGTGACCTCGTCGGTGTGCGCGGCGGCGATGCGCAGGGCGCGGGCCTCGTCGGCGACGGTGAGGCCGTAGCCGGACTTGGTCTCGAAGGTGGTGGTGCCCTGACGGCGGGCCTCGTCGAGGTGGCGCACGAGGTTCGCCTCCAGCTCGGCGTCGGAGGCGGCGCGGGTGGCGGCGACGGTGGTGCGGATGCCGCCGGCGGAGTAGGCGCGGCCCGACATGCGGGCGTTGAACTCCTGGGTGCGGTCGCCGGCGAAGACGAGGTGGCTGTGGCTGTCGACGAAGCCGGGGATCAGGGCCCGGCCCTGCGCGTCGTACGCGGCGTCGGCGGCCGGGGCCTTGTCGGCGGGTCCGACCCATGCGATGCGGTCACCGTCGATGACGACGGCGGCGTTCTCGATGAGGCCGAGCCGCGAGCCGTCGCCGAGGGCGGGGTCGTTGGTGACGAGGCTGCCGATATTGGTGACGAGGGTGGTGGTCACAGGGTTCCTCTCAGAACTTGCTTGCCCCCACCCCGCCCCTTCCCGAAACCGGGCTCTGCCCGGACCCGGTCCTCAAACGCCGGACGGGCTGGAAAGAGAAGGGCGGGGCAGAGCAGCGTCAGGCGCGGAGGGCCGCGATCGCTTCGGACAGGGCGGACGGGACGTCCTCGACGAGGGTGTGGTGGCCGTCGCGGACCACGTGCCGGCCGCCTACCACCGTGTGGCGGATGTCGGCGGACGTCGCGGCGAAGACCGCCGTCTCGGCGCCGAGCCGCGGCAGCGGGCCGGCCGTGCGGACGGTGTCCAGGGCGACCGTGGTGAAGTCCGCGAGCGCGCCCGCCTCCAGGCGGCCCGCGTCGGGCAGGCCCAGCGCCGCGTGCCCGTCGCCGGTGGCGGCGGTGAGCAGCGCGTTGGCCGTCCAGTGCCCCCGCGTACGGCTGCGCAGGCGCTCGTTCAGCTCCATCGCGCGGGCCTCTTCGAGCAGGTCGATCACGGCGTGGCTGTCGCTGCCCAGGGAGAGCGGGCTGCCCGCCCGCTGGAGCCGGGTGGCCGGGCCGATGCCGTCGGCGAGGTCGCGTTCGGTGGTGGGGCACATGCAGGTGCCGGTGCCGGTGCCGCCGAGCAGGGCGATGTCCGCGTCCGTGAGGTGTGTGTTGTGGACGCCGGTGGTGCGCGGACCGAGCACCCCGTGGTCGGCCAGCAGCTGGCTCGGGGTGCGGCCGTGGGCGGCCTGGCAGGCGTCGTTCTCGGCGGTCTGCTCGGACAGGTGGACGTGCAGCGGCGCCCGCCGCTCCTCGGCCCAGCCGGCGACGGTGGCCAGCTGGTCCGCGGGCACGGCCCGCACCGAGTGGACGGCCGCGCCGATCAGGGCGTGCCCGCGCGGCTTGAGGGCGCTGACGCGTTCGGCCCAGGCGTCGGCGGTGCCGTCCGAGAACCGCTGCTGGTGGGCGTTCGGAGCCTCGCCGAACCCGGACGAGAGGTAGGCGGTGTCGAGGAGGGTGATGCGGATGCCGGCAGCCGCGGCGGCCTCGATCAGGGCCTCGCCCATGGCGTTGGGGTCGGCGTACGGGGTGCCGCCGCGCGCGTGGTGGACGTAGTGGAACTCGCCGACGTTGGTGATGCCGGCCAGGGCCATCTCGGCGTACACGGCGCGGGCGAGGGTGAAGTAGCTGTCGGGGGTGAGGTTCTGGGCGACCTCGTACATGAGCTCGCGCCAGGTCCAGAAGGTGCCGGAGCCGATCTGGACGGTGCCGCGCAGGGCCCGGTGGAAGGCGTGGCTGTGCGCGTTGGCCAGGCCCGGGACCGTCAGGCCGCGCAGCGGCTCCGCGCCGGGCGGCGGGGTGTCCACGCCGGTGCGCAGGGCGGCGATCCGCCCCTCGGCGTCGACCTCCAGGGCGACGCCCGGCTCGACGGGGGTACCTCCCGGCGGTAGCTGGGGGCGGGTGCCGAGCCAGGCGTGCTCCAGCCAGTACGTCGTCAGCGACATGCCAGGCCTTCCAGTACGTCGGCGAGGGCGAGGACGCCGGCCACGCAGTCGTCCTCGGCGGCGAACTCACGCGGGGAGTGCGAGACGCCGGTCGGGTTCCGCACGAACAGCATGGCGGTCGGGACGGCGGCGGAGAGGATTCCGGCGTCGTGTCCCGCCCCGGTGCCGAGGACGGGGACGGACCCGCCCAGGATCCGGTTCATCTCGTCGCGCAGGGCGTGCTCGAACTCGACGACCGGGGTGAAGGACTCCCGGACGATCCCGAGGTCGATGCCGTCCTGGTCGGCGCGCTCGCGCGCGGCCTTCTCGATGGCGGTGACGACGGTGTCGAGGGTGGCCTGGTCGGCGGCGCGGGAGTCGAGCCAGCCGCGCACCAGCGACGGGATGGCGTTGACGCCGTTGGGCTCGACGGAGATCTTCCCGAAGGTGGCGACGGCGCCGGCGAGGGCCGCCTCCGTACGGGCGGCCAGCACGGTCGCCGCGTACGTCAGCATCGGGTCGCGCCGGTCCACGAGGCGGGTGGTGCCGGCGTGGTTGGCCTCGCCGCGGAAGTCGAACCGCCAGCGGCCGTGCGGCCAGATCGCCGAGGCGATGCCGACCCGGTCCCCGGACAGGTCCAGGGCGCGGCCCTGTTCGACGTGCAGCTCGACGAAGGCGCCGATCCGGCCGAGCCGTTCGGGGTCGGCCCCGATGGCCTCGGGGTCGTATCCGGCGGCCTCCATGGCCTGGGGCAGGCTGACGCCGTCGGCGTCGCGCAGCTCGTACGCCTTCTCCTTGGTCAGCTGCCCGGCCGCGAGCCGGGAGCCGACGCAGGCGAGGCCGAAGCGGGCGCCCTCCTCGTCACCGAAGTTGGTGATGGCCAGCGGCCTGGAGAACTCCGCGCCCCTCCTGCGGAGTTCGTCCAGGGCCGCGAAGGAGGACACCACGCCGAGGGGGCCGTCGAAGGCGCCGCCGTCGGGGACGGAGTCCAGGTGCGAGCCGGTGACCACGGCGTCCCCGGCGAGGGGGTCGCCGAGCCAGGCCCACTGGTTGCCGTTGCGGTCGGTCTCGTACGTGAGCCCGCGCGCCTCGGCCTGCTCCTGGAACCAGGTCCGGCAGTCGGCGTCGGCCCCGCTCCAGGCGTAGCGGCGGTAGCCGCCGGTGTCGGCGTTGCGGCCGACGGGAGCCAGCTCGGCCCACATCGAGTGGAAGGAAACGCCGGTCACGCGTCGTCGCCCTCACGCATGGGGACGCGGACGCCGCGCTCGTCGGCGACCGTCTCGGCGATGTCGTAGCCGGCGTCGACGTGGCGGATGACGCCCATGCCCGGGTCGTTGGTGAGGACGCGGCGGATCTTCTCGCCCGCGAGCTTGGTGCCGTCGGCGACGGTGACCTGGCCGGCGTGGATCGAGCGGCCCATGCCGACGCCGCCGCCGTGGTGGATGGAGACCCAGGAGGCGCCGGAGGCGACGTTGACCATGGCGTTGAGCAGCGGCCAGTCGGCGATGGCGTCGGAGCCGTCGAGCATGGCCTCGGTCTCGCGGTACGGAGAGGCCACCGAGCCGCAGTCGAGGTGGTCGCGGCCGATGGCCAGCGGGGCGGCGAGGGTGCCGTCGGCCACCATCTCGTTGAAGCGCTCGCCGGCCTTGTCGCGCTCGCCGTAGCCGAGCCAGCAGATGCGGGCGGGCAGGCCCTGGAAGTGGACGCGCTCGCCGGCCATCTTGATCCAGCGGTGCAGGGACTCGTTCTCCGGGAAGAGCTCCAGCATGGCCTTGTCGGTCTTGTGGATGTCCGAGGCCTCGCCGGACAGGGCGGCCCAGCGGAAGGGGCCCTTGCCCTCGCAGAACAGCGGGCGGATGTAGGCGGGGACGAAGCCGGGGAAGGCGAAGGCGCGGTCGTAGCCGGCCAGCTGGGCCTCGCCGCGGATGGAGTTGCCGTAGTCGAAGACCTCGGCGCCGGCGTCCATGAAGCCGACCATGGCCTCGACGTGCTTGGCCATGGACTCGCGGGCGCGGGTGGTGAAGCCGGCCGGGTCCTTGGCCGCGTAGGAGGCCATGTCGTCGAAGTCGACGCCGACGGGCAGGTACGCGAGCGGGTCGTGGGCCGAGGTCTGGTCGGTCACGATGTCGATCGGGGCGCCCTCGGCGAGCATCTGCGGGAGCAGCTCGGCGGCGTTGCCGAGGAGGCCGATGGAGAGCGGCTTGCGGGCGTCACGGGCCTCGACGGCCAGCTGGAGGGCGTGGCGCAGGTTGTCGGCCTTGACGTCCAGGTAGCGGTGCTCGATGCGGCGGTCGATGGCGCGCGGGTCGACGTCGATGCAGATCGCGACGCCGTCGTTCATCGTGACGGCCAGCGGCTGGGCGCCGCCCATGCCGCCGAGGCCGGCGGTGAGGGTGATGGTGCCGGCCAGGGTGCCGCCGAACTTCTTGGCGGCGACGGCGGCGAAGGTCTCGTAGGTGCCCTGGAGGATGCCCTGCGTGCCGATGTAGATCCACGAGCCGGCGGTCATCTGGCCGTACATGGTCAGGCCGAGGTGCTCCAGGCGGCGGAACTCCTCCCAGTTGGCCCAGTCGCCGACGAGGTTGGAGTTGGCGAGCAGGACGCGCGGCGCCCACTCGTGGGTCTGCATCACGCCGACGGGGCGGCCGGACTGGACGAGCATCGTCTCGTCCTGCTTGAGGGTCTGCAGGGTGCGGACCATCGCGTCGTACGAGCGCCAGTCGCGGGCGGCCTTGCCGGTGCCGCCGTAGACGACGAGCTTGTCCGGGTGCTCGGCGACCTCGGGGTCGAGGTTGTTCTGGAGCATCCGCAGCGCGGCCTCCTGCTGCCATCCCAGGGTGCTGAGCTCGGTGCCGCGCGCGGCGCGTACGGGGCGGGGTCCTGACATGGCGGGTGCCTCCTCCGATGTTGTTAATTCCATTCACATACTCGCGCTCTGAATAGATTCAGTCAACAGCTGCGGGCGGCCCCGTCGGATGATGGGATGGCGGACATGGCCGCAGACACGGAGGGCAAGGGCGCCGCCGGGCGCCGGGATCTGGTCGTACGGGCCGCCGTCGAGCAGGGGCTGGTGGGCGGGGCCGACTCCGCGGAGCCCCTGGCCTGCCTGCTGGACGGCGACGGGATCCGGGCCTCCGCCGCGGCCCTGACCGCCGCCTTCGCCGACGCCCTGGCGCCCGGCACGCCCGTCCTGCACGCCTTCGCCGTGAAGGCCGCCCCGCTCGTGCCGGTGCTGCGGCTGCTCGCGGACGCCGGGCTCGGCTGCGAGGTCGCCAGCCCCGGCGAGCTGGCGCTGGCCCGCGCCGCCGGGGTTCCCGCGGCCCGGACCGTCCTGGACTCCCCAGCCAAGACGACCGCCGAACTGCGCGAGGCACTGGCGCTGGGCATCGCCGTCAACGCCGACAACCGCCAGGAGCTGGAGCGCCTCGACGCCCTCGTCGCCGCGGCGCCCACCGCCTCCCCGATCGGGGTGCGGATCAACCCGCAGACCGGCGCGGGCGCCATCGACGCGCTGTCCACGGCGACGTCCACCTCGAAGTTCGGCGTCGCCCTGCGCGATCCCGGGGCGCGCGCGTGGCTCGTACGGGCCTTCCTGGACCGGCCGTGGCTGACCCGGCTGCACATCCACTCGGGCTCGCAGGGCGTCCCCCTGGAGCTGATCGCGCAAGGCGTACGGGAACTGCACGCACTGGCCGAGGAGATCAACGCGGCGGCCGGGCGGCGCCGGATCGACACCCTCGACATCGGCGGCGGGCTGCCGGTCAACTTCGCCTCCGACGAGGCGACCCCGACGTACGCCCGGTACGTGTCCGCCCTGCGCGAGGCGGTCCCGGCGCTCTTCGACGGCTCGTACGGCCTGGTCACCGAGTTCGGCCGGTCCCTGCTGGCCAAGCACGGCCTGGTGCTGGCCCGGGTCGAGTACACCAAGAGCAGCGGATCCCGGCCGATCGCGCTCACGCACGCCGGCGTCCAGCTGGCGACCCGCACCGCCTACGCGCCGGCGGCCTGGCCCGTGCGGATCCTGCCGTACGACGCGAAGGGCGCCCCGAAGGCCGGCGACCCGGTGGCCCAGGACGTCGCGGGCCCGGCCTGCTTCGCGGGGGACCTGCTCGCCACGGGCCGGGAGCTGCCGCTGCTCGCCCCCGGCGACCTGATCGGCGTACCGGACACCGGCGCGTACTTCTTCACGGCCCACTACGGCTACAACAGCCTGCCGCGCCCGGCGGTCCACGGCTTCACGGTGACCCCGCGGGGCGGCGTCCGCTTCAGCCTCGCCCGGCCCGCGCAGTCCGCCGCGGACATCGTGGCGGAGGCGGGCGGCGCCTTCGGCGACGCGCTGCTGTAGCGCGGCTCACCCCGCCAGGGTGGCCGCCAGCGCCGGGGCCAGGCCCGCAACCAGGTCGTCCGGGCTCAGCGCGGTGACCGCGGGCAGCCGCAGCAGGTAGCGGGTCAGGGCCAGGCCCAGCAGCTGGGCGGAGACCAGGCCGGCCACGCGGGCGGCCCGGTCGGGGCCGAGGGCCGCCGCCAGCGCCGGGGCGACCTGCGCCGCGAACACCTCCCGCATCCGGTCCGCGGCCTGCTCGTTGGTGACGGCCGAGCGCAGCAGCACCAGCAGGGCGTCGTCGGCCGGATCGCCCCCCCACCGCTCGACGAAGTGGCGCACGAGGACGGCGGGAAGCTCCCCGGCCGACACGGCGCCCAGGTCGGGCAGGCGCAGGTCCACCGCCAGGGCGGCGTCGAAGAGCTGCTCCTTGCTGCCGAAGTACCGCATGACCATCGACGGGTCGATCTCCGCGTCCGCGGCCACCGCCCGGATGGTCGTGCGTTCGTACCCCTGGGCGGCGAACCGCTCTCGCGCGGCGCGCAGGATCACGGCCCTGGTCTGGTCGGATGAGCGTCGCTCCGTCATGTCAACAACCGTAGGCCAACATCCGTGTGCCAACAAGCGTTGACACAGTCGCGATGCAGGCGCATGCTGATGCCAACAGTTGTTGGCCAACGAACGTTGGCACGCCGGAGGAGGTCACCATGACCAGCACCGCCGCACTCCCGCTCCCCGCCCGCACCGAGGTCGCCATTGTCGGCGCCGGCCCCACCGGCCTCGCCCTCGCCGTGACCCTGGCGGGGGCCGGCATCGACTTCGTGCTCCTCGACCGGCAGGCCGAGGGCTGCAACACCTCCCGCGCCGCCGTCGTGCACGCCCGCACCCTGGAGGTCCTCGACGAGCTCGACCCGAGCGGCGCACTGACCGCAGACCTCGTCGGTCACGGCGTCCCCGTCTCCCGCTTCCGGATCCGAGACGGTGCCCGCCCGCTCGCGGCCGTCGACTTCGACCGCCTGCCCACGGCCCACCCGTACGCGCTGATGGTCCCCCAGTACGAGACCGAGGCCGTCCTGCTGCGCCGCCTGCGGGCGCTCGGTGGCGACGTCCACCGCCCGTACGAGGTGGCCGGCGTCACCCAGGACGCGGACGGGGCCACCCTCACCACCGCCACCGGCGAGACCCTGCGCGCCGCGCACGTCATCGGTGCCGACGGGATGCACAGCACGGTCCGCACCGCAGCCGGCATCGCCTTCGAGGGCAGCGCGTACGAGGAATCCTTCGTCCTCGCCGACGTGGGTCTGGACTGGGCCCCGGGCCCGCGCGAGGTCTCGCTCGTCTTCGGCGCCGCCGGGCTCATGGTGGTCGCCCCGCTGCCCGGGAGCACCCTCGGCGCCTCCGGGCGCTACCGGATCGTCGCCACCGTCGCCGAGGCCCCCGCCGAGCCCGACCTCGCCTTCGTCCGGCGCCTGCTGGACGAACGCGTCCCCGGCCAGGCAGCCGTCCGCGAACTGATCTGGTCCTCCCGGTTCCGGATCCACCACCGCGTCGCCGAGCGCTACCGCGCGGGCCGCCTGCTGCTCGCCGGGGACGCCGCCCACGTGCACAGCCCGGCCGGCGGTCAGGGCATGAACACCGGCATCCAGGACGGCTACGCCCTGGGCCGCGCCCTGGCCGGCGGCGACCTCGACGGCTACGAGGCCGCGCGCCGCCCCGTCGCCCTGCGCGTGGTGGCCCTCACCGACCGGATGACCCGGGTCGCGACCACCCGGAACAGGGCGCTGCGGGCCGTGCGCAACACCCTGCTGCCCGCCCTCGCCGGCATCCCGGCGCTGCGCACGCGCCTCGCCACCGAGCTGGCGGAGCTCAACTACCGCTGAGGCTCACTCCACGAACAGCCCGCGGGCCGCCGCCCGGGTGTCGAAGGCCTCCAGGCGGGCCTGCGCGTCCGGCAGCGCGTCCGCCATCGCCTCCAGCAGCACCCGGCCCAGCAGCATGGGCGCGCACGCCGTGTCGAAGGCCAGGCCGGTGCCGACCGGGGCGGGGATCAGCAGGTCCGAGTGGCGGGCCACCGGGGCGAAGGCCGAGTCCGCGACCGTCACCACGGTCAGGCCGGCCTTCCGCGCACGTTCCAGCGTGTCCACGACCTCCCGCGGGTGCCGGGGCAGTGCGAAGCACAGCAGGGCCGTGGCGCCCTCGTAGAGGGCCGCGTCGATGCGGTCCTCCATCATCGAGCCGCCCTCGTCGAGGAGCCGTACGTCCGGATGCACCTTGGCGGCGAAGTACGCGAAGCCGCGCGCCTGCGAGGACGCCGCGCGCAGCCCGAGCACCGGCAGCGGGGTCGAGGCGGCGAGCAGCCGCCCCGCCTCCTCCACCGGCGCGGGGTCGGCGAGCATCTCGGCGAGCTGCCGCAGGTTCTCGATCTCGCCCAGGACGGCCTGCTGGTACTCGTTGTACGAGTCCTCCCCGACCGCGGCGGCCCGCTCGGCCGGAGCCACCTCGCGCAGGTGCTTGCGCAGCGCGGGATAGCCGTCGAAGCCGAGCGCCACGGCGAACCGGGTCACCGACGGCTGGCTCACCCCCGCCAGCTCGGCGAGCTCGACGCTCGACAGGAACGGCACCTCCGCCGCCCCGCGCACCATGCAGTGCGCGATCCGCCGCTGGGTCGGCGTCAGCCGGTGCCCCTCGAACAGCGCCTGGAGCCGCGCCGCCGGGCTGTCGCTCATGCCGTCCCCCTCCGTCCCGGTGGTCTATTCAGTCACGGAGCACTCTGCATGCGGTTATGCAGCGGGGCAAGCCGGTGCCCGCGATGCGGATACGGGGGCTAGCCCCAGTGCCGGGGCCTGCGGCGCTTCCTACGGTGAGGGCATGGACGCCCACGCCCAAGAGCTGAAGAAGGAACTCGACGCGACGCTGAAGGCCCGGCGGGATCTGGGCCCGGAGTACGAGGCCGCGCTGGTGGACTCGTTCGTCGAGAAGGTCGACACCCAGGTCCGGCGCCGGCTCGCCGAGGAACGCCTGGCCGCGGCCCGCGGCGAGGGACCGTACGCCGGCCCGGTGGACGGGAACTTCGGCGAACGCTTCGGCTTCGCGATCATCACGCTGGTCCTGGCGGTCCCGCTGTCGGCCATCGGCGCCGCGCAGACGGGCTTCAAGGGGATGGTCGTGGCCTGGGCGGGCATCGTGGGGGTGAACTTCATCCACGCCGCCCGCCTGCGGAGCGCTCGGCCCGATTCCCTCGACTGACCGTCGCACCCGGGTGCGGCACCACTGCGGGGCGCTGCCCGGGCCTCGCGCCTGAAACCTCCGCAGCACCGGATCCGGCGAGCCGGGCCCGAAGGAAGGGGCGATTGCGCGGGGACCGCCGCACCCTCGCGGGCGAGGGGCGGGACGACGGCGGTCCCCGCGGTGGACACGGCCGGGTCAGGGCCGTCCGCGTCCATGGCGTTCGCTGGTCCGGGAGCCGCTCCGGACGTATGCGAACACCGTCGGTGGTGCCGGCCTGGTCCGGTCTCCCGGGCTCCCTGCCGACAACCACCACTGTGCCGGAGCCGTGTTAAGGCCGTGCTGCTGTCACGTGTCCGGCCCGTACCGTTTGCGCGACGGCCGGAAAACGCGGGTGCCCGGGCGGGCGTCGGGCCGTGTGGGGCCCGCGCCCCGTCCCCGGGCGGGCGGCGGGCTACTTCGCGGTCTTCGCCAGGAAGGCGAGGAGGTCCTGGCGGCTCACCACACCGGTGGGCTTGCCCTCGACCAGCACGATCGCCGCGTCGGCCTCGCCGAGCACCGTCATCAGCTCGGACACCGGCTCGCCGGAGCCGACCTGCGGCAGCGGGGAGCTCATGTGCTTCTCCAGCGGGTCGGAGAGCGAGGCGCGCTGCGCGAACAGCGCCGCGAGCAGCTCCTTCTCGACCACGGAGCCGATGACCTCGGCGGCCATCACGTCGGGGTGGCCGGCGCCCGGCTTGACGATCGGCATCTGGGAGACGCCGTACTCGCGCAGGACCTCGATGGCCTCGCCGACGGTCTCCTCGGGGTGCATGTGGACGAGGGAGGGGATGCCGCCCTCCTTGTCGTCCAGCACGTCGCCGATGCGGGCGGCCGGTCCGGCCTCCTCCAGGAAGCCGTGTCCGGCCATCCACTCGTCGCTGAAGATCTTGCTGAGGTATCCGCGGCCGCTGTCCGGCAGCAGGACGACGACCACGTCGTCCGGGCCGAGGCCCTCCGCGGCCTTGAGCGCGGCCACGACGGCCATGCCGCAGGAGCCGCCGACGAGGAGGCCCTCCTCCTTGGCGAGGCGGCGGGTCATCTGGAAGGAGTCCTTGTCGGACACCGCGATGATCTCGTCCGTCACGTTCGGGTCGTAGGCGGTCGGCCAGAAGTCCTCGCCGACACCCTCGACGAGGTACGGCCGGCCGGAGCCGCCGGAGTAGACCGAGCCCTCGGGGTCGGCGCCGATGACCTTGACCTTCCCGCCGGACACCTCCTTGAGGTAGTTGCCCGTGCCCGAGATCGTGCCGCCCGTGCCGACGCCGGCGACGAAGTGGGTGATCTTCCCGTCCGTCTGCTCCCACAGCTCGGGGCCGGTGGTCTCGTAGTGCGAACGGGGGTTGTTCGGGTTGCTGTACTGGTCGGGCTTCCAGGCGCCGGGCTCGCGTGCGAGGCGGTCGGACACGTTGTAGTACGAGTCCGGGTGCTCGGGGTCGACGGCGGTCGGGCAGACCACGACCTCGGCGCCGTACGCGCGCATGACGTTGATCTTGTCCATGGACACCTTGTCGGGGCAGACGAAGATGCACTTGTAGCCCTTCTGCTGGGCCACGATGGCGAGTCCTACACCCGTGTTGCCGCTGGTCGGCTCCACGATGGTGCCACCGGGCTTGAGGGCTCCGCTCTGCTCGGCGGCCTCGATCATCCGTACGGCGATCCGGTCCTTCACGGATCCACCGGGATTGAAGTACTCGACCTTCGCAAGGACGGTGGCCTGCAGGCCTTCGGTCACACGGTTGAGCTTCACCAGCGGGGTGTTGCCGACGAGGCTGATCATCGAGTCGTGGAATTGCACCATGTTCTCCAAGGAGGGGACTCCACGGGTTCTCCGGGAGGTCCGGCCAGGGTATGCGGAAAGGGATTGACCGACCGCTCGTACGGGGCAGGTAGGGGTCAATGAGACGCGAGGAGGTGGCCTGAAGGATGTCCAGGGCGAGAACAGCCCGCCGGATCGCGGCGGGGGCAGCGTACGGCGGAGGCGGCCTCGGACTCGTCGGGGCCGCCGCGGTCGGGCTGGTACTGGCGGAGGTGCAGTTCGCCAAGCGCACGGTGGGCACCGGGCTGGGCGAGCCGCCGCGCGCGGACGGGCTGTACGGGAGCGAGTTCGGCGGCCCCGAGCAGAGCCCGGGCCCGCTGCGGCTGGGCATGCTGGGCGATTCCACGGCCGCCGGGCTCGGCGTGCGCCGGGCCCGGCAGACTCCCGCGGCGCTGCTGGCCTCGGGGCTCGCGGCGGTCGCGGAGCGGCCGGTGGAGCTGCGCAACGTGGCCCTGTCGGGTGCCATGTCGGACGACCTCGACCGCCAGGTGGGGCTGCTGCTGGACCGGGACGCGCCCGCGCCCGACGTCTGCGTGATCATGATCGGCGCGAACGACGTGACGCGTCGGATGCCGCCGACCCAGTCGGTGCGGCTGCTGACGTCGGCCGTGCGCCGGCTGCGCCTGGCGGGCGCCGAGGTCGTCGTGGGCACCTGTCCGGACCTGGGCACGATCGAGCCGGTGTACCAGCCGCTGCGCTGGCTCGCGCGCCGCGTGTCACGGCAGCTGGCCGCCGCGCAGACCATAGGGGTGGTCGCGCTGGGCGCGCGTACGGTCTCGATGGGCGACCTGCTGGGCCCCGAGTTCGCCGCGAACCCGCGCGAGATGTTCGGCCCGGACTCCTACCACCCGTCGGCGGAGGGGTACGCGACGGCCGCCATGGCCGTGCTGCCGACGCTGTGCGCCGCGCTCGGCCTGTGGCCGGAGTCGGACCGGCTGGACGTGTCGCGGGACGAGGACATGCTGCCGGTGGCGAAGGCGGCGTCGGCCGCGGCGGGCCAGGCCGGTACGGAGGTCACGGCGGCCCGCGGCCCCTGGGTCCTGCTCAAGCACCGCCGACGGCGGCGGGTGCCGGGCGAGGACCCGGCCCCCGCGGCCCCGGACACGGCGGAGCTCGCCCCGTAGCGGCACGGGGTCCTGCGGCTCACGGCCGGGGAGGCGCACCCTTGGGGGTGTGGGCCCCGGCCGACCGGGCCGGCGGGAGCGACCGGCATCACACCCCCAGGCCGGTGCCTTCGACCGTACGGGGCGGTAACTTCGCATCCGGTCCCGCAACGACGCACCCCTTGGAGTCCCGATGCCCGAAGCCGTCATCGTTTCCACCGCCCGCTCTCCCATCGGGCGCGCCTTCAAGGGATCCCTCAAGGACGTCCGCCCGGACGACCTGACCGCAACGATCATCCAGACCGCCCTCGCCAAGGTCCCCGAGCTGGACCCGCGCGAGATCGACGACCTGATGCTGGGCTGCGGCCTGCCGGGCGGCGAGCAGGGCAACAACCTGGCCCGCATCGTGGCCGTGCAGATGGGCATGGACTTCCTCCCGGGCACGACCATCACCCGCTACTGCTCCTCCTCGCTGCAGACCTCCCGCATGGCCCTGCACGCCATCAAGGCGGGCGAGGGCGACGTGTTCATCTCCGCGGGCGTGGAGACGGTGTCGCGCTTCGCGAAGGGCAACTCGGACTCCTGGCCGGACACCCACAACCCGCTCTTCGGCGACGCGGAGGCCCGTACGGCCGCCGTCGCCGAGAGCGAGGGCTCGTCCTGGCACGACCCGCGCGAGGACGGCCTCGTCCCCGACGCGTACATCTCGATGGGCCAGACCGCGGAGAACCTGGCCCGCCTCAAGGGCGTGACCCGCCAGGACATGGACGAGTTCGGCGTCCGCTCCCAGAACCTGGCCGAGGAAGCCATCAAGAACGGCTTCTGGGCCCGCGAGATCACCCCGATCACCACCCCGGACGGCACGGTCGTCTCCACCGACGACGGCCCGCGCGCCGGCGTGACCCTGGAGGGCGTGCAGGGCCTCAAGCCCGTCTTCCGCCCCGACGGCCTGGTGACGGCCGGCAACTGCTGTCCGCTGAACGACGGCGCCGCCGCGCTGGTCATCATGAGCGACACCAAGGCCCGCGAGCTGGGTCTGACCCCGCTGGCCCGGATCGTCTCCACCGGTGTCACCGGCCTCTCCCCCGAGATCATGGGCCTGGGCCCGGTCGAGGCGTCGAAGCAGGCTCTGAAGCGGGCCGGCCTGACGGTCGGCGACATCGACCTGTTCGAGATCAACGAGGCCTTCGCGGCCCAGGTCATCCCGTCGTACCGGGACCTGGAGATCCCCCTCGAGAAGCTGAACGTCAACGGCGGGGCCATCGCCGTGGGTCACCCCTTCGGGATGACCGGCGCCCGCCTGACCGGCACGCTGATCAACAGCCTGCAGTTCCACGACAAGCAGTTCGGCCTGGAGACGATGTGCGTGGGCGGCGGCCAGGGCATGGCGATGGTCATCGAGCGGCTGAGCTGAGCCGTAGCGGAGGGTAGGGGTCGGCCCGAGGAACGAGGGCCGGCACCTGCCCGCAGCGGTGGCGAAGCCCAGCGCGACCGACAAAGAGGGCGGCTGAGCTGAGCCGTAGCGGAGGGTAGGGGTCGGCCCGAGGAACGAGGGCCGGCACCTGCCCGCAGCGGTGGCGAAGCCCAGCGCGACCGACAAAGAGGGCGGCTGAGCTGAGCCGGCTCCTCGGTGCCGAAACCCCGCCCCTGCGTAGCCGAAAGTAGGGCTCCGGTTACTGGATCATGGGCGGGGCCAGGCGCCGCAAGGACCCTTGGCCCGTACTGACGCCGGTTCTAATCCCGTCGCGGCCGACCTGTGACCGAATCTCCCCCAGGATGTGACCTATGTCCTGGGGGATCGGTGTTTATGCAGGTCAGAACCTGCACAGAGGTGCAAGGTGTGACGAAAGCCCTGTCCATTTCGTGACGTAATGCACTGCACGCCATTCCCAGGCCGGGACACTCTGATGTAGGAAGTCGGGGGATCGAATCACCTCAGGAGTTAGTCAGTGAGCGCCATGTCTCTTGCCCTGCTGCTGACCACGGCCGCTGCCACGGCCGTGGGCGCTGCTGCTCTGCACGCCGTCCACGGTCTGCGCAAGCAGGTCACCGCCCTGCGCAGTGAGCTGGCGGTGCCGGTGCACGCCCGCGGCACGACCGTCCCGCACGCCCGCCACGCCGCCGAGTCCCCCGCCGCGGAGATACGAGCCGCCGTGGCCGAGGCCCTGGCCGAGGAGCGCGAGCGGGAGCTGGCCGAGGCGCGCGCCTTCTGGGCCGCGCAGGAGGCGCGCGACGCCGCCGACGCCCCTTCGCTGCTGGGCGGTCTGCCCGGGCTCGGCGAGGACAGCCCGGTCTTCCTGCCCCGGCAGGCGGACCTGGTGGGCCTGGAGCCGGTCATGGGCGAGGAGGCGCTGGACGAGTTCCCCGGGTACCCGGAGGACTCGGCCGAGCTGGCCGCCGCCCGCCGGCGTCACCCCTCGCACCCCGACTTCGTACCGGTCCAGGCCTCGCACCCCGGCGCCGACCACGAGCGCACCGTGAACCGCCTGGAGGAGCTCGCCGAGGCCCGTACGGCCCTCGCGGACGTCCGTCCCGGCCCGCTGGGCACGCTCGACGTGTACGTCTTCACCGACGGCACGACGCTCTGCATGACCCCGGGGCACCGGGAGACCGCGGAGCGCCTCGCCGAGGCACTGCGCTCGGGCACCGCCCCGGTCCTGCTCGGCGGCTCGGGGATCTCCGGCGCCTACGCCCTGACCTTCTCCTGCGGCGACTCCGAGGACCCCGACAGCAACGTCTACATCCTCGCGGACCGCGTCATCGCGTCGCTCTGATCTCCGCCTGCTCCACCAGCGATACGGCCTCGTCCAACATCTCGGACGGGGCCTTCGCGCTTCCCCGGGCGCCCGATCCGTCGCGCAGGGCCTCGGCGAGGTCCAGTCCGGCCACCGCCACCTGGTCCCCGACGACGAAGATGCCCGCGTCCGGCATCTCCCGCGGCGCCTCGCCGGGCGCCTCCAGCCGCTGCGCCCGTACGGAGAGCTCGCGGGCCAGCTCCAGCGCCACGGCGGCCGCTCCCTGCTGGAGGCGGCTCTGCGGTGCGGCCCGCAGCCGGTCGGCGAAACGTTCCACGGCGGCGCTCAGGGGCGAAGTATCCAGCACCCGGCCGACCTTACGCGCCGCCCGGGCACCATTGCCAACGGGCGAACTCTCCGGCACGGTGGCGTGAAGAGAACAGCACGGCAAACCTTCCGGAGGCGCCCATGTCCGTAGAGTTCTCCGAGCAGACCCACCGCAACATGATCGACAGAATCCCCCAGACCACCGGTCGTGAGGTTTCCGACTGGCTCCGCACCGTCGACGAAGGCCCCTCCCTCGTCCGGTTCGAGGAGAAGGTCAGCTGGCTGCGCGGCGCGCACGAGCTGTCGTACGGCCAGGCCAAGGCGATCATCCACGAGTACGACCTGCGCAGAGCCGCACGCCGGTTCGGCTGACCCCCTCCCCCGACCCCGTAGTCCCTCCAGACGCGGGAAGGCCCCGCGAGCAGTCGCTCGCGGGGCCTTCCCCGTGCCGTGCGTGGCGCACCGTGCGGGCCGGGCGGCCCGCAGGTGCTGCTAGTCGTCGCCCGAGAGGATCGAGAAGATGCGCAGCATCTCGACGTAGATCCACACCAGGGTCATGGTGAGGGCGAAGGCCGCCAGCCAGGACTCCTCGCGGGGGGCACCGTAGGTGATGCCGTCCTCGACCTGCTTGAAGTCGAGGGCGAGGAAGCAGGCGCCGAGGATGACACCGATGGCGCCGAACAGCAGGCCGAGGCCGCCGCTGCGGAAGCCGAGGCCGTCACCGCCGCCGAAGACCGCGAACAGCGTGTTCACGAGCATCAGCAGGATGAAGCCGAGGGTCGCGGCCATCACGAAGCCGTAGAAGCGGCGGGTGACGCGGATCCAGCGCATCTTGTACGCGAAGAGCACGGCGGCGAAGACGCACATCGTGCCCATCACGGCCTGCATGACCACGCCGGGGCCGAGGTAGGTGCTGACGGCCGCGCTGATGACGCCGAGGAACACGCCCTCGAACGCCGCGTAGGCCAGGATCAGGCCCGGGACGGGCTTGCTCTTGAAGGACTGGATCATCGCGAAGACGAACGCGACCAGGGCGGCGCCGATGCCGATGGCGTACGACTTGCCGAGGTTGGCCGGGTCGACCGGCAGCAGCACCCAGGAGAGGGTCGCCGTCACGATGAGCGTGCCGAGCGTCATGGCCGTACGGCTCACGACGTCGTCCATGGTCATCGCGTTGGTGCGCGCCGGCGCCTGCGGCATGCCCGTGGCCGGGTCGGTCGCGTAAGGGTTGGTCGCGTACGGGTTGGTCCCGGCCTGCTGGTGCTGCGCGTCAAAGCCCGCGTAGCCACCGTTGTCGCGGCTGAACCCCCGTCGCGAGAAGACCGGGTTACTGCTCCTCATCTCACTCCTCCGTGGCCACCGAGCGCGGCCTTGCAACAAGAGTAATGCGCTCGCAAAGAAAGCACCCTACTGCTGGAGGAGGATCTTAGAAGAAGGCATGGCGAAGCGCAGGGGATAAACGAGGCGGCCCCGCCGCAACTGCGAGGAGGACCTCGCCAGAGCTGCGGAGTGCCCGGAGCCGGACTTGAACCCGACCCGTTAGGGCCTCTGACCTGCACTAACGTGCTGACCTCAAGGTCTCGTCCGGTCTCGATCCCCTTCGGCCGGTCTCGACCGGTCTTGACGGGCGTCCGTGTTCCCGGGGGAACACGCCCGGGAACACGCCGTGACCCGCCATCAGCTCGCTTTGCGGCCCTGCTGTACGCCGGGCGGCAGCTGCTCGCCAAGGCGGCGGAGGACTTCCTCTCGCACGCGCGCCGGCAGTCCATCGAGGATGGTGAGGATCGCCTCGACCTGGGGGTCGGAGGGCGGAGCGGCCGCCGACTCCGGCGCCTCCGGGGCGGCCGGCCCGGCGAGGACCGCCGGCTCGCCGCCGGCCTCGGCCACCTCGAACCCGCCCGTCTCCCACTGCAGCGCCCGCTCGAGGCCGCGGCGAGTGAGGTCCCCCCCGGCCTGCTCCCCCTTACGGATCGCCCGGAGGGTCTCGTACGAGATGCCCGCCTGTTCCGCGACCTGGCGCCAGTTCAGCCCGAGAGCCTGCCTCCGCCTGTTCATCGCGCCATCGAGCCCCGACAGCTCCGGCATCCCTACACCCTTCCACCCGACAGATTCAACGCAGATTAGCGCAGGTGCCTGCGGCCCGTATCAGTACCCGCAAGGGCCCACGCCGAATCTCCACAGATCCGTCTGCACAGATCTGCGCAGATCTGTTGCCACCCCTCTGGAATCTGCGTTAATCTGCGTCGCATGCCACAGAAAGCCGCAGGAGAAGCGGGCCACCTGGCCCTGCGCCGCCGCCGCCTCAAGGTCGGTCTGACGCTGACCAAGCTGGCCGGCCGCTGCGCCGAGGCCGGGGTGCCGGTCTCCCACTCCCACCTCAGCAAGTTGGAGCGAGGGCTCTACACGCCCCGGCCGCACCTGCGGCTGGTCCTGGAGCAGCTCCTCGACCTGGACCTGGACCCCCTGGCCTTCACCGCGCCGTCGGAAGGGGCCATGCCGTGAGCCTGCAGAACTACTCCATCGCCCAGACCGCAGAGATCCTCTGCTGCTACGTGGGTTTCCTCGAGGAGAACCTGGCCGACCTGCCCCACCAGAAGATCGGCAAGGCGGTCGCGTTCGACGACGAGGAGATCGCGCAGATCAAGGAGATGTTCCGCGTCCGGCCGGCCGCCCCGTCGGCCCGGGCCGCGAGCGCGCCTCCTGCTGGGGCCCCGTCCATCACGCAGATCCGTCCCAAGGGCGCGCGCCGTACGGGCTGACGCGCCACCCGCTGCACCCCTCACACAGCCAACCCGCAATGAAGCGAGGCCCTCGTGAGCACCGACACCTCCCCGCCCCGTACGCAGGCGACAGCCGCCACCGCCCTCGTCAAGCTCCTGGTACGGACGGAGCACGACCCGGCCATCGGCCCGCTGCTCCCGGCCGTCACGTGGACCATCAGCATGAGCGCCCGGGTCACCGGGTCCTTTTACCACTACGGCCACCGCCGTGACGCGGGCGCCGAGTTCCTGCAGGCCGCCCGGTCCCTGCTCGGCGGCGAGATCTCGTCGACCCTCGACCGCTACGACAGCGACTACGCCTGGCACATCCTCTCCACCACGGTCGCCGGTGTGCCGGTCACCCTCAAGGCGCCCGTCGCCTCGGCGTCCGTCGAGGCCCAACTGCGGCAGCGGATCCGGGAGCTGGAGGCGGCCGCCGCTGCGCCGACCCCGGCATGAGCGGCGAGGCCCGGATCCAGGCGGCAGCCGCCACGATCCGCGCTGCGTGGGAGGCCGGGTACGCCACGGCCGGGGACCTGGCCCTCGCGCTCGACTCCTGCTGCCTGCTGCGCTCGCCGGACCCGCTTGCCGTACCGGCGCCGCTGCAGGCGCCGGCCGAGGGCGGTGTCCCGGATGCGGCCTGAACTGCCCTTACTGCTCCTGGCCGTTGCTGCCCTCGCCGTACACCTGCTGCAGGACATCGTCAGCCGCCGTGTTCACGCCGTACCGCTGCCGCGGGTCACGCAGGCCGTCCCCCGCGGGGACTGGCCGGCCAACCCCGGGACCGGCCGCCACCGCCGCGGCGCCCCCGAGCCGGACGCATGGCTCGCCTGCCACACCACGAGCTGCGCGCACCTCACCACCGCCCACACCCGTACCCCCGCCGGCCTCGTCTGCGACGAGTGCGGCACCCCGAATCAGGGAGTCCCCGTGCACAACGACACCATCGAGGAGGAGCTGTGACGACCTGGCTGCGCACCAATCGCCGACTGCGGTCCGAGGTCGCCTACCTCCGCGAGGAACTGGCCAAGGCCAAGGAGCAGCCCGCGCCGCTCATCGTGACGACCGGCCCCCGCCCGGGCCCGCAGCCCGGCCAGACGCCGGCCGCGCCGCCTCCGTCCCCGGCGGCTGGCCGGACCGAGGTGGAGGAGAAGCTGCGCGCCGAGCTCCGCGTGCTGCAGGAGCTGCGCACCGAGCCGGGCGTCCTCGCCCTGGCCCGGGACCGGCGGGTGTGGCGCGACCGTACCCGGGCCCTGGACGAGCGGCGGCTGGAACTCCAGGACGACAACGAGTCCTTGACCCGCGCGCTGAGCGGGATGACCCTCCGGGCCTACACCGCCGAGCAGCAGCTGGCGAAGGTGTCCCGTACGGCCGAGCTCAGATCGGGCACGGCATGACCGGGGGCCTGCCCGCGCTCGTCGTGCTGGTCGTGTTCGCCACCGGCTGCCTCGCCTGGCTGCTGGCCCTGGTGCTGGCCCTCGTCGGCCTGGCCCGCGCCCTGGTCGCCGCGTGGACGTACGCCGTAGCGGCCGCCGTCCGTCGGCTGTGACCCGCTCGCGCCGCCCCTGCGACTACGCGGCCCTGCCGCACGGCCTGCAGGCGGCCCGGCCCTACCCGTGCGGTTGGCGCTGCGACCGACACACGCCCAACGCCCTCGCCGGGCGGGCCGAGACTCCGCCCGGCCCGGGCTGGCCCGCCGGGTCCTACCTCTCCCGCCTCACCGAACCGCCCGCCCAACCCTCTCCCTCGACGGAGGAACCGTGCCCACTCCCCTCGACGTCGCCCGCCGCGCCCTCGCCCCCGCCCCGGTCGACGGCACCTACCGGGTCCGCTACATCCAGGGCATCCGCTGCAGCCGGATGCACCCGCACACCCGCCTCGTCGCCCTGACCCTCGCCTCGTACGCCGGCCCGAACGGAACGATCGCGGACGCCGACCAGCCCGGCCTGCTCGGCCTCGTCGAGGCCACCGGGCTGACGGCCGGCCGGGTCGCCGTCCAGCTGCGGGCGCTCGAGGGCCGCGGCTGGATCCGCCCGGTGCGCGGCGCCCGGTACGAGGTCGCCCACCTGGCCCTGGCCCTCCCGCAGTACCGCGCCGACCAGTTGCGCCGCTGACCACCGCAGCAGTCCGCCGTACGACCGCAACCACGAGAGAGCTCCCGTGCCCGATGAGCAGCCGGATAAGACCTGGAACAACAGCGTCCCGCACGACTTCCGTAACGCTCTGTACTGGAGGTGGGCCAAGGAGATTCCGCGCCCCCTGCGCGGTGGTTTCCTCACCCTGCTCTACGCCATGGCCTCCGCCGCGAACACCGCCGGCGTCCTGCGGATGCGGGACGGCACGGTGATCCGAGTGCAGAGCATCGCCCGCGGCTGCGCCTCCGACATCAAGGAGGTACGCCGGTGGCTCGCGGCGGCCGAGGCCGCCGGGGTGGTCGGTGTGCAGGGGGAGCGCGTGCGCGGCATCCCCACCGTCTACACGATCTTGATCGCTCCTCGCCCGGACTGGGCTGCGGCCGTCGCCTCGCTCACTGCCAGCCGCCGGGTCCGCCCGAAGAAGGCGGCGGCGCCCTGGTCCGAGGAGGAGCAGAACCTGGGGGGACCGGCCCCCCAGGCAGAGGACCCGAGTTGGGGGGACCGGCCCCCCAACTTCGCAGACGAAAGCTTGGGGGACCGGCCCCCCAACCCCAAGGGGGGACCGGCCCCCCTTGGGTTGGGGGGACCGGCCCCCCAAGGTCCCAGGGGTTCCCACGTACTACCCCAGGAGACGGCTGCTGTTGGTGGTCACCCGTCCCTGGGGGGAGCTCCCCCCGGTGACAGCGACCCGCCGAACGCGGATCCCCCGCCGGACACCGACCGGCCGCCCCTGGCGCTCACAACCCAGGAGCGGCGCGACCGCCGGGCCGCCGAGGTCAAAGCGAAAAGCGCCAGCAGCCAGGGGCAGATGCCGCTCCTGCTGTCGGTCCGCGCCCCCGAGCACGTGGCCACGGTCGCCGAGGTACGCGCGGCCGCTGAGACCGACCCCGAGGCCGTACTGCGGGCGATCCGCACGCTCGGCCGCCGAGAGGCCATCCGGGTCTACGGCTGGCGCCTCGTCTCCCCGCACATCACCGACTTCACCGACACCGACACCGCCTGAGAGGCCCACCCCATGACGATCGTCCTCGCCTCCGCCGAGCTGGACTACGCCGAGGAGTACGGCACCGTCCCGGTCCCGTTCGCGGCCGAGCCCGTACCGTCGGCCGTCCTCGCCGCCGAGGCCCTGGCCGCCGAGGGCCTGCACGTCCACCTCGTCGCCGCCGACGTGCAGTGCGTCAGCCACGACTGCATCGACCTCCCCGGTACCTGAGGAGTTCCCGATGCTCAGTGACCACGACGTCGCCTCGTGCGGCAGCTGCGGCCAGCGGATCCGCTGGACCGTGACCGTGGCCGGCCGCCGCCAGGCCGTCAACGCCGACCCCAACGCGCTCGGGAACGTGGCCGTGTACCGCGACGGCGTCGGCACCCTGCGCTCCCGGAGCCTCAGCTCCGACCGCCCCGACGTCGAGGCGTACGAGCGCCGCTACATGCCCCACGTGGCCACGTGCACCGCGCCGCCCCGGCCCGGGCGCAGCAGCCGCAGCATGCCCCAGCAGCGCGCCGGTGTCCGCCCGGTGCGCTGGCAGGGATGGACCCGCTGAGACCACCCCGCCCCCGTTCCACCCGAATCAGAAAGAGAACCGCCATGCAGGTCACCACCAAGACCCTGATCGCCATGCACCGCGACGGCCTGAGCGACCAGGCCATCGCCGACCGTACGGGTGTCGAGCTGGCTGCCGTCGAGAGGATCATCAGCGCACACCAGAACGAGGTCGCCGCGCACCGCGCCGGCACCCTGACCCCGCCCCGTCCGGCCCCTGTTGCTGCCTCGGCACCGAGCGCAACCCCCGACGTGGCCGACCTCCTGTCCTGGGCCGCGGACCACCCCTCACCCTCCATCCGCACGGCCGGGGTGCGCGCAAGCACCGCCCTGGACGTCCTGCAGAACCGGCGCCGTCAGGACGCCGAGTTGGAGGCCGTGACCTCCAACGTGAAGGAGCTCGAGGCCCGCATCGAAAAGCTGCGGGCCCGGGCGGCCGAGCTCAGGGACGGGCAGAAGACCCGCCAGGTCAAGCCGCGCGACTACGTGCCCGCCGAGGTCCGGGCCTGGGCGCGCGAGGAGGGGATCCCCTGCCCGGTCGCCGGGGTGGTGCCCGCCTCGGTCGTCGCCGCTTGGCGCGCCTCCCACGCCACGTCGTGAGCGGCATCTCGTCGACCTCGATGGCCGTACTCACGGCGGCCATCGAGGACTACCGAGTCCTCACCCCGCCCGACGAGGCCACCCCGGCCGGCCTCGCCACCGCCATCGGCGAGTACCTCGCCAGCAGCGGCCTGACCATCTGCCCTGACACCGATGCCTGAGGAGGAACCGATGCCCACACTCGTCACCAACCGCCGCAGCCGCCCTCACGCCGACTCCGCTCCCGACGCCCACTGGCAGCAGCGCGCGGCATGCGTCGGCCGGCTGCTCGAGTTCGAGTCGAGCGAGGCCATCGCCCGGGCCATGTGCGGGGTCTGCCCGGTCAAGGGCCGCTGCCTCGACGAGGCCCTGCTGGAGGAGGGCGCGGTGTCTCCCGCCTACCGGGACGGCGTTCGCGGCGGCCTGAACCCCACGGAGCGCGCTGCCCTCACCGGCTACCGGCAGCACCGTAAGGCCGCCACCGGGGGCCACATCGCCGGTGACATCGACGAGGCCGAGCGGCTGCTGCAGGCGGGTGAGCTGAGCGACCAGGACATCGCCCGCCGCACCGGTCTCGGGCGCGACTCCGTCGGCAAGCTGCGCCGCTCCCTCCACCTCCTCCCGGCGGGCGGCCCGCAGGCCGCCACCCCGCAGGAGGCCCTCGAGCGGCGGACCCGGGCGGCCGAGGACGGCCACCTGCTGTGGGTCGGCAGCAGCCAGGCAGTCATCGGCGGCCGCAAGGTGAAGGGAACGCGCCTCGCCTTCGAGCTGGGCTACGGCCGGCAGCCCGAGGGCCGCGTCGACCGGGCGTGCGGCGCTGCGGGGTGCGTGGCCTGGCCGCACCTCACCGACAGCGTTCTGCGGCGCGCGGCCCGGGCCCTGCCGGCGCCCGTCGAGTACCTGTACGGGATCCAGTCCGGGCACTGGGACAGAGAGGGAGACGAGCGCTGGGTGCCTGCCCGGGTCATCCGGTTCCCCATCCTCAAGAAGACCGCCCGGCGCATCTACTACGCCGTGGGCGAGGGCGCCGAGACCAAGCTGCGGAGCGTGGACCGGGCTGCCCTCGAGGCCGAGGGCGAGATCTGCCGGAGCAGGATGACCGGCTGGTGGGAGCCCGACAAGTTCCTGTACCTCGAGGCGCCCACCGTCGGCCCGGCCCCGGCCCCGGCCGCCGACCTCGGCGAGCTCCGCGCCGCCATGACCGCCGCGCACCCCGACCGCGGCGGCAGCGTCGAGGCCTTCACCGCCGCCCACGCCGCCTACGCCGCCGCCCGCGCCCTCGACGCTGCGGCCTGACACCACTGCCGGAGCCACCCATGACCCACACCATCACCTTCGAACCTCTCCCCAAGGCCACCGAGAAGGGCCAGTGGGGCATCAACATCGCCATTGCCGCCCAACTCCGCGATCACCCCGGCAAGTGGGCTTACATCGACTCCAAGGGCAGTCGCGCATCCGCTGGCAGCACCGCCTACGCCATCCGTACCGGCAAACTCCGCGCCTACGCCCCCGCAGGTCACTACGAAGCCAAGGCCCGCACCGTGGACGGCGAATTCCGCGTCTACGCCCGCTACTGCGGCCCGCACCCCGACGCCACCTGACCGGCGCGTATCCGGATCGCCCGCCCTCCCACACCAAGGAGACCCGACATGCACCCCACCCTGTTCACCACCCCCGGCCTCGCCCGGTTCGCCCAGGAGCTCGACGCCGAACGTGGCCGGCAGCTCGCCAAGTTCGGCGACCAGCGCCACCCCGACGGCACTCAGGACGACGCCTACAACCGGACCATGCGCGACGCCGCCCGCGCCATCTGCGAGCAGCACGCCAACAGGGAGACGCTCACCTGGGCCCACGTCCTCGACGAGGAGTACCGCGAGGCCCTCGCCGAGACCGACCCCGCGAAGCTGCGCGCCGAGCTGATCCAGATCGCCGCGGTGTGCGCGGCATGGGTGTCCGACCTCGACCGGCGGCCGGCCGTGGTGCCCGAGCCCGACCTGCCCGACCTGCCCGACCTGCCCGACGAGCGGGACTACTGCCAGGCCTGCAACGGCACTGTCCACACCTGCGTCTGCTCCGACCTCGTCACGCCCCGCCCTAGCGACCTGTGAGGAGCAGTGAGCGCCTCCATCACCCTGCACTGCAACACCGTGTGGAGCGAGGCCGCCTGCATTGGGGCCATCACGATCTACTGCTGGACTACCGACGAGGCCCGCGCTGCCGCCCGGGCGGCCGGCTGGCGGTCGCACCCCGGCGACGTCGACTACTGCCCGGGCTGCTCCGGCAGCCGGCCCCGCAGCCCCAGGGCCAGCGTCACGCGGCTGTCGCGGCCGCCCCAGCAGAGGGAGCCCCGTCCGTGACCGCCCTCGGCGTCCTCGCCGTCTGGGTCGCGGCCAGCTTCCTCGCTGGCCTCGTCCTCGCCTACCTCGGCTACCGCCGCAAGACCGTCAGGAGCAAGAGATGAACGCCCGTCCCTGCGTGTGCCGTGCGGCGCTGCCCGCTGACGAGACGCTGTGCCCGCGGTGTAGGGCAGCGACGTCCGGACGGCTGCGCCGCCTGCCCGCCCTGTACCGGCTGCTGCAGCACGAGCTGCAGCCCGCTGCTGGCGGCCCGTCGTACGGCCGCGTCCGCCTCGTCGAGGCGCCCCTGCCCGTGGCTGCGGACGTCCTGACCCTGCGTGGCCCGGGCGGCATCGTCGGCGTCCTCGAGGACTGGTGGTCCGCGATGCAGGCCTCGCGCTGCGGGTCGGCGCCCGTCATCGCCGGCACGTACAACGACCGTGTGACGGCCGCCGCCACGCGCCTGGCCTTCCACCTCGACTACGTGGTCACGTGGGACCAGGGCGGCCAGTTCGCGATCGAGATCCGGAGGCTCGACGAGCGGGCCCTGGCGATCGTCTGCCCGGCCGACACCGCGGAGCGCGGGACCCGGCTCGGCCCGTGCCCGGCCGAGAACCCCGACGGCACGCTGTGCGGCGCCGTCCTGCGCCACTACCGCAGCAGCAGCGCGGTGACGTGTCCCTGGTGCGAGGTGGTGTACCCGCCGAGCTCTTGGGCGCACCTGAAGGAGTGGATCGACCACGACCGCGACCAGGGCCACGAGGAGGCGCCGCTGCTCGCCGGATAGCCCCAGTAACAGAGCGGCCCCCGACGGTGCGCGAACACCGGACGAGGGCCTGACCAACCCCCCTTGATCCAGCAAGGAGAACGGCTGTGCCCGATCTTGCCATGTCCACCCCTGTCGCCGCGCCCGCGCCCGCCCGCCGGCTCATCGCCGCCGGCCGCATCCAGCGCATCGGCGGCCGCGTCCTCACCGTCCGCGTCACGGCCGCCGGTGTCACCGGCACGATCACCCCGGCGGTGAACCGATGACCGGCCAGCCGCCCAGCGACACCTGCCGCACGCTGCTCCTGCAGATCGCGTCGTACCTGGACCGGTCCCGGCCCGAAAGCTTGATGTGGCCGGCCTCGCGGGACCTCCTCGTCGGTCAGTTCGCCGCCGAGCACTACGGCATCCGCCGCGACCTCGTCGCCGAGGCCGAGGCCGAGCTGCTCGCCCACGCCCCCGGCGTCGTCCCGGGCATCAAGCGGAGCCAGTACGCCGAGCAGCTGCGCGCCGCCGCCGCCTGACCCACCCCTCCCGGCCGGGCCTGTCGCCAACCGCGACAGGCCCGGCCGCGACCGCGACAGGACCGACCCATGACCGACCCGAAGACCATCTCTGTCGCGCAGCGGCGCGCACTTGTCGCCGAGCGGCGCGCGCGTGTCGAGGAGCTCACCCGCGACAACTGGACGATCCGCGACATCGCCAAGGAGCTCGGCGTGTCCAAGGATGTGGTGTACCGCGACAGGCTCGCGACGCGCGCGACACGGATGGCTATGTACCGCGACAAGGCAGGTCAGGCCGCTGCGGCCATGGCAGCGCTGCGCGCGGCGGTGACCGCGGCAGAGGCGGCCCGGCCCGCTTACCAGATCCTCGTTGACGACGAGACCGCCGCTCAGTGGCTCGCCCAGCTGCGCGACGACGCGGCCGCGCTCTTGGCTGTCGCGGACACGTTCCGCGACTACTACCCGTACCTCACCGGCCCGACCGCGACACCGCCCGGCCCGACCGCGACAGAGGCCGTTGTCAGACCCGGCCCGTAGCGTGGAGACATCCCATCAGCGCTTGTGTGGCTGCTGGCGCTACTCGGGACCAGGCCCCGTCCGATCACGCATCGGGCGGGGCTTCCTGCGTCTCGTACACGTGCGGCGGGTCGTCCTGCCAGCCGATGGCTGCCGAGTCCCCCAGGACGAGCTCCTCGGGGTCCGGGAGGTCGATGCGACGGAGGAACTCGACCAGGTCCCGATCGCCGTACGCCACGCCGAGCACGGTGTCGACGCCGCCCACGCGGATCGTCACCCGCCGGCCGCCCGACGGGGAGATCCGGTGCACGGTGATCGGCGCCCGCTCCACCTCTCCAGCCTGCTGCCCGCCGCGGCCGCACGCATCCGGAGTGCGGGGGGCCGGTGCGCAGCGCGTGTGCGTGCGTCGCTCGGCGAGACTGATCAGCATGGAGTACCGATCGCTTCCGCCCGGCCTGCTCACCACCACCACGGCCGCGCTCGCCTGCGGGGTGCAGCCGGCCACCATCCGGGACTGGGTGCGCCGGGGTGTCCTGGCCCGTGCCGGGGGTACGCCCAAGCGGCCGATCTACCGGTTGCGTGACGTCCTGGCGGCCCGGGACGCCCCCAAGCCGTCCCGGCCCGGCCAGCGCGCCGAGAACGCCGCTTGACACGAGATCATCACGCGCGCCACGATTTGGGCGTACAGCCATGCCCAGACGCAGGCTGACCACGACACACGGAAGGCCCCGACCGCCACGGTCGGGGCCTTCCGCGTTCCCACTCCTGCCGCCCGGAACCCGACGCCGGGCGGCAGGGCACACCACTCCGGCGGGAGTGGAGCGGGGACGGCCGCCCGGGACGAGGGCCCCGGGCGGCACCTCGCCGATCCGTCCCCCTCGAAGGAGGCCCCGGTGGCCAGTGCGCTCTACCCCTCGTTCAAGCAGCTGCTGCTCGGCGGTGACATCGACCTCGCTGCAGACGACATCCGCGCCGTCCTCGTCGACACCGCCGACTACACCTACAGCGCTGCGCATGACTTCCTCGACGACGTCGCCGCCGGCGCCCGCGTGGCAGTCTCCGGCGCGCTCGCATCCAAGACGATCGCGTCCGGCGTGTTCGATGCCGCGGACGTGACGTTCACCGCGGCCACCGGCGACAGCGTCGAGGCGATCGTGCTCTACAAGCACACCGGGGCCGACGCGACCGCGCCGCTCATCGCGTACATCGACGGCGTCAGCGTCACCCCCAACGGCGGCAACATCGTCGCCCAGTGGAACGCCAGCGGCATTTTCGCCTTGTGAGGTGACGTCATGGCCGTAGGTCAGCTCGTCCACCTCGCCGACACCGTCACCCTCTCCTCGAGCTCCTCGGCGGCCGCCACCGTCCCCAACGACGGCAGCGTCGCGATCGGGGACCTGCTGCTCGCCGCGTGCGTCATGCCGTCCGGGTCCAGGACGTTCTCCATCGCCGGCGGCGCCGGCGCCTGGACCAGCCTCGGCACCGCGATGCAGTCCGGGCACATGTCTCAGCTGTGGTGGCGCATCGCCGAGGCGGGCGACCTCGGCGCCACCATCACCGTCACCCCCAGCACCGGAGCGATCCGCCAGGTGCTGCTCCTCGGCCGCGTGCGCGGCGCCCTGGCCTCCAACCCGATCGCCGCAGCCTCCAACACCTCGGCGGCCGCCACCACCAAGACGACGCCGTCCCTCGGCTCGGTCGGAGCGTCCAGTCGAGAGGTCGGCGTCGTCTGGGACTCCCGCGGCGCCGCCACACCGCAGACCGCGGCCTGGACCGCGCCAGCGGGCCACACACGCCGTGGGCAGGCCTTCACCACCTCGGGCAGCGGCGCCTGCTCCGCCGCCTGGGGCGACTCCGACACCACGGTGTCCGGCACGATCGGCTCCCGCGCGTGGACCGCAGACCAGTCCGCCCTCGGCTCCGCCTGGACCCTGGCCGTCGCCCCCGGCGAACAGACCGTCGACACGGCCCGCATCGAGTCCACCGCAGCCCAGTACGCGCCCACCCTCGCCCCCGGGCCCGTCACGCTCACCCCGGCCCGCATCGAGCCAACCACCGCCCTGTACACGCCCGTCCTCGCCCCCGGGCCCGTCACGGTCGCTCCCGACCGCCTCGAGGCAGCCACGGCCCTGTACGCGCCCGCGCTCGCCCCGGGGCCCGTCACGCTCGCCCCGGCCCGCATCGAGCCGACCACGGCCCTCTACGCGCCCACCCTCGACGGGTTCGACCCGGACATCACGCTCACCATCGGCGCCCCGACCTCCGCCTGGGCGGTGGCGGCGCCGGCCAGCCGCTGGGAGGTCGGTCCGCCGTGTTGATCCCTGCGAGCAGCACCGAGTACGTCACCGTCACCGTGACCGCGCAGCCCGCAGGAGTCGACCTCACCGGCGCTGCGCCGCGGTTCGCTTTCCTCCCCGACGCCCGCCGCGGCAACCCGACGGCCGCGGACTGGCTCACCGGCGAATGGGACGACGCCGACACCGCGCGGATCCTCGTCGGCCCGGACGGGGCGAGCAGCCTCACGCGCGGCGCCTGGCACGTGTGGATCGAGATCGACCCCCCGAACGACGAACTGATCGTCCGCCAAGCCGGCACCCTCACCATCACGTAGGTCACGGAACGGCCATACCGGCCCGTCACCAGGCACGCCCGGCGCATGATGCCTCCTCACAACAACGTCCTGGGGGGACACCATGCGCACCATCCACGCGGCCACGCTCGGCCTCGCGCTCCTCGCCGCCACCGGCTGCGGCACCGACGCCAGCACAGCCAGCAAGGCCCCGTCCCCGTCAGCCACGTCCGCCGCAGCGCCGACGAGTAGCCCCTCACCCTCCCCCACACCGACCCCCGACCCGGTCTTCACCGTCGGTCACGCATGGGCCTTCGAGGGCACCATCGGAGCCGAACAGGTCTCCGGCAACGCCGCGGTCCTGGGGTACCGGCACAAGGTGCGGTCCGTCGGCTCGGCCGCCGACGAGTCCGGCACCGCCGGCTACGTGTGGGCGGCCCTAGACGTCAAGGTCTGCAGCGACAAGGGGACGTTCGTCGCCACAGATCAGCCGTGGACGCTGACCTACGCGGACGGGGCCCGCATCGCCCCGTCCAGCACGACGTTCGACGACTTCCCCAAGCCAGCCTTCCCCTTCGAGACCACGCTGACCGCAGGCAAGTGCGTCAAGGGGAACATCGTCTTCGCGGTCCCGGACAACCCCCGACCGAGCACCGCCGCATACGCCCCCAACGGGCTCGCAACGCCCCGAGAGTGGGACATCAGCAAGCTGTAGCGGGAGGTGGCGCCCGTGCCCGCCAACCCGCGCAACGGGCGCCCCTACCGCAACCTCTGCGCCTGGCAGCGCGCACTGCGCCTGCCCTGCTGGCTGTGCGGCCACGACATCCGCTACGACATCACAGGGCCAGAGGCCGGCCGACACCCCGACGCCTTCACCCTCGATCACCTCCTGCCGCTCAGCCGCGGCGGCGACCTGCTCAACAAGGCCAACGCCCGCAGCGCTCACCGGCGCTGCAACAGCGCCCGCGGTAACCGGACCAGCGTCCGCGTCCAGGGCTCGTCGAGGAGGTGGTGACCGTGGGTGCTGCGCTACGGAGCCTCGCCCGCCGGCTGCTCGGCCGGCGCCTCGGGGAGTACCTCCTCGCCCCCGGCGACGTCGCCCGGGCCGCGGCCGTCACGCCGCTGTGCTGCGGCTGCTCCGGCGACACCTGCTGCAGCTGCGGGCCGGAACCGTGCTGTACGTCGTGACCGGGCCGCCGGCCGCAGGCAAGAGCAGCTGGATCCGGGCGAACGCCAAGGCGAGTGACGTGGTGATCGACCTGGACCTGATGGCGCTCGCGATGGCCGGCCCCGGGGCCGATCATCATCAGCACGACCCCACCCTGTTGCGGATCGTGCACCGTGCCCGGCAGGCAGCGATCCACGAGGCGGAGCGACACCTCGACAGCACCGACGTCTACCTGATCCACACCATGCCGCAGGCCAAGGCCTTGGCCCGGTACAAGCGGCTCGGTGCACGGATCGTGACCATCGACCCCGGCGAGGAGATCGTCCGGCGTCGGGTGCGGGACATGCGGCAGCCGGAGATGGAGCGGGTTGTCACTGTCTGGTATCGGCAGGCAGGCCGTCGCACCCCACACTCCGTCACCCCGCAAGCCTCGCGCGCTTGGTGAACGCAACCAGCGACGACGATCAAGGCCGATCGCGCTCTCGAAGCGTGACGTATACCCAGGTCGGGGCGGGGAGTGGGTCAAAAGTTCAGCGACCCTCCGGGCGACCCAAACGCCCTTCTCGCTCTGTTTTTTGCGCGAGGACCCCTCGTTGCTAATTAGGCATTGGGCCCTCGTCGGTAAATAGCTACTCTCCGTAACCGTCACAGTGGGTAACAAGCGGAGGTGATCATGAGCGGCGCCGTCGACGCGACCCGCGAAGAGATCACCGCGCTCGGCGCCGAGGACATCGCGCCCGGCCTCGCCGCCATCGCGATCACCCTGGCCACCGCCCTCGACGCGGACCCCAGCTCCCCCGCCACGCCCAGCCTGGCCCGGGAGCTGCGGGCCACCCTCCTCGAGCTCCGCAAGATGTCACCGCCCAAGGCCGAGGGGGACGCGCTCGATGACCTCGCTGCTCGACGTGCCCAGCGCCTCGGCGCCTGACCGGCGCGACGGAGCTCCCTCCGGGGTGCCCGACGCCCGCGGCCAGCAGCGCCCCAGGGTGTTCACCGCCCCCGCCTTCACCTCCAGTGCAGGTCAGGAGGCCATCGAGCTGGCCGCCGTGGCCGGTCTGCACCTCGATCCGTGGCAGCAGTTCGTCCTGCACGTCGGCCTGGGCGAGAACCCCGACGGCAGCTGGGCCAGCTTCGAGACCTGCGTCAACGTCCCGAGGCAGAACGGCAAGGGCGCGATCATCGAGGCGAGGTCGCTGGCCGGCCTCTACCTCCTCGGCGAGCAGCTGATCCTGCACTCGGCGCACGAGTTCAAGACCGCGATCGAGGCGTTCCGCCGCATCGAGTCACTCATCGTGAACACCGATGAGCTGCGCAAACGCGTCAAGCGGGTCCGGCGAACGACCGGCGAGGAAGCCATCGAGCTCCTGAGCGGGCAGCGGCTGCGGTTCCTGGCCCGCAGCGGCGGCTCCGGCCGCGGCTTCACCGGCCAGACCAACCTGATGGACGAGGCGATGATCCTCGGCGACGAGCCGATCGGCGCTCTCATGCCGACGATGGCCGCGGTCAAGAACCCGCAGCTCTGGTACTTCGGCAGCGCCGGCATCGGGGCGGCGTCCCGCCACCTGGCCCGCCTGCGGCGCCGTGCGCTGCAGGCCATGGAGACCGGCATACCGGACCCGTCCCTCGCCTACCTCGAGTGGTCGATCAACCCGCACGTCAAGGAGTGCGCGGCCGACTGCAGCGACCACGACGACCCGCTGAGCGCGCTCTCCGTGGCCAAGGCCAATCCGGCGCTGGGATACCGGCTCACGCCGGAGCACACCGAACGGGAGCGGCTGAGCATGAGCGGCGAGGTCTACGGCCGGGAGCGGCTCGGGGTGGGGGACTACCCGTCCGACGAGGAGGACGCGTGGTCCGTCATCGGCGAGGAGGCCTGGCGGGCGCTGGGCGACGGCACGTCGCGTCCGGACGACCCGCTGTGCTTCGCACTGGACACGACTCCGGAGCGGACGCACACAGCCATCTGCGCGGCCGGCGCGAACGGCGCCTCGACGCACGTCGAGGTCATCGACCACCGGCCCGGTACGGGCTGGGCGGCCGAGCGCCTGGCCGAGCTCGTCGTGAAGTGGCGGCCGTGCGCGGTCGTCATCGACGAGGGCGGGCCCGCCGGCTCCCTGGTCCCGGCCGTCAAGCGCGCCCTGAAGGACCCGGAGCTGCTGAAGGGCGCCCAGCTGACCGACGACGAGGTCGACGAGCTGCTCGTCTTCCCCAAGGTCCGGCAGATCGCCGCGGCGTGCGGCCAGTTCTACGACGGCGTCGCCGAGCAGCGCATCGTGCACCTGGCGCAGGCGCCCCTGGCGACCGCTCTGGCGGGCGCCGACAAGAGGCCCATCGGGGACGGCTGGGGCTGGGCCCGGCGCGGCGTCAGCGTCGATATCAGCCCCCTGGTCGGCGTCACCTTCGCCGCCTGGGGCCACGCCGAGCGGGCCCACATCGAACCGGAAGGGGCGCCGAACCTGTGGTGAGACTCGTGCTCGTCCTCGAGTTGCTGTGTACCGCCGCGCTGCTGCTCGGCGTGGCGCTGATGAGCGTTCCGGCCGCCCTGGTCCTGGGCGGCGCCCTGGGGGTGGTCGCCTGCGAGCGGGCGACGGCCGGCCGTGAGACGGGAGGTGGGCGGTGAGGAACCTCTTCGGCCTCTTCGAGCGCCGTTCTCCGGGTCTGGAGAGCCCGGCCGTACCGCTGACCTCGGCCAGCCTGCTGGACGTCCTCGGCGGCGGCACCACCGACTCCGGGGTGGCCGTCACGGAGCGCAGCAGCCTGCACATGCCCGCCGTGTGGCGGGCTGTGAACGTTATCGCCGGGGTCAGCTCGGCGCTGCCTCTGCACACCTACAAGACCGGCACGCGGGAACGCACGACGTCGCCGCTGCTGGCGAACCCCCACCCCGAGCTGACCCCGCTGGAGCTATGGCGGCTGGCCTACACGCACCGCGTGCTCTGGGGCAACAGCTACCAGCAGAAACTCCGCAACGGGGCCGGCCAGGTGACGGAGCTGTGGCCCATCTCCCCGGACCGGGTCCAGGTCGACCGCGAGAAGCCGACACCGGCGGAGCCGGGCGGCAAGGTCTTCTGGGTCACCGACGACTGGGGCACGGTCCACCGGCGGACACCGCGCGAGATCCTGCACATCCCCGGCCTGGGCTACGACGGCATCACCGGCTGCTCGCCGGTCCGGCTGGCGGCCGCCGGCATCGGCCTGGCGCAGGCTGCGGAGAAGTCCGCGGGCCGTCTGTTCGGCTCGGGCAACATGATCGGCGGTGTGCTGCAGACAGAGCAGCGGCTCAACCCGGACCAGGCCAACGCTCTGAAGGAGCGCTGGCGGGCCAAGATGAGCGGCGTCCAGAACAGTCACGAGGTGGCCGTCCTGGACTCCGGAGCCTCGTTCAAGCCGGTCGCCATGCCCTACAAGGACGCCCAGTTTCTCGAGAGCCGAGAGTTTCAGGTCGTCGAGATTGCCCGGATGTTCGGTGTCCCGCTCTTCCTGCTGATGGAGACGGCCAAGTCGACGAGCTGGGGCACCGGGCTGGAGCAGCAGGCCACCGGGTTCGTCACCTTCGACCTCAGCCCGACCTGGCTGGCACCGACGGAGCAGCGCGTCACCAAGGAACTGCTGGTGCCGGGCCAGGAAGATGCCCGGTACGCCGTACAGGGCCTGCTCCGCGGCGACGCGGCGAGCCGGGCCACGTTCTACCGGGCGATGCGGGACATCGGCGCCATGTCCTCCAACGACATCCGCCGCCTCGAGGACCTGCCGCCGATCGGCGCCGAGGGCGACATCTACCTGCAGCCGACGTACATGGCGCCGCTGGGCTCCAACCCGCTCGCCGACCAGCAGCCGCCCGACGGCCGCTCCAACGCCGCCCGTGCGGCCGCCCTGATGGCGGAGGCGCACCGGCTGCTCCAGACCCCGGACACCACCGAGGAAGGCACCGCCCATGAGAACCCTGACCAGGACGACGACTGAGGAGCGCCGCCGCCTGCCGTTGTCCACGGCAGGGCTCAGCATCCGCGCCGGCGGAGAGGGCGGCGCCGAGCGCTTCCACGGCTACGCCGCCGTCTTCAACTCCCGGACCAGCATCGGCAACCCGCTGCGCTGGGGGTTCTACGAGGAGGTCGCCGACGGCGCGTTCACCAAGACCGTCGCCGAGGGTGACGCCCGGATGCTCATCGACCACGACTCCTACTTCGTGGTCTCCCGAGTCTCCGCCGGGACCCTGGGGCTGGCCCAGGACGCCCGCGGCCTGGCCGTCGACTCCGCTCTCGACGCCGAGCTGTCGTACGTCTCCGACCTGAAGGCGAACGTCCGCAACGGCAACATCACCGGCATGTCGTTCGGGTTCCAGGTCGTCAAGGACGACTGGCAACTCATCGACGTCGAGACCACCGACGGCGACACCGTGCAGGCCGAGCTCCGGATCCTCCGAGAGGTCCGCCTCTTCGAGGTCTCGGCCGTCACCTTCCCCGCCTACACCGACACCGAGGCCTCGCTGCGCAACGTCGCCGCGGCCCTGGCCCACCGGGGCGACCAGGACGCGATCGAGAAGCGCGCCCAGTACCGCCCCGAACTGCTGGACCTGCTGAAGTACCGCGAGCCGGGTGAGTCCACTCGCGGAACCGAACCGCCCGCCGAGCCGGCTGCTGCCACTCGACGTGATCGCGACTCGGTCGACCGCCGCATGCGGGCGCTCGCTGCCCGCTACGGCCTTCCCGCGAACTGACACCCACCCCGCCAGCCCGGCCCGCGCGCCGGCGCTCTGGCATGCCCTGAGGAGGGCTCATGACGACCGCACAGCTCACCCGACTCGTGACCGAGCAGAACACTCTGTGGCAGCGGATGCAGGAGATCCAGGCCGCCGCCGAGACCGACGGCGGCCGGGACTGGTCCGCCGAGGAGCGGACCAACTGGGACGCCGCCGAGGCCCGGCTGACCGAGGTCTCCCGCGACATCGAGCGCATCAACCGGATGTCCACCCTGTCGACCGTCGACCGCAGCCAGCTCATCACCACCGGCGGGGGCGGCGACGAGCGTGGCGCCGAGGACGAGGCGGAGCTTTACCGCAGCGCGTTCTCCCGCTACACCCGCAACGGCATGGAGCGGATGACCAACGAGCAGCGTGAGCTGCTGATGGGCAACTTCACCGAGGTCCGTGCCCAGTCCGTCGGGTCGGACCCGGCCGGCGGGTACCTCGTCCCCGACGAGTTCCGCAACACCATGACCGAAACGATGAAGAGCTTCGGCGGCATCCTGTCGCTGGCAAACGTCATCACCACGGCGACCGGCAACGACCTGAACTGGCCGACCAACGACGACACCGCCAACGAGGGCGCGCTGCTGTCCGAGAACAGCCAGATCAGCGAGCAGGACGTCACCATCGGCCGACGCACCATGAAGGCGCACACCTTCACCAGCAAGCTGGTGCGGGTCAGCCTGCAGCTGCTCAACGACTCGGCGTTCCCGCTGGAGACCTGGCTGGCTGGCAAGCTCGGCGAGCGCATCGGTCGTTCGGCCTCCGGGTACTTCGCCACCGGTACCGGCATCGACCAGCCCGAGGGCATCACGACCTACGCCACGGTCGGCAAGACCGGCGCCGGCGGCCAGACGACGTCGATCATCTACGACGACCTCGTCGACCTCGAGCACTCCGTCGACCCGGCCTACCGGTCGCAGGGCCGGTACCTGATGAACGACGCGATGCTGAAGGTGATCCGGAAGCTGAAGGACAGCCAGAACCGTCCGCTCTGGGTGCCGGTCCCGGCGCCCGGCTTCCCGTCCACCATCAACGGGTTCGAGTACACGATCGACAACAAGATGCCGGTCCCGGCCGCGTCCGCCAAGTCGATCATCTTCGGTGACATCAAGGCGGGCTACATCATCCGCCAGGTCCAGGGTGTGCAGATGATGCGCCTGGCCGAGCGGTACGCCGACTACCTGCAGGTCGGGTTCTTCGGGTTCGCCCGCCTCGACGCCCAGGTCGACGACGCCTCGGCGATCCGCGCGTACCAGCACCCCGCCAGCTGATCCCGTCCCGGGCGGCACCCGCCGCCCGGGACCTCCCAGGAAGGGACTCACCCCGTGCGAGACATCTACAGCAACGTGCTGGTCAAGGCGTCACTCAAGCCCGCGGCCAGGACGGCCACGGCGAACGGCACCAGCGTGGACCGGGCTGACGGCTCGAACGCGTCGATGTACCAGGACGCCCTCGTCGTGCTGAACGTGGGCACCGTCACCGACGGAACCCACACCATCACCATCGAGGACTCCGACGACAACTCCTCGTTCGCCACGGTGGCGGCCGGCTACCTCGAGGGGGACACCCCTCCGGCCCTGATCACCTCCAACGACGAGACGGTCTACGAGACCCGGTACACCGGCGGCAAGCGCTACGTCAGGGTCGTGACCACGGTGACCGGGTCGCCCTCGACGGGCGGCCTCTACACCGCCGAGGTCGTGCTCTCCAACCCCCGCCGCGCCGCGGTGGTGCACCCGTAGTGGCCCGCATCCGCATCCTGCAGGGCGTCTCAGGACTCGACTTCTCCTGGGTCGCCGGTGACGTGGTGGAGCTCGGTACCGACGAGGCTGCGGTATGGGCCGACGGGTACCGAGCCGAGTACGTCAGCCCGTCGGCCCCGGCTGAGGACGACGACCAGGGCGACGAGCACGCCGAGGACCAGGGCGCGGCCGTCGCCGAGAAGGCAGCCACCCGGTCGCGCGGTGGCGGCCGCGGCCGCCGTACGACAACCCGCTGAGGAGGTGGTGAGCCGTGCCGTTCGATCTCGGCGACACCGTGCGCCTGGAGGCTGCCTGCCGTAGTGCGGCCGGCACCCTCACCACCGCCGCGACCGCCGTGGTGACGATCACCCTGCCGGACGGCACGGCCGTCACCCCGGCCGTCGCGGCGCCCGCCTCGGCGGGCGAATACCTCGTCGACTACCCGACCGTCCAGGCCGGCCGCCACGCCGTCCGCTGGCAGTTCACCGCCCCGGCCAGCGCGTACACCGATTCCTTCGACGTACGCGAGGCCGAGCCGGCCTACATCCTCAGCCTGGCCGACGCGCGCCGGCACCTGCGGTACGCGCCCGGCGACACCGGCGACGACGAGCAGATCCGCGAGTGGCTCGAGACCATCACGATCGGGGTGGAGAGCTTCGCCGGGGTCTGCTGCAGGCGCACTGTCACCGAGACCCACGACCTGCCCTCGCACGGCGTCCCGACACTGGTGCTGCGCCGTACCCCGGTGCTGTCGCTGACGTCGCTCACGGCGGTCCACAGCAGCGGCACCTCGTACCTGCCTGCAGACCTGGACGTCGACGGCCCGACCGGGGTGGTCCGCCGCCTCGACGGCGGCCGCCTCTACGGGGTGCTCCGCGGCATCTACGTGGCCGGCAGAACCGTGATCCCCGCCAACCTGAGCTCCGCCGCCCGCATCATCCTGCAACACCTCTGGCGCACCCAGTACGGGGCATCCCGGGGGCTGTCCCAAGTGGGCGGCGGAGACGACTACCTCGTCACCGAGCCGATCCCGGGCTTCGGCTACGCAATCCCCAACCGCGCGCTGCAGCTCCTCGAGCCGGACCGACTCCCACCGGGGGTGGCGTGATGCAGACCTCCCGCGTACCCGCCGCCGTAGACGCGTTCCTGGAGCTGCTGCGTGCAGCTGACGGCCTGGCCAACGTGCGCATCCTCGACGGGCCGCCCACGACCAACCTGGCCGATGACTGGCTGTCGGTCGGCTGGCAGCCCGGCGGGGACGGCGCCGTCACCCTGACGCAGGCCTTTGCCGGGGCCGGCGCCCGGCAGCGCGACGAGGACTTCAGCATCCACTGCTACGCCGAGTCCCGCGCCGGCGGCACCGACCTGGGCGCCCGGCGCCGCCGGGTCTTCGAGATCGTGGGCGAGGTCGAAACGATCCTGCGGGCCAGCAACGACCGGCCCGAGGCGCCGACCTTGAACGGCACCGTGCTCTGGGCGCACCTGACCGCCGGCGACCTCGTGCAGGTCCAGGCCGAGGGCGCCCTGGCTGGCCTGGACTTCACCCTCAGCTGCCGCGCCCGCATCTGACCCATCCCCTGTACGGAGCCCGCGCGCGCGGGCCCGCCGCCATGCCCCGAAGGAGAACGCCCATGGCGAAGGTCCGCTGGATCGGCCCCGTGCCGGTCGAGGTGCCGGAGCTCGCAGGCCGCATCGTGCAGCCCGACGAGGTCGTCGAGGTACCGGACGCCCGGTACGACGCCTACGTCTGCCAGACCGCGAACTGGGAGCCCGTCGAGGAACCCAAGGAACCTGCCGCGCCGAGGAAGGCCGCGGCAAAGTCGACGAGGAGTGATGGCTGATGGCGATCGGATCCGGCCTCGGCGGCCAGCTCGGCATCGTCGCCGAGTCCAGCTACGGAAGCTTCACCGCGCCGACCCGCTTTCTGGAGTTCACCAAGGAGAGCCTGGTCCTGAAGAAGACCACCGAGCAGAGCGCTGGTGTCGCGTCCGGCCGGCTGCTGGCGCTGTCCAACCGGCGCGTGCTGACCCAGCAGGAGGTTACTGGCAGCGTCGACCTCGAGGTCACTAACACCGGGATGGGCCTGTTCCTAGCGTCCCTGATGGGGAGCGCTGGCACCCCGGTACAGCAGGCCGCCACGGCCGCCTACCTGCAGACCCACACTCTGGCCGACTCGTTCGGCAAGTCACTGGTCATTCAGAAGGGTGTGCCGTTGACAAGCGGCACGGTGACGGACAAGACGTTCCTGGGCTGCAAGGTGACTGCGGCCGAGTTCTCGTGCGAGTCCGGCGGGATGCTGACGTCGTCGTGGGAGATCAACGGCCGGACGTGCGACGAGACGCAGACCCTGGCGGCCGCCAGCTACCCGGCCCGGGCCCCGTTCCACTTCGCACAGTTGGCCGTCAAGACCGGCACGTTCGCCTCGGAGACCGCGCACGACGGCGTCCGCAAGGTGAACGTCAAGATCGAGCGGCCCATGGCCACCGACCGCTACTACGCCGGCCAGGCGGGGCTCAAGAAGGAACCGATCTCGAACGCGCTGGTGAAGATCTCCGGCACGATCGAGATGGACTACGTCTCGACCACCCTCGACGACCTGCACACCTCGGACGGTGCGACGTCGCTGGTCCTGGAGTGGGTTGGCCCGCTGATCGCCAGCACGTATTACGAGACGTTCCGGATCACCCTGCCCGCGATCAAGGTGGACGAGGCGCCTCCGGTCATCGACGGGTTCGAGGTCGTCAAGCCCTCGTACAGCTTCACTGCCCTGTACGACGGCACCAACCTGCCGGTGATCCACTACATCTCCACCGACACGGCGGTGTAGCCGTGACCCGGGACATCCGCATCCTCAACACCGGCGCGCTGCTGGAGCTCTCCCGTCGGCTGCGGTCGGTGAACGAGGAGGCCGTGCGGTCCTCGATGCACCGCAGGATCCGGCGAGCGGCCGAGCCGCTGCGCACCGACCTGCAGCGCACCGTCCGGACCCTGCCGTTCGCGAGCCAGGGCGCCCGCGGCCGCGGCGGCCCGTCCCCGACGGCGCGGCCGCTGCGGGCCACCATCGCCGCGGCCATCCGCCTGTCGGTCCGGACGACGGGCAACCCCGGTGCCCGGGTCTGGATCGACCGGGCCGCGCTCCCCCCTGACCTGCGCAACATGCCCACCGTCATGAACAGCGGCCGGATCCGGCACCCGGTGTACGGCAACCGCCGCCGCTGGACGACACAGACCACCACGCCGCTGTGGTGGGAGACCACCATCCGCCGCCACCGGCCGCGCATGGAGCGCGAGGTAGAGCGGGTCCTCGACGACATACGCCGACGCCTCGGCTGAACGGAGCAAACGTGATCATCCTGTACCAGCCCGCGGACGGCGAGGAGCAGCAGTTCGACATGCGTCGGCTGCGAGCCTCCGAGGCGCAGATCATCGAGCGGACCACCGACATGAAGTGGTCCGCGATCAAGATCGGCGTCCGGGACGACGACCCGACCGCCATGCGCGGCGTGGTCTGGGCCATGCTCAAGCGGCAGCAGCCCAGCTTGCGCTGGAGCGAGTTCGACCCCGCCGTCGACGAGCTCACGAGCCGGTTCGATGCACGCGAGGTCGCCAGCTATGCCGCGGACATCGTGGCGCTGCCGGAGGACAGGCAGGCCGGCGCCATCGCCGAGTTGAAGGCGTATGCCCTCGACCCGGCAGGGGTGGACGACGCGATCGCCGAGGCGGCCGACCCCCCAAAAGAGACCCCGACGAATGGGACTTCAGCAGCCGACGGCTGACCTACATAGGCCTGTTCGCCCACCTGCTGCACTTGGGCCCGCGCGACGTCGACGAGCTGTACCTCGACGAGTTCGACGAGCTCTGCAACTGGATCGACCGACACCAAGCCGCCGCGGCACGGGAGGAATCCAGTGGCTGAGCGTATGGCCTTCATCCTCGACGGAGACGACAACCTGTCGCCGGTGTTCCGGCGCATCGGGGAGTCCGCCGAGCGGTTCCACCGCCGCATCAACGAGGCCGTCGACGAGTCCGGCGGCGAACTGCGCGCCTTCACCCGCGGAGCCGGAGGTGGGCTGCAGGAGCTGGCCCGCACGATGGACGACGCTGGCCGCTCAGCCGACAACCTCGGCGACGGCAGCTCGGACGCAGCGATCGGCGTACGGAACCTCGGCGATGCAGCGGGCGACGCGAACAACCAGATCGCACAGCTGACCCGCGACTCCCGCGGCCGCGTCCGGGATCTGCAGGGCCGTTTCATCTCGGCGAGCGAGGCAGCCCAGCGGTTCGGGGTCGACATCAACACGGTGGTACCCGGGCTGAACCGGGTGAGCGGCGCCGCGGGCGACGCGGCCGCCGAGCTCGGCGCGCTGGGTGGCAAGGGCGGCGGCGGGATGGGCGGCGTCATGGGCGGGGTGGCGGCCGTCGCCGGTCTGTCCCTGCTGCCCGCCCTCGGCGCCCTGGTCCCGATGCTGGTCGGCGCCGGCACGGCGGCCATCACCATGAAGCTCGGTTTCTCCGGGGTGTCCGACGCCCTGGAGGCGGCGACCAAGGGAAAGAAGGAATACGAGAAAGCTCTCAAAGCCCTCCCCCCTCCGGCTCGCGAATTCACCAAGCAACTCGTCGAAACGAAAAAGGAATTCTCCGGGCTGAGCGGCGAGATCCAGAAAGCCATGCTGCCTGGATTCACGCAGGCCCTCAAGGATTCCAGCCCGATCATCAAGATTTTCGGCGCCGGTATGACGGAGCTGGGCGCCGGGTTCGGGAAGGCGGCGGCCGGGGCCGGCCGCTTGATGAAGGACGGCGAGTTCCAGAGGGAGCTCACCGCCAACATGAAGCTCGGCAAGGTCTTCGTCGACGACCTGACTCGAGGGCTGGGCGGGCTGGGCCGCGGCTTCCTGCAGTTCGGCGCGACCAGCGAGCACACCCTGCGCTCCCTGTCGGGCGGCCTCTCCGATCTGCTCGCCAAGGGCCTGCCCGGCATGTTCCAGGGGCTGCAGCGCGGGACCGAGGGATCGTCCGCGTTCCTCGACGGACTGTTCGGCATGATCAACAAGGTGCTGCCGGCGGTCGGTCGGTTCAGCGGCGAGGTCGCGCGCATCTTCGGCCCGTTCCTCGGCGAGCAGATGTCTCTCCTGGGGAACGTCGGCAGTCGCGCCCTCGACCTGTTCGGCGTCGCGATCCGCACCCTGAGCCCCGTGTTCAAGGACTTGACGTTCGGGCTGAAGGCGGCCTGGCTGATCGCCCAGCCATTCGCGTCCGCCTTCAAGGACGCCGGCTCGGCCATCCTCGGCGCCCTCACTCCGGGCACAGAGGCGGTCAACAACTTCCGCGGGCCGCTGCAGCGACTGCACGCCACCGTCGAGGAAAACAAGATCGGCCTCATGGAGTTCGCCCGCATGGGCGGCAACATGATGATCACCCTGGCCGAGGGTGTGATCAAGGGACTGCCGACCGCGCTGGCCGGCTTCCGCCTGCTGGCGACCGGCGCCCTGATGTCGCTCGACGTGATCGTCTCCGGGCTGGCCATGGCACTCGGGCCCATCCCGAAATTCGGCGAGAAGTTCCGCGAGGCAAACACCGAATTCGACAAATTCAAGAACTCGTTTATCGGCGGCCTGCACACCGCCGAGGAGAAGACGCAGTCATTCTCGAACGCCGTCCTTCCGCGGCTGAGTCAGAACAGACTGCAGATGAACATCTCGGCCTGGGAAAGTCAGATCAGTGTCGCCAAGGGGCAGCTGGCCTCGGTCCCGCCGGAGAAGCGGGCTGCCCTGCAGGCGCACATCGGGCAGCTCGAGGCCAAGGTCGCCGAGGCCAAGCGGGAACTGCGGAGCATCCCGGACGAGACGGTCTACCTGACCGTCATCTCCCGGAACCTCACCGACTCCTCGCTGAACCGGAGCCGGATCGTCGACGGCCGGCTGACGCGCGCCCGCGGCGGCATCGTCCGAGGCCCCGGCACCGCCACCTCGGACAGCATCCCCGCCTGGCTCTCGGACGGTGAGTACGTCGTGAGCGCCGCCGCCGTGCAGCGGGTCGGCGTCAGCAACCTCGACGCGCTTAACCGCGGGAACACTCCGGCCCTGCCGGCGACCCGCGCGGCAGCGTCCTCGGCCCGGGCCGCAGTCCCGCAGGGCCGGGCCGGTGTCATCTTCGCGCCGCAGATCACCGTCAACGGTGCGATCGATCCGCTGAGCACGGCGCAGCAGCTGCGGACGATGCTGCTCGAGCTACAGCGCAACTTCGGACTACCTGAAGGGGAGCTGATGGTATGAGGCCAGTCCTACGGGCAGCGTTCGGGTACGCCCCGACCGCTACGTCGGTCACCTGGACCGACATCACCCGATGGCTGAACCTGAAGGCCAGCGTTCGGGTATCGCGGGGTGCGTCCGACGAGCTGACGCAGACGCAGCCGAGCCTGATGAGCCTCACGCTCGACAACGAGGACGGGCGGTTCTCCTCGGGGCTGGCCTCGTCGCCGTACTACCCCTACGTCCGGCCGAACTGTCCGATTCAGCTCGGGGTGTTGACCGGCGGGAAGAACCTTGCCCAGTCCCCGTCGTTCGAGGGCGGTGTCACGACCGGCTGGGCGGCCAGCACCAGCACGCCGCCCCTGGCGGTCGCGGCCGACGGCACCCGCGCCCACTCCGGTACCCAGTCGCTGCTCATCGACTGGCAGAGCACCGGCACCGGCGGCGTCGTAGAGCAGATCGTCTACGACCTGCGCATCGGGCAGACCTACACCCTCTCGGGCTGGGTCTGGGTGCCCGCCGGTGACGCTGCCGTGCGGTGGAAGCTGGTGGACACCGGCGCCGTCGGCACAGCCTCGGCCGTCACCGCGGCCTGGACTCAGATCAGCCTCACGTTCACCGCGACATCGACGAGCCACACCATCGGGATCACCACGGCCGCCAGCCCCCCGGCGGCCGGCGACCGGGTCTGGCTCGACGACGTCCAAGTGGAGAGCGGCGCCTCGGTGACGTCGTTCGACAGCGCCGGGACTGTCATCCACTGGCGGTTCTACGGGATGGTCAACGGCTGGAAGTCGACCTGGCGGGGTCTGGAACCCGTGGTGGTACTGACCGCGACCGACCTTTTCAAGCACCTGAACAAGCAGCCGCAGCTCGGCAGCCTGCTGGCCGAGGAGATCAAACAGGCGCAGCCGGTCATCTACTACCCGCTGACCGAGCCCTCGACCTCGACCTCGGCCGGCGACGTCGCCGGGACGGGCGGCGGCTCCCTCGTCCAGGCGCAGGTCGGCAGCGGCGGCACGGTGACGTTCGGGCAGCAGGACGGCCCGCCCGCCACCGGCGCAACCGCAGTGACGTTCGCGCCCGCCTCGGCGTCCAACGGCATCCGCCTGGACGCCGACATGGGCCCGGCCGCGACCGCTTCGACGACCACGGACTTCATCAAGTTCGAGTGCTGGTTCAAGACCACGACGGCGAACCGGCAGTTCTACCACTGCCGCGACGAGACGTTCCAGTACCAGATCGCCTTCACCCTGAACGCGTCCGGCTACCTCACCATCGAGCACACCGACGTGGGCGGAACGAGGACAGCGTCCGTCATCGGCTCGACGAACCTGGCCGACGGGCAGTGGCACCACGTCGTCTACACCGAGTATCTGAAGGACGTCTACATCGACGGCGGCGCCCCGATCGATGTGATCTTCCTGCCGTTCATGTACGCCCTGAAGTACATGACCATCGGCGGGAACACCGGCGCGTTGTGGGAGGGGTCCGTCGCTCACGCCGTCCTCTACACCGGGACGGCAGTCGACAGCGCGCTGCTCGCCGCGCACTACGACGCCGGCGCGAACGGGTTCTCCGGCGAGGACGCCGACGAGCGGATGCTGCGCCTGGCCGGGTACGCCGGGATCGCGTCCATCGACGCCCAGGGAGACTTCTCCCCCGTCGACTCGCAGGGCCCCGGCGGCTCGAGCGCGCTCGAGATGATGCGCGTCGTCGAGGCCACCGAGGCGGGCAAGCTGGTCAGCCACCGCGACGGCCACGGCCTGCTCTTCCAGAGCCGGACCGTCCGCTACAACGCACCGGTCGCGGTGTCCATGGCGTTCGCCGACCTCGAGACGGACGAGGCCAGCCTGCCGACGGACGACCAGAAGCAGGTCAACCAGCTCACCGCCCGCCGCCCGGGCGGCGCGACGCAGCGCGTCGTCTCCGCCGAGTCCGTCGCCGCGTTCGGCCCGTACCCCAAGGACCTGTCGATCATCAAGACGAGCGACACCGAGGCGGTCGACGCCGCGCACTGGATCGTCTCCCGGTACGCGGTCCCCGAGCCCGAGCTGCGCGAGGTACCCGTCAAGGCGTACAGCCTGCCCGCTGCCACGTACGCCGCGCTCCTCGAGGCGGACATCTCGTCCGTGCTGGAGATCACCGCCCTGCCCGACGAGGCGCCGGCCCCGACCACGACGGCCACCATCGAGGGGTACAGCGAGGAGCTCGGCCTGAACTCCCACTTCATCCAGTTCCACACCTCGCGCGCTCAGATCGGCGCGGTGTGGGGGCTGGACCACACCACCTACAGCGTGCTCGGCACGACGACCCGGCTCGCCTACTAGGAGGCCCCGATGAAGGAGATCCCCACCCAGCGGGCCGAGTCGTTCTACCGGCCGTCCCCGGCCCTGCCGGCTGGCGCCTGGGACCGCGTGCCACCCGCCGAGCGGGTCTGGCGCTGGTACGAGAACACCGCGCAGCGCAGGCTGACCCCGCCGGCCGGGGTCCTGCTCGGCGAACGGATCTACGCCCGGATCAACCACAACCGGTGGGTGGCCGACTGCGTCTGCGGCAGCGCGCAGATCGTGACCCCCACCGACCCTCGGTTCGCCTGCCCTGAGTGCGGCTACGGCTGGGTGCAGATCACGTTCCCCGCCAACCCCGAAGCGGCCGAGGCCGAAGTCTCGGCCCGGGCCCCGCACGAGCGGAACTGGTGGCACGCCGACGACAAGGCATGGGACCGGCCCGGGCCGCCCGCCCCCGAACCCGAGAAGGAGCCTGGCCGCGGCCCGGCGGACCCGACGCCGGAGGAGCCGGCGCCCGAGGAACCGAAACCCGAGGAGCCCGCAGGGGCCGGACCGAAGGGGAGCCTTAGCCGATGATGATGTTGGCCACGCCCCGTACCTGGGTGGTCGGCGAGGTCGTCACCGCCGCCCACATGAACGCCGAGATCCGCGACCAGTTCAACGCGCTGATCGCCGCCGCCCCCGAGATCGTCAAGTCCGGCGACACGGGCCGGACGTCGACGACGTCGCTGGCCGCGGACCCGCACCTCGCGCTGACTGTGGCGGCGAACGCCACGTACGCAGTCGAGGGTTTCCTCGACTTCGACGGAGCGTTCGGCGCCGGCGGCCTGAAAGTCGACTTCACCCTGCCGGCTTCCGCGACCCTGCGCTGGGGCCTCCTCGGCAACGTCGTCTCCGACACCAACCAGAAGGCCGCGACCAACACCACCGACCAGACCGGGTCGCTGTCCGTCGGTACGTACGGCACGGGCGGCACCCACACCCACGCCCTGCTGTCCGGTCACCTCACCACCGCCGGCACGGCCGGGACGATGGCGTTGCGCTGGGCGCAGAGCGTCTCGAACGCGACCGCCACCACGGTCTACGCCAAGAGCCGGATGCGCCTGCGCCGCATCACCTGACCCACCCCACCCCCGCAGCCCCGTGCCATCGGCCGGGGCTTTCCTCATGCCCTGGAGGCGCCCCGTGGACCTCGTCCGCAGATCCCAGTACGGCCTGCCCGCCAGCTCCCCCGCCGCGCACATCGCCAGCACCGGCGGTGTCAAGGTGCACTACCTCGGATCCGAATACAGCAGCCGTCGCCACGACCTGTGCGACGACTACGTCCGCGCCATCCGCGCCAGCCACCTCGCCAACACCGTCGAGGACTACGTCGACATCGCCTACAACGCAGTCGTCTGCGAGCACGGCACGGTCTACGAGGGCCGCGGACCCAACCGCCGCAGCGGCGCCAACGGAACCGCAGCGCTGAACACCAAGGACTACTCAGTGTGCGCGCTCCTCGCCAAGGCGGGCGGCGGCCTGGACACCCCGCCCGACGCCCAGCTGCACGGCATCCGTGACGCGATCGACTGGCTCCGCGCCGAGGGCGAGGCTGGCGACTACATCGGCGGCCACCGCGACGGCCACGCCACCACCTGCCCCGGCGACAAGCTCTACGACTGGGTCCGCCGAGGCGCCCCCCGCCCAGGCGCCACCCCGCCGCCCGCGCGCCCGGTGGTGGATCTCTCCCGGCTGATCTCCGCCGCCCACGTCGACCCGCCCAAGGGCGGCACCCCGGTCAGCTACGGCGGCGTCCGGACCGTCGAGGCCGCGCTCAACGCCGAGGGGCTGCTCGCTGGCGGCCTCGTCGACGGCCACTTCGGCACGTCGACCATCACCGCTTACCGGGCCTGGCAGAAGCGTTGCGGCTACAGCGGCGCGGACGCCGACGGCATCCCCGGCAAGACCAGCCTGACCCGCCTGGGCCAGGCCCGTGGCTTCACCGTCATCGACTGAAGGGTCACCACCATGAAGGACAGCACCAAGCGCACCGCCCGCACGGTCCTGCAGAGCGCCGTCGGCCTGGCCGTCACCCTGCCCGCGATCGTCACCGCCTCCGGTATCCCCGAGGCCCTGCCCTGGGTGGCCGGCTCCCTGGCCGTGGCCGGCGGGTTCGCCCGCGTCATGGCGGTACCCGGCGTCCAGGCCCTGCTGCCCAGCTGGCTGCGCACCGACGAGGACGGCCAGGGGTGACCCCCGCCGAGTCCGGTCAGGTAGCGGTGGAGCTGGAGCGCATGCGCGGCACGATGGAAGCCGGGTTCGCCCGAGTCGACGGGTCGCTGGCGCTCCTCGTCCAACGTGGCGACCAGACCGACAAGACCATCGACGACCACGAGCGGCGCCTGGACGCGCTGGAGAAGGGCCGCTGGCCCCTGCCCTCCCTCGCTGCACTGGTCAGCCTGGCCGCGCTCGGCGCAACCATGTACCAGCTCGCCGCCCGCTGAAGAACACGTCGCCCCCTCCCGGCCTTTGGCCGGGAGGGGGCGCTTTCGTGCGTTCTGGATCACACAGATCCGGCCTTGCCCCATACCCTGTCAGTGTCGAGCTGCAAGGTAGGAGGGCAAGGCCGTTATGTCTTCTGATGCTACCCCGGACCCCTACGACAACCCCGTCGCATTCGGGCAACGTGTCCAGATCTACCGCAACCGCCGAGGCATGACCCGCGAGCAGCTGGCCGGACTCCTCGGCCACCACTCCTCATGGGTCAAGAAAGTAGAGACCGGCACCATGAGAATGCCGCGACTGCCGGAGATCCTCCGCATCGCTGAAGTGCTGCGCGTCCGCCGGCTGAACGACCTCGTCGGGGATGTCGGCGCCGAGCCCCACACCGATCTGTTCCTGGGGCCGGGCCACGACCGCCTGCCTGCCGTCCGTGCAGCACTCGCCGCCTACCCGGCGCCGGGCACCCGGAACGCGCCGTCCCCGGAGTTCCTGCGCGCCGCCCTGGACGCCGCATGGGCCGCCCGCCACGGTGCCGCGAACCATCGGGAGGTGATCGGCGGGCTGTTGCCGGGGCTGATCCGGGACGTGCAGCTCGCTGTCCGGGAAGCCGAGACCGCGGCCGACCGGCGTACGGCCCTAACCCTGCAGGCGGAAGCCTTCTTCCTGACCCAGTTCTTCGTCGCCTACCAGCCCGACCCGTCCCTGCTGTGGCGAGTGGCCGAGCGTGGCATGGCGGCCGCGCAGGAGTCCGAGGACCTGCACGCGATCGGCATCGCCTCGTGGCTCTCTGCGCAGGCTCACCGCGACTCGGGCCCTGGCCACTACGACGAGGCCGACGACGTCGTGATGCAGGCACTGGAACTGCTGGAGCCCCGCCTCGAGGGCGCAACGCACGACGTGCAGGCAATCACCGGCGCACTCCGCGTCGAGGCCGGACTGACCGCCGCCAAGAGGCGCGACACCGGCACAGCATGGGGCTGGTGGGACCGCGCGGGCGGCATCGCCCGGCGGCTCCCCGCCGGCTACTTCCACCGGGTGACCTCGTTCGGGCAGGCCGTCATGGGCGCGCACGGCGTAACCGTCGCGGTGGAGCTGCGCGCCGGTGGCGAGTCGGTACGGCAGGCCAACCGGGCCGAGGCGGAGATCATCCCGTCGCGGCCGCGCCGGGCCCGGCACCGCATTGAGCAGGCCCGCGCCTACTACCTCGACGGGCAGCGGCAGACAGCGCTGGCGACGCTGGAGCAGGCGCACGCAGCAGCACCGGAGACGATCCGCTACAACGGCTACGCCCGCTCGATCGTGCTGGAAGAGACAACGTCCCGGGTGCCGGAGCGGAGGCAGAGAGCCAGTCAGCTGGCAGTAGATATCGGCCTGTTGGCCGCATAACGAGGGGGCCCGAACCGGGCCCCTTCTTCGTTTGCCCTGCCATCACGCTGGTGCTTCCACTCGCTGACGACGGCAGGGAGCCCCGGTATGCAGCCCGGCTTGGACACGGTTAGCGCCCTCGTGAAGAGGGCCCTCGCCCCGTACAACCAGATGCCCGACAGCGTCACGATCGCGTGTCTCGCCGACGACCTGCTGCGCCACGGGGAGGAGCTCCTCGCCCGCGTCGCGGGGCACGAGGAGGCTGAGGCTGCGCTGCGTGACTGGCGCCGCCTCACAGCCGACGGCCCCACCGACAGCCCCATGGGCAACTGGAACCACGCCCGGGCCCTCGCTCGCACGATCCGGAGCTTCCTCCGCGTGCTCGGCGAACAGTGACCCAGCCCGAGGTCGTCTACGTCGTCGTCCTCCTGGCGCTCCTGGCCGCCATCGTCGCCGGCGCCCGCTGACCCACGCTCTGCCTCATCGAAGGAGAAGCCATGTCCACGCCCGTGCCTCCCCCCTGCAGCACCGGCCCCGACACCCCGCCCCCGCCCTCTCACTCCGGAGGAACCATGACGCTCACCGCTCCGCCCAAGCGGAACGCGCACGCGCTCATCACCGACGACGAGTTCGTGGCGGTCACCGCGACCGTCGCCAGCAACAACCCGGACATGTCCTGGGTGAACGCCGAGCGGATCGTCGACGAGGCCCTGAAGTTCGTGGCGGCCGCGGCCAAGTTCCCCGGCGGCATGCGGCCGTCCCGCACGGTCGACGAGGGCTGGCACGCGCTCATCCTGCACACCATCGTGTACGCCCAGCTCTGCACGCGTCTCGGTCTGTTCGTCCACCACGTCCCCGAGCTCCCCGACCCCAACCGGTACAAGCCGGGCGCGCTCGACCACACCATCGGCCGGATCCGCGAGGCCGGGTTCGAGGTCGACATGGATCTCTGGACCAGCCCGCTCGAGGGGATCCCTGTCGCAGCCACCTGCCAGCACGACAACGGGTGCGCGGACGGGAACTGTGAGGCCAACTGCCGAGCAGACCACCCTAACTAGACCCCGCTCGCGCTACGCTGCTGGGCTATGACCGCGTGGCAGAGCCCCGATTACGGGCCGCTGATCAACCACCTGCAGGCACTACGACGGAAGGGGAGCATCCCCGCCCGCCGCAGCGAAGTCACTGGGGGCTGCGGCGCCTGCCGCGGTTTCCGCAGGACGATCCTCATCGACGGTCAACGACGGGTCGTCTACAGCCAGCCGTGCCTGGCCTGCCGCGGCGGCGGCGCCACCGACCGCGAGCACACGTCAGCCTGACGTAGGCCCCGGCCGCCCACCGGCGGCGCCCCGACGACAGCCAGCCCGGCCGCTCTCCAGCGGCCGGGCCCTCGGCGTTCGGCAGATACCTGCCGCAGCCACGCGTATCCGACTTGCTCGACTCGCACAGCTCGACCACCAATCGTCCCCGTTCGGCGTCCGAACTCTGAGAAACAGGAGCGTGCGGCCCATGGCGCATGGCATGTGCTCCTGGCAACCTAGCTAGGGGGTCTGTACGGATGGATGTTCGAACTGTTCGCGCCGTGCGTGAGGAGAGCAGCGATGCGGAGGCTCACCCCAGGGGGCGGCACCGACCGGGCTCCGCGCGACGCCGGCCTTTACAGCCGGACGAGGTCGGCAAGGGATACGTGCAGCGCATCAGCCAGCCCCAGCAGGACACTCAGCGTCGGGTCGCTCACGCCGTACTCGATGCGGTGGACCGTCTTGTTGTCGATCCCGACCGCCTCGGCGAGCGCTTCCTGCGTAAGGCCGGCGTCCGTACGAGCCGCCCGGATGCGGGCGCCGATGACGCGTCGACGAGCAAGCACCCTGTCGGGCTGGGAAGGGGGTGGCACCCGTCCACGTTGTAGTGATCTTGACCCGATGTCCTTACCTGGCCAGGTAAATGTGTGAGCCACGTGCACAGGGGTATGGGGCTGACCTACAGTGACTTTCAGCCAACCGACTGGAATCACTTTCAATCGAGATCATTACAGTTTGTACTGTTGAAGCTACAAATAGGCGGTATAGCCTACGCACCACAGAGACATCAGGACAATGCCGCGCCCCCACGGGACACCCCCCACGGCAGCCCTGCGGTACCCAAGCCGGGAGAGGCGATGTACGAAACCGTTTTCGATGTGAGCACCCTGGTCCTGATCGTGGTAGCCACCGTCGCCTGCGCCGTGCACAAGCGCTCCGTCACCCGCCAGGTCGACGAGGTCAACCGCCAGATGGACGAGCTCCGCACCGAGGTTGCGTGCGCCCGGATCGAGGGTGTGCTGGGCCAGCAGCCGCGCGCCGGGGAGAAGCCTTCAGTGCCCGCCCCCGCGCGCGGCCAGGGCTGACCTACCCGACCGACCGCAGCGGCGCTCGGCCGCCCGCCAGGGACGCCTCGATGGTCGCCATGGCATCGTCGTCAGCCTCCGGCAGGAGGTGGCCGTAGACGTCGCTGGTCGTCTGGATCGACTGGTGCCCCACCCGCCGCTGGACGTAGGGCAGGCCGTGGCCAGCGGAGATGAGCGCAGCAACGTGGGAGTGGCGCAGGTCGTGCGGGGTCGGCTTCTTGCCCGCGGTGAAGACGCCGGCCTGGCGGGCGAGCCGGACCGCGCGGGCCCAGCGGTCGCCGAACGTGCTGTAGTGCAGGCGGGTCCCGCCGGCCCCGGTGAAGAACAGCTCGTCGTCGCCCAGCTCGTACAGCCCCAGCTCGTCGAGGGCCTCGACCACGCCCGCCGAGATCCGGATGGTGCGCCGGGCCTTCTTCGTCTTCGGGGGCCCGAGGAAGTAGGCGCCCTCCTCGTCCCGCTTCCATGCACGCTGTACCCGCAGCTTCACCTTGCCGGTGTCCCGGTCGATGATGTCCTGGGGCATGAGCGCGGTGAGCTCCCCGAACCGCAGGCCGGTGCCGTAGGCGACGGTGACGAGCAGCTGGTCCTGGCGGACGCTGAAGCACCGGAGCAGGCCGTCGACTTCCTGCGGCGTCATGAAGCACATCTCGTCGTCGATCTGGTCATCGGCACGCGGCAGGTTGCTCAGCTTGCAGGGGTTGCGGCTGCGCAGCGGGGGCTCCGCGAGGACGGCCCGCTCGAGGACGGAGCTCAGCAGGCCGTGCAGGTTCCGGACGGTCTTGGGGCTGAGCCTCTTCTTGTCGGCGCCGCGCCAGATCCACAGCAGCTCGAGCTTGCGGAGCCACGCGTCGATCGTGTCCGAGCTGAAGTGCTCCGTGCTGCGGACGTCGCACTCCCCGAACGTGGGGAAGATGTACGTCTTCAGGTCCCGGATGCAGTCCCTGCGGTACCGCTCCTCGATCCCCGTCCGGTTCTCGATCATGGTCGTCGCGTAGTTCCGGAACCGGTACTTCTCGTCCGGCTGGGCTGGCTCCGCCACGATGTACCCGCGGCCCTTGACCCAGCCAGGGGGCCAGCGGTTGCCGGCCTCGTCGACCGCCGTCTTGAAGACGCCGGCCTGCACCTCGTCCTCGAACGTCTCGGACTGCCAGGCGCCGTCGCGGCCGCCGCCGTCGCGCCACTTGACCTGATAGCTGGTGATCTCTCCTGCGCGGTTCTTCCGCGGGTGCACGCTCGCCATAGGGCGCACTGTAGCGCCGGTGTTCCCGATGTGTTCCCACGCATGCAAAAGATCATGCTCACGTGTACGCGTCTTGCCTGGTCAGAGCGTGTGCCACGAGTGGTGCCCGGAGCCGGACTTGAACCGGCACGGCCCGAAGGCCAGCGAGGTTTAAGCTCGCCGTGTCTGCATTCCACCATCCGGGCAGGGCGTGGCGGCCCCCGTGGAAAAAGCCTTGAACGCTGTGCCGAGCCTATCCGGAACACACTCGCCGCCGACCGGCCGCCTATCCGATGTTGTCTGATTTTATTGGCGCTTGAGGGTCCGTCAGGCCCCAGAATGCACGGTCGGCCCGTTCTGGACGTCGATCACCACCTGTACGGGAATGACGGGATTTCGATGGCCCGCGCCACCCCGCGCGCCACCCTCCGCGCCACCCCGGGCCACCGCCCGCCGATCAGGGCTCCTGTCATACCAGAGGAGGAGGCGCACCCGCCCGCCGTCACTCTCGAGTGGGCCCGGGAACAGGCACGGCGGCTGATCCGCAACAGGTAAGGGCGCGGTGAAGATGGAGGAGTCCCCGCACAACAGACCGAGGAGCCGTCCTGTGACCACCATGAACTACGCCCCGCACACCGCCCAGGCCGTGGCCGCCCGCGCCACCGGCCTCTCCAAGGTGTACGGCCAGGGCGAGACCCAGGTGGTCGCCCTGGACAACGTCTCCGTGGACTTCGGCCAGGGACAGTTCACCGCGATCATGGGCCCCTCGGGCTCCGGCAAGTCCACCCTGATGCACTGCGTCGCCGGCCTGGACACCTTCTCCGCGGGCTCGGTCCGCATCGGCGAGACCGAGCTGGGCTCCCTCAAGGACAAGCAGCTCACACAGCTGCGCCGGGACAAGATCGGCTTCATCTTCCAGGCGTTCAACCTGCTGCCGACGCTGACGGCCCTGGAGAACATCACGCTCCCCATGGACATCGCCGGCCGCAAGCCCGACAAGCAGTGGCTGGACACCGTGGTGGACATGGTCGGCCTCTCCGGCCGCCTCGGCCACCGGCCCACCCAGCTCTCCGGCGGCCAGCAGCAGCGCGTGGCCGTGGCCCGCGCCCTGGCCTCCCGCCCCGAGATCATCTTCGGTGACGAGCCGACCGGAAACCTGGACTCCCGCTCCGGCGCCGAGGTGCTCGGCTTCCTGCGCAACTCCGTGCGCGAGCTCGGCCAGACCGTCGTGATGGTCACCCACGATCCCGTGGCCGCCTCCTACGCCGACCGCGTCATCTTCCTCGCCGACGGCCGGATCGTCGACGAGATGCTCAGCCCCACCGCCGACGGCGTGCTGGACCGCATGAAGGCCTTCGACGCCAAGGGCCGCACCAGCTGATCCCGGGTCCCGCCCCGGCCCTTCCTCCAAGACTTCCAGCCCCAGGACTGAGATCTCCCATGTTCCGTACCGCCCTGCGCAACGTCCTCGCGCACAAGGCCCGGCTGCTGATGACGGTGCTCGCCGTCACCCTCGGCGTCGCCTTCGTATCCGGCACCCTCGTCTTCACCGACACCCTCAAGAAGTCCCTCTCCGGCCAGTCCGCCAAGAGCTACGAGGGCATCGCCGTCTCGGTCACCTCGTACGGCCAGGGCCGCAACGAGCAGGGCGAGAAGGAGGGCGAGCCCGGCCTCGGCCAGCAGACCCTCGACAAGATCAAGGCGCTCCCGGGCGTCGACACCGTCTCCGGCCGCGTCTCGGGCTTCGCCGGCGTCGGCGACGAGAACGGCAAGCTGATCGGCTCCGGCTGGTCCAACCAGGGCGCCAACTACACGCCCGTCAAGGACGGCAAGGACCCGCGCTACGCCTTCGCCCAGGGCGCCGGCCCGGCCAAGGCCGACGAGGTCGCCCTCGACAAGGCCACCGCCGACAAGGGCAACTACAAGGTCGGCGACAAGGTCCGCGTCGCCACCAACGGCCCGGTCAAGGAGTACTCCCTCGCCGGCGTCTTCACCACCGAGGACGGCGCCGTCCAGGCCGGCGGCAGCCTGGTCCTCTTCGAGACCAAGGTCGCCCAGGAGCTCTACCTCAAGCCCGGCTACTTCCAGGAGCTGTCGGTCGGCGCGAAGAACGGCACCTCCGCCGACAAGCTGCTCGCCGACATCAAGCCGCTGCTCGACAAGAACACCAAGGCGCAGACCGGCGCGGCGCTCGCCGCCGAGCAGGCCAAGCAGATCGAGAAGGGCCTCAGCAACCTCAGCACGATGCTGCTCGTCTTCGCCGGCATCTCGCTCTTCGTCGGCATCTTCCTGATCTACAACACCTTCACCATGCTGGTCACCCAGCGCACCAAGGAGCTGGCCCTGCTGCGCGCCGTCGGCGCCAACCGCGGTCAGGTCATGCGCTCCGTGCTCAGCGAGGCCCTCGTCGTGGGCGTCCTGTCGGCCGCCGTCGGCCTGGTCAGCGGCATCGGCCTGGCGATCGGGATCCGCTCCGTCATCGGCTCCCTCGGCGCGAAGCTGCCGGGCGGCGCCCTCGTGATCGCCCCCGGCACCGTCACCGCCGCCCTCGTCATCGGCGTCGTCGTCACCACCGTCGCCGCCGTGCTGCCGGCCTGGCGCACCGGCCGCATCGCACCCGTAGCCGCCATGGGCAGCGCCCACCTGCCGGCCACCTCGAAGTCCCTGCTCGTACGCAACATCCTCGGCTCGATCATCAGCCTCGGCGGCATCGGCCTGGTCTTCCTGGGCGTGTCCACGGGCGGCAACTCGGGCCGCATGACCATGGGCGGCGGCGCCTTCTTCATGCTGATCGGCATGATCGTGCTGCTGCCGCTGCTCTCCAAGCCGGTCATCGGCGCCGTCCGCCCGCTGCTGCAGAAGGTGTTCGGCGTCCCCGGCAAGCTGGCCGCCCAGAACGCGGTCCGCAACCCGCGCCGCACCGCCGTCACGGCCGCCTCCCTGGCGATCGGCCTGACCCTGGTCACCACGCTGTCCGTCCTCGGCATCACCGTCGGCAAGGTCGTCGACCGCATGAGCACCGAGAAGCTCAAGGCCGACTACCGGGTCTCCATGTCCTCGGACGCGGGCAGCCTCGACAAGTCCGTGGCCGAGACCCTGTCCAAGGCCCCCGGCATCAAGGCGGTCTCCCCGCAGACGGCCGGCTACTTCCTGGTCGACGGCGACTTCCGGGCCGCCTCCGGCGTCAACCCGGCCACCATCGGCCAGCTCCTGAACGTCGAGGTCCTCAGCGGCTCGCTCGACAGCCTCGGCAAGGGCGAGGTCGCCGTCGCCGAGAAGACCGCCAAGAAGCAGAACTTCACCGTCGGCACCCCGCTCAAGGTGAAGTACGACGACGGCCAGGAGGCGTCCGTCAAGGTCGGCGCGATCTTCAAGGACATGGAGGGCCTGCTCTCCCCCTACGTCATCGACAACAAGATCCTCACCGAGCACAGCGAGGAGATGTACATCCCCGAGGTGTACGTCAACGTCGACGGCGGGGCCTCCAAGGCCGCCCAGCAGAAGGTCGTCGACGCCCTCGGCAAGAACCCGGCCATCACCGTCGCCACCCAGCAGGACATGCGCAACGAGATGGGCGGCATGATCAACACGATGCTGAACATCATGTACGGCCTGCTCGGCATGGCACTGGTCATCTCGGTGCTCGGCGTGGTCAACACCCTGGCCATGTCCGTCTTCGAGCGGACCCAGGAGATCGGCATGCTGCGGGCCATCGGCCTCGACCGCAGCCGGGTCAAGAACATGATCCGCCTCGAAGCCGTCGTGATCTCGCTCTTCGGTGCCGCCCTCGGCGTCGTCATCGGCATCTTCCTCGCCTGGGCCGTCGGCTCCACGCTGGCGGAGGCCATGCCCGGCTACGCGCTGATCCTCCCGTGGGACCGGATCGGGATCTTCCTCCTGCTGGCCGCCGTGGTCGGCGTCCTGGCCGCCATGTGGCCGGCCCGCAGCGCCGCCCGCCTGAACATGCTGACCGCCATCAAGACCGAGTAGCGCGAGCGCGGAGCGAGGACAGCAGCAGGCGGACACGGAAGGGCCCCGGGGCGACACGCCCCGGGGCCCTTCCCGTCGTCCGCGCAGCGCAGGAACGATTACGCCGGCTGCGCGCCCCAGGTCCGCAGGCGCAGCGGCAGCCCCGAGTCCCCGCGCGCCGCGGAGCGCACGGCGAGCACCTGGTTGACCCCGAGGCGGCCCCGTTCGAAGCCGAGCGCGGAGGCGGCCATGTAGAGCTGCCAGACCCGGGCCCGGCCGGCCGAGGTGAGGGCCACGGCCTCGTCCCAGTGCTCCTCCAGCCGTGCCACCCAGGCCCGCAGGGTCAGGGCGTAGTGCTCGCGCAGCGCCTCCACGTCGCGGACCTCGAAGCCGGCCCGTTCCAGCTCGCCGACCGTGGTGCCGACCGGGGAGAGCTCCCCGTCGGGGAAGACGTACGCGTCGATGAACTCGTCCACCCGGTAGGCCGCTTCGTCGGCCTCCGGCGGGCGGGCGATCTGGTGGTTGAGCAGCAGGCCGCCGGGGCGCAGCAGGGCGTGCAGGGTGCGTGCGTAGTCGCGGTAGCGGTCGGCTCCGACGTGTTCGGCCATCCCGATGGAGGAAATGGCGTCGTAGGGGCCGTCCTTGACGTCCCGGTAGTCCTGGATGCGGATCTCGACCAGATCGGCCAGGCCTTCGTCCGCGACCCTCTTGCGGGCGTACGCGGCCTGTTCGCGCGAGAGCGTGACCCCGGTGACGAGGGCGCCGTACTCGCGGGCCGCGTGCAGGGCCATGGAGCCCCAGCCGCAGCCGACGTCGAGGAGCCTCTGGCCGGGTGCGAGGGCGAGTTTGCGGCAGACCAGGTCGAGCTTGTCGTGCTGGGCCCGCTCCAGGGTGGAGCCGGGGGTCCAGTAGGCGCAGGAGTACACCATGGAGGGGCCGAGGACCCGCTCGTAGAAGTCGTTGCCGACGTCGTAGTGGTGGCTGATGGCCTGCCGGTCACGGCCCTTGGTGTGCCGGGGGCCGCCGCGCCGGTCCGCCTCCTCCGCGGGCGGCGCGGGCGCCGGCCACGGCCTGGCCAGGGCGACGAGGTCCCGTACGGCCTCCCGCGCGTCCGGGTCGCCCAGCAGCGCGGCGGCGGCCGCGGCGCTGTCCGCGGCGGCCGAGACCCGCCGGGGCAGGCGCGGGCGCAGCGCGCCCAGGAGGGAGGAGGGCGGGGCGGGCGCGGGCTCCCGGTCCCGTTGCCAGAGCAGGCCCGCCACCCGGTCCAGCAGCTCGAACAGGTCGCCCTCGACGGTCAGGTCACCGGCCACCCAGGCCCGGGCCAGGCCCAGCTCTCCGGGCTTCCACAGGATCCGGCGCAGGGCACGGCGGCCCCGGACGACGAGTACGGGGCCGTCGGGCGGCCCGGCCTCGGTTCCGTCCCACGCGCGGATGCGCACGGGCAGGGGGCCGCCCAGCAGGGTCTCGGCAAGAGCGGCCAGCCGCGGAGCGGCGTCGGTCATGGCGCACCTCCACAAAGTTCCGACCCATCCCTCTACCCATCCGCGGCCCCGGGTACGCCGAAGGGGCCGCCCGCACCACGGATGGCGGGCGGCCCCTTCGGGGTCGTACATTCGGCCGGCTCAGCGGCCGGGCCACCGACTCAGGGTCAGGAGGCCTTGGCCTTCTCGGCCGGGGCAGCGGCGGCGGCCGGGGCCGGCGCCGGCTTGGCGGCCTCGTAGAACTCCTCGCGCGGGGTCTCCAGCGCGCCGAGGGAGACGACCTCGCGCTTGAGGAACATGGCGAGGGTCCAGTCGGCGAAGACGCGGATCTTGCGGTTCCAGGTCGGCATGGCCATGCCGTGGTAGCCACGGTGCATGTACCAGGCGAGCCGGCCCTTGAGCTTGATCTTCGTCTTGCCCATGACGATCATCGCGACGCCCTTGTGGAGGCCGAGGCCCGCCACCGCACCCTTGTTGGAGTGCGAGTACTCGGCCTGCGGGAAGCCCCGCATGCCCGAGATGACGTTGTCGCCGAGGACCTTGGCCTGGCGCAGCGCGTGCTGGGCGTTCGGCGGGCACCAGGCGTTCTCGACGCCGGCCTTGCGGGCGGCGACGTCCGGAACCTGGGCGTTGTCACCGGCGGTCCAGATGTAGTCCGTGCCCGTGACCTGGAGGGTCGGCTGGGCGTCCACGTGGCCGCGGGGGCCCAGCGGCAGGCCGTAGCGGGCCAGGACCGGGTTGGGCTTGACGCCGGCGGTCCAGACGATGGTGTTGGAGTCGACCTCGAGGCCGTTCTTCAGCACCACGTGGCCGTCCACGCAGGAGTCCATGGAGGTGTTGAGGTAGATCTCGATGCCGCGGGACTCGAGGTGCTCCTTGCCCCAGGTGCCGAGCTTGGGCCCGACCTCGGGGAGGATCTTGTCGGCCGCGTCGACCAGGATGAAGCGCATGTCCTCGCGCTTGATCGTGGAGTAGTACTTCGCGGCGTCGCGGGCCATGTCCTCGACCTCGCCGATCGTCTCGGCGCCGGCGAAGCCGCCGCCGACGAAGACGAAGGTGAGGGCCTTGCGGCGGACGTTCTCGTCCGTCGTGGACTCGGCCTTGTCCAGCTGCTCGAGTACGTGGTTGCGCAGGCCGATGCCCTCCTCGACGCCCTTCATGCCGATGCCCTGCTCTGCGAGACCGGGGATCGGGAAGGTGCGGGAGACGGCGCCGAGCGCGATCACCAGGTAGTCGAAGGGCAGCTCGTACGCCTCGCCGACCAGCGGCGTGACGACGGCGACCTTGCGGTCCTGGTCGATGCTGGTGACCCGGCCGGTGAGAACCTCTGCCTTGGGCAGCACGCGTCGCAGCGGGACGACGACGTGCCGAGGCGAGATGCTGCCTGCGGCCACTTCGGGGAGGAAGGGCTGGTAGGTCATGTACGAGCGCGGGTCGACGACCGTGACGGTCGCCTCGCCGTAGCGCATCTTCTTCATGATGCGCTTGGCTGCGTACAGGCCTACGTACCCACCTCCTACAACGAGGATCCTGGGACGCTCCGTGGTGCTCATGAGAACGAGTATCCAGCACCCAATGGGGTGTTGCTCGTGAGCCCCTTCACAAGGAGTCGGAAGGCCTCTGCTACACTCCGCCGCCCACGTGACGGACGTCATGGCGCGCAACGGGAACCAAGGGGTAATCGGAGTCGTTGTTCACCCGTCCTGAACTGGCCTCCGAGGCTTTGACCGGAGTAGACCACCGGGTTTCGTCCATACCTCTGACGCGCGGCCCGCCGCCTCCGTCGATCGCACGAACGCGAGACAAAAGGGGCCCGAGGACCTCCGGAAGGCCCCGAAGGGCCCTTCCGGGGACCCAGTAGGCCCCTTTTCCTTGTGAAGAACTTCACGAACTTTTTTTGGATCATGGGTCCCGAGACCCCCACACGCTGGTTCGAAGGTCGTTTGGCCGATGGACCAGGTGATTGTGTCCGTGAGAACGCCGTGACCGTGCGCGAAGCACGGGTCCGTTCAACGCCGCGACGCCAACCGCAACGTCTGAGAACGTGGCGGCGCTCCGGTCGGTCGACCGGAGCGCCGTCGTCGTCTCGCCGGCTCAGCGCCTCACACCGCGGCGCCTGCCGCGCTCCGGGCGATTCCGTCGAGCATTCCCGGTGAACCCACACCTGTTTGTGCGACACCCGACGGGTGTACACATACACGCGTACACTGGCCTTCATGAGTGATGAGAACGCCGTGACCGTGCGCGAAGCCCGCGCCCATCTTGCGGACCACATCAACCGTGCCGAGCAGGGCGCCCCGACCATAATCACGCGGAACGGCGCTCCGGTGGCCGCCCTCGTCCCCATCGCGGACTTCAACGCGCTCGAAGAGGCGGCGGACGAGCTGCTCGCACGCGAGGCGGAGGCGGTACTCGCCGAGGGCGGATCGACCGTGACGATGGCCGAGCTGCTGGCCGACCTGTTCAGCGAACGGGGTGACGGCGCGGCGTGAAGTACGCCTTCCGGTTCACGACCGCGGCGCAACGGCAGCTCCGGGCGATCGACAGGCCGGCAGGCATGCGGATCCTCGCCGCCCTGACCGCGCTGGGGGACGATCCGTACCGCGAGGACGCCGACATCAAGAAGCTCACCGGCCCCTCCGGCCTGTACCGGCTCCGCGTCGGCAGCTACCGGATCGCCTACCAAGTCCTGGACGGCGAGCTCGTCATCCTCGTCGTCAAGGTGGGCGACCGCCGCGACATCTACCGCAACATCTGACCCCCAGGCCGACGGCGGCGCTCCGGTCGACTGACCGGAGCGCCGCCGTTCGGCATTTCCGCGGGTCAGGAGCGCTGCTTGTCCGTCTCGACCTCTTCTGCGGTCTTCCAGGCGATGCCGTCGAGGATGTCGTGTTCCGAGACCACGACCTCCGGGGCACCGGTGCGTTCCATGATGGCCAGCAGGACCAGCGCGCCCGCACCGATCACGTCGACCCGGCCCGGGTGCATCACGGGGATCGCCGCGCGCTCGTCGTGCGTGGCCGTCAGCATCCGCTCGGTGATCGCGCGGACCTGCTCGTAGGAGATCCGGGAGTGGTGGATCTCGGAGGACCGGTACTCGGGCAGCCCCAGCGCGATCGCGGCGATCGTGGTCACCGAGCCCGCCAGGCCCACCAGGGTGCGCGCCTCGGCCAGCGGGACGGTCTCGGCCGCCAGGTCCAGCGCGGCCTCGATGTCGGCCCGGACGGCCGCGATCTGCTTCTCGGACGGCGGGTCGGTGACGACGCCGTCCACCACCAGGTGGCGCTCGGTCATCCGGACGCAGCCCACGTCCACGGAGCGGGCGGCCCGCACGTGGTCGTCGCCGACGACGAACTCGGTCGAGCCGCCGCCGATGTCGACCACCAGGGACGGCCGCTCCAGGTGCTCGTGCGCGGTCAGCTCCCGGGTGGCGCCGGTGAAGGAGAACTCCGCCTCCTGGTCGCCGGAGATCACCTCGGGCTCCACGCCCAGGATCTCCACGACACCGCGCACGAAGTCGTCGCGGTTCTCGGCGTCGCGGGAGGCGGAGGTCGCCACGAAACGCACCCGCTCCGCGCCGAACTCCTTGATGACCGCCGCGTACTCGCGGCAGGCGGCGAAGGTGCGCTCCAGCGCCTCCGGGGCCAGGCGCCCGGTCTTGTCCACGCCCTGGCCGAGCCGGACGATGGTCATCCGCCGGTCCAGCTCGACCAGCTCGCCCGTGGCCGGGTCGCAGTCCGCCACGAGCAGCCGGATGGAGTTCGTACCGCAGTCGATGCCCGCGACCCGGGTCACTCGGCCCCCTCTTCCTTCTTCTCGCCGCACGGCGTGACGCAGGCGCCCTTGGCCCACCACTCGGGCAGCATCGCGAGGGCCTCGTCGCCGAACGGGTTCACGCCGGGGCCGGCGGCCAGGGAGTGGCCGACGAGCACGTGCAGGCACTTGACCCGGTCCGGCATCCCGCCGGCGCTCGGGAAGCCCTGGAGCACCTCGATGGCGTCGCGGCGCCGGATGTAGTCCTCGTGCGCGGCCTGGTAGGCGGCGGCGAGCTCCGGGTCCTCGGCGAGCCGCGCCTGCATCTCCTTCATCACGCCGTTGGCCTCCAGCGTGCCGATGGCGGAGGCCGCGCGCGGGCACGTCAGGTAGTACAGCGTCGGGAAGGGGGTGCCGTCGGGAAGCCGCGGCGCGGTCTCCACCACGTCGGGCTGCCCGCAGGGGCAGCGGTGCGCGATGGCGCGCAGCCCGCGCGGCGGGCGGCCGAGCTGCTGCTCGAACGCCTCGATGTCCGCGTCGGTCGGCTCGGTCCGGTCGGTCTGGGGCGGGGGCGTCTGCATGCCTGGAGGAAGTCTCTTCGTTCTCGTGGATGGGTGCTGCGGTGCTAGTCGTTGGGGCGGTCGGCCTTGTCGACGCCGTCCCAGACGTTGGAGTACCAGGGGCGGTCGGAGCCGGCCTGGCCGGTCCGGTGCGGCTCCGGGGGCCGGGATCCGGGGTCGCCCATGATGTAGCCGACCTCCCCCGGACGCAGGAAGTGCAGGTGCTTGCGCGCCTGCTGCTCCGCGTAGGCGTCGTCCTGCCAGCGGGCCTTCTCGTCGCGGAGCCGCTCCAGGCGGTCCCGCGCTGCCGCGGCGGCCCGCTGCTGCTCCGCGATCTCCGAGCGCTGGGAGACGTACTGGCGCATCGGATACGCGAGGGCGACGACCAGCGTACAGAGCACCAGCACCAGGAGTGCGGCCCTGCCGGTGAGGCGGCTGCGGCGCACCTGCCGGCGCGACTGCGAGCGGTAGACGTGGGCCGCGGTCCGCTCGCCGAGCTGCTTGAGCCGCGTCGCGGTGGAGAAGGTGGAGAACCGATCCCGGTTCCCGGCCATTGGTCCGCCTCCCCTTATGTACGCACTACGCAATACGTCCCCGCACACGGTACGGGACCGAGTGCGGGGACGTACGGAGGCAGAGCGTGATTAGCCCTTGAAGCGCGGGAAGGCGCTGCGGCCCGCGTACACCGCAGCGTCGTCGAGGATCTCCTCGATGCGCAGCAGCTGGTTGTACTTGGCGACGCGGTCCGAGCGGGCCGGGGCGCCGGTCTTGATCTGACCGCAGTTCACGGCGACGGCGAGGTCGGCGATGGTGACGTCCTCGGTCTCGCCGGAGCGGTGCGACATCATGCACTTGAAGCCGTTGCGCTGGGCCATCTCGACGGCGTCGAGGGTCTCGGTCAGCGAACCGATCTGGTTCACCTTCACGAGCAGGGCGTTCGCGGAGCCCTCCTCGATACCGCGGGCCAGACGCTCCGGGTTGGTGACGAACAGGTCGTCACCGACGATCTGGACCTTGGCGCCCAGGCGGTCGGTGATGGTCTTCCAGCCGGCCCAGTCGTCCTCGAACAGCGGGTCCTCGATGGAGACCAGCGGGTACGCCTCGACGAGCTCGGCGTAGTAGTCGGTCATCTCGGCGGCCGAGCGGGACTGGCCCTCGAACTCGTACTTGCCGTCCTTGTAGAACTCGGACGCGGCGACGTCGAGCGCCAGCGCGATGTCCTTGCCCGGGGTGTAGCCGGCCTGCTTGACGGCCTCGATGATGAGGTCGAGCGCGGCGCGGTTGGACTCCAGGTTGGGGGCGAAGCCGCCCTCGTCGCCCAGGCCGGTGGAGAGGCCCTTGGTGTGCAGGACCTTCTTCAGCGTGTGGTAGACCTCGGCACCCCAGCGCAGCGCCTCGGAGAAGGACTCCGCGCCGATCGGGGCGATCATGAACTCCTGGATGTCGACGTTGGAGTCGGCGTGCGACCCACCGTTGAGGATGTTCATCATCGGAACGGGCAGCAGGTGCGCGTTCGGACCGCCGAGGTAGCGGAAGAGCGGAAGGTCCGAGGCCTCGGACGCGGCGTGCGCGACGGCCAGGGAGACGCCGAGGATGGCGTTGGCGCCGAGGGAGCCCTTGTTGTCGGTGGCGTCCAGGTCGAACATGGCCTGGTCGATCAGGCGCTGCTCGGTGGCGTCGTAGCCGACGAGCTCCGGGCCGATCTGCTCGATGACGGCCAGGACGGCCTTCTCGACGCCCTTGCCGAAGTAACGGTTGGGGTCACCGTCACGGAGCTCGATGGCCTCGAATGCACCGGTGGAGGCGCCGGACGGAACGGCAGCACGGCCGGTGCTGCCATCGTCGAGGCCCACCTCGACCTCGACCGTGGGGTTGCCTCGGGAGTCCAGGATTTCCCGGGCTACGACGACGTCGATGGACGGCACGAGCATCTCCTTCTGGGATGTGACGCTGGGTGTGCGGTGGCGTGTCAGGCCGTGGGATGGCCTTGCCGCCTAGAGCCTAACCGGCTTCCGGGGTTCGACCGGCCGACCGCCCGACCCCTGGGACGAAAAAGGGACCGAATACCCCTCTTCCGGGACATACGACTCTTGATCACCGGCTTGCGGGGCCGCACACACCGCCGCCCGGCGCGTGGGGGGAAGGGCGCCGGGCGGTGGGAATTCTGCGTGTGCGTACGCTTTTGCGGCTATTGCCGCAGCGTTCAGCTGAGCTTCAGCTTCTGACCGGGGTAGATCAGGTCGGCGTCCGAGACGATGTCCTTGTTCAGCTCGAAGAGCTGCTGCCAGCCGCCCTTGACGCCGTTGGCCTCGGCGATGGTGCCCAGGGTGTCGCCCGGCTTGACCTCGTACGAGCCGTTGCCGGTCTTCGGCGCGGCCGGAGCCTCGGTGCGCTCGGAGCGGGTGGTCGGGACCTCGGTGCGCTTGGTGTCCTTCTTCGGCGCGGCCTTGGTCTCGGTCTTCTTGGTCTCGGTCTTCTTCGTCTCGGCCTTCGGCTTGGTGGAAGCCGGGGTCTCGGTGGAGCCGCCACCGGTGTAGGACGAGTTCGACAGACCCTTGCCGCAGTGCGGCCAGGCGCCCTTGCCCTGCTTCTTGAGGACCTTCTCGGCCACGGCTATCTGCTGCGCCTTCGAGGCCTGGTTGGCCTGCGCCGCGTACGACTTGCCACCGAACGCGGCCCACGTGGAGGACGAGAACTGCAGTCCGCCGTAGTAGCCGTTGCCCGTGTTGATGGACCAGTTGCCACCGGACTCGCACTGCGCGACCTTGTCCCACTCGGACGCGGTGGCGGCACTGGCGGCGCCCGCGGTCATCAGGGGGGCGGCGACGGCCACACCGGCGACACCGGCGAGCGTGACGATGCGAACGGCCTTGGAACCGCGACGATGCTTGCCCTTGCCGGAAAGCAGCATGAGGTTTCTCCTCACCGACGCCTACGAGGTGAGCTGTCGGGTTCGGGCCTGTGAGTGCCCGGCGGTGCGACCTTGCGCCCCGCTTAACCCCAAGCCGGTTGCGTGACCGTCTCTCAACGGCCGCTCGCGGCACCTACCTTGGTTCCCCCGCTCCTGCCTTCGGCGCTTGACGCGACGACTGTTCCCCCCGTCCGCCGGCAGGATTCGGCGATGCGGTCGAAGGAGCCCGCGGTGGCGGGCGAATCAGAAGGTAGACATGTCCCTCCCCGATGCTCAACCAGGAACATCGGGGAGAAACGGCCCCTACTTGCGCTCCCCATGGGGGTGTTTGCGCAGGTGAGAACGGGGTTTGCGGAACCCCCGGGGCGGGACACGCCAGTTGACCGGAAGAGACACATGTCTCACTTACAGAAAACAGACAATCAGGTCTTTCCGGTCGAACCAACTGTCCTTATTAGGTGGTTAGATCCAGGTTCTGCCCGGGCTTGATCAGGTTGGCGTCTCCGCCGATGACCTGCTCGTTGGCCGCGTAGAGCCCGCTCCAGCCGCCCTTCAGGCCCTTGGCATCCGCGATGGTCGCCAGGCTGTCGCCCGCCTGCACCGTGTAGACGGGGTCCGACGCGGCATCGGACGGGGCGCCCTCCTCGGGGGAGGGGGCACCGCGGTGCTTGCCGTTGCCCTCGGCGGGAGTGGCGTCCGGGGTCGCCGGGGTCGTCGGTGCCACGGGGGCGGTCGGGTCGGCCGGGGACGGACTGGGGGTGACCGGCGGGGTCGTGGGCGCCGTCGGGTCCGCCGGGAGGGTCGGGGCCGTCGGGTCGGCGGGGGTCACCGGCGGGGTCGTCGGGTCGGTCGGGGCGACCGGGGTGCCCGGGTCGGCCGGCGGCGTCGTCGGGACGTCGGGCGCGGGCATGACGGGCAGTCCGACGGACGGAGCGTCGGGAATCAGGAAGGGGCTGCCCGAAGGGCTCGGGGTCTCCGCGGTCGGGAGCCCGAAGTCCGTGGCCGGCTTGCCGCCCGTGGTGGAGGGCACCGTGTCGTCGGGGCGGGACGGCGCGGGGCCCACCGCACCGGGGCTGCCCGGCAGACCGGGGTCGACGACGGCGGCCGGACCCTGCTGGTCCAGTCCGGCCGAGGCCGCGCACAGCGGCCAGGCCTGCGGGCCCTGGGAAGCCAGCACACGCTCGGCCACGGCTATCTGCTGCGAGCGGCTCGCGAGGTCGGCGCGCTCGGCGAAGTCCAGACCGCCGGCGTTCTGCCACTGCTCCTGGGTGAACTGGAGACCGCCGTAAGCGCCACTGCCGAAGTTGGCGCTCCACGAGCCGCCGCTCTCGCACTCGGCCACCTTGTCCCAGGTGGTGGTGTCGGCAGCGGTCGCGCTGGTGGCTGCCAGCAGCGGCATGGCCAGCGCAGAGCCAGTGACTCCGGCTGTGACAACCAGCGCGGGGACCTGGCGGGGGCGTCTGTGACGGCCGTTCCCGGAGAGCATGAGGGATCACCTTTCGCATAACAGCGGGGTAACGGCAGAACCTAGCGGCCTTCGAACGATTGTCACAAGTTCAAGCTGAATCTGACTTTTAATCAGATGTCGCACAAGTGTTTTGAGCCGTGAAGCGAACGGGAAGAGTGCGTAGCCCTCGCATGATCAACCCCCCACGCCAGCGCAGGTCTTGGGGTGGAACGGCCAGTTCCAGATCGGGCAGGCGCGTCAGCAGGGTCGCGAGAGCGGTCTGCCCTTCGAGCCGGGCGAGCGGCGCGCCCAGGCAGTAGTGGATGCCGTGCCCGTACCCGAGGTGCTGGTTGTCGGTCCTGGAGAGGTCGAGGGTGTCCGGATCGGCGAACCGCTCGGGGTCCCGGTCGGCGGCCGCGAGGACGACCAGGACCGGATCGCCGGTCTCGATGCGCTCGCCGCCGAGGGTCAGCGGCTGGGTCGCGAACCGCCACGTCGCCAGCTCCACGGGGCCGTCGTAGCGCAGGAGTTCCTCGACACCGGTGGCCAGCAGCCCGCTCTCCCCGGCGGCCAGGGAGCTCTGCAGCCGCTCGCGCTGGACGGGGTTCATGAAGAGGGAGTGGACGCCGTTGCCGATGAGGTTCACGGTCGTCTCGAAGCCGGCGAAGAGCAGGATGAAGGCCATCGCGGTGGCCTCGCCCTCCGTCAGGTGGTCGCCGTGGTCGCTCGCCCGGATCAGGTCGGAGATCAGGTCGTCGCCCAGATCATCCCTTTTGCGGTGGATGAGTTCGCCGAGATAGGTCCGCATCTGCTTCACCGACCGGGCGACGCCGCCGCGCGGGCCGCCGCCGTGGCGGATCATCATCCCGGCCCAGTCGCGGAAGTCGTCCTGGTCCTCGCGCGGTACCCCGAGCATCTCGCAGATGGCGTAGATCGGGAGCGGGAAGGCGAACTCGTGGATGAGGTCCGCCTCCCCCCTCGCCGCGAACCCGTCGATGAGGTGGTCGGTGAGCGCCTGCACCCGCGGGGTGAACTCGGCGACCCTGCGCGGGGTGAACGCCTTCGACACCAGGCGCCGCAGCCGGGTGTGGTCCGGCGGGTCGATGTTCAGCAGATGCGTCATCAGCTCCGCCTTGCGCTCCCCCGGGATCCCGGTCTTGCCCTTGGCGTGCGCGGGCTCCGCGTGGTGCGCCGGATTCTTGCTGAGCCGCTGGTCGGCGAGGGCCTGGCGGGCGTCCGCGTACCGGGTGACCAACCAGGCGTCGACCCCGCTGGGGAGCTTGGTGCGGTGTACCGGCGCGTTCTCGCGCAGCCACGCGTAGGCCGGGTAGGGGTCGGTCGCGAACTCCCACGTGAAGAGTTCGGGCGCCGCGCCGACGGAGGGAGGGGACGACTGATCGTGCATGTCCCCGACAGTAGCCGCCGCGTCCCGGCGGACCGGCGCGGGCCGCGACCCGCCGATTCGTCATCCCATATGACTGCTTCGTCGCGGCTGTCCGCAGATCGGACAACGCTTGACCTCGCCCCGTCCGGCACTCCTACTTTCGGTTGGTGGATGTGAGGATCTTGAAAAGCAGTTTCGCGGTGGTGGAGAGACGGGCCGAGCACGCGGTCAAGTTCTTCTATTCGCACCTCTTCTGGCACAACCCCGGAGTCCGCGACCTCTTCCCGGTCTCCTCCGAGGACATGGAACGCCAGCGGGACCGGCTCTTCGCCGCACTCACCCACGTCGTCTCCCGCCTCGACGACGAGACCCTCGGCCCCTACCTGCGCGACCTGGGACGCGACCACCGCAAGTTCCTGGTCCGCCCCGAGCACTACGCGGTCGTGGGCTCCAGCCTGCTCGCCGCGCTCGCCGAGACCTCCGGCGACGCCTGGACCCCGCAGGTGGAGAAGGCGTGGACCGAGGCCTACCAGCGGATCGCCGACGCCATGCTCGCCGGCGCCGACGCGAGCGAGGCCCCCCCCTGGTGGGACGCGGAGGTCGTGCGCCACCTCCAGTACGGGCGGGACATCGGCGTGCTGACCCTGCGGCCGCACGCCCCCTTCCCCTATCTCCCCGGCCAGTACACGAGCGTGAGCAGCGAGCGCGTCCCCAGGACCTGGCGCACCTACTCCCTCGGCAACGCCCCCCGCCCGGACGGCACCGTCGACCTGCACGTCAGCCGGATCGACGGCGGGCGGCTCAGCACCGCCCTGGTCCACGAGACGCGGCCCGGCGACGTCCTGAAGCTCGGCGCCGCGGGCGGGGCGCTGACCTTCCGGCGCTCGGACCGCCCGGTCAGCCTGATCGCCGCCGGCACCGGCTGGGCCCCGATCCGGGCCATGCTGGAGGAGCTCGCGGACCGGCCGCCCGATCAGGACGTACGGCTCTTCGTGGTGGCCCGCGACGGCGCGCACCTCTACGACCGGCCGCTCATCGACGCGTACGGCACCTCGTGCGGCTGGCTCGACGTCACCTACATCACTCCCGCGCCCGGCCGGCACCGCAACGAGGCCACCGACCGGCTCGCGACGGCGCTGTGCAACCGGGGGCTCTGGCCCGACCAGGACGTCTACCTCAGCGGGCCGCCTCAGTTCATCGACGAGACCGCCCGGCTCCTGGAGGGGCTCGGCGCCCGCCCCGGCCGTCTCTTCCACGACTCCGTACCCGCCGGGGGCACCGGCAACGGGCCGGGGGGCCGCCCGCTGGGCTTCGGCGAATGGTTCCTGAACCGCCCGGCACCGCACTGGCACGACCCCTCGGCCCGCGTCCCCAGGGAGTACTGAACGGACGGGAGGAACTACCGCGCGGGGGCTCCGACGCCCTCGGCCGCCCGGATCGCGTCCCGGTAGACGCGGGCCGCCGCGCGCAGCGCGGTCTCGGGGTCGACGCCCTCCGCCTCGGCGCGCGCCGCCAGTTCCAGCAGTTCGTACCCGATGCCCTCGCCGCGGGGCAGCTCCACGGCCACGCCGCCCGCACGGGCCCGTCCCGCGAGTTTGGCCGCGAGCGCCAGGCCCGGCTGGCCCACCGGGACCCCGTCGGTGACCGACTCCCGCCGCTTCTCGACCGCCTTGGTGCGCTGCCAGTGGGCGTGGACGTCCTCCGGGGTCTCCGCCTGCTCGTCGCCGAAGACGTGCGGGTGCCGGTGGATCAGCTTCTGCACGAGGGCCCCGGCCACGTCGTCGATGGAGAAGGCCCCCAGGGCCTCCCCGTCGTCCTCGCCGTCCTCGCCGTCCTCGCCCGCCGGGACCCCCTCCTCGGCGATCCGGGCGTGGAAGACCACCTGGAGCAGGACGTCGCCGAGCTCCTCGCGCAACTCCTCCCGGTCCCCGTCCTCGATCGCCTCGACGAGCTCGTACGCCTCCTCGATCGCGTACTTGGCCAGGCCCCGGTGGGTCTGCCGGGAGGTCCACGGGCATTCGCGGCGGACCCGGTCCATCACCTGGACCAGGTCCAGCAGGCGCGCCCCCGGCAGGTCGTAGGAGCCGGGCAGCAGCTCCAGGTCGGGCATCGAGACCCGGCCGGAGCCGGCCAGCCGGGCCAGCCCGTCGGTGAGCCGCTGGTCGCCCTCGCCGCCGGGGAGCACCACGACCGTGCGGCCGCCCGCGCAGGCAGCCACCAGCTCGTGCGCGTCCGCAGCCGTGTGCTCGACCTCGACGCCCGCCTCCCGCAGGTACGGCAGCTGCGGGTGGCCGGGGTCGGCGCACAGCACCCGGTCCGCGGCGTGCAGGGTCTGCCACGCCGGCCAGGACAGCACCCCGGGGGCGACCCGGTGGCTGGTGGTCAGGAGGACGATACGGCCGGTGGGCTCGGCGGCGGCGGCGGTGGACTGGGAGTGGTCGGTCACCCTCCGAACCTACCTCCGCCGGCGGACGTCAGGCTCCGGCGGGTTCCTGCTCGGGCCGGGTCCGCTGGGTGATCCATGCGGTGTCCGCCGGGCCGAGGCCCACCTGCTTGGCGTCCCAGGCCCCGTAGCGCGGGTTCACCTCGATGTGGAGGGCCTCCGACGCCTTGGTGAGCGGCTCGATGATCCTCTCCTCGCCGAAGCGCTCGCTCAGCTTGTCGAGCAGCAGCCGGAAGCGCAGGTCCTCGTCGATCTGCCCGGGCGCCAGCGGGACCCGGGCCTGGAGGGCCAGCTGCTCCAGTGCCGCCGCGCCCTTGTCGCCCTCCTGCGCCTTGCGGGCGTCCTCGATCTCCTTGGTCGTGACCGAGATGCCCGCGTCCTCGGCCGCCCGCTCCAGCACCCGCAGCTGGATCATCTTGCCGAGCTTGATCCGCTCCAGCTGCGGGGTGTTGGCGATGAGCGTGGCGGCCTGCTCGGACCGGTTCTGTGCGGTGCGGACGTCGTTCACCTGGGCCTGGAGCGCGGAGGTGGTGATCCGTTCACCGCCGACGACGGCCGCGGTGCCGGGCCGGGTCTCGCCCGAGCAGGCGGACAGCAGGGGCGCCGCCACGAGCAGGGCGGCGGAGACGGAGAGCGCAGTGCGACGGTGCAAAGGAGCCTCCAGGGCCGGGAGATTGTGCGTCAATGCACAAGGGCCGTGCGGTGATCGATGTTATGCAGTAAGGGTGGCCCGGGCCACCGGTTCGACCAACGATTCGCGGGGTGTCCGGGGTACGTGTCTGTTCGTGTCGCAGCCACTCCGCGGCCATCCCCGCTTCCCTCCGTGCTGCCAGGGTCGGCCCACCATGTCGACACCGCACCGCTCGCCGCGCCGCGCCAGTCTGTCCGGTTCGGCGCTCGCCGCCCTGCTCACGGCGGTGGCCGTGTGTGCCGGAGACGCCGCCGCCCGCGTCTTCCCGTACGGATCGCGCCACCGCAGCGTCAACGACCTCGGCAATCAGTTCGTACCGTTCCACGCGCACCTGTGGGACCTCCTGCACGGCCGCGCGCAGGGCGGACTGCTGTTCAACTGGCAGTCCGGATACGGCACGAGCTTCCTGCCCGACCTCGGCACCTATCTGACCAGCCCGCTCTCCGTCCTCGTCGCCGTCTTCCCGCGCGCCGACATCGACCTGGCCGTGTACGTCGTCACCGTCCTCAAGACGGCGGCCGCGGCGGCTGCCATGGCCTGGCTGCTGCGCACCCTGCACCGTGGGCCGTGGTGGGCGGCCGGACTGCTCGGGGCCTCGTACGCGCTGTGCGGCTGGTCGGTGATCGAGGCCTCCTACAACCCGATGTGGCTGGACGGGCTGATCGCGTTCCCCCTGCTGTGCCTGACCGGTGAATGGGCCCTGCGCGGGCGGCGGGTGCTGCTCGCGCCGCCGGTCGTGGCCGTCTGCTGGACGGCGAACTTCTACACCGCCTACATGGCGACGCTCGGCGCCGCGCTGGTGCTGCTGGTACGGGTGGTGCTGACCCGGGAGGGCGTGCGGACCCGGATCGCGGTGATCGCGCGGGCGGCAGGAACCACCGCGGCGGGCATCGCTGTGGCGGCGCCGGTCCTGCTGCCGCTGTTCCTCAGCTCGGGGCAGGCCTACCCGGGATGGGTCAAGGAGTTCCGGCCGGTGTCCTGGGCGGACCTCTTCGCGCGGCTGCTGCCCGGGACGTACTCCTTCTCCTCCCCCGCCGTCTTCGTCGCCACCGGCATCCTGCTGCTGGTCGCCGCGCTCCCCTTCCACCGGTCACTGCCGCTGCGCGACCGGCTGTGGTGGACGGGACTGACGGCGGCCGTCGCGCTCTCCCTGCAGTGGGCGCCGACCCATCTGGCCTGGCACCTGTTCGCCACCCCGAACGGCAGCCCGTACCGGCAGACCTTCGTCCTGGCCGGGATCGCCGTCATCGCCGCCTGGACCGCGCTGGAGCGCGGCCTGCCGCGGCTGCCCGCGCTGGCCGCGGGGACGGGCCTGCTGGCGGCCGCCGCGCTGTGGGCGCGCACCAGCACCCTGACCACGACCTGGGGGTACGCGCTGTTCGCGGCCGGCCTGGCGCTGGCGGGCGCGGCCTGGTGGGCGCTGCGCCACCGCCGCCTGGCGCTCCCGGCAGCCGCCGTGCTGGCCCTGGTCCTGCTCGCGCAGGCCGCGGCGACCACCGCCTTCGGCCACAAGGGCAAACTGGGCGGCCTCGACGACTACCCGTCCTGGGGGCAGGGCCACACCGCGCGCGCCCGGGCCCTGGCGGCCGCCGAGGGCTGGCCGGCGTACCGCACCGACCCCAGCCGGCCCGCCCTGTCCGGCAACGACCCGCTGCTGCTGGGCGGGGAGGGCGGCTCCTACTACAGCAGCCACACCCCCGAGGTGTTCACGCGGACGATGGTCGCGCTCGGCGCCGGCTGGACCTCACGCGGCCGCAACGTCCAGAGCATCGACAACCCGGTCACCGACGCCGTCTTCGCGGTCGGCGCCCGCCTCCAGCCGGACGGCTCGGTGCTGCGCGCCGAGGTGCCCCCGCTGGTGACGACCCGCCCGACCGGCGCGGCCCTCTCCTACGGCGACTCGCCCTTCGCCAACCAGGAACTGCTGCTGGGTGCCCGCGTGTACGAGGACCCGCTCGCGCCCGGGGTCTGCCGCGCGGGCACCGAGGCCCACCTGTGGGCGCCGGAGTACAACGCGACGGCCCGCCTCGCCGACGGCCCGGCCTTCCGGCTGAACGGCAACGCCCCCCGCAACCGGGCCGCCCTCCAGCCGATGGGCGTCTCCCGCGGCGCCTCCTCGGCGCTGGTCTTCGAGGCGGCCCCGCCGCCGCGCTGGACCCTGTCCTGCCTGGACCGCCCCCGACTGGACGCGGCGGTGGCCGCCCTGCGCGCCACGGCCGCGACCTCGGTCCGGGTCGGCTCCTCCGGCGTCCGGGCCGACCTGCCCGCGGGCAGCACGGGCACGGCGGTCCTCTCCGTCCCCGCGATCGCCGGCTGGACCTGCAACGACCGCCCCGCATCGACCCACCTGGGACTGGTCGCGGTCCCCCTCGACCCCGGCACCACGCGGGTAGCCTGCTCCTTCCGCCCGCCCGGACTGCTCCCCGGACTGTCGGTCGCGGCGGTGGCCCTGGCACTCCTCGCGGTCACCGCCCTGCGCACCCGCGGCGGCGGCCGCCGGCAGCCGTGACGGGGCCGCACTGCGACGGGCCGGACGTCAGCGGACCTGGCTGAGCCACTGCAGGGTGCGGCGTATCTCCGACGGGAAGGGATGGGCCGGGCCGTGCAGGCGTTCCGCGTCGAACAGCAGCCGGGCCAGGGTCTCGTGGGCCGCCGGACGGTCGCCGAGGGAGAGCAGCAGGTGCGCGATCCGGCGGCGGATCTCCAGCGGCAGGGCCTGGTCCGGGTTGGCGTAGCGGTTCTCGAAGTACGGGAGCAGCGAGCGGTACTCCGCCAGGGCGGCGGCCGGCTCGCCGAGCTGCTCCAGGCACTGCGCCGCGTCGTAGCGGAACCGCAGCGCCTGGGGGTCGCCCGCCGGGAACTCCTCGGCGAGACGCCGCAGTTCGGGCAGGGCGCGGCGGTACTGCCCGTCGTCCATCAAGGTGGCCGCGTACTGCTTGCGCAGGGAGCGGACCACCGGTGAGTGCTCGCCGTGCTCGGCGGCCGCCGCCGGGAGGATGCCGCCGAGGATGTCCACGGCCTGCGTGAGCCGGCCCTGGTCCAGGAGCGTGCGGGCCTGGTCCACCGCGCCCGGGATGTCGGGCTTCTGCGGCACCGGAACCGGCGCGGGGGTCCGCGTCGGCGTCGGCGCGGACGTGGGCGGCACGGGGGTGCCCGTCGGCGTGGACGCCGGCGGGGCGGTCGGCCGCGGCGGGATCACCGCGGCCCGGTCCGGCCAGGGTGCCTGGGGCCGTACGAAGGGCCGGGTCGGATCGAGCGGGCCGGACGCGCCGCGGCCGTCGCGGGCCGGCAGCAGCGGGGCGAGCGCCTCGTAGACCTCCTGCGCCGAGGACGGCCGGTCCTGCGGGTCCTTGGCGAGCAGGCGCATCAGGAGCGCCTCCAGCTCCTGCGGGACCTCCGGGCGCTGCGGGCGCACCGGGACCGGGGGCTCGTACAGGTGGCGGTGGAGCACGCCCAGGGCGGTGGACCCGGCGAAGGGGACGTTGCCGCTGAGGAGTTCGTAGAGGAGCACGCCGAGCGCGTACAGGTCGGTGTACGGGCCCACCGCGCCGCTCATCGCCTGCTCGGGCGCCATGTACGCGGGGCTGCCGATGGGCGTGCCGGTGCTGGTGAGGCGGGTGGTGTCGGTGTCCATGACCGAGGCCACGCCGAGGTCGAGGACCAGGACGGTGCCGTCCGGGCGGACCATCACGTTGCGGGGCTTCAGGTCGCGGTGGACGATCGGCACCGCGTGCACGGCCGACAGGACCGAGCACAGCTGTGCGACGACCGCGACCGCCCACTGCCACGGGTAGGGGCCGTGGGCGGCGAGGTGGTCGGCGAGGTCGGAACCCTCCACGTAGCCCATGACGAGGAACAGCTCGTCGCCGTCGCTGCCCGCGTCGTGGACGGTGACCAGACCGGGGTGGTCCACCTGCGCCGTGACCCGGCACTCGCGCACGAAGCGGCGGCGCAGCTCCTCGGCGACCGTGCCGGGGCCGGCGACCTTGTCGGGGCGCAGCAGCTTGACGGCGACCCGCCGGTCCAGGCGCCGGTCGTAGGCCGTCCAGACCTGGCCCATGCCGCCCTGTCCCAGGATGCTCGCCAACTGGTAGCGGTCTCCGATGAGGCGGTCGGTCACTGCTGCGGGTCCCGGAAGGCGGTCTGGTTCGGGTCCTGGTGGTGGCCGCCGGGCGGCGGGGTCTGCTTGCGCAGCAGCTCACTGAGCTCGTCGAGTTCGGCGCGGACCTGCCCGATGCGTGGGGGCGGGGTCGGCTGCGGCGGCACCTGCGGGACGGCCGGCGTCTGGCCCGAGACCACGGTGGGGGCCTGGGCGTGCGGGTAGCCGTAGGAGGGCGAGGTCTGCTGCGGGTGGTTGTACGGCGCGGCCTGCCCCGGGTACCAGGGCGCGGGCGCCGCGGACCGCAGGGCCTCGTGGTGCTTGATGTCGGCGACGAGGAAGTACACGCAGACCGCGAAGCCCGTGAGGATCGAGCCGCCGGCGCCGAGGTTGCCCTGCCAGCCGTTGACGTCCGGGGTGGGGTCGATCTGGATGAACGTCATCCAGACCACGGCGAGCACACCGCTGAGCACCAGCAGCGCCCAGTCCCGGGACTTGCGGGTGACCAGCGCGAGCCGCAGCATCGAACCCCAGGCCAGGAAGCCGCAGCTCAGGATGGGCAGCAGCATGAACACCACGCGCAGTGTCACCACGCCGCCCGAGGTGGACTGGGGGGCGTGCTGCGGCGGAAGGCCGGGGCCGTGCATCGCTGCTCCTGACGGGCCGTGCGGAAGAGGTTTCGGTCTGAGGGTATACAGCGTTCCCGGCCATCAGTGAGGGGATGCGCGCAACCGTTGCAGGGTCGCAGCACGGCACCCGCCGTGGTGGGGGCCGCGGCCGGGGAGCCCTCGCTCCCCGGCCGCGGCCGCCGGTGCCTACGAGCCGAGGATGGTGGTGAGGAACTCGCCGGTCCAGGCCAGCAGTTCCCGGCCGACCACCGGCTTGCCGCCGATCTTGCCCGCCTTGGGGCGGGGGATCAGCACCTGCGAGGTGGCGGGCTTGAGCACCGACCCCGGGTAGAGGCGCCTCAGCCGCAGCTCCTGCGACTCGCGCAACTCGACGGGCCCGAAGCGGATGTTGTTGCCCTGGAGGGTGATGTCGCCGACCCCGCAGGCCCGCGCCAGCATCCGCAGTCCGGCCACCAGCAGCAGGTTCTCCACCGGCTCCGGGAGCTTGCCGTAGCGGTCGGTGAGTTCCTCGCGCACGGCCTTGATGTCCGCCTCGGAGGTGGCGGAGGCGATGGACCGGTACGCCTGCAGGCGCAGCCGCTCGCCGGGCGCGTAGTCGTGCGGGACGTGCGCGTCGACCGGCAGCTCGATCTTGACCTCCAGCGGCGGCTCCTCCTCCACCCCGCCCTCGACCGCGGCCCGGTAGTCGGCCACGGCCTCGCCGACCATGCGGATGTAGAGGTCGAAGCCGACGCCCGCGATGTGACCGGACTGCTCTCCGCCGAGCAGGTTGCCCGCACCGCGGATCTCCAGGTCCTTCATCGCCACGTACATGCCGGCGCCCATCTCGGTGTGCTGGGCGATCGTCGCGAGCCGCTCGTGCGCGGTCTCCGTCAGCGGCTTCTCCGGCGGGTACAGGAAGTACGCGTACCCGCGCTCGCGGCCGCGTCCGACACGGCCGCGCAGCTGGTGCAGCTGCGAGAGGCCGAAGTTGTCGCCGCGCTCCACGATGAGGGTGTTGGCGTTGGAGATGTCGATGCCGGACTCGACGATCGTCGTCGAGACGAGCACGTCGAACTTCTTCTCCCAGAAGTCGACGACGACCTGCTCCAGCGCCTGCTCCGACATCTGGCCGTGCGCCGTCGCGATCCGCGCCTCGGGCACGATCTCGCGCAGCTTGGCCGCCGCCCGGTCGATGGACTCGACCCGGTTGTGGATGTAGAAGCACTGGCCCTCGCGCAGGAGTTCACGGCGGATGGCCGCGCCGATCTGCTTCTCCTCGTACGGGCCGACGAAGGTGAGCACCGGGTGGCGCTCCTCCGGCGGTGTGGTGATCGTCGACATCTCGCGGATGCCGGTCACCGCCATCTCCAAAGTGCGCGGGATCGGCGTCGCGGACATCGTCAGCACGTCGACGTTGGCGCGGAGCTTCTTCAGCTGCTCCTTGTGCTCGACGCCGAAGCGCTGCTCCTCGTCGACGATGACCAGGCCCAGGTCCTTGAACCTCGTCTCCTGCGAGAACAGCCGGTGGGTACCGATGACCACGTCCACCGAGCCCTCCCCCAGCCCCTCCAGCGTGGCCTTCGACTCGGTCTCGCTCTGGAAGCGCGACAGCGCCTTCACATTGACCGGGAACTGGCTGTAGCGCTCGGAGAAGGTCCCGAAGTGCTGCTGCACGAGGAGGGTGGTGGGTACGAGGACGGCGACCTGCTTGCCGTCCTGGACGGCCTTGAAGGCCGCCCGGACCGCGATCTCGGTCTTGCCGTAGCCGACGTCGCCGCAGATCAGCCGGTCCATGGGGACCGACTTCTCCATGTCCTCCTTGACCTCGGCGATGGTGGTGAGCTGGTCGGGCGTCTCCGCGTACGGGAAGGCGTCCTCCAGCTCGCGCTGCCAGGGGGTGTCGGGGCCGAAGGTGTGGCCGGGGGCCGCCATGCGCGCGCTGTAGAGCTTGATGAGGTCGGCGGCGATCTCCTTGACGGCCTTCTTCGCGCGCGCCTTCGTCTTGGTCCAGTCGGCGCCGCCGAGCCGGTGCAGGGTCGGGGCCTCGCCGCCGACGTACTTGGTGACCTGTTCCAGCTGGTCGGTGGGGATGTAGAGGCGGTCGCCGGGCTGCCCGCGCTTGGCCGGCGCGTATTCGACCAGGAGGTACTCGCGGGTGGCGCCCTGCACCGTGCGCTGGACCATCTCGACGTAGCGGCCCACACCGTGCTGCTCGTGGACGATGTAGTCGCCGGCCTCCAGGGTCAGCGGGTCGATGGTCTTGCGGCGCCGGGTCGGCATCCGGCCGAGGTCCTTGGTGGCGGTGCGCTGGCCGGTCAGGTCGGTCTCGGTGAGGACGGCCAGGCGCAGCACCGGGTCGACGAAGCCGTTGTCGATCGAGCCGCAGGCGACGTGGACCAGGCTCGGCTCCAGGGCGCGCAGTTCCGGCTCCAGCCGGGCGGCGATGCCCTCGCCGGCGAGCACCTCGACGGTGCGGGCGGCCGGGCCGTGGCCCTCGGTGAGGTAGACGGTGTGCCAGCCGTCGGCGATCCAGCCCTTGGTGTCGGCCAGCGCGCGGGCGGTGTCGCCGCGGTAGGCCTCCGGGGCGCGCATGCCGAGCTTGAGGGTGTCCGAGCCGGACGCGTCCTCGTCGGCGGCGAACGGGGAGATCGACCACCACATCATGTCCAGCTCGCGGGCCCGGTCGCGGACGTCCGCGATACCGCGCAGCGAGGCCGCGCCGACGTCGATGGGGGCCTCGCCGCCGCCCGCGGTGGCCGCCCAGGAGGCCATCAGGAACTCCTGGCTGGTCGCGACGAGGTCGGCGGCCCGGGTCCGTACCCGCTCCGGGTCGCAGACCACGGCCATCGCCCCGGCGGGCAGGACGTCGATCAGCAGCTCCATGTCGTCGACGAGGACCGGGGCGAGGGACTCCATGCCCTCCACCGCGATCCCCTCGGCGATCTTGCCCAGCAGTTCGCCGAGCTCCGGGTGCGCCTCGGCGAGGGCCAGGGCCCGCTCGCGTACCGCGGCCGTCAGCAGCAGCTCACGGCAGGGCGGAGCCCACAGCCCGTGCTCGGCGATCTCCAGGGAACGCTGGTCGGCGACCTTGAAGTAGCGGATCTCCTCGACCTCGTCGCCCCAGAACTCCACGCGCAGCGGGTGTTCCTCGGTGGGCGGGAAGACATCGAGGATGCCGCCGCGCACGGCGAACTCGCCGCGCTTCTCGACGAGCTCGACGCGTGCGTACGCGGCCGCGGCCAGGGCCTCGGTGACCTCGCCCAGATCCGCGGTCGCCCCCTGCCGAAGGCTCACCGGAACCAGCTCTCCCAGGCCCTTGACCTGTGGCTGGAGCACGGACCGGATGGGCGCGACGATCACGCTCACGGGACCCGCGGCCGGGTCGTCCTTGCTGGGGTGCACCAGTCGGCGCAGTACGGCCAGCCGGCGGCCCATGGTGTCGCTGCGCGGGCTGAGCCGCTCGTGCGGCAGCGTCTCCCAGGACGGGTAGTCGGCCACCTCGTCGGGCGGCAGCAGGGAGCGCAGCGCGGCGGCCAGGTCCTCGGCCTCGCGCCCGGTGGCGGTGACCGCCAGCACGGTCCGCTGGGTCTGCCGGGCCAGCGCGGCGATCGCGAAGGGGCGCGCGGCAGCCGGTCCGACGAGGTCCACGTGCATGCGGTTGCCGTCACCGGCCGCGGTGACCGCCTCGGTGAGGGCGGCGTCCCGGGTGACGGCGTCGAGCAGTCCGTGCAGGCTCATGAGGAGGCTTTCCGTCCGGTGAAGGGGCAACGCGAAGGACCCGACACGTCGTACGGGCCGGGGGTTCCCACCCTACGACGGCGCCCACGGCGACGCGCGAGGGATTCGGGCCATGGCTCGGACACGGGCGCGGGCGCGGGCCCCTCGTCATCCTGGAGGCGTTGCTCCCGCTTTACGATGTTCGGGTAACCACCGCCTGAACTCGCCGCGTCCTTACCCGCAGGAGTTCACGCCGAACGGCCGAGGAGCACGAGTCCGTGACGAGCGATGCCATAGCCCGCCCGGCACAGGCGGCCCAGGCCCCTCCGAGGGCGGCCACGCCCCGATGGGCCGGACCCTGGCTGGTGGCCGCCGGGCTGTTCCCCGTCTACCTCGTCCTGTCCGTCGGCCGGTTCCGGCGCATGGACTGGGCCTCCTGGGACCTGGGGATCTTCGAGCAGGCGATCCGCGCGTACGCCCACCTCCAGGCGCCCGTGGCCGACCTGAAGGGGCCGGGGGCCAACATCCTCGGGGACCACTTCAGCCCGATCATCGCGCTCGTCGCCCCCGTCTACCGGGTCTTCCCCGGGCCCGTCACGCTGCTGGTCGTACAGGCCGCGCTGTTCGCGCTCTCCGCCGTCCCCGTCACCCGGGCGGCCGCACGGCTCCTCGGCCGGCCCCGCGGCATCGCCGTCGGCGTCGCGTACGGCCTGTCCTGGGGCATCCAGCGGGCGGTGGAGTTCGACTTCCACGAGATCGCCTTCGCCGTGCCGCTGCTGGCCTTCGCCCTGGAGGCGGTCCTGGCCCGGCGCTGGCGGGCCGCCCTGCTGTGGGGGCTGCCGCTGCTCCTCGTCAAGGAGGACCTCGGCTTCACGCTGGCCGCCCTGGCCGTCGTGGTGGCCTGGCGCAGCCGCACCGCCGACCGGCGCACCGCCGTGACCGCGCTCGGCATCGCCGCCGCGGCCTGCGTCTTCGCCGTACTGGTGTTCACCGTGTTCATACCGGCCTTCGCGACCGACGGCTACGGCTACTGGCACAAGATCGACGGGGCGGGGCCCTTCGCCGGCACCGGTACGAAGCTGGCCACGCTGGGATGGGTGCTGATCCCCACCTCCGGGCTGCTCGCCCTGCGCTCGCCGCTGCTGCTGGTCGCCGCCCCCACCCTCGGCTGGCGGTTCCTGTCCGGGGACGACCACTACTGGTCCACCGACTGGCACTACAGCGCCGTGCTCATGCCCGTCGTCGCCCTCGCCCTGGTCGACGCCATCGACACCGTCCGGCGCGGCGAGCGGCCCTGGCTGCGCTCCTACGCCCTCCAGCTGCCCACGGCGGTGCTCGCCGCCTCCCTCGCGCTGGCCCTGACCAGCATGCCGACGGCCAAGCTCACGGAGGCGTCCACGTACGAGAAGCCCGACCGCGTCGTCGCGATCGAACGGCTCCTCGACCGGATCCCCGACGGGGCCACCGTGGAGGCGGACACCACCCCGCTGACCCGGCTGACCTCCCGCTGCCGCGTCCTGTGGATCGGCGGCAGCAAGGGCGTCGTCCCCGACTGGATCACCATCGACAACGGGAACAAGTGGGCCGGGGAGGACCCGACCCACTACGCCTCCCAGCTCCACCCCGGCGAGCGGTACACCCTCGTGGGCGAGGCCGGCGGGATCGTCCTGATGCAGCGGGACACCACCGGCTGACCCGGCACCGGCCCGTACCGGATACGGAGAAGGCGCAGACCCGGGACGGTCCAGTCCCGGGCCTGCGCCTACCCCCGTACGAACGCGGCGCCGGCTACTCGCTCGCGATCGCGTTCAGGACGTTCATCCGTCCCGCCCGGAAGGCCGGGACCAGTGCGGCGAACAGGCCCACGAAGGCCGATGCCGCGAACACCCCGATGATCGTCGGCCACGGGATCTCCAGGACCTTCAGGCCCTCCAGCGCCAGCAGCTGCTGCGCGGTGGCCCCCCAGCCCATGCCCAGCCCGAGCCCGAGCAGGGCGCCGAAGAGGGCGATGACCACCGACTCCAGGCGGATCATGCGGCGCAGCTGGCGGCGGGAGAGGCCGATGGCGCGCATCAGGCCGATCTCACGGGTCCGCTCGACCACCGACAGGGCCAGGGTGTTCACGACGCCCAGGACCGCGACGATGATGGCGAGGCCGAGGAGCCCGTAGACCATGTTCAGCAGCTGGCCGACCTGGTCCTTCAAAGCCTGCTTGTAGTCGGCCTGGTTGCGCACCGCGTACTGCGGGTACTCGCCCATGGCCGCCTTGACCGACTTGTACGCGGCGGCGTCGGACTGCCCGTCCTTCGCGGTGGCCAGCATCATGAAGGGCAGCGGCATCCGGTCCGCCGGCACGTTCGCCCGGGCGGTCTCGGTGCTGATGTACTTCATGCCCTTGTCGAGGTTGCCCTCGTCGCTGGTGATCGCCGCGACCTTCAGCTTGACCGTGTTGCCACCGGTGAACGCGACCGTCATCTCGTCGCCGAGCTTGATGCCGTGCGCGGTGGCGTACAGGGAGCCGACCGACATGGAGCCCGCGCCGTAGGCCGCCGCGTGCTCGCCGGCCGTCATCTTGCGCCGGATGTCCTTGGCGTACGTCGGGTCGGTCGCGCCGAGGTCGGTCTCCTCGGTGGTGCCGTCGGGCGCGGTCAGCTTGACCTCGAGCTGGCGGTAGGCCGTGACGTGGTCGAGGCCGGTGGTGGCGCGCAGGGCCTGCTCGGCCTGCGGCAGGACGGGCTGGCCGGACTCGGAGGCGACGATGTAGTCCGCGCCGACCGACTTGTCGAGCTCCTCGGTCGCCGAAGCCACCATCGAGGACCCGACGACCGACAGGCAGGCGACCAGCGCGAGGCCGATCATCAGCGCGGCGGCGGTGGCGCCGGTGCGGCGCGGGTTGCGCAGCGCGTTGCGCTCGGCGAGGCGGCCCACGGACCCGAAGGGCCGCAGGACCACACCGGAAAGCACCCGCACCACGCCCGCCGCGAGCAGCGGGCCGATCACGATGAAGCCGACGAGGGTGAGGACGACGCCCAGGCCCAGCCAGAGGGATCCGGCCGCGGCCTTCTCGGCGGCCCCGGCGAGGTAGAGGGAGCCGCCGCCGACGGCGGTGAGGACCAGACCGAGGGCGGCCCGGACACGGCCGGCCTTCTTGTCGCCCGGTGTGCCGGACTCGCGCAGTGCGGCCATCGGGGAGACCTTGCCGGCGCGGCGGGCGGGGACGAAGGCGGAGACGACGGTCACGACGACGCCGAGGACGATGCCCACGACGGGGGTGGTCCAGGCGACGGTCAGGTCGTCGGTGGACAGGTGCATGCCCATCTGGCCCATGAGTGCCATGAGGCCGACGGCCAGGCCCACGCCCGCTGCCACGCCGAGGACCGAGCCGACCACGCCGAGCAGGAAGGCCTCGAGGACCACGGACTTGAGGACCTGCCCGCTGTCGGCACCGATGGCGCGCATCAGGCCGATCTCACGGGTGCGCTGGGCGACCAGCATGGAGAAGGTGTTGAAGATCAGGAAGATGCCGACGAGGAAGGCGATGCCGGCGAAGCCGAGCATCACGTACTTCATGACGTCGAGGAAGGCGCCGACGTCCTTGCGGTTGGCGTCCGCGGCCTCCTTGGCGGTCTGCAGCTTGTAGGCGTCCGCGCCGAGGGCGCTCGCGATGTTCGCCTTGAGCTGCTCGTCGCTCACGCCGTCCACGGCGGTGACGTTGACGTGCGTGAAGGAGTCGGGCGAGCCGAGCAGCGCCTGCTGCGCGGTGGCCGTGTCGAAGTAGACGACGGCCGCGCCCGGGTTGGTCACGGTGAAGGTGGCGATACCGGTGATCTTCGCGCGGATGTCGCCGGTGATGGCGATGGTGCGCAGCTCGTCACCGAGCCCCAGGCCGTGCTTCTTCGCGGTGTCGGCGTCGACCATCACCTCGGTGGGGCCGCGCGGCGCCTGACCCGAGGTGATCTTCATGGACTTGAGCTCGTTGTCGCTCCAGTTGCCCGCGATGGTCGGGGCGCCGGTGGTCGAGCCCATGTTCTCGTTCTTGGAGTTGACCACCGTGACGGCCATCGAGACGACGCCGCCCTCGGCGCCCTTGACACCCTCGGCCTTTTTGACCTGCTCGACGACCGAGCCCGCCAGCATCTCGGGCTTGCCCCGGTCGGGGGTCTCCTCCCCGCTCTCGGCGGTCTTGGGGCTGACCGTCACGTCGGAGTTGGTGACGGCGAACAGCTTGTCGAAGGTGGTGTTCATCGTGTCGGTGAACACCAGCGTGCCGCAGACGAAGGCGACGGAGAGCAGGACAGCGACGGCCGAGAGCGCCATCCGTCCCTTGTGCGCGACGAAGTTGCGCCGCGAGGTCTTCAGGACCGTGTTGCTCATGAGGTCCGCCCGCGCGCGTCGAAGTCCTTCATCCGGTCCAGGACCTGGTCGGCGGTGGGCGCGTGCATCTCGTCGACGATCCGGCCGTCGGCCAGGAAGATGACGCGGTCGGCGTAGGAGGCTGCCACGGGATCGTGGGTGACCATGACGATGGTCTGGCCGAGCTCGTCCACCGAACGGCGCAGGAAGCCGAGGACCTCGGCGCCCGCACGGGAGTCCAGGTTTCCGGTCGGCTCGTCACCGAAGATGATCTCGGGGCGGGCGGCGAGGGCGCGGGCCACGGCGACGCGCTGCTGCTGGCCGCCGGAGAGCTCGGTCGGACGGTGCTTGAGTCGGCCGGCCAGGCCCACGGTCTCCACCACCCGGTTCAGCCACTCCGCCTCGGGCTTGCGGCCCGCGATGTCCATGGGGAGCGTGATGTTCTCCAGGGCGTTGAGCGTGGGCAGCAGGTTGAAGGCCTGGAAGATGAAGCCGATCCGGTCGCGGCGCAGCCTCGTGAGCTTCTTGTCCTTCAGCCCGGTGATCTCGGTGTCGTCCAGGTGGATCTGCCCGCTGGTCACCGTGTCGAGGCCGGCGAGGCAGTGCATCAGCGTGGACTTGCCGGAACCCGACGGACCCATGATCGCGGTGAACTGGCCGCGCATGATGTCCACGTCCACCTCGTCGAGGGCGACGACACGCGTCTCCCCGGAGCCGTAGGCCTTGACGACCTTCCGCGCCCGGGCCGCGACGGCAGCATGCCCTCCAGTACCCCCGTGCCTGGTTTCGGTCATTGCCGTTGTCACGGTCTGTCTCCTTCTTCGAATGCGTGCGTCTGCGTGCGTGCGTCGCCGTGATGAAGTCTGCGGCGCCCCGGCCTACGGCGCGCTGGTGCCCGTAGCCGTATCCGCCCGGGGGTTATCCCCACCCGCACCCCCGGTTCGTATGCTCCAGTTAAGGAGACGCCCGACGCCTCCACCTCCTCCGCCGGGAGGAAAGACCCCTGGCCCGTAGTGCGGAGGGACCCCTAGGGGTTGTCCGCCCTTCGGACTACGCGGCCTGAGGGATACCGCCCGCAGGGCGGCGGTGAGATGGTGTCCCCCGCAAGTACGTGCAAGGGGAAGGGATCTCGGTGCCCGCAGCGGACAGCACGGACGGAGGTCCGGACGGCATACCCGCCGGGCGCGCGGGCGGCGCCCCCGGTGCGGCCGTTTCGGCCAAAGGCGCGACCGGCGTCGGAGCCGGCACGCCGGACGGACGCCCCCCGACCCCCGTCGTCGTCTCGCTGATGCTCGGCATGGCCCTCGTCGCCCTCGACAGCACCATCGTCGCCACCGCCGTCCCCCAGATCGTCGGCGACCTCGGCGGCTTCTCCGTCTTCTCCTGGCTCTTCTCCGGCTACCTGCTCGCCGTCACCGTCACCCTGCCGGTCTACGGAAAGCTGTCCGACACCTTCGGCCGCAAGCCCGTCCTGCTCTTCGGCATCGCCCTCTTCCTCCTCGGCTCGCTGCTGTGCGCGTCCGCCTGGAACATGGCCGCCCTCATCGCCTTCCGCATCGTCCAGGGCCTCGGCGGCGGCGCCCTCCAGGGCACCGTCCAGACCCTGGCCGCCGACCTGTACCCGCTCAAGGAACGCCCGAGGATCCAGGCCCGCATGTCCAGCGTCTGGGCCACCTCGGCCGTGGCCGGCCCCGCCCTCGGCGGACTGCTCGCCTCCTACGCCCACTGGCGGTGGATCTTCCTGATCAACCTGCCACTGGCCGCCCTCGCCCTGTGGATGATCACCCGCCACCTGACCGAGCCCGTCCGCTCACCCGGCCGCCGCGGCCGCGTCGACTGGGCGGGCGCCCTCGGCGTCTTCTGCTGCGGCGGACTCCTCCTCTTCGCCCTCGTCCAGGGCGGCGTCGCCTGGCCCTGGCTGTCCGCCCCCTCCCTGGGCCTGCTGGGCGCGAGCGCCGTACTGGCCGCGGTGGTCGTCCGGGTGGAACGGCGGGCGGAGGAACCGATCCTGCCCGGCTGGGTGTGGCGCCGGCGCACCATCGCCGCCGTCAACCTGGCCATGGGCGCCCTCGGCCTGCTGATGGTCGCCCCGATGGTCTTCATGCCGACGTACGCCCAGTCCGTACTCGGCCTCGGACCCGTCGGCGCCGGACTCGTCATGTCCGTGATGACCCTCAGCTGGCCCGTCACCGCCGCCCTCAGCCAGCACGTCTACCGGCGCATCGGCTTCCGCAACACCGCGGCCGTCGGCATCGCCCTGGCCGCGGTCATCCTCTACTCCTTCACCCTGCTCCCGTACCCCGCCCGGCCGTGGCAGCCGGCACTGGTCATGCTGCTGCTCGGCGCCTCCCTCGGCCTCTTCCAGCTCCCGCTGATCGTCGGCGTCCAGTCCACCGTCGGCTGGGCCGAGCGCGGCACCACCACCGCCTCGGTGCTCTTCTGCCGCCAGGTCGGCCAGAGCGTGGGCGCCGCCCTGCTCGCCGCCGTCGCCAACGCCACCATCGCCGCCCGCCTGGCCGACGCCCCCGCACCGGGGGTCCCGGGCCACCTCGACGACGTGGCCAAGGCCCTGGAACACCCGGGCCTGCTCCCCCGGGCCGCCGCCGACCACCTGCGCGAAGCAGTGGCCGCCGCCGTCGAGCACATCTTCCTCGGCGCGACGGCGGCCGCCGTGGCCGCGCTCCTCGTCCTGCTCCTGGTGGCACCCCGCAGGTTCCCGGTCCTCCCCGAACTGCGCGACGAGTAGCCGGAGAGCCGCCTTGTCATGACCAGGGCAGTCGGCGACCCTCGTACGCAGCACCGTCATCCGGGGGGACACCATGGCATCCACACTGTGCGCACTGCTCTTACTGGCCGCGCTGGCCGGCCCGATCTGCCTGCGGCTGCGCACCAGCCCGGCCTTCATCACCGGCCGCGACGGCCGGCTCTCCACCTCGATCGCGCTCGCCCTGGCCTGGACCGTGATCCTGGTCTGGCTCCTGCTCGCCATCCTGGGCTACGGCCTCACCGCGGGCGGCGGCGTGCAGTACTTCAGCGGCTCCGACGGCCCGCTGTCCACCCTGACGACGGTGTACCTGCCACTGCTCGGCGGCCCGTACGTGGCGCTGATCGCGGCCAAGACGGTCGTCGGCCTGCGCGTGGAACGCGGCAGCCTCGCCAAACCGGCCGCACCGCCCACCGCGTCGGGCCGGCGCCCGCTGCGGGAGCTCATCGCGAACGACAGCGGCCGCACCGACCTCGTCGACCTCCAGTACGTCACCCTCAGCGCGGTCACGATGCTCTACGTCGTCCTCTTCTTCCTCGCCGACGTGGGCGCGGGCCTCCCCCGCCTCCCCGAGGGGATCTGGGCCCTCACGGGCGCCCCGGCCGGCGCCTACCTCGTCAACAAGATGGCCACCCGCGCCAACCCGGTGATCACCGGGGCCTCGCTCTCCGGCGACCGCCTCACCGTCGAGGGCGGCGGCTTCACCCCCGACCCGGCGGGCCGCCCGCCCCTCGTCACCGTCGACGACACCCCGCTGGAGGCACGGCCCGACCCGCTGACCGGCGCCCTGACGGCCACCCTGCCGCCGACGGCGACGCCGCCCCTGACGGTGGTGGTCACGTCCCGGGGCCTGCGCAGCGACCCGTACTGCTACGAGGGCCCCACCGTCCCGGCACAACCCACCCAGGCCGTCACCCGGCACGGACGTCAGACGTCCTTGTAACGGGCGTAGTAGCGGGCCACCCGGGCCCGTTGCCGCAGACACCGGCCACGCACCAGCGGCGGCGCGGGTGCGCGGGCAGGAACAGCAGCACGCAGTCAGGTGCCTCGCACTCCCGCACCTGCCCGGCCCTCGGGTCGGTCAGCAGCTCCGCCACCGCCTCGGCCGGCCCGGCCGCACCGACGCCCAGGCCGACCTGGCCTTCGACTACGCCTCCGACTTCGCCCACTACCCGGCCTGGCAGGCCTGGCTGCGCAGCTCCCGCGTACCCGTACTGGTCGTCTGGGGAGCCGGCGACCCCTTCTTCACCCCGGCGGGCGCGAAGGCCTACCTCCGCGACGCCCCCGACGCCGACGTCCACGTCTTCGAGGGCGCGGGCCACTTCGCCCTGGAGACCCACCTCCCCCAGATCGCGCCGCTGATCGAACACTTCCTCAGGACGCCTTCCGTAGGCAGCGGCGGGAGACACGTACCGGGACCCACCCCTGCCCCGGGCAACGGCCAGGGCAGGGCAGCGGCACGGGCCAGGGCAACGGCAACGGCCTCAGCCCTCCGCCGGAGCCCTCCCCGTCAGCGCCGACAAACTGGCCCTGACATGCGCCATGTGAGCCCGCATCTCCTCCTGTGCCTCCACATGCTCGCGCAGCACCCGCTCCGTCTCCCGCGAGATCCGCTCCTGCGCCACCCTCGCCTGCGCGACCAGCTCCGCGGCCCGCGCCTCCGCGTCCTCCTGGCCGTGCCGCGCCGCCTCCTCCGCCTCCGCGAACCCCCGCCGCGCCTCCGCCAGCCCGGACTCCGCGTACCGCTCCGACTCCGCGAGGCGCGCGTCCAGCTCCGCCTCCCGCGCCGCCAGCTCCCGCCCCGCCGCCTCCCAGCGTTCCCCCTGCTCCCGCTCCCGCTCCACCCGCGCCGCTTCCGCCCGCCGCCGCACCTTCGCCAGCACCGCCGCCGCGTCCGCCCGCCACGTTGCAGCGTCCTGGCGCGCTCCCGCCCGCAGGTCGTCCGCCTCCCGCTCCGCCCGCAACAACCCCTGCCGCGCCCGGACCTCGGTCTGCTCGCGCACCGCCTCCGCGTCGCCGCGCGCCAGCTCCGCCACCCGCTCGGCACGCACCCCGGCCGCGTCCAGCGTCGCGGACACGTCCGCCCGCGCCTCCGTCCGTACGGCCTCGGCCTCCTCCTCCGCCAGCAGCAGGATCCGCCGGGCACGCTCGCCCAGCTCGTCGTACGTCTGCGGGGCGAGTCCGGCCACGACCTCGCGCAGCCGTGCCGCCTCCGCCTCCATCTGCTTGGCCAGGACCGTCAGCCGCGCCACCCGCTCCCAGGCCTCGTCACGGCTCCCGGAGAGCCGGGCGAGATACCGGTCGACCTCTTCCATGCGGTAGCCGCGACCGCGCACGGTCGCAATGGGTGCACTCATCCTGGATGCGCCTCTCTCGCGGGGATTCCCGTCAAGGATGCGCCATTTGATCCCTGAAGCCCGAATGGCCGGGCCGAGACCCCCTCGGAGGGTCCCGACCCGGCCATTCAACCGATCACGCGATGGCGCAATGCCGCAATCAGACGGACATCACAACAGCCCGTCCCACATCTGCTCCAGCAGGACCGACCACCAGCTCTCCGGCGACGACAGCGCCGCACTGTCGAGCCCCGCCAGATTCGCCTGGAAGTCGACGGTCCAGCGGCCCGCCTGCTCCGGCGTCAGATGCTGCCGCAGCCGCCACATGTGACCCAGCATCGCCATCGAGCGCGCGAACTGCGGCAGGCTCGAATTCACGAACTGCGGCGGCACCGGAGCACCGCCCGGACCGCCCTCCACCGGCACCGCCACGATGTGCGCGGTCCCGTACTGCACGCACAGCGCCTTGCCGAAGTCACTGCCGATCACGAGGTACGAGCCCGCGTCCGACGCCGGCTGGACCTGCCGCTGCGCCGCCAGCTCGGCCAGCGTCGGCACCGGCTGCCCCGGCACCGCCTGCGCCCAGAAGAACGGCCCGAAATCGACGGGCAGGCCCGCCCACATCAGCGTCTGCGCCACGATCTCCGGCACACCCTGACGGGACACCGCCCGCTGGTCGAAGCGGAACACGCCCTGCGGCCCGAACGCAGCCGCCAGCTCCTGCCCGATCGCATCCAGCGGGATCGCCGGCTGCAGCGGAACCTGCGGCAGCGGCGCACGCACCGGCGCCGGCCGCGCCGGACCGTCCGCGACCTGGTGCAGCTCTCCCTGGTGGGTGAGCAGGTGCCGCATGCCCTGCCGGCGGCCCGCGTGGTCCTTCCCGTACGGAGCCACGCTGGTGATCCGCACCTGCGGCCACGTCTCCCGGATCATCCGGGCGCAGTAACCGCCGGGCAGCTCACAGGACTCCAGCTCGGTGTGCAGCTCCAGCACCTGCTGCGGCGGCACGTTCATCGCGCGCAGCTCGTAGAGGATCTGCCACTCCGGGTGCGGGGTACCGGGCGCCGAGCGGCGGATGAGCTGCTGCTCGGAGCCGTCGGGAGCGCGGTAGCGCAGCACGGCCTGGTAGCCGGGGCCGACCGTGGGCGCACCCGTCGGGGTGGCCTGCGGCTGCGCCGCGGGCCCGCCCGGCGGCGGGCCGGGAGGACCGGGAGGCTGCGGTACGCCGGGACCCGCGAGCATCGTCGCGGCATGGTCGAGCCCACCCCCGGGCGCGCCGGGAGCACCGGGAGCACCCGGCGGACCGGGAGGCTGCGGTACGCCGGGGCCCGCGAGCATCGTCGCGGCGTGATGGGCCCCGCCACCGGGCGCACCGGGAGGACCGGGAGGCTGGGGCGCACCGGGCGGACCCGGAGGCGTCGGCGGCTGACCCGTCACGGCCGGACCGGCCAGCATCGTCGCGGCATGGTCGAGCCCGCCACCGGGCGCACCCGGGGCACCGGGAGGACCGGGCGGGCCGGGAGGCTGGGGCGCACCGGCACCCGGAGCACCGGGCGGGCCGGGAGGCGCCGGCGGCTGACCCGTCACGGCCGGACCGGCCAGCATCGTCGCGGCATGGTCGAGCCCACGGCCCAGCGATCCGGGAGTTCCGGGCGGGCCGGGAGGCGCGGGCGGCTGACCCGGAGCACCGGGCGCACCGGGCGGACCCGGAGGCGCCGGCGGCTGACCCGTCACGGCCGGACCGGCCAGCATCGTCGCGGCATGGTCGAGCCCGCCACCGGGCGCACCCGGGGCACCCGGCGCACCGGGAGGAGCTGGCGGCGTAGACGGCTGCCCCGCACCCGAGGACGCGTCGGCGCCCGGCCGCGAGACCCGGGCCCTGCTCGTCGGCGCGTCCGCGATGTCCTGCGGCGAAGACCCCAGCGCGGGCACCACGGCGGTCCTCGGCAGCTGGCTGCCGCCCGGCATCAGCGTCGTCTTCGCCTCGGAAGCCACCCCGGACGACGGCGCGTCCTCCAGGTCGGACCCGGACAGCGGCGGCGCGAACACGGTCGCCGGCAGCGGCACGGACGCGTCGTCCGAGCCGGAGTTCACATCGGTACCCGCCCACGGCGTGGCCCCGATCGGCACCGCGGCAGCGGGCGTCGCCGGAACCCCGTCGTTGGCGGTCGGCTCGTACGGGATCTCGCCCCCGCGCCGCAACGGCACCGCGTCCGCGGCACCCGGAACCGCAGCCGGCCCGGACTCCGCCGAAGCCGAACCCGAACCCGAAGCCGACGCAGACGCAGACGCAGACGCGGAATCGGACACCGCGTCCGACGCCACAGACGCCGGGGACGCCGGGGCAGAAGCCGCAGCCGACCGCGGCGCAATCCCCGCCCGGTCCGCCGCCTCCTGCAGCCACTCCGGAGGACTCAGCATGAACGAGGTCTGCTCCGAGTCGATCCGCGGCGGCGGAACCGAAGCCTCAGAAGCCGCGTTCGCAGCCACGGCCCCGTACTCCTCCTCGTACCGGCGAATCACCTCACCCACCGGCAGCCCCGGCCACAACGTCACCTCGCCGCTGTCCCGGGCGATGACCAGCCGCTGCCGGCCGCCCCCCGACACCGGACCCGCCGCACGGTCCTCCGCCCACACCACGAACCCGAGCCCGAACTCCCGTACCCGCACCTCCCGGTGCTGGTACGCGGGCACGTCCCCGTTGATCCACTCCTCGGCGCGCTCCTGCGCCTGCGCAAACGTCACCACCGCGCCGTCACCCCTCATCCGAACCGGCACGCGCCACCGGAACCGAACGTGCGAATCCGCCGTCCACCATCAGACCGGCCACCGTCTCCAGTTCCGGCGGGTTACCCGCCAACCGCTCCAGGAAGGAGTCGAAATCACCGCCGCACGGCAGCAAAAGCCGCTCCACGCGCTCCTGCACCGACCATCCGTCCTGGTCGCGTGCGTCGTCGTACGGGGAGAACCACACCGATCCGATGCCCTCGCCCTTCACCTTCAGCGCGAGCAGCCCGCCCTGCGCGAAGGCCACGCACAGGTAGTCCTTCGTCAGGTGGTCGCGCAGGCACTTGTTGACGTAGACGAGGTCGTTGACCGCCGCCTCCTCACGCACCGTGAAGAACGGCTGGTCCACCAGCAGACCGAGCTCCACGTCCAGGCCGGCACCCACCGGCGCACAGCCGCCCGCCGCCTTCAGGAACGAGCGGTACGCCTCCGGCAGCCGGTAGCCGAGGTCCTCCTCGACACCCTGCACCTGGCTCTCGGAAACCGACACCACGGACTTCGGCAGCCCGATGTGCACCGGACGCACCTCCTGCAACGGCCGCGTCCCGCGCTTCTCGTGGTCCACCGGAGCCGTCGCCAGACCCGCGTGATGCCGCAGCAGCGCCTTCACCTCGACCGGGACCAGCTCCATGCGCCGCGAACCCGCCACGTGGTGCCAGGTCCAGCCGTGCGGGGTGCCGACCGGCCCGACCGTGTCCCACAGCTCGTGCCCCGCGGCCTTCATCGCCGCGTTCGCGGACACGTAGTCCGTCAGCCGCAACTCGTCCACGCCGAAGCCCTCGGGCGGCTCGGCGATCTCCACCGCCGCACGCGCGTAGGCGGAGAAGTCCGGATACCCGTCGCCGTCCATCCGCACTCCGTGGGGATGCCGAGCGGCCCGGACCGGGTCCGGGAAATGCACGACCTGCCCCGAGTAAGCGGCGTTGGGTGGCGCGGCCTGCTGCCCGAGCCGACCTGTCGTCATGGCGGTAGCCCCCTGCTGGATCTGGCTGGTTCACCACAGCCTATGCGCTGGGGCAAGAGGCTCCCCCGCCCGCGACCCGCACACCAGCCCGACGGCCAGGAACATCCGAATTGATACGAAAATTCGACCCCGCTTCCGTATGACAGATGACATTTGGCAGGCTGTCCCCGCAGCACGGGGGCGTGCGCGACAGCGGTCACCACCGCCGCCACGGGAGGGAAAGCGCGACCATGCAGAACACGGCAACACGTACGGAACCGGGCGACGGCACCGCCGACGCGGCAGGCACACCCGCCGAAGCAGGCGGCGCCACCGGCGACCCCCGCCTGCGCTGGAGCAGCAGCGACGGCCGGCCCACCCCACCCGTCCTGCGCTTCCGCCGGGACGGCATCCTGCCCACCGTCGCCGCCGCGCTGTCCGTACGCGGCGAGACCCTCACCGGCACCGCCGGCAAGGCCGACCAGCCGCCCGCCCTCCACCCCCTCGTCCAGGACTTCCTGGACACCCTCACCAGCGGCCAGCGCGAACGTTTCACCGGGCGATGTCCGGAAGCGATACTGCTCTCCCGCCACCTGGCCTCCGTCGAGGCCGCCCGCTCCCGACGCGCCTCCCGCAAGCCCCTCTCGCCCAGCGAGGCCCGCCGCTCCCTCAAGCACGCGAAGATCACCGCCCGGCGCATCCGCGAGGACGGCGACCCCCTCCACGGCAGCTACGCGCCCCCCTGCCGCTCCTGCGACGCCCTCCTCGCCCACTTCGGCGTACGCCCCGTCGACCTCACCCCAGCCGAGTAGCCATGACGACCACCTCAGCCTCCTACGACCGCTCCTCGACCACCCGCTTCCCGGTCGCGGTGGACTCCGCGCTGCGGACCGCCGGCTGGGAACCCGGCCGCTGGGACGCCAAACAGGCCGAGTACTGGGCCGACGCCCTCCGGGACCACACCACCCCCGCCGGCCACCGGCACACGGTCTTCCCCGCCGCCGTCGAGGCCTGGGCGGAGTTCGGCGGCCTCACCGTCACCGCGCCCGGACCCGGCCGCCAGATCGCCCCTACCCCGCTACGGATCGACCCCCTCACCGGACTCCACCTGGCGCGCACCTTCGCCGACCTGGGGCGGGCCCTGTCCACGCAGCTCTGCCCCCTCGGGGTCGAGGCCGACGGAGACTCCCACCTCGCCCTCGACCGCGAAGGCCGCGTCTACGGCATCGACCACACCGGCGACTGGTACCTCGGCTCCACGGTCGACGAAGCCCTCACCCTCCTCCTGACGGGCCTCCAGCCGACGCGTCTCACGACGGCGCCGTAACCCTTCCGCTCCCGCCGGGGCAGCATCCCGGCCCGGCCCCGGCCCCCCGCCTTCCCGCTCGCACGGGGCGGGGCGGAATCCATTCCCCGTGCCGTTCCCCTCCCGGGGGGGGCGGGCGGATCCGGGCCGGGCCGTGGCATCGCAGTGCCGGCGGGATTCGGGCGCGGTGCCGTTCCCCTCCCGGGCGGGCGGGCGGATCCGGGCCGGGCCGTGGCATCGCAGTGCCGGCGGGATCCGGGCGCGGTGCCGTTCCCCTCCCGGGCGGGCGGGCGGATCCGGGCCGGGCCGTGGCATCGCAGTGCCGGCGGAATCCGGGCGCGGTGCCGTTCCCCTCCCGGGCGGGCGGGCGGATCCGGGCCGGGCCGTGGCATCGCAGTGCCGGCGGGATCCGGGCGCGGTGCCGTTCCCCTCCCGGGGGGGCGGATCCGGGCCGGGCCGTGGCATCGCAGTGCCGGCGGAATCCGGGCGCGGTGCCGTTCCCCTCCCGGGGGGCGGATCCGGGCCGGGCCGTGGCATCGCAGTGCCGGCGGGATTCGGGCGCGGTGCGGGCGGGTCGCGGTGCCGCGGAGGGGTGTCTCCTCGGCTCGCGCCAGGCGGGCACTTCTCGGTTGTGCGGGGTGGTTGCGCGCTCGTCCTGCGGGGACACCCCTCCCCGTCCCCGCTCCAGCAGTACGAGCCCGGTTCCGAAAGCACCGGAGCGCCGGCGTGGGGTGGGGACACGGCGGAGTGTCCCCGCAGGACGAGCGCGCAACCCCGGCCGCCTCGCCGCGACACACCCGCACGCGCCGAGCCGAGGAGACACTCCGGCGGGGCACCGCCCCACCCCATCCATCCCGCCCCGCGACAACCCGCAACCCCAGCGGGAGCCGAGCCGCCGAAGGACCAAAGCCGCCCCGCGACAACCCGCAACCCCGGCGGGAGCCGAAGGGCTAGTGGACCGGGAGCACCGCCGAGACCCTGAAGCCCCCCGCGTCCGTCGGACCGGACACGAAGACCCCGCCCAGGCCGAGCACCCGCTCCCGCATGCCGACCAGCCCGTTCCCACCGCTCGGCAGGCCGACCCCGTCGGCCTGCCCCTCGCACGGCCCGTTCTCCACCTGCATCGCCACCTCGCCCTCCCGGTGCGCCAGCCGTACGACGACCCGCGCCCCCGGAGCGTGCTTGTGGCAGTTGGTGAGCGCCTCCTGCACCACCCGGTACGCCGTCTGCTCCAACTCCGCCGCGTACGCCGCCCCCTCGCCCTGCACGACCATCTCGACGGCCATCCCGGCCGCCCTCGACTGGCCGACCAGCGCCTCCAGCTCCTCCAGCGACGGCCCCTCGTCCGCGCCGCCCACGAGCGCGACCGGACCCACCGGCACCGCCGTCGCGGCGGCCGCAGCCACGGCCACCTTCGGCGGCGCCGCCCGCAGCACGCCGAGCATCTGCCGCAACTCCGTCAGCGCCTGGCGTCCCATGTCCCCCACCAGCGCGGCGTTCTTCGCCGCCCGCGACGGGTCCTTGACCGCCACCGCCTCCAGCGCGGCCGCGTGGACGACCATCAGCGACACCCGGTGCGCGACCACGTCGTGCATCTCGCGCGCGATCCGCGTCCGCTCCTCGGTACGGGCCCACTCGGCCCGCTCCTCCGCCCGGTCCGCCAGCAGCGACAGCTCCCGCTCCAGTGAGTCGGCCCGTTCCTGCAGGCTCTCCATCAACCGGCGCCGGGCGCCGATGTAGAGCCCGAGCAGCATGGGCGGCACGGTCAGCGCCACCGCCACGAACCCGGACAGCGCGACCACGAGCGCCGGATCGGCCTCCACGTCCCCGCGGGTCTTCAGGTACATCACGACGAAGGTGGCGACCAGCGACATCGAGGCCAGCGCGGCGATGATCCGCCGGGGCACCTCGGACGAGGCGAGCGAGTACATCCCCGCCACCGACAGCAGGAACCCCATCTCGGCCGGCGCCACGGCGATCCCCACGAGCACCACGGCGATCGGCCAGCGGCGCCGCAGCACCAGCGTGGCCCCCACCGCGGCACCGAACAGCACCCCGGCGGCCACGGGAATCCCCGCCTCGTGCGCGAAGCGGATCCCCTCCCACGCGCACTCCGCCGCGGACACCGCGGCCAGCGCCGCGTCCACCACGGCATCCCGCCGCCGCGCCCACCACAAAGGCGGCCCAGCGCGGCCTTCCACTTCCCCCGTACTGGTCATGCCGTCCAGCGTACGCAGGCGTCCCGACAGACCACCGACAGAAATTCCTCCGCGCACCGACACTCGTGCACCCGGCCGAACCGGCCGAATGCCGAGACCTGACTCCCCTACTCAGGACCACGCCGCGGCACACGCCCGCAAGGCGCGATCTTTACCGTCGCGTCCAAGGGCGATGGTGCGGCATAGTAGGTGCCGTCGACTCGACCCGGCGCACAATGTCCGGTTCAGTCGCACATAGTCCCCTGTGGTGTAATTGGCAGCACTGAGGCTTTTGGTGCCTTATGTCCGGGTTCGAGTCCTGGCGGGGGAGCTTGCGCACATTCGGGTCCTGACCGCAGAGGTCGGGACCCGGCCTCGTTTCACGGCGTTAACGCCCCGGTATCCTTCACGGGTCCACCCCCGAAGCCGAAGGGCACACCCGTGAGCGCCAACCGCCCGGCAGCCGTCGTCGTACTCGCAGCGGGTGAAGGCACCCGCATGAAGTCGGCCACACCCAAGGTTCTGCACGAGATCTGCGGGCGCTCGCTCGTCGGTCACGTCGTCGCCGCCTCCCGCGAGCTGGACCCCGAGCACCTCGTCGTGGTCGTCGGACACGCCCGGGAGCAGGTCACCGCGCACCTCGCCGGCATCGACGCCGACGTCCGCACCGCCGTCCAGTACGAGCAGAACGGCACCGGCCACGCCGTCCGCATGGCCCTCGAAGAGCTCGGCGGGCCCGTCGACGGCACCGTGATCGTCGTCTGCGGCGACACCCCGCTGCTGACCGGGGAGACCCTGGGCCGGCTCGCGCAGACGCACGCCGCCGACGGCAACGCCGTCACCGTGCTCACCGCCGAGGTGCCGGACTCCACCGGCTACGGCCGCATCGTGCGCGACGCCGGCGGCGCCGTGACCGCGATCGTCGAGCACAAGGACGCCACCGACTCCCAGCGGGCGATCCGCGAGATCAACTCGGGCGTCTTCGCCTTCGACGGCGCCCTGCTCTCCGACGCGCTCGGCAAGGTCCGCACCGACAACAGCCAGGGCGAGGAGTACCTCACCGACGTCCTCGGCATCCTGCGCGAGGCGGGCCACCGCGTCGGCGCGGCCGTGGGCAGCGACCACCGCCAGATCCTGGGGATCAACAACCGCGTGCAGCTCGCCGAGGCCCGCGCCCTGCTGAACGCGCGCCTGCTGGAGCAGGCCATGCTCGCGGGCGTGACGGTCGTCGACCCGGCCAGCACGTTCGTGGACGTGACCGTGACCTTCGGGCAGGACGCGATCGTGCACCACGGCACCCAGCTCCTGGGCGCCACGCACATCGCCGAGGGCGCCGAGGTGGGCCCCAACACCCGGCTGCGGGACACCCGGGTGGGCGCGGGCGCGCGCGTGGACAACACGGTGGCCGAGAGCGCGGTCGTGGGCCCGCAGGCGAGCGTGGGTCCGTTCGCGTACCTGCGTCCGGGCACGAACCTCGGGGCGAAGGCCAAGGCCGGCACCTACGTCGAGATGAAGAACGCGACGATCGGCGAGGGCACCAAGGTGCCGCACCTGTCGTACGTGGGCGACGCGACGATCGGCGAGTACACGAACATCGGCGCGGCGAGCGTCTTCGTGAACTACGACGGTGAGCACAAGCACCACACCACCGTCGGCTCGCATTGCAAGACGGGGTCGGACAACATGTTTGTGGCACCCGTCACGATCGGGGACGGGGCCTACACGGCCGCCGGGTCCGTGATCACGAAGGATGTGCCGCCCGGTGCGCTGGCCGTGGCCCGTGGCCAGCAGCGGAATATCGAGGGCTGGGTGGCTCGCAAGCGTCCGGGAAGCGCCGCTGCCACGGCGGCGCAGTCGGCGGCCTCGGAGGACTCCGAGCGCCCCTGAGGTGAACTGACCGGAAACAGGTACGTCTCGAACGGCGTACCGTGATAGGTGCACGCAATTCGGCTGGCTCACCGTGTGCGGGACGGACGCACATGGGGGCGAGCAGCTTCAACACGTCTGAGGAGACAGTGCTGTGACCGGGATCAAGACGACCGGCGAGAAGAAGCTGATGCTCTTCTCCGGCCGCGCCCACCCCGAGCTGGCCGAGGAGGTCGCGCACCAGCTGGGAGTCGGCCTCGTGCCGACCAAGGCCTTCGACTTCGCGAACGGTGAGATCTACGTCCGCTTCCAGGAGTCGGCGCGGGGCGCGGACTGCTTCCTGATCCAGAGCCACACGGCTCCGATCAACAAGTGGATCATGGAGCAGCTGATCATGATCGACGCGCTGAAGCGCGCGTCGGCGCGTTCCATCACCGTGATCATCCCGTCCTACGGGTACGCCCGCCAGGACAAGAAGCACAAGGGCCGCGAGCCGATCTCGGCGCGTCTGGTGGCGGACCTGCTGAAGACCTCGGGTGCGGACCGCATCCTGACGGTCGACCTGCACACCGACCAGATCCAGGGCTTCTTCGACGGCCCGGTGGACCACCTTTCGGCGCTGAACGTCCTCGCGGACTACGTGGGCGCGAAGGTGGACCGAACGAAGCTGACGATCGTGTCCCCGGACGCCGGCCGCGTGCGCGTGGCGGACCGCTGGTGCGACCGGCTGGACGCGCCGCTGGCGATCGTGCACAAGCGCCGCGACAAGGACGTCGCCAACCAGGTGACCGTCCACGAGGTCGTCGGTGAGGTCAAGGGCCGCGTCTGCGTCCTGGTCGACGACATGATCGACACGGGTGGCACGATCTGCGCCGCGGCCGAGGCGCTCTTCGCGCACGGTGCGGAGGACGTGATCGTGACGGCGACGCACGGCATCCTGTCGGGACCCGCGGCCGACCGTCTGAAGAACTCGAAGGTGAGCGAGTTCGTCTTCACGAACACGCTGCCGGACCCGTCGGACCTGGAGCTGGACAAGATCACGGTGCTGTCGATCGCCCCGATGATCGCGCGTGCGGTGCGCGAGGTCTTCGAGGACGGTTCGGTGACGAGCCTGTTCGAGGAGCAGCAGTAGCCTCCGCGTAGATCCTTTTGAAGTGCGGCCTTCCCGCCGGGTAGACTCATGAAGTTGCTCGGCGAGGGAGGCCGCACTTTCGTGTGCGGGCACTCCGTTATCGACGCGCTCTTCGTAGCAGGCCGTTCAGGCCGGGTGACTGTGTCCATTTCCATCACCCCACGAGGAGTGAGCATGTCCGAGGTCAAGCTTTCCGCCGCCCTGCGCGACACCTTCGGCAAGGGCTCTGCCCGCCAGGCCCGTCGTGACGCCCTGACCCCCGGTGTCATCTACGGCCACGGCACCGACCCGAAGCACGTCAACGTCGAGGCCCACGGCCTGATGATGGCGCTGAAGACCCCGAACGTCCTGCTGTCCCTGGACATCGCGGGCGGCGGCACCGAGCTGGTCATCCCGAAGGCCGTGCAGCGTCACCCGCTGAAGCGCACCATCTCGCACGTCGACTTCCTGATCGTCAAGAAGGGCGAGAAGGTCACCGTCGAGGTTCCGGTCGTGACCGAGGGCGAGCTGGCCGCCGGCGGCAACCTGCTGGAGACCCTGCTGACCACGATCTCCGTCGAGACCGAGGCCACCCACATCCCGACCGAGATCACCGTCTCGATCGAGGGCCTGGAGGCCGGTGCGGCCGTGCACGCCTCCGACCTGAAGCTGCCGGCGGGCACCACCCTGGCCGTCGACGGTGAGACCGCCGTCCTGCAGGTCGTCGCCCCGCAGGCCGAGGAGCCGGCCGCCGAGGCCGAGGGTGAGACCGAGGGCGCCGAGGCCTGAGCCTCGCCCCTTCCCCTCAGCAGTTGCTGACCGACCGCCGTCCGGCTCCACTGGAGCGGGACGGCGGTCGTCTTCGTTCTAGGCGGTAAGGAGCTTTTGATGTCGGACGACGCGGCGCCCTGGCTGATCGTGGGCCTGGGCAATCCGGGTTCGGAGTACGCCGGGAACCGCCACAACATCGGGTTCATGGTGGTCGATCTGCTGGCGGAGCGGATCGGCGGGAAGTTCAAGGCGCACAAGGCGCGGGCTCAGGTGGTCGAGGGCCGGATGGGTCCGCCGGGGCCGGCGAACCGCCGGGTGGTGCTGGCCAAGCCGATGTCGTTCATGAACCTGTCGGGTGGGCCGGTGACGGCTCTGCGGGACTTCTACAAGGTGCCGCTGGAACGGATCGTGGCGGTCCACGACGAGCTGGACATCGACTATCCGACGCTGCGTCTGAAGCTGGGCGGCGGGGACAACGGGCACAACGGCCTGAAGTCGATGACGAAGTCGATGGGTGCGGACTACCACCGGGTGCGGTGTGGCATCGGGCGGCCTCCGGGCCGGATGCAGGTCGCGGACTTCGTGCTGAAGGACTTCTCCTCCACGGAGCGCAAGGAGCTGGACTGGTTCGTGGACCGGGCGGCGGATTCGGTGGAGTGCCTGGTCTCGGAGGGTCTGGAGCGCGCGCAGTCGGCGTACAACGGGTAGCGCACCAGGCATCTTCACAAGGGACAAGTGGCCCGGAGCAGGTCAGTTCATAGCAAATATGGACGCCTGGCTCTTGACCGGGGCGGTGTCGCGTCAGCATGCTGGCGCCGCCGCCCCCCATGGCCCCATGTTTCCCGCTCTCCCCAGAGGTGCCTTGATGCTCCGTTCCCGTAAGCGCTGGGCGGCCGTTGCCACTGCGCTGCTACTCTCCGCGTCCGCCGGACCGGCGTTCGCCGCCGACTCCTACGAGGTGCCGCTGCACCAGGCGAAGGACCTGCCGATCTACGCGGTCCAGTACAAGGGCAAGCCCGGCGAGACCTGCGCGTCCATCCCTGCCACGAAGGACGGCTGGCACTTCATCGCGCCGGGCAGCCCCAACGAGGTCTCCTTCGTGAAGCTGACGGTGAAGTTCGAGCCGGGCGGCGAGCAGGTGATCACCACCTTCGGTCCGCCGAACGAGAACCACGCGTACGCGGCTTCGGAGCCCGGTGCGAAGCTGGTCTCGGCGGTCGCCCTGGTCGAGGGCACCACGGGCGGCGGCAAGAAGCTGGAGTGGTTCAACCTCTCGCACACCTGCCCCTCGACGGCGACGAGCGAGCCGACGCCGTCGCAGTCCTCCACCGAGCCGGCGCCGTCGACCTCGACCTCGGCCTCGACGTCGCCGAGTTCCAGCACGTCGGCCTCGCCGTCGACCTCGGCGAGCACGAGCACGGGCCCGTCGTCCTCGACGAGCACGTCGCCTTCCTCGTCCGTGTCCTCACCCGCTCCGTCCGCGTCGGCGTCGGCCTCCGGCGGTACGACCGGTGGTGACCTGGCGAAGACCGGTTCGGACGCTCCGGTCGGGCTGCTCGCCACGATGGCGGCGGCGCTGATCGCGGCCGGTGCGTTCCTGGTGGTCCGCCGTCGCCGGTCCGGCGCCCGGGGCTGAGCGCCGTAGTACGGAAGAAGAGAAGGGGGTCCCCCGCGCCGGTCGGCGCGGGGGACCCCCTTCCTCGTGGGTACGGCGGCCGGTCAGCCGGTGTTGCGCAGGCCTGCGGCGACGCCGTTGACGGTGAGGAGCAGGGCCCGGGAGAGGAGCGGGTCGGCTGCTTCGCCGCGGGCGGCGGCGGCGCGCTGGCGGGCCAGGAGGGAGACCTGGAGGTAGGAGATGGGGTCGAGGTAGGCGTCGCGTACGGCGAAGGTCTGCTGGAGCACGGGGTGGGAGTCGAGGAGCTTCTCGCCTCCGGTGATGCGCAGGACCTCGCGGACGGTGAGTTCGTGCTCCGCCTCGATGCGGGTGAAGACGTGCTTGAGGTGGTCGGGGACGAGGGTGTCGACGTAGTGGCGGGCGATCCGCAGGTCTGTCTTGGCCAGGGTCATCTCGACGTTGGACAGGAAGTTGCGGAAGAAGTGCCAGCGCTCGCCCATCTCGGTGAGGGCGTCTTCGTGGCCGGCTTCGCGCAGGGCCTTCAGGCCGGAGCCGACGCCGTACCAGCCGGGGACGATCTGGCGGGACTGGGTCCAGCCGAAGACCCAGGGGATGGCGCGCAGGCCGTCGAGGCCGGCTCCGGAGTCGGGGCGGCGGGAGGGCCGGGAGCCGAGGTGGAGGTCGGCGAGTTGGTCGACGGGGGTGGCGGCGAAGAAGTACGCGGGCAGGTCGGGGTCTTCGACGAGGGCGCGGTAGGCGGCGTGGGCGGCGTCGGAGACGGTGTCCATCGCCGCGTCCCAGCGGGCGAGGGCCTCGTCGGACTGGCGGGGCGCGGTGTGCAGGGCGGAGGCCTGCAGGGTGGCGGCGACGGTCAGTTCGAGGTTCTCGCGGGCGAGGGAGGGGACGAGGTACTTGTCGGAGATGACCTCGCCCTGTTCGGTGACCTTGATCTCGCCTTCGAGGGTGCCCCAGGGCTGGGCGAGGATCGCGTCGTGGGAGGGGCCGCCGCCGCGGCCGACGGTGCCGCCGCGGCCGTGGAAGAGGCGCAGGCGGACACCGTAGCGGTGGGCGACGTCGCGCAGGCGTCGCTGGGCGCGGTGGATCTCCCACTGGCTGGTGGTGATGCCGCCGAACTTGGAGGAGTCGGAGTAGCCGAGCATGACCTCCTGGACGTCGCCGCGGAGGGAGACGAGGCGCCGGTAGGAGGGGTCGGCGAGCATCTCGTCGAGGATGACGTCGGCGGCGCGGAGCTCGTCGGTGGTCTCCAGGAGCGGGACGATGCCGATCTTGGCCCAGCCGGCGTGGAGGTCGAGGAGGCCGGCTTCGCGGGCGAGGACGGCGGCGGCGAAGACGTCGTCGGCGCCCTGGCACATCGAGATGATGTAGGACTCGATGACTTCGGGGCCGAACTTCTCGAAGGCGTCCTTGACGGCGGCGAAGACGCCGAGGGTCTTGGCGCCGGCGGCGTCGAGGGGGGCCGGGGTGGGGGCCAGCGGGCGGCGGGAGCGGAGCTCCTTGGCCAGGAGCTTCTGGCGGTAGTCGCGCGGCATGTCGGCGTAGCGCCAGGATTCCTCGCCGAGGCGGTCGAAGAGCTGGCCGAGGGCGTGGTGGTGGGCGTCGGCGTGTTCGCGCACGTCCATGGTGGCGAGTTGCAGGCCGAAGGCGGCGAGGGTGCGGATGGTGCGGTCCATGTGGCCTTCTGCGAAGAGGCCGCCGCGGTGCTCGCGCAGGGAGGTCTGGATGAGGGTGAGGTCGGTGAGGAACTCGGCGGTGCCGAGATAGTCGCGGCCTTCCTCGTGGGGGATGCCCTTGGCGAGGCGCTCGCGGGTGTTGAGGAGCTTCTGGCGGATGCAGGTGGCCTTGAGCCGGTAGGGCTCTTCGGCGTTGAGCCGCTTGTAGCGGGGGCTGATCTCGGGGAGGCGTTCGAGGTCGGCCTGGAGGGAGGCGAGCAGTTCCTCGGTGGCTCCGGTGTAGCGGATGGAGTTGGAGAGGAGGCTGCGCAGGAAGTCGACGAGTTCGAGTGCGTCGGTGATGCCGTGTTCGTGCTGGAGGATCAGCACGTCGCGGGTGACGTCGGGGGTGACGTTGGGGTTGCCGTCGCGGTCGCCGCCGATCCAGGTGCCGAAGGTGAGGGGGCGGGTGCCGGCGGGCAGTTCGATGCCGACGCGCCGCAGTTCGGCGGCGAGGTCCTCGAGTACGTCGCCGACGGCGCCGGCGTGGAGTTCGTCGAGGTAGTAGATGGCGTTGCGGGCCTCGTCGGCGGGTTCGGGGCGGACGACGCGCAGTTCGTCGGTCTGCCAGACGAGGTCGATGTTCTCGGCGAGGCGGAGGTCGTGGCGGCGGCGGTCGCCGGCGCCGGTGACGGGCTCCTCCAGGAGGGCCGCGATGCGGCGCAGCTTGTTGAGGACGCTGCGGCGGGCCGCCTCGGTGGGGTGTGCGGTGAAGACGGGGCGGACGTTGAGGTTCTTGACCGTCTCGCGCAGGTGCTCGGGGTCGGCGTCCTTGAGCATGTCGGCGGTGCGGGCGAGGAGCCCGCCCTCGGTGGCGCGGTGGGCGCGCAGTTCCTTGCCGCGGTGGACCTGCTCGGTGATGTTGGCGAGGTGGAAGTAGGTGGAGAAGGCCCGCACGAGCTTGCCGGCGGTCTCCAGGTCGGTGTCGCCGAGGAGGGCGGCGGCGGCTTCGCCGTCGGTACGGGTGAGGGCGCGGACGCGTTCGACGAGGTCGAGCAGGTCCTGGCCCTCCTGGCGTACGAGGGTCTCCCCGAGGAGGTCGCCGAGGCGGCGGATGTCCGCGCGCAGTTCCGCGTTGGCGGTGGCGGCCGGGGTGACGGGGGCCTGCTGGGTGGCCAGGGGGGCCTTGTCAGCACTGCTCACAGGTGCGGCTCCTTGCAGTGTTCGAGCGCTACTGGGCGGTGGGCTCCCGGCCGTGCGCGGCGTGGACCCCTTCGGACTCCGTCCGGGGGACCGCCGCTCCTGAGGTGTGGCTCGGGATGCCCGTGCGGACCGCGCTGTCCGACGGGGAACAGGATAGGTGTCCGATGCCCGTGCCTGGGCAAACGTCTCATAGGCCGAGTCGTCGGGGGTCCTGTGGCGAGCCGCGGGCGGGGTGCGCTGCGGTTGTCGTGGCCGTGCTCCTCTTGTCCCGGGCCCCGGCTTTGCCATACTTACGATGCCGTAGGTTACGGACCCGTAGGGTTTGGTGACCGGCGAGCCCTCCGACTTCCCTCACCCCCCAGGGGACACCCATGACCACCAGTCCGGATCTGATCGAGGGTGCCTCCGCGCCCTCCGGGAATCCTGTGCCGTCCGCGACGCTGGGCGGCGAGAGCAAGCGCTCGATCGAGCAGGTCGCCCTGCTGCTGTTCATCACCGTTCCCTTCGTGGCGCTGCTGGCGGCGGTGCCGCTGGCCTGGGGCTGGGGGGTGAGCTGGCTGGACCTGGGCCTGATGGTGTTCATGTACTTCCTGGCCTGCCACGGGATCACCATCGGTTTCCACCGCTACTTCACGCACGGTTCCTTCAAGGCGAAGCGGCCGCTCAGGATCGTGCTCGCCGTGATGGGTTCGATGGCGGTGGAGGGTCCGCTGGTGCGGTGGGTGGCGGACCACCGCAAGCACCACAAGTTCTCGGACCACGAGGGTGACCCGCATTCGCCGTGGCGGTTCGGCGAGACGGTGCCGGCACTGATGAAGGGCCTGTGGTGGGCACACATCGGCTGGCTGTTCGACGAGGAGCAGACCGATCAGCAGAAGTACGCCCCGGATCTGATCAAGGATCCGGCGATCCGGCGCATCTCGCGGGACTTCATCTGGTGGACGATCTTCTCGCTGGCGGTTCCGCCGCTGGTGGGCGGTCTGGTGACGATGTCGTGGTGGGGGGCGTTCACGGCGTTCTTCTGGGGCTCTCTGGTGCGGGTGGCGCTGTTGCACCATGTGACGTGGTCGATCAATTCGATCTGTCACGCGGTGGGCAAGCGGCCGTTCAAGTCCCGGGACCGGTCGGGCAACGTGTGGTGGCTGGCGGTGCTGTCGTGCGGTGAGTCGTGGCACAACCTGCACCACGCGGATCCGACGTCGGCGCGGCACGGCGTGCTGCGGGGGCAGGTGGATTCGAGTGCGCGGCTGATCCGCTGGTTCGAGCAGCTGGGGTGGGCCACGGACGTGCGGTGGCCCTCGGCGTCCCGGATCGATGCCCGGCGCAGGGAAAACGGGCCGAACGCGGCATGATGGGGGGCGTGGCGATCGACGGTAATTCCAGCAGCGACAAGCCCAGGCGTGGCCGCCGGGTCCGGATGACGGGCGCTGAGCGGCGCCAGCAGTTGCTGGACATCGGCCGGACCCTGTTCGCGGAGAAGGGCTTCGAGGGCACGTCGGTGGAGGAGATCGCGGCGAAGGCCGGGGTATCCAAGCCGGTGGTGTACGAGCACTTCGGCGGCAAGGAGGGGCTGTACGCGGTCGTCGTGGACCGGGAGATGCGCCAGTTGCTGGACGGGGTGACGGGCGCGCTGACGGCCGGGCATCCGCGGGAGCTGCTGGAGCAGGCGGCGTTCGCGCTGCTGGACTACATCGAGTCGTACACGGACGGTTTCCGGATCCTGGTGCGGGATTCCCCGGTCGCCCAGTCGACGGGTACGTTCGCGTCGCTGATCAGTGACATCGCCACGCAGGTGGAGGACATCCTGGGTCTGGAGTTCAAGGCCCGGGGATTCGATCCGAAGCTGGCTCCGCTGTACGCGCAGGCGCTGGTCGGGATGGTGGCGCTGACGGGTCAGTGGTGGCTGGACGTGCGCAAGCCCAAGAAGGCCGAGGTGGCGGCGCACCTGGTGAACCTGGCGTGGCACGGGCTGGACGGGCTGGAGTCGAAGCCTCAGCTGGTGGGCCGCCGCAAGAGCTAGGTCCCGTTCGCGGGCGGTACGACGGCGCCCCGCCACCGGTGTCCGGTGGCGGGGCGCCGTCGTTTCGTGCGGGGGCCTACCGCTCGGGTGCGGCTGCGTCCGCGTCGATGGGTTCCAGGAACTCGAGCCGGTTGCCCACGGGGTCCTCGGAGTAGAAGCGGCGGTGGCCCGGGAGGTTCTCGTCCCAGACGACCTTGGCGCCCCGCCCCTCAAGTCTCTGCGCGTACGCCGCGATGCCGGTGACCCGTAGTCCGGGGTGCGCCTTGCGGGCGGGCCGGAAGTCGTCCTCGACGCCGAGGTGCAGTTGTACGGGGCCGGCGGCGAACCAGCAGCCTCCGCGGGCGGCGAGGACGGGCGGTTTGGGGATCTCTGTCATGCCCAGGACGTCGGCGTAGTAGGCGCGGAGCCGGTCCTCGGAGTCCGGCGGCGCGGCGAGTTGGACGTGGTCGACTGCGGTGAGCACGGTCAGACCTCCTTGCGGGCTACGGCGAAGATCCTTCGGAACGGGAAGACGGTTCCGCGCGGCCCGCTCGGGTAGGCCGTGCGCAGCCGGTCGCGGTATTCGGTGAGGAAGGCGTCGACGGCTTCCCGGTCGTCGCCGAGGGCGGTGAGGACGGGCCGCAGGGCGGTGCCCTTGACCCAGTCGAGCACGGGGTCGGGTCCTTGCAGGAGCTGGTGGTAGGTGGTCTCCCAGACGTCGGCTTCGCAGCCGAGCGCGGTGAACCGGGCGAGGTATTCGGCAGGTTCGAGAAGGTGGATGTAGCGGGCGCCGTGGCCGGCGAGCCGGGACCGCCAGCGCGGGGTGTCGCAGAGTTCCGCGAGCAGGGCGTGGCTGGGGGCGGTGAAGTTGCCGGGGATCTGGAAGGCGAAGGTGCCGCCGGGGCGCAGGCCGTTGATCCAGGCCCCGAAGGAGCCGGGGTGGCCGGGGACCCACTGCAGGGCGGCGTTGGAGACGATCAGGTCGTAGGGCTCCTCGGGGAGCCAGCCGGCGATGTCCCCGTGGCGGAAGTCGAGGCTGCCGCCGCCGGCGGTGGGGCCGGCGTACTGCTCGGTGGCGCGCTGGAGCATCTCCGGCGAGAGGTCGAAGCCGGTGATGGCGGCCTCGGGCCAGCGGGTCGCGAGGAGCTCGGTGACGTTGCCGGGGCCGCAGCCGAGGTCGGCGATGCGGGCGGGGCTGGTGGGGAGCTCGGGTATGCGCGCGAGCAGATCGAGGAAGGGCCGGGCGCGGTGGCCCGCGTGCCGGAGGTACTGCTGGGGGTCCCAGGTGGGTGCGGAGGGCGCGGTGGACGTGGGGGTCCCTGCGTGCGCGGTATCGGAATACATGTTCGAGCCTCCCTGCTGGCGGGGCGGTCGGAAGCGGAATCTGTTCCGGCCCCCTCCATGCCCCATGCTCGCTTCATTTATATCTCGATGTCAAGATACTCGTGGTCGAGATACTCGGGATGAAGAGACTTCACATCGACAGACCCCTTACACTGATCGGCATGGAGGACGAGGTCGACCGACTGGTGGCGGCATGGCGGCGGGAGCGCCCTGACCTCGACGTGGAACCGCTCGAGGTACTGAGCCGCGTCAGCAGGCTCGCGCGCCATCTCGACCGCGCCCGCAGGCTGGCGTTCTCCGAGCACGGCCTGGAGCCTTGGGAGTTCGACGTCCTGACGTCGCTGCGCCGCGCCGGCGCCCCCTACCAGCTCTCCCCCGGCCAGCTGTTGACCCAGACCCTGGTCACCTCCGGCACCATGACCAACCGCATCGACCGGCTCGCCAAGAAGGGCCTCGTCGAACGGCTCCCCGACCCCAGCGACCGCCGGGGTGTCCTGGTGCGGCTCACCCCCGAGGGCCGGGACCGCGCCGACCAGGCCCTCGCCGGGCTGCTGGCCCAGGAACGGGCGATCCTGGCCCAGCTCTCGCAGAGTCAGCGCGGTGACCTCGCCGGGCTGCTACGCCAGTTGACCGCTCCGTTCGACAACATCCCCGGCTAGGTCGGCGGGTCGTACGCCGGCCCGCCGGGCCAGCGCCACCGCGGCCAGCGTGGAGTGCACTCCGAGCTTGCCCAGCACGTTCTGCATGTGGGTGCGGACCGTGTGCGGGGACAGGAACAGCCGCGCCGCCACGTCCTTGCGGCCCAGCCCCGCCACCATGCAGCGCAGCACCTCGTGTTCGCGCGGGGTGAGGGACTCCACGAGCCGTTCGCTGTCGGTGCGGTGCTTGCGCGCCGCGGTCAGCTCCCGGAGTACCCCGGTGAGCAGTGCGGGCGGGAGGTGGGTCTCCTCCCGCAGGACCCCTCGGACGACGGCCAGCAGCCGCGACAGCGAGCAGTCCTTGGCCACCCAGCCCGAGGCCCCCGCCTGCAGGGCGAGAGCGGCCCGGCGCGGGTCGTCGCGCTCGGCGAGGACGACCGTACGGACCCCGGGGTGGGCCACCCGTACCCCGGCCACCAGCGCGATCCCGTCGGGGCCGGACGGGGGCGGCCCCGCCCCCGGCTCCCGCTGGGCGGGCACGGCCCCGGCGACCGTGCCGAGATCGGCGTCGACCAGCAGGACGTCGAAGCGGCGGCCCTCGGCCACCGCGCGTTCGAGGCAGCGCAGCGCGGCGGGGCCGCTGCCGGCCGCGGACACGTCCACGTCCGGCTCGGCCGCGAGCGCGGCTGCGAGCGATTCGGCGAAGATGCGGTGATCGTCGACGACGAGAACCCGGATACGAACCACAAAACCCCCAAGGGTAGGGGAACGGACGACGGCGGGTACGGCGCCAGGACCGGGTGATCCGCAGCCCCCGGCCGCCGCCGAGACATATCTGCACTACCCCGGACCGGACGCCGTACCCGACTTGTCTCGACCCCTGAATCAACACCGGCCCCCACCGGTGTCACGCATCAGCGTAGGGCCGGGGGCGGCTCGCGGTTGGCCGAATAGCAGAAGTTTTCCCCGCGGATTTCAGGAGTGTGCGTTCCGAAGGGGCTCGGCCGTGGCTTGAAATCGCCTGAATCGGAGGGCTGTGGGACGTCTTACGCGCGGGCGCGTGCCATCGGCAGTTGCACGGGGGGCATTTCACCCGGCGTGTGCACGCCGGGCGCCCGCGCGCAGCGCCCGGCCGCGGCGCGCGGCCCCGACCAACACGCCCCCGCCGGGCGCACCCTGCTGCGGGGCGCCCGGGCCCGACGGCACCGCTGCGCTGGCGAAACCGGGCCTCGAAAATCAGGAGGTGTGGTTGCGGGCGAAGTTCCACGCGTCCTGGATGATGCCGGTCAGGTCCGGGCGGTTCGGGGTCCAGCCGAGGCGCTCGTGGGCCGTGCGGGCGGAGGCGACGAGCATGGCCGGGTCGCCGGCCCGGCGCGGGGCGACCACCTCGGGGATCTCGCGGCCGGTGACCTTGCGGACGGTCTCGATGACCTCGCGGACCGAGAACCCGCTGCCGTTGCCCAGGTTGCAGATCAGGTGCTCCCCGGCGGTGGCGGCGCGCAGGGCGGCCAGGTGGGCCTCCGCGAGGTCGGCCACGTGGATGTAGTCGCGTACGCAGGTGCCGTCCGGGGTCGGGTAGTCCTCGCCGAACACCGAGATCGACTCGCGCTCGCCGAGCGCGACCTGGAGGACCAGCGGGATCAGGTGCGTCTCGGGGCTGTGCCGCTCGCCGAACTCGCCGTAGGCACCGGCCACGTTGAAGTAGCGCAGGGACACCGCGGCCAGACCGTGCGCCACGCACTCGCCCGCGATCATGTGGTCGACGGCGAGCTTGGAGGCGCCGTACGGGTTGGTCGGCGCGGTCACCGAGGCCTCGGTGAGCAGGCCCTCGGTCGGCTCGCCGTAGGTGGCGGCGGTGGAGGAGAAGACGAGGCGGCGCACGCCGGCCTCGCGCATCGCGGCCAGCAGGGCGAGGGTGCCGCCGACGTTGTTCTCCCAGTACTTGCCCGGGTTCACGACGGACTCGCCGACCTGCGAGGAGGCCGCGAAGTGGAGCACCGCGTCGTAGGAGGGGTCGATGTGGCGGGCGGCGTCCTGGATCCGGCCCTCGACGAAGGTGGCGCCGGCGGGGACGCCCACGCGGAAGCCCGTGCTGAGGTCGTCGAGGACGGTGACCTCGTGGCCGGCCTCCAGGAGGTGGGCCGCGACCACGCTGCCGACATATCCGGCGCCACCGGTTACCAGGTACTTGCTCACTCGACTACTGCCTCTCGCGGGGGACCACGCGCGTGTGGGTGCGCGTGCTTGGGCACTGGCTTACCCGATGCGGCGCCCGCGGGGGAAATCGGCGGCCCCCGGCCGCCGGCCGGTCAGCCCTGCGTCGCGGTGGACGACGGCGCGGGCAGGGCCCGGTCGAGCAGGCCGGTACGGGCGGCCAGCGCGGCCGCCTCCAGCCGCGATCCGACGCCCAGCTTCATCAGGACCCGCTGTACGTGCGTACGGGCGGTGCTGGGGGCGATCGCCATGCCGGCGGCGATCAGCCGGGTGTCCTCGCCCTCGGCGACCCGCACCAGCACCTCCACCTCGCGCGGGGTGAGCAGCCGCAGCAGCCGGCCGGCTTCGTCGTCGGGCTGGACCGCGGGGTTCAGGAGCTCCGCGAAGGCCCCCTGGAGCAGTTGCGGGGCGATCGCCGCCTCTCCCGCCCTCGCCTTGGCCAGCGCCCGCTCCACGCCCTCGATGCGCTCGTCCTGGCGTACGTATCCGCAGGCGCCGGCGGCGAAGGCGGCGGCGATACCGCGCGGGCTGGGCACCGGGCCGAGGACGACCACGGCGATCTGGGGGCGCTCCCGCTTGATGCGGGCGACGGGCTCGAAGACCCCGGGCTCGGCGGGGGTGGCGGTGCCCAGGAGGCAGACCTCCGGGGCGCGGCTGATGACGAGCTCGGCGGCTCCGGCCGCCGGGGCCGCGGCCGCCAGTACCCGGTGGCCGCGCAGTTTCAGGGCAGAGGCCAGTGCCTCGGCCAGCAGCCGGTGGTCGTCGACCACCACGACGCGTACGCCCATTGAGGAACCCACCCCCCACCCTTCTGACCCGGCAAGCTACACGCTTGTTCGACGGTGCGAGGGGGATACCGCGCAGAAGCCCCCGATCGGTGCGTACCGTTCGGGGGCTTCGGGCGGTGCTGTACGGGTCAGCTCGCGGTGAACGAGACGAACAGGTATTCCGGGTCGGTCGAGTACGGCTTGCTGACGTTCTGCTTGGACATGAAGAGCTTGCCGCCCCGGTAGCGCAGCTCGGAGGAGAACTCGGGCGAGAAGGAGGTCTCGGCGCGCCGGATGTCCTTGTCGGCGGGGTTCTCCATGAGGAGGGTCTCCTTCATCGTCTTGCCGTCGATGCTGACGATCTGGCCGCCCTTGTCGTACGGGGGGACCTTGTAGGCGATGATGTTCGACCCGTCCATGCGCAGCGGGTACATGGTGTACCGCTCGCCCGCGTCGGCGCGGTCGGTGGTCTGCTTGCCGGTCTCCAGGTCGAAGGAGAGCAGCTCGTTGGTGCGGCCGGTCGGGGACTGGCCCTGGTGCTCGGCGGAGGGCACGTAGATCTTGCCGTTGCCGACGACCATGTTCGCGCACTTCTCGACGTCGGTGGAGGCGCACTTGGCGGCGAAGGTGCCGGCGGCGAGCGGGATGCGCGCCTTCAGCTCGCCCTTGGGGTCGACGACGAACAGGTCGCTGACGCCCTTGCCGCCCTTGGCGTTGTCGCCGACGTCGGCCGCCACCACGAAGGGCTTGGTGGAGACGATGTGCGCGTACTCGATGCCCTGGGAGAGCTTGTACGAGGCGATGGGCGCGCCCGTGGCGGGGTCGAGGATCTGCGCGTTCAGGGTGTAGTTGGGGTGCTGGCCGCACTTGCGGATGACGCCGAGGGCCTCGCCTCCGGCGTAGCCGGTGTCGCGGCAGCTCTCGCCGTCGACCTTGGGCTGCCAGAGGTTCTTGCCGTCGGCGAGGTTCCAGGCGGCGCCGCCGCCGGAGACGCCGGCCGCGGCGACGGTCATGCCGCTGAGGGTGACCTCGGAGAAGTGGACGGGCTTGTCCCCGCCGTTGGCGCTCTTGACGCTGCCGGACCAGGCGAGCTTGCCGGCCTCCAGGTCGATGACGCCGACCTCGGTGCACGGCGGGTACTTGTTCTCGGCCGTGGGCTGGGCGGGCCGGAAGAGGACTGCGGTCTTGTTCTCGCTGACGTGGTGCGTGGCGCCGCAGATCTCGCCCGTGAGCGGGACCTCCCACTTCTTGCCGCCGTCGACGAGGTTGTAGCCGACGACCTTCGACACGTCTGACTTGACGTAGGTGGTGTCGGTCAGCCAGGAGCCGTTGACGGACACGATGTCGGTGACGGCGGGGGCCGGCTGGTTGTAGAGGGTCTTCGACTTGGGGTTGCCGGGGACCTTCTCGGTGCCGGGCGCGGAGGCCTGGTTCTTGTCGCCGCCCGGGGAGGCGCTGGGGTCGCTCTGCGCGGTGGTCCCGCCGTCGCCGTCGCCGGAGGCGTACCAGAGGCCGCCGCCGACGATGAGGACGATGGCCAGGAGGGCCGCGCCGACGATCATCAGCTGGGTGCGCTTGTCCCCGCCGCCACCGCCGGCCGGGGGCTGGGCGGGGGGCAGGGGCGCGCCGTACTGGGCGGGCCCGGCGGGCTGCTGCGGGTAGCCGTAGCCGGGGTCGGGCTGCGGGTAGCCGTACGCGGGTTGCCCGGCCGGCGGCTGCGGGGCTGCGGCGGGCGGTCCGGGCGGCGGCGAGGGCGGTCCGGCGGGCGGCGTGGGCGCTCCGAACCCGCCCGGCGGGGGATCCTGCGGCGCTCCGAAGCCGCCGGACGGCGGCTGGCTGGGGGGCGGCGGGGTACTCATCGGTTGCTGTTGCCTCTCGGTGGACGGCTCGTTGGGCGGGTGTTCACTTGCCGAAGACCATCAGGAGCTTCTCGTCCTTGTCCTGGGCGAGCAGGCGGGTCGTGGAGATGAAGAAGCGCCCGTCGGAGTAGTCGACCTCCGGGGAGTAGAAGGAGCTCTCGATCGGCGCGGAGGGGCCCGACGGGTGGCGCAGGAGTGCGGTCGGGGTGCTGCCGTCGGCGGGGATCGAGACGACCTCGCCGCCCTGGTTGGGTTCGGCCTTGCGGTAGGCGATGAGCTGCCCGTTCGCGGCCTTGAGCGGCTCCAGGGTGCGGCCCTCGCCCGCCGGCACGCGCCACTTGGCCTTGCCGGTGTTCAGGTCGAAGGCGACGATCTCGTTGGCCTTGCCGAGGTCCACCTTGGTGGGCAGGTAGAGGGCGCCCGCGTCGACGACGGCGGTGGCGCAGCCCTGGAGGGAGTCGTCGTGGCTCTCGCTGCACTCGGCCGAGAAGTTGCCCTCGCCGGAGAGCGTGGTGCGCTGCTTGCCGTCGGGTCCGAGGACCACGATGGAGCTCTCCTTGGTGGAGGTGTTCGTGAGGTGGAGGACGATCGGGTCGAGGCCGTAGACCCGGGCGACCTTCCAGCCCTTGGGAAGCCGGTAGGTCCACGTCTTCTTGCCGGTGACCGGGTCGGCGTCCTGGACCTCGACGGTGCTGTCCTTGTCGAAGCAGGTGGCGACGCCGATCATCTTGCCGTTGCCTGCGGCGTAGGCGCCGGGCACACAGCCCTCGGCGGGGCTGGCGAAGAGCTTCTCGCCGTCGCTGATCCTGAAGGCGGTGGCGCGGGTGAGCCGGTTGACGGTGACGGTGTCCCCGATCAGGGCCAGGCTGGGGTCGAGGAACACGTCGAAGGCGCTCTCCTTGGCCACCTCCTTCGTCCAGCCCTCCTTGCCCGCCTTGAGGTCGATCAGCTTGATCTGGTTGCAGTTGGCGGTCTCCGAAGGGCCGTCCGCGTACATGACGACGGTCTTGCCGTCGTCGGTGGTCCGCTTGGTCATGCCGCAGATGTCGGCAGGCAAGGTGATCGTCCACTTCTCCTTGCCGTCGGCGACCGCGTAGCCCTTGATCGTCTTGCCGACGGTCTTGGCGACGGTGTCGCCCACGACCCACTGGCCACGGGTGGCCACTCCGGCGCCCGGGCCGTCGATCTTGGTGGTCTTGAGCCAGAGGACCTTGTCCTCGCCCTGCTTGCGGCCGGCGTTGAGGTCGGTCTGCTGGTTGCCGCCGGGGCCGCTGCCGTCGCCCTTGTCCACGGACGGGGAGCCGGAGGGCTTCGCGTCGCCGGACTCCTGGGCGACGGGCTCCTTCGGGTCCTCACCGCCGGAGCCGAAGGCCAGGTAGCCGGCGCCGCCGAGCACGAGGGCGGCGGCGACCGCGCCGGCGATGAGCAGGGCCGTCTTCTTCTTCGGCGGCATTCCGGGTGCGCCGGGCGCGGGCGGCTGCAGGCCGTGCGCCGGGTACGCCGGGACGGTGGGCGGCTGCGGCGCGTGGCCGGGCTGCTGGGGGTACGCGGGCGCCCCCGCGTACGGGTTCGCGCCCTGCTGCGGATACCCGTAGGACTGCTGCGGGGGCCCGGGGAGGTGTCCGTAACCGGAAGGTGTCGGCGGCTGGTTCGGCGGCTGGGGCGGCTCGGTCATCAGCGCACTTTCGACTTCGGGGGGGGCGGGGAGAATGACCTTTCTATCACTGACACCGCGCATACAACGGACCGGTCCGCCCCCTGTTCCCAAGGGAGGACCGGCCCGTGATGCCGCCGTTATCCGGCCAGTTGGCCCCGAGGACCGACGGAATCTAGGACTCCTCGGCCAGCTCCAGCCAGCGCATCTCCAATTCGTCGCGGTCGGCGAGAAGTTCGCGCAGTTCCGCGTCGAGCTTGGCCACCTTGTCGTAGTCGGTGGAGTGCTCGGCGATCTGCGCGTGCAGGTTCCCCTCGCGGTCGGCGAGCTTGTTCAGCTGCCGCTCGATCTTCTGGAGCTCCTTCTTCGCGGCGCGCGAGTCGCCCGACGAGGTGGACTTCGCCGCGGCGGCGGCCGGTGCGGGCGCCGGGGCGGCCGCCTCGATCATCCGCTGCCGGCGTTCCAGGTACTCGTCCAGACCGCGCGGCAGCATGCGCAGGCTCGCGTCGCCGAGCAGCGCCATCACGGTGTCGGTGGTGCGCTCGATGAAGAACCGGTCGTGGGAGATCACGATCATCGAGCCGGGCCAGCCGTCGAGGAGGTCCTCCAGCTGGGTCAGGGTCTCGATGTCGAGGTCGTTGGTGGGCTCGTCGAGGAAGAGGACGTTGGGCTCGTCCATCAGCAGGCGCAGGATCTGCAGTCGGCGCCGCTCGCCGCCGGAGAGGTCGCCGACCGGCGTCCACTGCTTCTCCTTGGTGAAGCCGAACTGCTCGCAGAGCTGGCCCGCCGTCATCTCGCGGCCCTTGCCGAGGTCGACGCGGTCGCGGACGCGCTGGACGGCCTCCAGGACCCGCAGGGACGGGTCGAGTTCGCCGACCTCCTGGGAGAGGTAGGCCAGCTTTACGGTCTTGCCGACGATGACCTGGCCCGCGGCGGGCTGGGTGTCGCCCTGGGTGCGGGCGGCCTCGGCGAGGGCGCGCAGCAGGGAGGTCTTGCCGGCGCCGTTGACGCCGACGAGGCCGACGCGGTCGCCGGGGCCCAGGTGCCAGGTGAGGTGCTTGAGGAGGGTCTTGGGGCCGGCCTGGACGGTGACGTCCTCGAGGTCGAAGACGGTCTTGCCGAGGCGGGCGTTGGCGAAGCGCATCAGCTCGGACTTGTCGCGCGGCGGCGGCACGTCGGCGATGAGCTCGTTGGCGGCCTCGATGCGGTAGCGCGGCTTGGAGGTGCGGGCGGGGGCGCCGCGGCGCAGCCAGGCGAGCTCCTTGCGCATCAGGTTCTGGCGCTTGGTCTCCTCGGTGGCGGCGATGCGTTCGCGCTCGGCGCGGGCGAAGACGTAGTCGCTGTAGCCGCCCTCGTACTCGAAGACGTCGCCGCGCTGGACGTCCCACATGCGGGTGCAGACCTGGTCGAGGAACCAGCGGTCGTGGGTGACGCAGACGAGTGCGGAGCGGCGCGTCTGGAGGTGGCCGGCCAGCCAGGAGATGCCCTCGACGTCGAGGTGGTTGGTGGGCTCGTCGAGGATCAGGAGGTCCTGGTCGGCGATGAGGAGCTTGGCGAGGGCGATGCGGCGGCGCTCGCCGCCGGAGAGCGGGCCGATGACGGTGTCGAGGCCCTGGTTGAAGCCGGGCAGGTCGAGGCCGCCGAAGAGTCCGGTGAGGACGTCGCGGATCTTGGAGTTGCCGGCCCACTCGTGGTCGGCCATGTCGCCGATGATCTCGTGGCGGACGGTCGCCGCGGGGTCGAGGGAGTCGTGCTGGGTGAGGACGCCCATGCGCAGGCCGCCGGACTGGGTGACGCGTCCGCTGTCGGGCTCCTCCAGCTTGGCGAGCATCCGGATGAGGGTGGTCTTGCCGTCGCCGTTGCGGCCGACGACGCCGATCCGGTCCCCCTCGGACACGCCGAGGGAGATACCGTCCAGCAGGGTACGTGTGCCGTACACCTTGCTGACTGCCTCGACATTGACCAGATTGACGGCCATCAGACGCGCTCCAGGGAAAGGGTGTGGATCAGCCCCTCAGCCTAACCCTCCGGGCCGGGGCTGACCGTTCCACCAGCCAGGCGCCTCCCAGTGCCATGGCGATCGCGGCGGGTGCGGTGACCGGGACGGCGATGAGCGTGGCGCTGTGGCCGTCGAGGAGGCCGCCGAGCCCGGTCATGGACAGGCCGAGGACGCCCAGGAGGCACAGGGTGATCCCGAGGGCGGCGACGGGGCCGGCGGTCGTTCCCGCGGGGTCGGCCGGGCGGGCGGGCGCGGGGGCCTCGAAGCGGCGCAGGAGGGCGACGAACACGCCGGTCAGCGCGGCCGCGGCGAGGATCCGTACGGGGACCTGCGCCCACCAGGCGGCGGTGGCGGGTGCCGGCAGGTCCATGCCGAGGGCGAGCTGGGCCCCGTACACGGCGAGCATGGCGGTGAGGTGCCAGAGGAAGGCGGTCATGGCGACCCCGTTGGCGGTGACGACCGCACGCCACACGCGGGGGCGCTCCAGCCACGCGCCGACGGGCCGGGCGGCGAGCTGCACGGCGCCGACGAGCCACAGGCCGTGGCAGAGCAGGGCCAGGGTGGGCGGGGCCATGTTGGAGACCTTCTCGCCGGGCATCCCGACCATGGACAGCGGGTACGGGCCGCAGGCGACCAGCAGCGCGGCCCCGGCGAGGCCGGTGGCGGCGAGGACGGCGGGCCGGCGGATGCGCCCGTCGGCGCGCAGGAAGCCGAGCTGGTGGACGGCGAGCCATACGAGGGCGAAGTTCAGGAACTCCACGTAGGGGACGCCGAGCGCGAAGCGCAGTACGTCGACCAGTGCGGCGGCGCCGGCGAGCGCGGCGAAGGCCGCCCAGCCGTGGCGTTCGTGGAGCTTCAGCAGCGGCGGGGTGAAGGCGACCATGGCCAGGTAGATCCCGATGAACCACAGAGGCTGGGTGACCAGCCGCAGGGCGGCGCCGGTCAGCGGGCCGTCACCGCGGCCGGCGAGCTGCACGGCGAACGCGACGGCTGCCCACACCAGGACGAAGGCGAGGGTGGGGCGCAGCAGTCGGCGCAACCGGGCCCGCAGGAAGGCGGCGTAGACGGAGCCTTCGGTGCGGCGGGCCAGGGAGCGGTAGGAGAGGGCGTGCGAGAAGCCTCCGACGAAGAAGAAGACGGGCATGATCTGCAGCCCCCAGGTGAGGACCTGGAGGGCGGGCACGAGGGCGAGCAGGTTCCCTATGCCGTCGCTGCTGACCGCGGCCATCAGCCAGTGCCCGGCGATGACGGTGCCGAGCGAGGCGACGCGCAGCAGGTCGACGTACCGGTCGCGGCCGGCGGGGGTGGCGGCGGCCATGTCGCGTGCGCTGACTGTCATGGCTCCACGATGTCCGCCGCCCCGGCCCCGCCGACAGGGTGCGGATACTCAGGTTCCGGCCTGAGTAGGCCAGCATGGGGGATCCGGGGCTCCGCGGGCTCAGGACGGCAGGACCGTGGCGCCCGGGGCGGGGGACGAGGCCGTGTGGGTGGCGCGGCAGGTGCCCGAGGCGTTGAGGGCGGCGGCGACCTTGGCGGCGGCTTCCTCGTCCGCGGCGAGGAAGGCCGTGGTGGGGCCCGAGCCGGAGACCAGGGCGGCGAGGGCGCCGGCGCCGAGGCCCGCGTCCAGCGTCGCCTGCAGGGACGGCCGCAGCGAGAGGGCGGCCGGCTGGAGGTCGTTGGCCAGGGTGGCGGCCAGGGCGTCCGGGTCGCCGGAGGCGAGGGCGGCGAGGAGGGCCGGGGAGGCCTGCGGCTCCGGGACCACCACGTCGGCGGTGAGGCGGTCGAACTCGCGGAAGACGGCCGGGGTGGACAGGCCGCCGTCGGCCACCGCGAACACCCAGTGGAAGGTGCCGGCGGTCACCGGGGTGAGGACCTCGCCGCGGCCGGTGCCGAGCGCGGCGCCGCCGACGAGGCTGAAGGGGACGTCGCTGCCGAGCTCCGCGCAGATGTCGAGGAGTTCCTCGCGCGGGGTGTCCAGGCCCCACAGGGTGTCGCAGGCGAGCAGGGCCGCGGCGCCGTCGGCGCTGCCGCCGGCCATGCCGCCCGCGACCGGGATGCGCTTGGCGATGTGCAGGTGGACCAGGGGGGCGAGGCCGCGCCGGGCGGCGAGGATCTCGGCCGCCCGCGCCGCGAGGTTGGTGCGGTCCAGCGGGACCTTGTCGGCGTCCGGGCCCTCGCAGGTCACCGTCAGCGCGTCGGCCGGGGTCGCCGTCACCTCGTCGAAGAGGGAGACGGCGAGGAAGACGTTGGCCAGGCCGTGGAAGCCGTCGGGGCGGGCCGCGCCCACCGCCAGCTGGACGTTGACCTTCGCGGGGACCCGTACGGTGACGGGCGTGGTGCGCGTGCTCTCGGGGCGCGTGCTCACAGTGCGGGCCTCTCCGGGGCGGGCTTGTGCTCGGCGATCGCGGCGAACTCCTCCACCGTCAGGGACTCTCCGCGGGCCTGCGGGGAGACGCCTGCGGCGACCAGCGCGGCCTCGGCGCGGGCCGCCGAGCCGGCCCAGCCGGCCAGTGCGGCGCGCAGGGTCTTGCGGCGCTGCGCGAACGCGGCGTCGACGACCGCGAAGACCTCTTCCTTCGAGGCGGTGGTCTTGATCGGCTCGGTGCGGCGCACGAGGGAGACGAGCCCGGAGTCGACGTTGGGGGCGGGCCAGAACACCTTGCGGCCGATGGCTCCGGCGCGCTTGACGTGCGCGTACCAGTTGGCCTTGACGGAGGGCACCCCGTAGACCTTGTTGCCGGGCTCGGCGGCGAGCCGGTCGGCGACCTCGGCCTGGACCATGACGAGGGTCCGCTCGATGCTCGGGAAGCGGTCGAGCATGGTCAGCAGGACGGGCACCGCCACGTTGTACGGCAGGTTCGCCACCAGCGCGGTCGGCGCCGGGCCGGGCAGCTCGGTGACCAGCATCGCGTCGGAGTGGACCAGCGCGAAGCGGTCCTTCTTCGCGGGCATGCGGGCCTCGATGGTGGCGGGCAGGGCGGCCGCCAGGATGTCGTCGATCTCGACGGCGACGACCCGGTCCGCGGCCTCCAGCAGCGCGAGCGTCAGCGAGCCCAGGCCGGGGCCGACCTCGACGACGACGTCGTCCGGGCGGACCTCGGCGGTGCGCACGATCCGGCGCACCGTGTTGGCGTCGATGACGAAGTTCTGCCCCTTCTGCTTCGTCGGGCGTACGCCGAGGGCGGCGGCCAGTTCCCTGACGTCGGCGGGGCCGAGGAGGGCGTCGGGGGTGCTGGGCGCGGGGTTATCGGGCTGCTGCTCTGCGGTGCTCACCGGTAAAGCGTCTCAGATCGGCCGAGTGGTCCCGACGACGACGTGGGCCCGCGGCCTAAGACGTGAGCCTGCGGCCGCAGTGGGGCCACGGGCTCGCCCCCCGCTGCACGTAGAGCTTCTTCGCCCGGTAGGTCTGTTCCGCGGCCGGGGCGTCCTGGGGGCGGCCTCTCCCGCCGAGGCCCTGCCAGGTGCGGACGTCGAACTGGTACAGGCCGCCGTACGTCCCCGAGGCGTCGGTGGCGGAGGGCCGGCCGCCGGACTCGCACTGGGCGAGGGCCGCCCAGTTGAGGCCGTCCGTACCGGAGACGGAGCTCGGCAGCGGCCTGGTGCCGACCCTGACGAGCTGCGCGACGGGCTCGCGCACGACCTCGTCGGCGATGGCGCGCGGCTTCTGCCGGACCCCGTTGACGGTGCGCAGGCTGTACGTGACCCTGCGCGCCCCGGGCCGGCCGGCGCGCTCGACGACCTCGGTTCCGGCGAAGAGCTCGGCGTCCTTGACCTGCTCGGTCTCGAAGGGGATGCGCTCCTCGCGGACCTCGCGGGTGCCGGTGATGCGGAGCACGGTGACGGTCTGGCCGTCACGCGGGAAGGCGGTGGGCGGCACGGAGGTGGTGTCCTGGCCCTGGAGGGTGATGCCGGCCTGGTCGAGGGCCTCCTGGACGGTGGCGGCGTTGGTGCGGATGGTGCGTTCGCGGCCGTCGGCCATGAAGGTGACGCTGCGCTCGGTACGGACGCTGAGGGTCAGGCCGGAGCGCGGTACGGGCGCGGTGCGCGGGGCGGAGAGGTAGGCGCCCTCGGCGCGGATGCCGAACTGGCGCAGGGCGCCGTCGACGGTGCGGGCGGTGGTCCACACCTGGCGCTGCTGTCCGTCGAGGGTCAGGCGCAGCGGGCGGCCGTAGCGGACGACGATCTCCTCGCCGTCGTCGAGGGGTTCGCCGGGGGCGGGGGCGACGAGGTCGTGGGGGCCGACGGCCAGTCCTTCCGCGGCAAGCAGTTCCTCGACGTCGCCGGCGAAGGTGTGCAGCTCTCTCGGGACTCCGTCCACGGTGAGGCGTACCGATTTGTCGGCGGCGACGAACGCGGTCGTGCCGCCGGCGAGGAAGGCGACGACCAGGGCCTGCGGCACGATCCGCCGCCAGTTGCCGCCGGGGGCGGCGGGGCCGAGGAGCACGGGGCCCGCGGCCCGGCGGCGGCCGTGCCCCGTCCCGGCGGGGGCGGCGGCGGGGACCGTGACGGGCGATTCGGCGGGGCCGCGGCGCCGGCCGGTGCCGGCCGGGGGTTCCTCGACGGCGGTACGGCCACGGGCGCGGCGGCCGGGCGCGAGTACGTCGGCGACGGTGGGGGTGGGGGGCGGCGCGGGAGCGCGGCGGCGGCCCGTCCCCGGGGCGGGGACCGGCTCGGGCCGTTCGCCGTTCCGGCCCGCGTCCCAGCCGTCCCAGCCGTCCCCGTGGGCGGCGGGGTGCGCGGAGCGCCGGCGGCGTCCGGCCCGCCGTTCCTCGGCGCGCGGGGCGGGGAGGGGGACGGCGGGCTCCGTGTCCCACGACGAAGGCCCCGTGTCGACCGGGCCGGGGCCGGTGGGCCCCGGGACCCCGGTGCCGGCGACCCCGTTGTCGGCCGGCCCGTCGTCGGCCGGCCCGTCGTCGGCGGGCCAGGCGTGCCAGGTCGGCCAGGCCGGGGCTCCGCCCCCGTACGCCTCGGGGACGGGAGCGCCTCGGCGGTGACTGCCCTGCGTATCGCTCACGACGCTCGCTCCACTGGTGGTCCGGCACCCGCTGGTTGGGGCACGGCACCCTAGCGGAGGAGTCGTCACGGAACAAAGTCGTACGACTACCCTGTGTGCCTCCGGAGCGCGGCCGGTCAGTAGTCGAAGGCGCGGGCGGTGTTGGCCGCCAGGGCGGTGGCCATCGCGTCCTCGTCGATCCCGCGGACCGCGGCCATCGCGCGCACCGTCAGCGGAATGAGGTACGGCGCGTTGGGCCGGCCGCGGTACGGCGCGGGGGTCAGGTAGGGCGCGTCCGTCTCGACGAGGACCAGCTCCAGCGGGGCCACGGCCAGCGCCTCGCGCAGCGGCGCGGCGTTCTTGAAGGTGACGGTCCCGGCGAAGGACATGTAGTAGCCGGCGGCGGCGCACTCGCGGGCCATGTCGGCGTCCCCGGAGTAGCAGTGGAAGACGGTCCGCTCGGGGGCGCCCTCCTCGCGCAGCACGCGCAGCACGTCGGCGTGGGCGTCGCGGTCGTGGATGACGAGGGCCTTGCCCTGCCGCTTGGCGATCTCGATGTGGGCGCGGAAGGAACGCTCCTGCGCGGCCATGCCCTCCGGCCCGGTGCGGAAGAAGTCGAGGCCGGTCTCACCGACCGCCTTCACGTGGCCGAGGGCGGCCAGCGCCTCGATCTCGGCGAGGGCCTCGTCGAGGGCGGCCTCGCCGCCGCCGGACCGGGCGCCCTGGCGGGACCATCCGTCCGGGTCGCCGTGGACGATGCGCGGGGCTTCGTTGGGGTGCAGGGCGACGGCCGCGTGGACGTTGTCGTACGCGGCCGCGGTCTCGGCGGCCCACCGGGAGCCCTTCACGTCGCAGCCGACCTGGACGACGGTGGTCACGCCGACCGAGGCGGCCTTGGCGAGGCCCTCCTCGACGGTCCCCGACTGCATGTCCAGGTGGGTGTGCGAGTCCGCCACCGCCACCCGGAGGGGTTCGGGCAGCGGCGGCGGTGCGTCCTTGGAGGCGGTGGAAGGGCTCATGAGCCGATCCTATGACCGGCGGAAGAAGCCCTTCAGCCGGAAGAGCAGGCCCCCGCGCTTCTCGGCCTCGCCGATGGCGACGGGTCCGGGGGCGTCGTGGACCCCGGCGGCCCTGCGGGGCTTCGGGGTGCGCGGGACGTTCGCCCCCGCCGGCACCGGTCCGGCGATCCCGGGGGCGATGCGGTGGTGGTAGAGGTGGTCGATCATCCCGAGCACCGAGGAGACCTGCCCCGCGCGCATGATCCGCACGACGTGCCCGCCGCAGTTCATGCAGGTCGGGTTGGACAGCGGTGAGGGCACCCGCTCGCCGTCGACCGTGTACATGATGAACGGCTCGCCGCGGCCGTCGACGTGGTGCTCGATGTGGTACCCCTGCTCCCAGCCGTAGCCGCAGCGCATGCACGCGAAGGAGTACGCCTCGTGCACGGTCTGCACGTCGGGGCTGGGGAAGCGTGCGGGTGCCGAGGCCTGGACCGGTACCGGGGTGTCTGCGATCTCACTCATGCCAGCTCCTCTTGTTCCACTGTGCCTCTGCCAGTGGACGCCTCTTCGGGCGGGAGCGCATCAGGTCCTGTCCAGTGTTGGACGACCTTTGGGCGACTCATGCCCAAAGCGCCCGGCGCACGGTCTGAGCTTTGCCTTTCAGGCTAGCCCTTTACCGGTCTATGGCGCCTTTTGTGCCGCATTCTTTGCCGCCACGACCGCGTCGAAGACGTCGCGCTTGGGTACGCCGGCCTCCGCCGCGACGGCCGCGATGGCCTCCTTGCGGCGCTCCCCCGCCTCTTCGCGCACCCGTACCCGGCGCACGAGCTCCTCGTCGTCCACGTCGCCGGGTCCGGCCGCCGGGGCGCCCTCCACCACGACGGTGATCTCCCCGCGCACCCCCTCGGCGGCCCAGGCCGCGAGCTCGCCGAGCCCGCCGCGCTTGACCTCCTCGTAGGTCTTCGTGAGCTCGCGGCAGACCGCGGCCCGCCGCTCGGCGCCGAAGACCTCGGCCATCGCCGCCAGGGTGTCGTCGAGCCGGTGCGGGGCCTCGAAGTAGACGAGCGTGCGCCGCTCGCCCTCGACCTCGCGCAGCCGGCCCAGGCGCTCGCCCGCCTTGCGCGGCAGGAAGCCCTCGAAGCAGAACCGGTCCACGGGCAGCCCGGACAGCGCGAGCGCGGTGAGCACGGCCGACGGCCCGGGGACCGCGGTGACCTTGATGTCCTTCTCCACGGCGGCGGCGACCAGCCGGTAGCCGGGGTCGGAGACGGACGGCATGCCGGCGTCGGTCACCAGCAGCACGCGCGCCCCGCCGACCAGGGCCTCGACCAGTTCCGGGGTGCGGGCCGACTCGTTGCCCTCGAAGTACGACACGACGCGCCCGGTGGTGTGCACGCCCAGCCCCTGGGTCAGCCGGCGCAGCCGCCGGGTGTCCTCGGCGGCGACGACGTCGGCCCGCTCCAGCTCCGCGGCCAGGCGCGGCGGGGCGTCGGCGAGATCGCCGATGGGGGTGCCGGCGAGGACGAGGACGCCCTCCGTGGAGGTGGGCTCGGTCACGCGGGGCTGGTCAGTTGTCACCCGCCCATCCTCTCAGTCCCGCGGCTCGTCACCCACGCCACTGGGGCACACACAGATCTCTTCCCTACGATGTGCCGGTGACCAGTACCGCGACGCCGCCGCCCAGCCCCGCGGGGGCCCTGCCCCCGGCAACGGCGGGCGGCGAAGAAGAGCCGCCCACCTGGCTGCGCCGCCTGCGCGGCTTCGGCTACGCGCCGGCAGCCGGCGCGTCGCCGCGCGTGGACGTCCGCACCCGCCTGGTGCCCCCGTACACGAAGCCGTCCCGGCAGCTGTGGATGACCTTCGGGCTGCCGCCGGAGGTGTGGGGCACCTGGCAGCGCATCACGGCGTGGGCGGGACCGCTGCTGGTGGCACTGGTCGCGGGCGTGCTGCGGTTCGTGCACCTGGGCAGCCCGAAGGCGGTGATATTCGACGAGACGTACTACGCCAAGGACGCCTGGGCCACGATCAAGCAGGGCTACGAGGCGAACTGGCCCAAGGACATCGACAAGTCGATCCTCGCCAACCCGGACGGGGTCGCCCTGCCGGTGGACCCGGGCTACGTCGTGCACCCGCCCGTCGGCAAGTGGGTGATCGGCCTCGGCGAGTGGATGTTCGGCCTCACCCCCTTCGGCTGGCGGTTCATGACCGCCGTGCTCGGCACCCTGTCGGTGCTGATGCTGTGCCGGATCGGGCGGCGCCTGTTCCGCTCGACCTTCCTCGGCTGCCTGGCGGGCGCGCTGCTGGCGGTGGACGGCCTGCACCTGGTGATGAGCCGCACGGCACTGCTCGACCTGGTGCTGATGTTCTTCGTGCTCGCCGCCTTCGGGGCGCTGCTCATCGACCGCGACCGGGCCAGGGCCCGGCTCGCGGACGCACTGCCGGTGGACGAGGAGGGCCGGACCCGGCCCGACGCGAGGATCGCCGAGACCCTGCGGCTGGGCTGGCGCCCGTACCGGATCCTGGCCGGGGTCTGCCTGGGCCTGGCCGCCGGCACGAAGTGGAACGGCTTCGTCGTCCTGGCCTTCTTCGGCATCCTCACCGTGCTGTGGGACGCGGCCGCCCGCCGCACCGCGGGCGCGGGCGCTCCGTACGCGGCGATGCTGCGCCGTGACGCGCTGCCCGCCTTCGTCTCCACGGTGCCGGTGGCGATCGTGACGTACGTGGCCTCCTGGTCGGGCTGGATCTTCAGCCCGGACAACGGCAAGGGCGGCTACCTGCGCGACTGGGCGGCCAAGAACGACCAGAACAGCTCGCTGTCGTTCCTGCCGGAGTGGGTGCGCAGCCTGTGGCACTACGAGACCGAGGTCTACGACTTCCACGTCGGCCTGACCTCCGGGCACACGTACGAGTCCAATCCCTGGAGCTGGCTGGTGCTGGGCCGGCCCGTCTCGTACTTCTACGAGTCCCCCGAGCCCGGCACCGACGGCTGCCCGGCGACGGCGGCCGGCAAGTGCGCCCGCGAGGTCCTGGCCCTGGGCACGCCGCTGCTGTGGTGGGCGGGCTGCTTCGCGCTGCTGTACGTGCTGTGGCGGTGGTTCTTCCGCCGCGACTGGCGGGCGGGCGCGATCGCGTGCGCACTGGCCGCGGGCCTGCTGCCCTGGTTCAACTACCAGGAGCGGACGATCTTCTACTTCTACGCGGTGGTCTTCGTCCCGTACCTGTGCCTGGCGGTGGCGATGATGATCGGCGCCCTCCTGGGCCCGGCCGGCTCCTCGGAACGCCGCAGAGCCCTGGGCGCGATCGGCGCGGGCGTACTGGTCCTGCTGATCGTGTGGAACTTCATCTACTTCTGGCCCATCTACACGGGCCAGACCTTGCCCATGGACTCCTGGCGGGGCCGCATGTGGCTGGACACCTGGGTCTAGCAGCGAAAACGACGGGCCCGGCACAGACAGGTGCCGGGCCCGTCGTGGTTGTCGCCGGCGGCCGCCAGCCACCCCTCCACGGCCCACGGACGGCGCAAGTGCCCAGACGGTCCCTTGTAGAACCGTCACCCCAACCGATCGAGCAGACCTCGGACGAGACCTGAGCAGATCCCTCCTGCCCGGAGGCGGCCCGAGCCGCTCCAGACGCAGGAAGGGACGGCCCGGCACCTGATGGTGCGGCAGCCGTCGCCGTTACCGCCGGCGGCTGCCGATCGTGAACCCGGGTTATCGGGGAGCCACGACGATCGCGTTGCCGACGGCGCGTTCCGTGGTCGTCGTGTCGTCCCATTGGTCGACCGGCCGGTAGCGGTGCTGGTGGGAGCCTGGGCTACCGACGTGCCGAAGCCATGGAGCCGGCCAGGGAGTAGGAGCCCGGGGCCGAGGACCCCAGAGGGTCAGCGGGACGCTTCGCAGGCCGAGTTCGCCGCGTCCTTGCTCGCGCCGACCGCGACGAGGCTCGAGACGCAGCTGGTCTGGTTGCCGATCTGGCCCTGGTAGCACGCCTCCGCGGCGCCGTCCGTGGCCTTCGGGGCGTGCTGGGCGACGTACTGTTCGCAGGCCTTCACGTCCGCCTGGGCGGACGGGGCCAGGGCGACGGCGCCGCCCACGGCGAGGGCCAGGCCGGCGAGGATGCTGGGGATACAAGCCGATGGACGCACGCGGATGCACCTGCTCTCTCGGTCGGTCACGCGATCCGCGGATGCGCCGGACCACGGGCGGGGGCGGCGGCGCGGAGCGGGGACTCCGGGGCGGGCGACCGGCTCGACGCAATCGGTCGCCCTCGCCCTTCCGACGCTAGAACACAGCCCCGGCGCATGCACTTCGACCGGTCCCGGCCCCGCTCAGGAGGGCTCGTCGTCCCAGACGGGGGTCGTGGTCGTACCGGCGAGCCAGTCCCTGCGCAGGATCGCGTAGCCGACGGCGTCGTGGACCGCGCTGCCGTCGGCGGCGGGCCATCCGTCGCGGTAGTGGGCCTCCTTCACGTAGCCGCACCGCCGGAAGGTGCGCCGCATCGCCGCGTTGTCCTGGCGCGTGGTGCCCTCGATCCGCCGGATCGCCGGGAACTCGGCGAACAGGTACGCCGTCAGCCAGACCAGGGCCTGGCCGCCGACGCCCCGCCCCCGGTAGCGGGTGCGAATCCGCAGGTCGAAGACGGGCGTGCTGTCGCCGAGGTCCATGAGGCGGACGAGCCCGAGGGTGTCGTTGCCGTCGGTGATCCAGAAGGTCCTGGTGTCGCCGCCGTCGAAGCGGCCGTCCGCGACCCACCGCCGGGCCTGGTCGGCTCCGACCACGGCCGCGCCGTGGAACGGCCAGGTGTCCGCGGTGAGGAAGGCGATGAGGGCGTCGGCCTCGGAGGCCTCGGAAGGGTCGAACCGCCGGTATGTGAGCTCCACGGGCGCACCCTAGGGCCGGGGCCCGCCGGCCCCAAGCGGTTTACGACGGGCTCCCGACGGGCGGCCCTCCAGATATTCCGGTCCGGTAACAACTGCACACCACCCGACTCCGCAGAGTAAGGTCGAAGCCAAGGGCTCTTTGAACGCGTTCAGAGAGTCGTGACCATGGGGGAGGACGAAAAAGTGAACGGGGCAGCTAAAGGCGCCGTCATCGGCGGTGTGTTCCTGGCGATGCTCGGCGGAGCCGGGTACGGGGTGTACACCCTGGTCGGGGACAGCGGCGAGGGGTCCGACTCGGACACCACCGTCCAGTCCGGCAAAGGCAGCGGGCCGGTCGGCGAGAAGGAGGCCGCCAAGACCGCCAAGGCCTTCCTGGCGGCCTGGGCGTCCGGGGACGAGCGGGGAGCGGCCGACCTGACCAACAACGCCGCCGCCGCACAGACCGCGGTCGGGGAGTTCAAGACCAAGGCGTACGTCTCCAAGGCCGTGATCACTCCCGGCGAGGCGAACGGCGCCACCGTGCCCTTCAAGGTCGAGGCGGAAATCACCTACGAGGGCACCACCAAGCCGCTCGCCTACGACTCCCAACTGACCGTCGTACGCGGGCTGACCAGCGGGAAGCCGCTGGTCGACTGGCAGCCCTCGGTGATCCACCCGCAGCTCCAGAAGGACGAGAAGCTGCGCGCGGGCGCCCCCGCGAACCCGCCCGTGAAGGCCGTGGACCGCAACGGCGAGGAGCTGACCGCGGAGAAGTTCCCCTCGCTGCGCCAGGTCCTCGACGAGCTGCGCCAGAGCTACGGGGACAAGGCGGGCGGCAAGCCCGGGGCAGAGGTGTGGATCGAGCCGGCCGCGAAGGAGGCGCCCAAGCGGACGCTGCTGACCCTCGTCGAGGGCGAGCCGAGCACCCTCAAGACCTACCTGGACGCGAAGGTGCAGGCGGCGGCCGAGCAGGCGGTCGTCGCGTTCCCCGAGGCCTCGGTGGTCGCCGTCAAGCCGAGCAACGGGCACATCCTGGCCGTCGCGAACCACCGCAAGGACGGCTTCAACGCGGCGATGCAGGGCAACCGGGCGCCCGGCTCCACGATGAAGATCGTGACGGGGGCGATGCTGCTGGACCGCGGCCTGGTCGCCGCCGACAAGCCGGCGGAGTGCCCGAAGGAGGTGTCCTGGGGCGGCCGCGCCTTCCACAACCTGAAGAACTTCGACCTGCCGGCCGGCACGAACTTCTCGACCTCCTTCGCCCGGTCCTGCAACACCGCCTTCATCAAGCAGATCAAGCCCGTCGACGACGACTCCGCGCTGCCCAAGGAGGCCGCGGAGGTCTTCGGCATCGGCCTGGACTGGAAGACGGGCATCAAGTCCACCGACGGCAAGGTCCCGCCGGCGACGGGCGCGTCGGCGGCCGCCGCGTACATCGGGCAGGGCCAGATCACGATGAACCCGCTGAACGTCGCGTCCATCACCGCGACCGCCCGCACCGGCGTGTTCCGCCAGCCGCTGCTGGTCTCGCCCGAACTGGACGGCCGGACGGTCGCCACGGCCCAGCGCCGGATGAAGTCCTCCGTGCAGCAGCAGCTCGTCTCCATGATGAAGCTGACGGCGACCAGCGGCACCGCGCGCGAGGCGATGGCCCCGGTCCGCGGCTCGGACAAGGGCGCGAAGACCGGCTCGGCCGAGGTCGGCGGCGCCGGGGACAGCCCGGACAGCTGGTTCACCGGTTTCAGCGGCGACGTGGCCGCGGCCGCGATGGTCGAGGGCGGCGGCCACGGCGGCGAGGCCGCCGGGCCGATCGTCGCCAAGGTCCTGAACGCGGGCTGACACCGGGGTCCGGCTCCTAGCCCGGCTGCGTCAAACGGGCTGACACCGGGGCCGGCTCCCCGCCCAGGTGCGTCAACCGGGCTGACACCGGGCCCCGATCGCCTCGCGCGGCGCACCCGGACCGCGCTAGCGTCCCCGCATGACGACCACCGCGCACCCCCGTTTCGCCGAGGCCCTGACCGCGCTCGGCATCGACGCCGAGGTACGGGCCTTCCCGGAGGCCACCCGGACCGCCGCCGAGGCCGCCGCCGCGATCGGCTGCGAGCTCGGCCAGATCGTCAAGTCGCTGATCTTCGCGGCGGACGGGGTGCCCGTCCTGGTCCTCATGGACGGGGCCTCCCGCGTGGACGTCGAGGCGGTCGGCCGCGAGCTGGGCGCGGCCCGGGTGACCCGGGCGGACGCGGCCGTGGTGCGGGAAGCCACCGGCTACGCCATCGGCGGGGTCCCCCCGTTCGGGCACCGTACGCGCACCAGGGTGCTGGCCGACCGGTCGCTGCTGGCCCACGACACGGTGTGGGCGGCGGCCGGGACCCCGCACACGGTGTTCCCGATGGCTCCCGGCGACCTCGTCCGGCACGCCGGGGCCACCGTGGCCGACGTACGCGAACGGCCGGAGCAGCCCTCGCAGCCGTCAGAGGGCTGACTTCAGGGCCCGTACCAGGGCCTGGGCCCGGGGGTCGGCGGTGACCGACTTGGCCAGGGCGTTGGTGACGTAGCCGAAGCCGATGCCGGCGTCCGGGTCCGCGAAGCCCAGGGAGCCGCCGCGGCCCGGGTGGCCGAAGGAGGCGGGCGAGAGCAGCGGCGAGGCGGGGCCGTGCAGCATGTAGCCGGCGCCGAAGCGGGTGTTCACGACGAGCACCCGGTCCGGGCCCGCGGAGTGCTCGCGCGCGGCGATCCCGGTGGTGGCCGGGGTGAAGATCCGGGCGCCGTCCTCGACCACGCCGATGGTGGCCCCGTAGAAGCGGGCCAGGGCGCGGGCCGTGCCGATGCCGTTCGAGGCGGGGAGCTCGGCGGCCCGGTACGCGGGGGCGTTCTCGTCGGGCAGCGGATCGATGGCGGCGAAGGCGCGGCGGGTGAGGGAGCCGGGGTCGGCGTAGGCCTCGGAAACGTTTCTGCGCGGGCGGGTCCTCAGCATGCCGGCGCTCTCCGGCGGCTCGACGGGGGCCACCCGGCCCACCCTTCCGGCGTCGGCCTCGGCGTCCGGCAGGCCGATCCAGAAGTCCAGGCCGAGCGGCTCGGCGATGTCCTCCGCCAGGACGGAGCCCAGCGTGCGGCCGGTCACCCGGAGCACCAGCTCGGACAGCAGCCAGCTGTAGGTCTGGGCGTGGTAGCCGTGCCCGGTGCCCGGCTCCCAGAAGGGGTGCTGCGCGGCGACCGCGCGCGGCCCGGACACCCCGTCCGCGGCCTCGGCGGCGGTCAGTCCGCGGTCCAGGGCCGGGACGCCCGCGCGGTGGGCGAGCAGGTCCCGTACGAGGATCCTCTCCTTGCCGCCGGCCTTGAACTCCGGCCAGTACCCGCCGACCGGGGCGTCCAGGTCGAGCAGCCCGTGCTGGTGCAGGAGCAGCGGGACCGCGGCGGCCACGCCCTTGGTGGCGGAGCGGACGATCTGCGCGGTGCCCCCGGTCCACGGCTCGGTGCCGTCGGCGTCCCGGGTGCCGCCCCACAGGTCCACGACCTTGCGGCCGTCCCGGTAGACGGCGACGGCCGCGCCCCGGTCCCCGAGCACCTCGAAGTTGCGTACGAACGCTTCCCTGACGGGCTCGAAGCCCTCCGCCACCGTCCCGTGGACATCCACGTCTGCTCCCACCACCTGCCGCGACGCCGAGGGCGCCTACGTCTACCCCTACGCCACAGATCAACGCTGACCGGACGGTCCTGCTTCCCCGGTACCCGGAGCGGCCACCCACCGGGCCCGGCCTCCGACCGGCGGACGGAGTCCGACGCAGCGGCCCGGAGCCCTGGGAGGCGCCCCGGCGCCGATCAGTGCGAGGGGTGCGTCAGAAGGGGCGTACGCGGGTCGAAGCCGAAGGGGAGCTCCAGCCGGTGGGCGCGCATCAGCTTCTCGTCGCACAGCAGGTCCTGCGTGCGGCCGTCGGCCGCGATGACCCCTTCGCTGAGGATCACCGAGCGCGGGCACAGCTCCAGCGCGTACGGCAGGTCGTGCGTCACCATCAGCACGGTGACGTCGAGCGAGCGCAGGATGTCGGCGAGCTCGCGGCGGGAGGCCGGGTCCAGGTTGGACGAGGGCTCGTCCAGGACCAGGATCTCCGGCCGCATGGCCAGTACGGTCGCCACGGCGACCCGGCGGCGCTGCCCGAAGGAGAGGTGGTGCGGCGGCCGGTCGGCGAAGTCGGCCATGCCGACCTGCTCCAGGGCGGCCCGGACCCGCTCCTCCAGCTCCGCGCCCCGCATGCCGGCGGCCGCCGGCCCGAAGGCCACGTCCTCCCGCACGGTCGGCATGAACAACTGGTCGTCGGGGTCCTGGAAGACGATCCCGACCCGGCGCCGGATCTCGGCCAGGTTCCGCTTCTCCACCGGGAGCCCGGCCACGGCCACCGAGCCGACGCCGCCGGTGAGGATGCCGTTGAGGTGCAGCACGAGGGTGGTCTTGCCGGCGCCGTTGGGGCCGAGCAGGGCGACGCGCTCGCCGCGCCCGACGGTCAGGTCGACGCCGAACAGGGCCTGGTGGCCGTCCGGATAGGCGTACGCGAGCCCGGCGACTGCCAGCGAAGGGGCGGGCGCAGGCGCGGGCGAGGGGGTACTGGTCACAGGGTCCATCCCATCAGACAGACGGCGAGGGCCGTCACCGGGAGGACGGCCGCGTACGCCCACTGGCCCCGCGTGGCCACGACCTCGTCGATGACCGGCATGGAACCGGCGTAGCCGCGGCTGACCATCGCCAGGTAGACCCGCTCGCCGCGTTCGTAGGAGCGGATGAACAGCGCGCCCGCCGTCTTGGCGAGCACCCCCCAGTGCCGGATCCCGCTCGCCTCGAAGCCGCGCGAGCGGCGGGCGATGGACATCCGGCGCAGCTCGTCGCCGATCACGTCGCCGTAGCGGATCATGAACGAGGCGATCTGCACGAGCAGCGGCGGCAGCTTGAGCCGCTGGAGGCCCAGCAGGAGGGCCCGCAGCTCGGTCGTCGAGGCGAGCAGGACGGACGCGGCCACCCCGAGGGTCCCCTTGGCCAGGACGTTCCAGGCGCCCCACAGGCCGGAGACGCTGAGCGACATGCCGAGGACCTCGACCCGCTCGCCCTCGGCCACGAAGGGCATGAGCACGGCGAAGGCGACGAAGGGGATCTCGATCAGCAGCCTGCGCAGCAGGAAGCCGGCCGGGATCCGGGCCACGGCCGCGACCCCGGCGAGGAGCAGTGCGTACAGGCCGAAGGCCCACACCGCCTCCCGCGGTGTGGACACCACGACCACGACGAAGCCGAAGGTCGCGGCGAGCTTGCAGTGCGGGGGCAGGGCGTGGACCGGCGAGCTGCCCGGGCGGTAGAGCCTGTGGGCGTGGCCGGCACCCATGTCAGGCGACCGGGGCGGAGGTGGAGACGGCCGTCAGCTCGTCCGACTTGCGGCGGCGCACGGCCCAGAAGATCCCGGTGCCGGCGACGACGGTGACGCCGACGCCGATGACTCCGGCGAGGCCGCCGGACAGGCGGGCGTCGTCGACGTCCTTGACGCTGTAGTCGGCGAGCGGCGAATCGGCGGCGGCGTGCTCCTCGACCTTCTCGTCGATGCCCTTGTCGGCGGCGACCTTCTCCAGGCCGTCGGGGTTGGCGGAGGCGTAGAAGGAGACGAACCCGGCGAGGACGAGCGCGGTGACCAGGCCGGTCGCCCAGACCTTCTTCGTCGAGCCGACGGCGGGCGCGGCGGCCGGCGCGGGGGCGGCGGCGGGCGCGGGGGCGGCGGCGGGCGCGGGGGCGGCGGCGGGCGCGTCGACGAGCGCCCCGTCGACGCGCAGCTTCAGCGGCGCGGCCAGTCCGCGGGCCCCGTGCACCAGGTCGGGACGTACGGCGATCACGGCACCGACGGTCGCGGCGGTGATGAGGGCCTCGCCGATGCCGATGAGGACGTGCACGCCGACCATGGCGGTGAGGACCTTGCCGAGGGGCACGTCGGTGGTGCCGCCGACGGCGTAGACGGCGGTGAAGGCGGCGGCCGCGGCGGGCACCGAGAACAGGGCGGCCACGAAGCCGGCCGCGGTCACGGAGCGGCGGGTGGTCGGCAGGACGCGCAGCAGCCCGCGGAAGAGCAGGTGCGCGGTGACGACGGTGACGACGCCCATGACGGTGATGTTCACGCCGAGGGCGGTCAGGCCGCCGTCGGCGAAGAGGATGCCCTGCATGAGCAGGACGACGGACACGCACAGCACGCCGGTGTAGGGGCCGACGAGTATCGCCGCGAGCGCGCCGCCCAGCAGGTGGCCGCTGGTGCCGGCGGCGACCGGGAAGTTCAGCATCTGCACGGCGAAGATGAAGGCGGCGACGAGGCCGGCGAGCGGGGCGGTCCGCTCGTCGAGTTCGCGGCGGGCGCCGCGGAGGCTGACGGCCACCGCTGCGGCTGCCGCCACTCCGGCGGCCACCGAGACGGGTGCGTTGATGAATCCGTCGGGCACATGCATGGAGTGGGCTCCGCTTCTTATACGGTCTTTAACCGTTCAAGAATAGTGCCCAGTTGCAAACCGTTGGCAAGAGCGAGTGCATCACAAATAGTCGCGCGCGGTTTCGTGGGAATGTGCGAGGCTGGAGGGCAAACGGACGGATATGTTCCGATTCGAGGAGTCTGGTCGATGTCAGCCCCCGCCGAGAATCTCCCAGCGACCGCGACCGCGGCCCCCGTCGAAGAGCGGGTCCGCGCCCGTGTGATCACGGACGACCCCCTCTACCGGGCGATCCCCGTCGCCCTGCGCTTCGCCCCGGCCGAGCCGCTGGCCGTGCGGATCGTCTTCCCCGCCGACCTGTCCCCCGAGGGGACCGACAACGAGTGGGTCTTCCCCCGGGCCCTGCTGGAGGCGGGCCTCCAGGCGCCTACGGGGACCGGAGACGTACGCATCTGGCCCTGCGGCCGCGTCCAGGCGGTCGTCGAGTTCCACTCCCCCGAGGGCGTCGCGGTGGTCCAGTTCGACATCGCCGCGCTGCGCCGCTTCCTCCGGCGCACCTACGCCGCCACCGCGACCGCCACCCGCTAGGCGCAACGGGCCCGGCCCCGTACCCCCGGTGATCGGGGGTACGGGGCCGGGCTGTGCTCAGCGCGTCGGTCAGGCGTTGACCAGCTCGCGGTCCTTGTCCGGACCCTCGCCTTCCGCGGACTCGGTGGCGAGGTGCTTGCGCAGGCTCTCGCCCTCCACGTCCACGTTCGGCAGCAGCCGGTCCAGCCACTTGGGCAGCCACCAGGCCTTGTGGCCGAGCAGTGCGAGCACCGCCGGGACGATGGCCATGCGGACCACGAAGGCGTCGAAGAAGACCGCGACGGCCAGGCCGAAGCCGATCATCTTGACCATCTGCTCGCTGGCCCCGATGAAGCCCGCGAACACCGCGATCATGATGACGGCGGCGGCCACGACGACCCGCGCGCTGTACTGGAAGCCGGTCACGACCGCCTGGCCCGGGCGCTCGCCGTGGACGTACGCCTCCCGCATGCGGGTGACGAGGAAGACCTCGTAGTCCATCGCCAGGCCGAAGACCACGCCGACCATGAAGATCGGCATCATCGACATGATCGGACCGGTCTGCTCCACCCCGAAGACCGAGCCGAGCCAGCCCCATTGGAAGACCGCGACGACCGCGCCGAGGGCCGCGACGACCGACAGCAGGAAGCCGAGGGCCGCCTTGAGCGGGACCAGGATCGAGCGGAAGACGAGCATCAGCAGCAGGAAGGCGAGGCCGACGACGAGTGCCAGGTAGGGCAGCAGCGCGTCGTTCATCTTCTGCGAGAAGTCGATGTTCATCGCGGTGGCGCCGGTGACGAGGACGTCGTCGCCGCTGCCGTCGCGGATCTCGTGGACCAGGTCCTCGGTCTGGGTGGAGGAGGGGCGGTCCTTCGGGATGACGGTGATCACCGCGGCGTCGCCGGCCTCGTTGGGGGTCGGCGGGGTGACCGCGGCGACGCCCTCCAGGCCCTTGATCCGGTCCACGGTGGAGTCCGCGAGGGCCTTGTCGCCGTCGACGACCACCATCAGCGGGCCGTTGAAGCCCGGGCCGAAGCCCTCGGACAGCAGGTCGTACGCCTGGCGCTGGGTGGTGGAGACCGGCTGGGCGCCGTCGTCCGGCAGGCCCATCTCCAGCTTGCTCGCCGGGATGGCGATGATGCCGAGGCCGATCACACCGGCCAGCAGCACCATGACGGGGCGGCGCAGGACGAAGCGGGCCCAGCGGGTGCCGCCGTTGGCCTTCTTCTCGGAGGCGGGCTTGCCCTTGCCGAACAGCTTGCTCTTCTCGCCCGCCGGCAGGACCTTCTTGCCCGCGAAGCCGAGGATGGCCGGGACCAGGGTGAGGGCGACGAGCACGGCGATGACCACGGTGCCCGCGGCCGCGACGCCCATCTTGGTCAGCATCGGGATGTTGACGACGGCCAGGCCCACGAGGGCGATGACCACGGTCAGACCGGCGAACACGACGGCGGAGCCGGCGGTTCCGGTGGCCCGGCCCGCGGCCTCGTCGCGGTCGCGGCCCTCGGCGAGCTCCGCGCGGTAGCGGGAGACGATGAAGAGGGCGTAGTCGATGCCGACCGCGAGGCCGATCATCGTGGCGAGGGTGGCGGTGGTGTTGCCGAGGTCCAGCACGTTGGCGAGCGCGGTGATGGAGGAGACGCCGATGCCCACGCCGATGATCGCCGTCAGCAGCGGCAGACCGGCCGCGACGAGCGAGCCGAAGGTGATCACGAGGACGATCGCGGCGACGAGGATGCCGATGATCTCGCCGGAGCCGGTCTCGGGGGCCACCATCAGCGCGTCACCGCCGATCTGGACGTTCAGGCCCGCGGCCTTGGCGTCGTCGCCGGACTCCTTGAGCGCGTCGCGGGTGGCGTCCTTCAACTCCATGCCGCTGACGGTGTACTTGGCGCTGATGTAGGTGGTGGAGCCGTCCTGGCTGACCGCCTGCACCTCGTAGGGGTTGGCCACGGAGGCGACCTGCTCCGCGCCCGGACCGGTCTTCAGCCCGTTGACGATCTTCTCGACCTCGGCCTTGGGGCCGGGGTCGGTGACCTTCGCACCCGCGGGGGCCTTGACGACGATGCGCGCGGTGGCGCCGTCGGCGGCCATGCCGGGGAACTTCTTGTCCAGCAGGTCGAAGGCCTTCTGGGCCTCCGTGCCGGGTATCGAGAACGATCCGGAGGTAGGGGCGGCCGCGGTGGCGGCGCCGAAGCCGGCGGCGAACAGCAGCGCCACCCAGAGGAGGGCGACGAGCCCGCGGCGCCTGAAGGCGCCCCGGCCGAGTCGGTAGAGGAAGGTGGCCACGTCGGTGGTTCTCCCGTTCAGGTCGTGGGATGGATCCGGAGGGATCAGGGCGTGGGGAGCCGGCCCGACGACGAGAGCGGCGTGTCAGGAGCAGCAGGGCGGCATCGTTGCCGCGGACTGGGGACGGGACCGGGGACTGAACCGGGGAGGTTCAGACGCCGAGGGCGGGGAAGACCACGGCGTCGATGAAGTCACCGAGGAACGCCCGGTCCACCGGCCGGTCCTCGATCAGCGGGAGCGCGATGAACGCCCCGATGAGCATGTGCGGTACGAAGTCCAGGGCCGGGCACCCCGGGGCGATCTCGCCCCGGTCCACCGCGCGCTGCAGCATCACCTGCAGCCCGGTGATCTCCGGGTCCACCAACAGGTCCCGCAGTGCCTTGTGGAGCTCCGGGCTCTCGTGGACGGCATGGGCCAGGCCCCGCATCAGCGCGGTGTCCTTGGCCATCTGCGCGTCGTCCGAATGCTCCACCATGAGCGCGAAGTCCCCGCGCAGGCTGCCCGTGTCGATCTCGCGCAGCGAAACGGGCTGCGTACACCGCAGGGCCTTGGCGACCAGCTCCGGCTTGCTCCCCCACTGGCGGTAGAGGGTGGCCTTGCTGGACTTCGTACGGGCGGCGACCGCGTCCATGGTCAACGCCTCGTAGCCGACGTCACGCAGGAGGTCGAGGACCGCCTCGTGCAGTTCGGCCTGCCGTTCGGGGGTGATCCGGCTGCGCCGGGCCGCCATCGCCTCGGTCATCTCCGCGCCTCCATCCGAACGAAACTGTTCCGTACGCTTCACACGATACCCCTCCCCCTAGCGAAACGAAACCGTTCCGTTTCGCTTGTAGGGGTGGCGTGGATCACCTGTACGAGTTGCCGCGCCCCCCTCACGCGGAAAGCATTGGGGGGTGAGTCACGACGTCGCGTACCTCCGGTTCCCGCACCTGCACGACGACCTTCTGTGTTTCGCCACCGAGGACGACCTCTGGGTCGCCCCGCTGGTCCCCGACGGCCAGACCCCCGGACGTGCCTGGCGGGTCACCGTCGACCGGACCCGGGTCGGCCACCCCCGCTTCTCCCCCGACGGCCGGCACATCGCCTTCACCACCTGGCGAAGCCTCGACCCCGAGATCCACCTGGCGCCCGTCGACGGCGGCCCCGCCCGGCAGCTGAGCCACTGGGGCGCCACCGACACCCGCGTCTGCGGCTGGGACCCCGACGGCAACATCCTCGCCGTCTCCTCCCACGAACAGCCGTTCTCGTACTTCTCCTGGGCCTACAAACTGCCCACCGACGGCAGCCCCGGCGGGCGCCTGCCCTGGGGGCCCGTCTCCGACATCCAGGTCGCCGACATCGACGGCGAGCACCGCAGCCTGCTGCTCACCGGCAAGCCGCCCCACGAGCCCGCCGCGTGGAAGCGCTACCGGGGCGGCGCCATGGGCCGGCTCTGGCTGCACGGACGCCAGCTCCTGGAGGACCTGGAAGGGCACCTGGACGCCGCGATGTTCGTGGGCGGCCGGATCGCCTTCCTCTCCGACCACGAGGGCATCGGCAACCTCTACTCCTGCCTCCCCGACGGCACCGACCTGCGCCGCCACACCGACCACGACGAGTTCTACGCCCGGCACGCCTCCAGCGACGGCTCCCGGGTCGTCTACCAGTGCGCCGGGGACATCTGGCTCGTCGACTCCCTGGCCCCCGAGGCCGCCCCGCGCAAGCTCCAGGTCCGCCTCGGCGGCCCGCGCGCCGGCCGGCGCATCTACCAGGTGCCGGCCGCCAGCCACGTCGACTCCCTCTCCGTGGACGCCACCGGGCGGGCCAGCGCGGTCGTGGTGCGCGGCAGCCTCTACTGGCTGACCCACCGCGACGGGCCGGCCCGGACCATCGCCGACACCCCCGGCGTGCGGGTACGGCTGCCGGAGATGCTCGGCAGCGGCGGACAGGTCGCCTACGTCACCGACGCCGAGGGCGAGGACGCGATCGAGATCGCCTACCTGCCCCGGGCCTCCGGGGAGCGGCAGCCGCGCCGGCTGGCCTCGGGCGAGCTGGGGCGCGTGACCGAACTGCTCTCGGACCCGGACGGCGAGCGCCTCGCCATCGCCTCGAACGACGGGCGGCTGCTGCTCGTCGACGCGTCGGAGGAGTCGGGCGGCGAGGTCACCGAGCTGATCCGGTCCATCAACGGCCCCGTCACCGACCTGGCCTTCTCCCCCGACGGGACCTGGCTGACCTGGTCGCATCCCGGCATCGGGCGCTCGCTGCGGCAGATCAAGATGGCCCGCATCTCCGGGCCCGGCGCGCGCACCGTCGTCGACGTCACCAACGGCCGCTTCGCCGACGAGAACCCGGTCTTCACCCGGGACGGGCGCTACCTGGCCTTCCTGTCCTGGCGCGGCTTCGACCCGGTCTACGACGTGCACACCGGCGACCTGTCCTTCCCGCTGGGCTGCCGCCCGTACCTGGTGCCGCTGTCCTCCGCGACCCCCTCGCCCTTCGCGCTCTCGGCGGAGGGACGGCCCGCGGCGGGCGGCCTGGACCCGGTCGAGGGCGATTCGGAGAACTCGGGCGACGGCGGCGCCGTGACCGTGGAGGTGGAGGGGCTGGAGAGCCGGGTCACCCCGTTCCCGGTGAGCGCGTCCAAGTACTCGGCCCTGTACCCGGTGCACGGCGGCGGACTGGTCTGGCTGCGCTGGCCGATCTCGGGCGCACTCGGCGAGACCTTCGCCAACCCCAACGACATCAGCGGCAAGCCCACCCTGGAGCACTTCGACCTGACCAAGGCCCGCAAGAGCGAACTGGCCTCGGGACTCGACTGGTTCGCGGTAAGCGGCGACGGCACCCGGCTCGTGATCAACGACGACGGCGACCTGCGCGCCGTCCCGGCCACCGAATCGGGCGACAGCGACTCGACGGTCTACCTGGACCTGCGGCGCATCCTGCACGAGGTGGACCCGGCGGCCGAGTGGCGCCAGGCCTTCGAGGAGGCCGGGCGGATCATCCGCGCCTACTTCTGGGAGCCGAACATGTGCGGCATCGACTGGGACGGCGTACTGCGCCAGTACCGCCCCCTGGTCGAACGGATCGCCTCCCCCGACGAGTTCGCCGACCTGCTGCGCGAGGTCCTCGGCGAACTCGGCACCTCGCACGCCTACGTCTCCCCCTCCCGCCGCAACGAAGGCCCCCCGCACTACCAGCGGGCCATCGGCCTGCTCGGCGCCAACCTGGTCCCCCGGGACGGCACATGGGTGGTCAGCAAGATCCTTCCCGGCGAGTCCTCCGACTCCAAGGCCCGCTCCCCGCTCGCCGGCACCGGCATCCGGGAGGGGGCGGTGCTCACCCACGTCGACGGCCGGCCCGTGGACCCGGTCACCGGCCCCTACCCGCTGCTCGCCGGGGCGGGCGGCACCACGGTCGAGCTGACCTTCCAGCCGGCGGAGGGCTCGGGCCGCTCCCGGCGGGTCGCCGTCGTCCCGCTGATCGACGAGCGGCCGCTGCGCTACCAGGACTGGGTGTCCAAGCGCCGGCAAGTGGTCCGGGAACTCAGCGGCGGCCGGTGCGGGTACCTCCACATCCCCGACATGGGCGGCTCGGGCTGGGCGCAGTTCAACCGCGACCTGCGCATGGAGATGTCCCGGCCCGCGCTGATCGTGGACGTGCGCGGCAACGCCGGCGGCCACATCAGCGAGCTGGTGGTGGAGAAGCTCACCCGCTCCATCCTCGGCTGGGACCTGACGCGTGACGCCCAGCCCGTCAGCTACGCCTCCAACGCGCCCCGCGGCCCGATCGTGGCCCTGGCCGACGAGGCGACCTCATCGGACGGGGACATGATCACGGCGGCCTTCAAACTGCTGGGCCTGGGACCGGTGGTGGGCCAGCGCACCTGGGGCGGGGTGGTCGGCATGACCGGCCGGCACGCCCTCGGCGACGGCACGGTGATCACGGTGCCGATGAACGCCGCCTGGTTCCCGGAGTACGGGTGGTCGGTGGAGAACCACGGCGTGGAGCCGGACTTCGAGATCCTGCGCACCCCGCTCGACTGGGCGGAGGGGCGGCACGCCCAGATGGACGACGCCGTCCACCTGGCACTGGAGCTCCTCGAACAGGACCCTGCCGCGATGCCGCCCGGCTACACGGACGTACCGGACCGGCGCCGCCCGAAGCTGCCGCCCAGGCAGTGAGGGCAGCCGGAAGGGGCGCGGCCGCCGGTGACGGCCGCGCCCCTCGCGGGCGTCCCGGTCAGCGGCTCCGCGTGCGCTCCTGCTCGTCCGCGGCGCCGCCCGCCCCGACGAGCCCCCTGGAGACGCCGGACAGCCGGGGCTCGAAGCGCTTCATCTCGCGCTGCCCGACCGTCGCGATGATGCCGGGGAGGTAGCCGCGCACGCCCTGCATCCCGCGCAGCCACCACTGCGCGTACACGTGCGGCGAGCGCCGCACGATGCCGGCGACGATCCGGTCGACGGCCGGACCCAGCGGGTAGGTGCGGTTCGACGGCCACGGCAGCCGCCCGCGCAGCTCCCGCATGACCTCGTCCTGGTCGGCGCCGCGCACCATGTCCGTGTCGGTCCACGAGAGGTAGCCGACCCCGACCCCCACGCCCTTGTGGCCGACCTCGGCGCGCAGGCAGTGGGCGAAGGCCTCGACGCCGGACTTGGAAGCGCAGTAGGCGGTCATCATCGGCGCCGGGGTGATGGCGGCGAGCGAGGCGATCTGGAGGAAGTAGCCGCGGCTCTCCGTCAGCACGGGCAGGAAGGCCCGGGCGGTGACGGCACCGCCGATCAGGTTGACCTCGATCACCCGGCGCCAGGCGTCGGGGTCGGAGTCGGCGAACGGCCCTCCCGCGGCGACGCCCGCGTTGGCGACGACGATGTCGACCTTCCCGAAGCGCTCCTTGACCTCCTGCGCGACGCGCGCCATCGCCTCGTGGTCGGTGACGTCGGCGTGCCAGTGCTCGCTGTCGGTGTGCAGGCGCTCGGAGACCTCCTTGAGGGCCTCCGGCTCCAGGCCGACGAGTGCGATCCGCGCGCCGCGGGCCGACAGCTTGCGGGCGAGCAGCTCGCCGACCCCGCGGGCGGCCCCGGTGACGACGGCGACCTGGCCTTCCAGACTCCTGCGAGCACTCACGGTGTCTTCTCCTTCTCGGTGGTGTCGAGATAGCGCGCGGTCAGCTCGCGAACGGCCCGGGTGACGGCCTCGGGAGCCTCGACCGGGGTCATGTGCCCCATGCCGGTGAGCTCGGTGAGGCCCACGCAGTTCGGCAGCGCCGCGGCGAGCGCGCGGGCGTGGACGACCGGGGTGAGCCGGTCGGCGGTGCCGCCGATCACGGCGGTGGGGACGGTCAGCCGTGCCACGTCGGCGTCCAGGTCCAGCCCGGCCAGCACCTGGGACCAGGCGTGCCGCACCCCGGTGGGGCAGGCGTGGACGATTGCGGCGCACGCCTCGACCCGGTCGGGCGCGGAGCCGGGGCCCATGGTGGCGTACTTGAGGACCTTGCGGGCGACGGGCGTGACCGGCCCGAGCGGGGCGCGCGATCCGAGGACCGCGCCGGTGACACGGGTCCGCACCCGCCCGGCGCGCCCCGGCAGCACCGTGGCCTGCTCGACCAGCCGGGAGCTGCCGGTGCTGCACAGCAGCGCGGCGGCGGCGTGCTCGGCGAACTCCGGCCGGGCCGCGGCCGCCATGATCGTCATGCCGCCCATGGAGTGCCCGGCGACGACCGCGCGCTCCCCCGGGGCGAGAGCGGCGCCGAGCACCGCCACGAGGTCGTCGGCGAGCGCGGTGGTGCTGTGCTCCCGGGCGGCGGGGCTGCGCCCGTGTCCGCGCTGGTCGTAGGCGACGACCCGGTGGGTGGCGGCCAGGGCCCGTATCTGCGCGGCCCAGAACGCCGTGGAGCAGGTCCAGCCGTGGGCCAGCACCACGGCCGGCGCGCCCTCGTCCCCGTGGACCTCGACGTGCAGCTGCGCCCCGTCGGCGGAGACGGCGACGAGTTCGCGACGGGCGGCGGGCGGGGCGTAGGGGCCGGAGGTGACGTGCGCCGGCCGGCTCACGCGGCGCCCTCGGCGACGCCGGCCCCGCCGGCTGCGAGGCCGGCCCCGCCGTCGTCCGCGGCGCGGGGCTCCGGGGGCACGGCCGCCGGCGGCGTAGCTGCGGTCCCCGCGGCGCTCCCCCGGGAGCGCCGCGGCTTCGGCCCGGCGGCCGTCGCGGCCGTCGCGGCCGTCGCCACGGCGACGGCCGGGACCCGCTCGCGATCCCGGGTGCGCACGACCTCGTACTCCGCCAGATCGACGCTGCGCGTCTCCCGGCGGAACTCCCCGGTCGTGCCGGGCCAGACCGTCGTGTTGCGGCCGTTCGCGTCCAGGTACCAGCTGGTGCAGCCGCCGGTGTTCCAGACCGTCCGCTCCATCCGGGCCTGCACCTGCCGGTTCCACTTGTTCACGGCGGAGGGGCGCGCGGCGAGCGCGACCTTCCCGCCCAGCATGCCCAACTGCCGCAGGTAGTCGGCCATGTAGTTCAACTGCGACTCGATCATGAGGATCATCGAGCTGTTCCCGAGCCCGGTGTTCGGGCCGATGATCGTCATCCAGTTGGGGAAGCCGGCCGCGGTCGCCCCGCGCAGCGACTGCATCCCGTCCTTCCACTGGTCGGCGAGGGTCCTGCCCTCCGCGCCCACCACCCGGTCGGCGATCGGCATGTCCGTGACGTGGAAGCCCGTACCGAAGACGATCGCGTCGACCTCGGTCTCGGTCCCGTCGGCGGCGACTAGGACCGAGCCCCGGATCTCCTTCAGCCCGGAGGCGACCAGGTCCACGTTGGGCCGGGCCAGCGCCGGGTAGTACTCGCTGGAGAGCAGGATCCGCTTGCAGCCGATCCGGTAGGAGGGCGTCAGCTTGGCGCGCAGCTCCGGGTCCTTGATCGACCGGGCCATGTTGGCCTTCGCGAGCGCCTCGACGAGTCCGAGCTGGTTCGGCCGCTTGGTGAAGGCGCTGACCTGGAGCTCCCGGATGCCCCACAGCAGCCCCCGGCGCGCGGCGCGGGTGAAGGGCAGCTGCCGGTGCAGCCAGCGCTCCACCGTCGAGATGGCCCGGTCGGTGCGCGGCATGACCCACGGCGGGGTCCGCTGGAAGAGCGTCAGGCGCTCCACGTCGGGGGCGATGGCCGGCACGATCTGGATCGCGGAGGCCCCCGTACCGATCATGGCGACGCGCTTGCCGGAGAGGTCGTAGTCGTGGTCCCAGCGCGCGGAGTGGAAGACCTTGCCGGGGAACCCGGCGAGTCCGGGCACCTCAGGCAGCTTCGGCTCGGACAGCGGCCCGGTGGCCGAGACCACCACGTCGGCGGTCAGCTCGCCCTGCGCGGTCTCGATCTCCCAGTGCAGCTCGTCCGCGTCCCAGCGCATCATCCGGACCTCGGAGTCGAGCCGGATGTGCCGGCGCAGCCCGAAGGTGTCCGCGACGTGCTCCAGGTACTCCCGGATGGCGGGCTGCCCGGAGAAGGTCCGCGGCCAGTCCGGATTCGGCGCGAAGGAGAAGGAGTACAGGTGTGACGGGACGTCGCAGGCGCATCCCGGATAGCTGTTGTCCCGCCAGGTTCCCCCGACCGAGTCGGCCCGTTCCAGTACGACGAAGTCCGTGATCCCCTCGCGCCGCAGCCGCACGGCGGCCCCGAGTCCGCCGAACCCGGACCCGATCACCGCCACTCGTACGTGCTCGCGCCCCTCGCGCCCGCCCTTGCCGCCCATGCCCGCCGCCTTCCGCCTCATCCGCAGTTCCAGCCACGCAACGCCGCAACGCACCACACCATCGAAACACTGCCAGCAATCACTGGCACAATCGGGAGGGTAGAGCAGCGCCGTACTCATGGGTAGGGGGCGGACCCGGAAAGTTACCGCCGGTACGCCATAGGCTGCGTCTGTGGCGAAGGATGAGATGCAAGCGAAGCCGGTGCGCGAGTACCGCACCGAGGAGCTGGCCGAAGCGGCCGGCATACCGGTGCGCACCCTGCGCTTCTACCGGGAGCGCAAACTGCTCCCGCCGCCGCGCCGCGAGGGCCGCATCGCCTGGTACGACGACCACCACCTGGCCCGCCTGCGCACCATCGCCGGCCTGCTGGAACGCGGCCACACCCTCGGCGGCATCGCCGAGCTGACCGCCGCCTTCGAGAACGGCCGCGACGTCGGCCAGCTGGGTGAGCTGCTCGGCATCGGCTGGTCGGAGGAGACCCCCGTCCGCCTCACCCCGGAGGAACTGGCCGACTACTTCGAGGGCGAGGTCACCCCGGAGAACCTGGCGGCCTCCCTCGACCTCGGCTACCTCGCCGTCGACGGCGACGCGATCGTCCACGTCAGCCGCCGCCTGCTGGACGTCTCCTCGGCGCTGGTCCGCGAGGGCGTTCCGCTGGCCGCGGTCCTGGAGACCGGGCGCCGCGTCCGCGAGCACGCGGACGCGATGGCGCTGCTGTTCACCGAGCTGATCTCGGACCACATCTCACCGGAGGCGCTCACACGGCTGCGCCCGCTCGCCAAGAGCGTGGTCGAGGCCGAGCTGACGATGGCGATGGACCGCCTGCTGGCGTCCACCGCCCCGCCCTCCGGTCAGGCGCCGAGCTCGTAGACGACGGTCACGGGCGCGTGGTCGGACCAGCGCTCGGGGTGCGTCTCGGCCCGCTCGACGAAAGCCTTCACGGCCTTCGCGGCCAGCCCCGGGGTCACCACCTGGAGGTCGATCCGCCAGCCGGCGTCGTTGTCGAAGGCGCGGCCGCGGTAGGACCACCAGGAGTACGGGCCCTCGGTGTCGGGGTGCAGCTCGCGCACCACGTCGACGTAGCCGGCCTCCGTGTAGACCTTCCCCAGCCACTCGCGCTCCTCGGGGAGGAAGCCGGCGTTCTTGCGGTTGGTCTTCCAGTTCTTGAGGTCGGCCTCCTGGTGACAGATGTTCCAGTCACCGCACACCACGACCTCGCGCCCGTCGGCGGCGGCCCGCACCTTCAGCTCGGCGAGGTAGGTCAGGAACTCCCCCATGAACCGGTACTTCTCGTCCTGCTTCTCCGTGCCCGCCTCGCCGGAGGGCAGGTAGAGGCTGGCCACGGTCACACCGGGCAGGTCGATCTCCAGGTACCGGCCCGCGGTGTCGAATTCCCCGCTGCCGAACCCGACCTGCACCCGCTCCGGCGCGCGCCGCGTGTACACCGCGACCCCGGCCCGCCCCTTCACGGCGGCCGCCGCGAAGACGGTGTGCCAGCCCTCGGGAGAGCGCACCTCCTCGGGGATCTGCCCCTCCTCGGCCCGTACCTCCTGCAGGCAGACCACGTCGGCGTCGGATCCCGCGAGCCACGCCCCGAAGCCCTTCTTGGCGGCGGCCCGAATCCCATTCACATTCACGGAGGTCACAGTGAGCATCCCAGCACCATAGCGGGAGGGTTCCGTACGATGTTCGGATGTCTCATGGGATCGACTTCCGCACCGTGCCGTACGACCACCCGGACGCGGTCAAACTCAACGACCAGGTGCAGCTCGAATACCAGGAGCGGTACCAGGGCGAGGGCGACGCGACCTTCCTGGATCCGGCGATGTTCGCCCCGCCGCGGGGCCTGTACATAGTGGCGTACGACACGACCGGCGCCCCGGTGGCGACCGGCGGCTGGCGCACCCAGGAGAAGAACGACGAGGGCTACTCGGACGGCGACGCCGAGCTCAAGCGGATGTACGTCGTCCCGGAGGCCCGCGGCCTGGGCCTGGCCCGCCGCATCCTCGCGACCCTGGAGGCGGACGCCCGCGCGGCGGGCCGCCTGCGGATGGTCCTCGAAACGGGCGACCGGCAGCCGGAGGCGATCGCCCTCTACCTCTCCGAGGGCTACGCCCCGTCGCCGAAGTTCGGCTTCTACCGCTTCCACGACTCCAGCCGCTGCATGGCCAAGCCCCTCCAGGCGCCCGCAGCGGGCACCTCCCGGCAGTAGCGGGGGCTACCGCGGGAGCCAGACGGCCGGATCCGTCCCCCACCGGGACGGGCCCCCGGCCCACTCCCCGAAGGGGCTGGCGGCGTGCCGCAGCACCCCGTACCCCGACCCGGTCTCCCTGAGCCACGGCTCCGCCGCGTACTGCGGAGCCCCGGCACCGTCCTCGGCCCGAGCGCCGGCCAGCCCGCGGACCAGCCACGAACCCGTCCCGGCCAGGGAGAACCGCAGCCCCCGCCCGCCGCCCTCGGCCAGGGCCCGCATCACACCGGCCGCCACCAGATAGCCCGTCCCGTGGTCCAGCGCCTGCGCCGGCAGCACGCCCGGCGTCCCGTCCGGCCCCGCGCACGCGGCAGCGATCCCGTAGCCCGCCTGCACCAGCGAGTCGAAGCCCCGCCGCCCGGCCCACGGCTGCGGCGCCCGCCACCCCCACGCGCACAGCTCGGCCACCACCAGCCCCGGCCACCGCTCCAGCAGCTCCCGCGCCCCGAACCCGTGGCGCTCCAGCGCCCCCGGCCGGTACCCGGTCACCACCACGTCGGCCTCGGCCAGCAGCCCCTCGAAGACCGCCCGGTCCGCGGCCCGCGCCAGGTCCAGCAGCGCCGACCGCTTCCCGAAGCCGGTGTCGGCGTACGCGTCGTCCGCCTCCGGCAGGCCCGGCGGGTCGATCCGCAGCACGTCCGCGCCCAGCAGGCCGAGCGTGCGCGTGGCGACGGGCCCGGCGATGACCCGCGTCAGGTCCAGCACCCGCACCCCCGTGGCGGGCCGACCGGGCGGGGCCCCGCCGAGCACCCGTCCCCGTTCCCCTGTGGTGCGCACGGTCTCCACCAGCGGCTGGGGATCGCCGTACCGCCGTGCCACGGCGACGGCGAGACCGCCCGCCCCGTACACGAGTTCCTGCACCTCGACGGCCGTCCGTCCGGCGACCGCGGCGCGCAGCGCCTCCGGCGCAGGGGAGGTCAGCCCCAGCGCCCGTACGAGCGCGGCCTCGTGGTGCGGGTAGTTGGCGTGCGTGCGGACCCAGCCGTCCGCGGCCCGCCAGAAGCCGGACAGCGGAGCGAACGTCACCGTGGGCCGTCCCGCGACCCTCAGGTGGCGTTCGCTGACGAAGGCCGCGGCCACCGCCGCCTCGTGGACCACGAGGGGAAGGGGGTCCCCCGTCGCGCCCCTGGCCCGCACCGCGGCGAGCTCCCCCGCCGCCAGTCCGCAGACCGCGACCGTGGCGCGCGCCAACTCCCGCACCGGGAGCGGCCCTTCCCCGAGGTTGCCGGCTCCCTCGAACCGGACCCGTTCCACGAGCTCGGGTGCACCACCGACGGCCTCCCAGGCCTGCCCCGTCCCGCCGTCCCGTTCCCCACCGATCGTCATGAGCGCATCTTCGCCCAACCGCCCCTGGAAACGCCGAAATCCCGCCCGGTCTTTCGACCGGGCGGGATTTCGTGACGTTCACGAGAGCTACTCGCGAACTGTCGTCTGTGGACCTGTGGGGATTTGAACCCCAGACCCCCTCGATGCGAACGAGGTGCGCTACCAGACTGCGCCACAGGCCCTTGCGACGTGTGAAACATTAGCACCCCTGCGCCGGTGCTCCAAAACGCGTTTCCGCGGGGGTCCGCGCAGGTCACCGATCACTCGTTCGCGGCGCGCGGGCGGTCCTCGCTCTCGTACTGGTCGAACAGCGGGGTGCGTCCGCGGCCCTGGCCGCGGGGGCGCTGGCCGGTCCGGTCCGGTGCGTCGTCCTCGGCGGGAGCCGGGGCGGGGACCGCCGGCTGGGCGCGCAGGCGGGGCTCCGTCGGCTCGGCCGTGCTGGAGCGGGTCGCGCTCCAGGCGTCCGGGGTCACGGGGCCCGTGGCGCGGGGGGCGACCGGGGCCGTCACGTACGTCGGCAGCGGGACCGGGACCGGCTCCCAGCTGTCACCCCGGGCGGGGACGCGTTCGCGCTCGCGCTGCTGGTCCACCCACTCGGCGTGGTCGGTCTGCTCGACCAGCGCGCGCCGTCCGGCCTCCTGGGGGGAGACCGGTGGTGCAGGGTCCGGTTCGCCGGCCGCGTCCGCGCCCTCCTCGGGGTGGCGGCGGCGCGGGCGGTCCTCGCGCAGCTGCCGTGCGGCAGCCTCGGCGCGCCGCCGGTCCATGGTGAACTCGTAGCGCCGCCGCTCCTGGACCCGCAGGTGGGCGATGTAGGCGCTCAGCAGGAGGGCGGGCGCGGCGGGGGCCCACAGGTAGCGCAGGCCGCCCACCGCCGCGACGACCGCGCCGGCGGTGAAGACCAGGAAGAGGAGTGCGGTGGTGCGCCGGCGGCGCGCGAGGACCTGGAGGCGTTGTTCGCGCCGGGCCCGCTCCGCGCGCTGCTCCCGCTCGGCGGCCGCCGTTCGCGGCTCCGCCCTGGTCGGGGACACGCCGATGGCCCGGGCGTCGGCGTCGACGGAATTGACCGTCTCCGTCGCGGCGTCCGGGTCCGCGTGGGGCTCCGCCTCCTCGTCACCGCGCTCACGCAGCCCCTTGGCGTAACGGCGCTCCATTCCCGCCCGGCCGGAAAGCAGCCGAATGGCGGTGGAGAAGCGTTCCGTCGGACGGGCTTCGTTCAGCTCGTCCTGCCTCCGGAGCCACATGGGCACCAAGTAGGCGGCCCAGGCCCCGACAATGACTGCGTAGATGAGGCCGCTGCTGCTCACACCTCACACCGTAGAGGGGCGCGGGCGAGGGGATCGGCCAATTGGGCCGGTGTGTCGCGCGATCTCGCTGATATCACGGACTTTTTTTGTGATTCTTCGGATCAGGTTATGGGCGAATCGGTTACCTCGGGCCATTAATTCGAACAGATATTCGTTTATCGCCGCGGGCGGACGGCCGTCCCTATTTCGGCGGGGACTGCGCGTGGCGCGCGCGGTGCCAGCGGCGCAGCAGCCCCTCCGGCACCTCCTCCGCCGTGATCGCGTACACGAGGTGGTCGCGCCAGGCCCCGTCGATGTGGAGGTAGCGCGGACGCAGTCCCTCCTCGCGCAGGCCCAGCTTCTCCACGACGCGCCGGCTCGGCCCGTTCTCGGGGCGGATGCACACCTCGATCCGGTGCAGGCCGACCTTGCGGAAGCAGTGGTCGACGGCCATCGCGACCGCCGTCGGCATCACGCCGCGGCCGGCCACGTCGCGGTCCACCCAGTAGCCGATGTGCCCCGCGCACATCGAGCCCCACGTGATCCCCGCGACCGTCAGCTGGCCCACCAGCCGCCCCTGGTACTCGATGACGAAGGGCAGCATCCGGCCCGCGTTCGCCTCCGCCCGCAGGTGACGGACCATCTGCCGGTACGTGGGCCGCTGGATCACCGGCCCCCACGGCGCGGGCGGCGGGATCGTCGCCTCCCACGGCCGGAGCCAGTCGCGGTTGCGCCGGTTGACCTCGCGCCAGTCCTTCTGGTCGCGCAGTTTTATCGGCCGGAGCGTGACATCGCCGTCGGTCAGGACCACCGGCCAGGTGGGGCCGTTCAGCTCGCGCTCCCGGTGGGTCCCGCCGGTCTGGGGTGGTCGCCGCCACGGATCTGGTCCACCGCGTGCGGCAGGATGCGGGACAGGACGGCGAGGCCGTCGCGCACCCCGCCCGTGGAACCGGGCAGGTTGACGATCAGGGTGCGCCCGGCGACGCCCGCCAGGCCCCGGGACAGGGCCGCGGTCGGCACCTTCGCCAGGCCCTCGGCGCGGATGGCCTGCGGGATGCCCGGGACCTCGTAGTCCAGGACCCGGGCGGTGGCGTCCGGGGTGCGGTCGGTCGGCGAGATCCCGGTGCCGCCCGTGGTCAGGATGACGTCGTAGGCGGCGGCCACGCCCTCGCGCAGAGCCTGCTCGACCGGATCCCCGTCCGGGACGACCCGCGGGCCGTCCACCGTGAAGCCGAGCTTCTCCAGCGCCTCGGCCAGCAGCGGGCCGCCCTTGTCGGCGTACACGCCTTGCGAGGCCCGGTTGGAGGCCGTGACGACGAGCGCCCTGCCGAGGGACCCGTCCGGGGCCGCGCCGGCCTCCGGCGCCGCCGCCGCGTGGTGGCTGTGCACCTCCCCGCCGCGCGGGGCGTTCACGAGCGGGTCCAGTCGCCGGACTTGCCGCCGGTCTTCTCCTCCACCCGGACGTCCGTGATGACGGCGCCCTTGTCGACCGCCTTCACCATGTCGACGACGGTGAGTCCGGCGACCGCGACGGCGGTCAGCGCCTCCATCTCGACGCCCGTGCGGTCGGTCGTCTTCACAGTGGCGAGGATCTCCACGGCGTCGTCGGCGACCGACAGGTCCACCTTCACGCCCGAGACGGCCAGCGGGTGGCACAGCGGGATCAGGTCCGGGGTCTTCTTCGCCCCCATGATCCCGGCGATGCGCGCGGTGGCGAGGGCGTCCCCCTTGGGCACTCCCTCGCCGCGCAGCAGCTCGATCACCCGGGGGGAGACGAGTACGCGTCCACTGGCGCGCGCCGTCCGGGTGGTGACGTCCTTGGCGGAGACGTCGACCATCCGGGCCGCACCGGCCTCGTCGATGTGGGTGAGCCTGCTCTCGGTACTCATTGCTGTGCCGCTCCGCTCTGGGCCCCCGGGGGCCTGTGTGGTGCGACACACGCTACCCGCACAGGCCGCCGGAGGGGCGCGCCGGGGGAACGGGTCCGGGCGCGCGGAAACGGACGCCGCGGATCAGCCGAGCAGGACCACTTCCAGCTCGGTGCCGGGCTCCACCGAGGTGACGTCTTCCGGTACGACCATCAGCGAGTCGGCGTGCGCCAGTGCGGCGATCAGGTGGGAGCCGGATCCGCCCACCGGACTGACCGTGCCGCTCTCGGCGTCGTACTTTCCGCGCAGGAACTGGCGGCGGCCGGCCGGGGAGCCCAGTGCCTTGTCGGCCTTCAGAACGGCCCGCACGCTCGGCCGCCGGACCTCGGACTCCGGCAGCCCCATGAGGGCGCGGATCGCGGGGCGCACGAACAGCTCGAAGGAGACGTACGAGGAGACCGGGTTGCCGGGCAGCGCCAGCAGCGGGGTGTGGTCGGGGCCGATCGTGCCGAAGCCCTGCGGCTTGCCGGGCTGCATGGCCAGCTTGCGGAAGTCGATCCGGGTCGCGTCCACGTCCACGTCGTCCTCGCCCGGGCCGGCGGAACCGGACGACGGGACCGAGCCGACCGAGGAGAGCGCCTCCTTGACCACGTCGTAGGCGCCGACGCTGACCCCGCCCGTGGTGACCAGCAGGTCGGCCCGGATCAGCTGGTCCTCGATGGTGGAGCGCAGGGTGTCGGCGTCGTCCGCGACGGCGCCGACCCGGTAGGCGATGGCTCCGGCGTCCCGCGCGGCCGCCGCCAGCGCGAAGCTGTTGGAGTCGTAGATCGTGCCGGCGGTGAGCGGCTCGCCGGGCTGGACCAGCTCGCTGCCGGTGGACAGGACCACCACGCGCGGGCGCGGGCGCACCCGGACGGTGCCGCGCCCGATGGCGGCCAGCAGGGCGATCTGCGGCGGGCCGAGGACGGTCCCGGCCGCGAGGGCGAGGTCGCCCGCCTGGACGTCGCTGCCGCGCGCGCGGACGTGCGCCCGCGCCTCGGCCGCGCGGTGCACCCGTACCTCGCCGCCCGCCTGCTCGGGGGCGGCGCTGGCCGGGGTCATCCCGGCGGCGGCGCCGCCTCCGGTGCCGCCGTCGGTCCACTCCACCGGTACGACGGCTTCCGCACCGGGCGGCAGCGGGGCGCCGGTCATGATCCGGGCGGCCTCGCCGGGGCCCACGGTGGGCAGCTCACCGCTGCCCGCCGCGACGTCCCCGACGACCGCCAGCACCGCGGGAAACTCCTCGCTCGCACCCTGGACGTCGGCCGTGCGGACGGCGTAGCCGTCCATGGAGCTGTTGTCGAAGGGCGGGAGGGCGACGGGCACGGTGACGTCCTCGACCAGGACACAGCCCTGGGCGTCCAGCAGCTGGAGCTCGATCGGCTCCAGCGGCCGGACGGCCCCGAGGACGTCCGCCAGGTGCTCGTCCACGGACCACAGACGGTGGCCGCCCGCCGGTCGTGGATGCTGCGGTGCGGAACTGCTCAAGGTGCTACATCTCCTCCGTGACGTAACGGTGAAGCCAGGTGCGGAACTCGGGGCCCAGGTCCTCGCGCTCGCACGCGAGGCGGACGATGGCCCGCAGGTAGTCGCCGCGGTCCCCGGTGTCGTAGCGACGGCCCCGGAAGACCACGCCGTGCACCGGGCCGCCCACGCTCTCGTCGGCGGCCAGCTTCTGCAGGGCGTCGGTGAGCTGGATCTCCCCACCGCGGCCCGGCTCGGTCTCCCGCAGTATGTCGAAGATCGCGGGGTTGAGGACGTAGCGGCCGATAACCGCGAAATTGCTGGGGGCGTCCTGGGGCTCCGGCTTCTCGACGAGGCCGGTGATGCGGACCACGTCCGCCTCGTCGGTGGCCTCGACGGCGGCGCAGCCGTAGAGGTGGACGCTGGCCGGGTCGACCTCCATGAGGGCGATGACGGTGCCGCCGGTGCGGGCGTAGATGTCGGCCATCTGACGCAGGAGCGGGTCGCGCGGGTCGATGAGGTCGTCACCGAGGAGGACGGCGAAGGGCTCGCGGCCGACGTGCGGCTCGGCGCACAGCACCGCGTGGCCGAGGCCGCGCGGGTCGCCCTGGCGGACGTAGTGCATGGTCGCGAGGTCGCTGGATTCCTGGACCTTCTTCAGGCGGTCGTCGTCGCCCTTGGCGATGAGGGCCGACTCCAGCTCGTAGTTGCGGTCGAAGTGGTCTTCCAGGGCACGCTTGTTACGCCCAGTGATCATGAGGACGTCGTCGAGCCCGGCCGCCACGGCCTCCTCGACCACGTACTGGATGGCCGGCTTGTCCACAACCGGGAGCATTTCCTTCGGGGTCGCCTTGGTCGCCGGAAGGAAGCGGGTACCGAGGCCAGCGGCCGGAATGACGGCCTTCTTGATCACGGGGTGCAACATAGTCATGGCCAGAACGATAGTGGGTCCTGCCGAACACCCGACGAGATCGCGGTTGGTAGGTCCATATATGCCCTTATTCGAAGGAAATTTGATTCTCGTGGCAGAGAACCCGCCCACCGCGTCCGCCAAGTCCGAGCTGCGCCGGGAACTCCTCGCGGCCCGTCGCGCCTTGTCCCCCGACGCCCGCCGCACGGCGGCCGCGGCGCTCGCCGTCACCGCCCTCGACCTGCCCGAACTGGCCGGTGCGCGCACGGTGGCGGCGTACGTCTCGGTCGGCGGCGAGCCCGGCACCCGCGAGCTCCTCGACGCCCTGCGCGCGGCCGGCAAGCGGGTGCTGCTCCCCCTCCTGCTGCCCGACAACGACCTCGACTGGGCGGCGTACGAGGGACCCGGCAGCCTCGCCGAGGCCGCCCACCCGGGCAGGATGCGGCTGCTGGAACCGGCCGGCCCCCCGCTCGGCCCGGACGCGGTGACGCAGGCCGACGCGGTGCTGCTGCCCGGGCTCGCGGTGGACGGGCGCGGCATGCGGCTCGGCCGCGGCGGGGGCAGTTACGACCGCGTGCTGCAGCGGCTGGAGCGGGCCGGAGCGCACCCGGCGCTGGTCGTGCTCCTCTACGACGACGAGGTGGTCGCGCGGGTCCCGGAGGAACCGCACGACCACCCCGTCCAGGCGGTGGCCACCCCGTCGGGGGTGCGCCGCTTCAGCTCGTGACCCGGCTCACGACCCGGCCGGCTTGAGGGTCAGGGTGTCGACCGTGGCCTTCTCGACGGCGTCCTTGCCGAAGGGCCACTCCAGCAGCTCGCCCTTGGCCCACATCTGCGTCTGGTCCGTGTAGTGCGAGTTGTACGCGTGGCCCGAGGCGCCCGTGAGGTTGATCCAGCGGGACTTGTCGAGGTCGTTGAGGTTGACGACCATCCGCATCGACGGCACCCAGGTGACCCCGTAGCCGCTGGAGGCGTTCCAGCCGGTGGCGTTGACGGTCGCCTCGCCGCCGCCCACGTTCCACGGGCCGCGGTTGAGGAGCCACTGCATGAAGCCGGGGCCCTCGGTGCCGATCGTCTGGTTCTTCAGGTTCAGCTGGTGCAGCCGGCCCCAGCTCCAGGTCGACTGGTCCTTGCCGAGCTTGGCGGTCAGCTCCCAGCGGGCGTCGGCCATGGCCCGCGCGAACAGCTCGTCGCGGGTGGTGGCGGCCGGCTTGTTCAGGCCCTTGGCGGGTGCGCTCCACCACTGCGACTTCTCGTCCTTGACCAGGCGGCGGACCACCTCGAACCAGCGGTCGCCGCCGTCGGGCTGCGCGGAGTCGGCGTCGCGGGTGCCGCATTCGCGGACGGTCTTGGCGAGGTCGTCGGCCGGGCCGGTGCCGTTGTTGAGGACGTTCATGCAGCTGTCCTCGATCCGCAGCTCCTTGGGCATCTTGTCGCCGAAGGCCAGCTTGAGGATGTTGCGCCAGACCGCGTTGAAGTAGGCGGCGGCCGCCGAGTCGGACTCCTGGGTGTAGTTCCAGCCGTCCAGCAGCTTCTGCGCGGCGCGCACGCCCGGGTCCGAGACCTGGATCTTCGACAGCATCGGGGTCAGCAGCGCGGCGATCTCGCTGCTGTTGTCCATCTGCATGGTCCGCATGTCGTCGGTCGAGATCTTCCCGCCGTCCTTGATCTTCGCCTCGATGAGGTCGTTGATCCGCTGGCTGCGGGCGCCGTAGCCCCAGTCCGTGGTCAGCAGGTGCGGGTACTTGCCCGCGCCGGTCCCGTTCTCCGCGACGGCCTGGTTGGCGGTGACGATGTAGCCGCGCGAGGGGTTCTGGTCCCAGGGCAGCTCGTTCTGCGGGATGTAGCCGGCGTTGCCTTCCCGGCTGCCCTTCCAGGCGTACTTGGAGTCCCAGCCCGGGGCGGGCATCCGGCCGTCGCCCTGGCCGCGGACCGGGATGCGGCCCGGGGCCTGGTAGCCGATGTTGCCGTTGGCGCCCTTGTTGTCGGCGTAGATCAGGTTCTGGGAGGGCACCTCGAAGTCGGCGGCCGCCTTGCGGAAGTCGTCGAAGCCCTTGGCCTGGTTGAGCTTGAAGACCGCGTCCATGCTCTTGCCCGGGTCCAGCGCGGTCCAGCGCAGGGCGATGGCGTAACCGTCGCCGCGGTCGGGCGCGGAGCTGTCGACGGGGGCGCGGGTGCCGACCGTACCGAGCTCCGCGCTGCGGTCGGAGACGAGCGGGCCGTTGTTGGTGGTGCGGACGGTGATCTTCTTGCTGGCGCCGCCCGCGATCTTGATGACCTCTTCGCGGGAGGTGAAGGGGAGCACCCGGTTGTCGTAGACGTAGCCCTCGGGCTTGATCTGCTCCAGGTAGAGGTCGGTGACGTCGGCGCCGAGGTTGGTCATGCCCCAGGCGATGTCGGTGTTGTGGCCGATGACCACGCCGGGCATGCCGGAGAAGGTGTAGCCGGCCACGTCGTACTTGCACTGGGCCGAGACGGCGCGGCAGTGCAGGCCCATCTGGTACCAGACCGAGGGCAGTTGCGGCGACAGGTGCGGGTCGTTGGCGAGCAGCGGCTTGCCGGTGGTCGTGTACTTGCCCGAGATGACCCAGGAGTTCGAGCCGATGCCGCTGCCGTTGGGGCCGAGGATGGCCGGGACCTTCTCCAGGGTGTCGGCGAGGGCGCTGAGCTGGGTGCGCAGGCCCACGGTCGCGCCCTGGGCGGTGGCGTTGCCGGCGAGGCCGGTGGCGTCACCGGCGGCCGGGGCGGTGGAGGCCTGGTTGGCGACGGTGCCGCCGGAGCCGGACCCGCTGCCGGAGCCCGAGCCGCTGCCCGAGCCGGAGCCGGAGTTCCCGGTCTGGCCCTGGGGGGTGTACTTGCCGCCGTCGACCTTGCCGCCCTCGACGACCGGCTTGTTCCGGTCGAACGGGTACGGCGGGTAGAGCTCGGCGATCTGCGCCTGCGAGAGCTTGCTCGCCATCAGCGCGCGGTCGATCTCGTCCTGCATGTTGCCGCGCAGGTCCCAGGCCATCGCCTTGAGCCAGGCCACCGAGTCCACCGGCGACCACTGCTCGGGCTGGTAGCCGTCGCTGAGCTTGAGGGCGGCGTGCTCGACCGAGAGGGTCTTGCCGGACTTCCCCTTCAGGTACGCGTTGACCCCGTCGGCGTAGGCCTGCAGATTCTTCTTCGTCTCGGCGGAGAGCCTGGTGTCGTACTCCTCCTGCGCGACCTGGCGCCAGCCCAGCGTGCGCAGGAAGGCGTCGGTCTCGACCTGGCCGGCGCCGAACATCTCGGAGAGCCGCCCCGAGGTCATGTGGCGGCGTACGTCCATCTCCCAGAAGCGGTCCTGCGCGTGCACGAAGCCCTGCGCGCGGAAGAGGTCGTCGTCGCTGTCCGCGTAGAGCTGGGGAATGCCGTTGGCATCGCGCTTCACCTCGACCGTCCCCTTCAGGCCGGGCACGTCGAGGGAGCCGGTCGTCTGGGGGAAGGAGGCGCGCACGCCGTCCACGCTCCAGTACGCCCCGTAGCCGAGGCCCGCGACGAGTCCCAGGACCAGTACGAGCACGATCAGACGGGCGCGTCGCCCCTTCTTCTTGGCGGGAGGAGCGGTTTCGTTGGCGGGCATCGCTGTCCTTAGAGGGGCAGGGTGGTCCTGGGAGTGCTGGGAGCAACCATAGGCGCAGGACCCACTCCGTTGATCCGCCAGGGGTGGAGGCCGTGTGGAGGGCCTGTATCCCGCGGCCGCCCGGGAGGCGGTCCGAAATGGATCTACAAGGAGTCCCGCGGTCCCGAGGACAGGGGCGAACAGCCGTTTCACAATGTGGTTATCGCGTAAAGGGCGCGTCAAAGATTAGGTAAGGTAACGAATTACTTGCCGAACTTGTCGCCGGGAGGATCGATCCGCCGGGCGCATTGAGGAGGGCCGCCCGCTGACTGTCCACACGCTCAATGAGCTCCTGCTGGTCTGCTCGCTCGTACTGCTCGTCGCCGTTGCCGCGGTGCGGGTCTCGTCACGCAGCGGCCTGCCCAGCCTGCTCATCTACCTCGGCATAGGCGTCGCCATAGGCCAGGACGGCATCGGGAACGTCGTTTTCGACAACGCCGAGCTGACCCAGGTCATCGGCTACGCCGCCCTCGTCGTGATCCTCGCCGAGGGCGGTCTGGGCACCAAGTGGAAAGAGATCAAGCCGGCCCTGCCGGCCGCGATCATGCTGTCCCTGGTGGGTGTGGCGATCAGTGTGGGCGTGACGGCGGCGGGGGCGCACTACCTCGTCGGACTCGAATGGCGCCAGGCGCTGCTGATCGGCGCGGTCGTCTCCTCGACCGACGCCGCGGCCGTCTTCTCCGTGCTGCGCAAGGTCCCGCTGCCGTCCCGGATCACGGGCGTCCTGGAGGCCGAGTCCGGCTTCAACGACGCACCCGTCGTGATCCTGGTGGTGGCCTTCTCCACGGTCGGCCCGGTGGACGACTGGTACGTCCTGCTCGGCAAGATCGCCCTGGAGCTCGCGATCGGCGCCGCGATCGGCCTGGCCGTCGGCTTCCTCGGCGCCTACGGCCTGCGGCACGTGGCCCTGCCCGCCTCCGGCCTCTACCCGATCGCCGTAATGGCCATCGCGATCGTGGCGTACGCGGCCGGCGCGATGGCGCACGGCTCCGGCTTCCTCGCGGTGTACCTGGCGGCGATGGTCCTGGGCAACGCCAAGCTCCCGCACTGGCCGGCCACGCGCGGCTTCGCCGACGGGCTCGGCTGGATCGCCCAGATCGGCATGTTCGTCCTGCTGGGCCTGCTGGTCACGCCGCACGAGCTGGTCCGCGACTTCTGGCCCGCGGTCGTCATCGGCCTGGTGCTGACGATGGTGGCGCGGCCCCTGGAGGTCTTCCTCAGCCTGCTGCCCTTCCGGATCCCCTGGCAGGAGCAGGTCCTGATGTCGTGGGCGGGCCTGCGCGGCGCCGTGCCCATCATCCTGGCGACCATTCCGATGGTGTCCGGGATCGAGGGCAGCGACCGCGTCTTCAACATCGTCTTCGTGCTGGTCGTCGTCTACACCCTGGTGCAGGGGCCGACCCTGCCCTGGCTGGCGCGCAAGCTGGACCTCGGGCGGGGCATGGAGACCGCGTCCGACCTCGGCATCGAGTCTGCGCCGCTGGAGAAGCTGCGCGGACACCTGCTGTCCTTCGCCATCCCGCCGGCCTCGCGGATGCACGGCGTCGAGGTGAGCGAGCTGCGGCTGCCGCCCGGGGCCTCGGTCACGCTGGTCGTCCGGGACGCCAAGAGCTTCGTACCGGCGCCGTCGACGGTGCTGCGGCGCGGGGACGAGCTGCTGGTGGTGGCCACGGACCCGGTCCGGGACGCGGCGGAGGCGCGGCTGCGGGCGGTGGCCAGGGGCGGCAAGCTGGCGGGCTGGCTGGGAACCGGAAACGGGCACAGGCCGCATTAGAGCGGCGTTCTAATTCGGTCGGGTTCGGTGAGATCTGACCGCCCTTATCCGGATATACAGGTGTCTTGACCTGCGAACCTCCCGTTAATCGCAGGTGAAGACACGGATTGTCGGCGCAATCACAGGGCGTGATATCGGCTTTCCCTGTACGATGAAGGCACAACAGATCGAACCAACTCTGCCTGACGCAGAGCTGGCGCGACCGCAAAGCGGCCGTGGCTCCCTCCCGCAGTGGGCGCCCAGGTATCACTCGGTTCTGCGCAAGAGGACAGCTCTCGGGGCTCCCAACACGTACGGGTGCGACCGCTCACAAAGCACGGCACCGTCCGCAGACGGGGAGTTCTACCAGGCAGCGGAAAGGCAAGGCCGTGACATCCGCGGTCACGACCGACACGTCCGCCCGCCCCGGCTACGGGCAGCTGCTGCGCACACCCGGCGCCCTCGGCTTCGTACTCCCCGGCTTCGCAGCCCGGCTCCCCTTCGGCATGCTGACCATCAGCATCCTGCTGCTGGTCCAGCACACCACCGGTTCCTACGGCAGCGCCGGCATCGTCGCCGCCGTCACCGGCATCTCGATGGCCCTCTCCGCCCCGCTGATGGGCATCTTCACCGACCGGTTCGGCCAGAGCGCCGTGCTGGTTCCCGTGGTCCTCGCGCACTCCGCCGCCGTGAGCGGCCTGGCCGCCCTCGCGCTGGCCGGCGCCCCCGTCTGGGCGCTGGCGCTGGCCGCCGTGCCCACCGGCGCCTCCGTGCCGCAGGTCGGACCGATGGTCCGGGCTCGCTGGGCCGCCAGGCTGGAGGGCTCGCCGCTGCTGCCGACGGCCGCCGCCTTCGAATCCGTCACCGACGAGTTCACCTTCGTCGTCGGCCCGGTCCTGGCGACCGCGCTGTGCACCGGCGTCCACCCGGCGGCCGGCCTGGTCACCGAGGCCACGCTGACGCTGATCGGCGGTCTGCTCTTCGCGGCCCGTCGCGCCTCCCAGCCCAGGACGCACGCCCCGTCGGCCACCGGCGAGAAGCGCGCCTTCGCGCTGTCCTACCCGGGCCTGCGGGTCCTGATCTTCGCCTTCCTCGGGATCGGCGCCGTCTTCGGCGGCATGCAGGTCTCGCTCGCCGCCTTCTCCAACGAGATCGGCAACCCCGGCGCCAACGGCCTGCTCTACGGCGTCTTCGCGGCCGGCAACATGATCGCGGGCATCGCCATGGGCGCCGTCGCGTGGAAGATCGGCCCGCGCCGCCGGCTGATCCTCGGCTACATCGGCCTCACCGCCGCCGCGTCCGTCCTGTGGGCCGCGCACTCGATGATCCTGCTGGGCGCGCTCGGCCTGGTCGTCGGCCTGTTCATCGCCCCGGCCCTGATCACCGGCTACACGATGGTCGAGCAGCTGGTCCCCGCGAACGCCCGGACCGAGGCCTTCACCTGGCTGACCGGCTCGATCGCCTTCGGGCAGGCCATCGCGGTCATCCTGGCCGGCCGCCTGACGGACGCGCACGGGTCCTCGTACGGCTTCCTGGTGCCGATGGCGGCCACCGCGCTGGCGCTGGCCACCCTGCTGGCGCTGCGCGCCAAGCTGGCGCCGAAGGCCCCGAGCCGGATCGTGAACGCGTCCGCGCCCGGAACCGAGGCCGCCGCTCGCGCCGAGGCCACGGCTTCGGCCACCCCCTCGCCGGCGCCCGCGCCGACGTCCCGTAACCGGGTGAACGAGCGTGGGATGGGTCACCGCGTGCCGGTGACGGTGGACTGATCCGCCGGAATACGTCACCATGGAGCGTCGTTAGCACTCATTGAGTCAGAGTGCCAGGAGGAAATTCGTGCCGACCTACCAGTACCAGTGCACCGAGTGCGGCGAGGGCCTTGAGGCCGTGCAGAAGTTCACCGATGACGCGCTGACCGTGTGCCCGAACTGCGACGGACGCCTGAAGAAGGTGTTCTCCGCGGTCGGCATCGTCTTCAAGGGCTCCGGTTTCTACCGGAACGACAGCCGTGGCGCCTCGTCGAGCAGCACCCCTGCATCGAAGCCCGCGTCGAGCTCGTCGTCGTCCTCGACGTCGACCGCCGCGACCGCTCCCGCCGCTTCGTCCTCCTCGACGTCGTCGAGCACGAGCAGCAGCTCCACGTCGGCCGCCTGATCGCTCCCTCCCGAGGCCCCGCACGCCCCCTACCGGGCAGCGGGGCCTCAGGCATGCCCGGTTAGGGTGAGTGACATGGCGAACGCAGAGATCGGTGTCATCGGCGGCTCGGGCTTCTACTCCTTCCTGGAGGACGTCTCCGAGATCCAGGTGGAGACCCCGTACGGGCCTCCCAGCGACTCCCTGTACATGGGCGAGCTGGCCGGCCGCCCGGTGGCCTTCCTGCCCCGGCACGGGCGCAGCCACACGGTCCCGCCACACAAGATCAACTACCGGGCGAACCTCTGGGCCCTGCGCTCGGTGGGTGTCCGCCAGGTGCTCGGCCCGTGCGCGGTCGGCGGCCTGCGGTCCGAGTACGGGCCGGGCACGCTGCTCGTTCCCGACCAGCTGGTCGACCGTACGCAGAGCCGCGTGCAGACCTTCTTCGACGGGGTTCCGCTCCCGGACGGGTCCGTTCCGAACGTCGTGCACACCACCTTCGCCGACCCGTACTGCCCGGTGGGCCGGTCCGTGGCGGTGGCCGCGGCCCGCGGGCGGGACTGGGAGCCGGTGGACGGCGGCACCATGGTCGTCGTCGAAGGGCCGCGCTTCTCGACGCGTGCCGAGTCCCGCTGGTACGCCTCGGCGGGCTGGTCGGTGATCGGCATGACGGGGCACCCGGAGGCGATCCTCGCCCGTGAGCTGGGGCTCTGCTACACCTCGATGGCCCTGGTCACGGACCTGGACGCGGGCGCCGAGACCGGTGAGGGCGTCTCCCACACCGAGGTGCTGAAGGTGTTCGGCGAGAACGTCGGCCGCCTGCGCGAGGTCCTCTTCGACGCGGTGGCGGCGCTGCCCGCGACGGCGACCCGCGACTGCCTGTGCACGCACGCGCTGGACGGCTGGGACCTGGGCATCGAACTCCCGTAGTCCGGGGCTGCCTCATCGCGGGCTGTCCGGGGCTGTCACATCCGGGGCGGCTGTCCTGTCTTCCCCTGTGAAGGCCCATTCGGGACAGACCGCTCCGGGAGATGACAGTCATGCCGCGTATCTCGCTCACGCCGCCCCGCACCCTGCTGACGCGCATCGGCGCCTGGTACTCGCGCCGCACCTACGGCAAGGTGCTCGACCCCGGCCAGGCCTACGGGCACAACGCGCGCGTGCTGTTCTCGTACGTCCGCCTGGAACAGCGGGCGGCGAAGTGGAACGCGCTGGACGCCGGCCTGAAGCACCTCGCCGTGATGGCGGCGGCGGCCCGCATCAACTGTTCGTGGTGCATGGACTTCGGCTACTGGGAAGGCCACGAGCAGGGGATGGCGGCGGAGAAGATCGAGCGGGTGCCGCAGTGGCGGGAGGCCCGCGAGGTGTTCACCGAGCTGGAGCTGCTGGTCATGGAGTATGCCGAGGCCATGACCGTGACCGAACCGGCGGTCACCGACGAGCTGGCCGCGGCGCTGATCGCGCGGCTCGGCGAGGCGGCGTTCGTCGAGCTCACGGCGGTGGTCGCGCTGGAGAACTGGCGCTCGCGCGTCAACAGCGCCTTCGGCCTGACCAGTCAGGGATTCTCGGAGTCCTGCCGGGTGCCGGCGAAGCGCTGACGGCGGTCACCAGCACGGCCGGGGGCGACCTCGCCGACATCGGCGTCGGGGCGGGTGCCCGTCGCCCTGGCGGGTGACGGGCTTTTCCACAGGCTGGGGACCGTCCACAGGCGTGAGCGGGATGCGCGGCGAGGCCGGATCGTGGGGTGTGCCCGGGCGGTGGGTCCGGGCACAGGAACTCACTCCGTTCGGTGGTGCTCGTCATGTCCCGTACTTCCGCGGCCTTTTCGCCCGCGTCTGCGACCTCCGCTCCGACTTGCTCTCCGGTTTCCGCTCCGGCCTCCGCTCGGGCCTCCTCCACGTGTCCCCCGTCGCGTCCCGTCCCGCCCTTCCCGCCACTGCGTGTGGGGCGGGGATCCGGGCGGCTGCGCCGGGCCGTGCGGCGCCGGCGGCGGGCAGCCTCGGCCGCCCTGGCCGTCGTCGCCGCGGCGCTGGCCGTGGGAGGCGCCGAGGCTCAGGCCTCCCGGAGCGCGCCGCCGCCCGTGGTGAAACCGCCGCCGCCGGCGGCGGTGCGGATGGTCTCGGCGCCCGTGCGCATCGCGGACGCCGCGACGGTGCGGCTGCTGCGGCCCGGGGACCGGGTCGACGTGGTGGCGGCGGAGCGCGCGCAGCAGCCCAGGGTGGTGGCGGCGGGGGCCAGGGTCGCCGAAGTCCCCGCTCCTGACAAGGGTGTTGGGGACGGCGGGGCGCTGGTCGTCCTGTCCGTGCCGAGGGACACCGCGCGGGCCCTGGTGGGGGCGGGTGCGACGGCGCGGCTGGCGGTGACGTTGTGCTGATCCGTACGCACGATCAGTCGGTTCACCTCAAAGTGACGGCCGATTGGACACACCTCTCCCGGACTGCCGTAGCTTTCGGAACCGTTGGCTCCGTGTTTGGCTTCCGTGAAGAAGGACTCAGTGATGGGCGAGACGAAGAAGGAAAGCGTGCTGGCGGGCTTCAAGGCCTTCCTGATGCGCGGCAACGTGGTCGACCTGGCGGTGGCCGTGGTGATCGGCGCCGCGTTCACGAACATCGTGAACTCCGTGGTCAAGGGGATCATCGGCCCGGTGGTGGGCGCGGTGGGCACCAAGAGCCTGGACGGCTACAAGTCCTGTCTGAAGGCCCCTTGCGCGATCGGCCCCGACGGTCAGCCGACCGGTGTCGAGATCCTTTGGGGGTCGGTGCTGAACGCCACGCTGACCTTCGTGATCACCGCGGCGGTCGTGTACTTCATGATGGTGCTGCCGATGGCGAAGTACCTGGCGCGCCAGGAGGACCGCCGCAAGGCCCGCGAGGGGGTCCAGGAGATCGTCGAGATCACCGAGCTGGAGGTCCTCAAGGAGATCCGGGACCACCTGGTCGCGCAGCGTGCGGGCGGCGGCGGTGTCGGGGGCCAGGCGGGTTCGCGCGACGGCTTCTGACCGCGCCGGACAACCCGGCCGGTCAGATGTGGTGCGGTGGCTTCTCGTCGAGGAAGCGGGCCAGGTCGGCCGCGCTTCCGCCGGTGGGCGGCCGCTCGCCCCAGCCCCGGTCGGTGTCGTCCGACGACTGCTGGTCCAGCGGGTCGTCGAAGACGATCCGCGGCTTCGGCCGGGGCTGCCGGGCCTCGGGTGCGGGGCTCGAGGGCTGCGGGTCGGAGGCGGGGGTGCTGCTCATGCCTCCAGAGTACGGCCGCCCCTGGTGGCGGCCCCGCTCAGCTGGGCGCCTCGGCTCCGTTGCGGGCGTAGAACCACCGGCACACGGCCCGGCAGGTGGCGTAGAAGCCGATGTTGACCATGGAGGAGGCGAGGTTCGCGCCGATGCCGCAGACGGCCGCGATCAGGGCCGGCTCCCAGTAGGACGTGCCGCACAGCTGCGACTGCGTGAAACCGAAGCCGACGTCGTTCAGTTTGACGACGGTGACCGACCAGACCTGCCAGACCACGAAGCCGAGCATCAGCGCGGGGATCGAGACCTACAGGTTGCGCTGGGCGACCCGGTGGCTGGTCGCCTCCCAGAAGCCGTCGTCCTCGGGCCGCCAGTCGCCGATGGTGGCACCCGGTTTGCAGGTCTCGCGCCGGTGCGAGCGCACCGTGTCGGGGGTGGGTGCGGGCGGGGGTATCGGCATGGTCACCGGTCCTTCGGGTCGAGGAGCCAGAGTCCGATCACGACGAGGAAGGACAGGACCAGGAATCCCGCACCCCACCAGGCCGTAGCGGTGTTGCCCTCCATCCACTCGTTGACGGTGACGGTCAGCGCCCACAGCTGTCCGACCACGACGGTGAGGGCCAGGAACAGACGGGCGTTGAGCTTCGAGGACCGCTCCGGCTCCTGCTCGGTGCCCGCGCCGGGGCCGGGGCCCGTGTGCCGCATCCGCGGATCTCTGTAGCCGCTGGTGGGGCGGATCTGCGGATAGCGTTCCCGCACCGGCCGGTTGAGCCGCGGCTGGGCGCTGACGGGTCGGTAGTCCGGGCGCGGGGGGATCCGGTCGCCGCTCATGTCCGTTTCCTCTCGGTCGCCGCGGCCCGGTGCACGCCGGGGCAGCCCAGCTGCCGGGCCATCTCGGGGCGGGAGTCGCCGAGCTGCCGGCAGAGGGCCTCCCGGGCCGTCTGATCGGACCGGGCGGTGGCGATGGCCCAGACGCTGCCGTCGGCCTGCTCGGTGAGGAAGATCCTGGGGAGCGGGCGGGGCGGCGGCCCCGCGGTCACCTCGCCGGTACGGGCGTCGAAGACGCCCTCGTGGCAGGGGCAGTACAGCTCCCCGTCGGCGCCCCGGTCCTCGCGCCACAGCACGGCGCAGGCGAACTGCATCTGCTTGCCGACGGGCATCGCCGAGACGCAGCACGCGATGGCGGTGTCGTCCCCGAACCGGGGGCGCATCAGCTCGTCGGACTCGTACTGGACCGAGGAGGTGTCGATCGATGCGCGGGCGCAGAACTCCTTGAAGCCCTGCGGCAGCCGGGGCGACCAGAAGACCGTCATGTTCGGCTCGGGGGCCGGGCCGAGGTTGTAGAGGGTCTGGAGGTAGCGGAAGGAGGTCCGGGTGACCAGCGGCCGGCCGTCCTCGCCCATCCCGGCGATCGATTCGGTGACCCAGGTCGGGTCGCCGGAGCCTGCTCTTCGGTCAGGACGCCGGCCTCGATGTCGCGCTGGAGGTAGGCGTCGACGAAGGTGGAGGTGCGGCCGAGCGACATGGCGGCGCCGTTCTGCTCCTTCACGGCGGCCAGGTAGGCGAAGTAGAGCCACTGGACGGCCTCGCGGCCCGTGGCCGCCGGCCGGGAGATGTCGTGCCCGTAGGAGGCGGCCATCTCCTTGAGCTCGGCGAGCGCGCGGATCTGCTCGGCGAGCTCCTCGCGCAGCCGGATGGTCTCCTCCAGCTAACGGTGGCGCGCGGGGAGGGAGTTCAGCTCCTCCTTCTCCTCCTTCTTGAAGGCGATGAGCCGGTCGACGCCGTAGAGGGCCACGCGGCGGTAGTCGCCGATGATGCGGCCGCGCCCGTAGGCATCGGGCAGGCCGGTCACGACGCCGGCCTTGCGGGCGGCGCGGATCTCGGGGGTGTAGGCGTCGAAGACAGCGGCGTTGTGGGTCTTGCGGTACTGCGTGAAGACCTTCTCCAGCTCCTCGGAGACCGGGTAGCCGTACGTCTCCAGGGCGCCGGCGACCATCCGCCAGCCGCCGAACGGCATGATCGCGCGCTTGAGCGGGGCGTCGGTCTACAGGCCGACGATCAGGTCCTTGTCGCGGTCGATCCAGCCGGGGGCGTGCGCGGTGATCGTCGACGGGATGTCGTGCGCGACGTCGAGCACGCCCTTGCGGCGCTCCTCCGGGAACTTGTCCGTGATCGCCTTCCACACGGCGGTGGTGCGCGCGGTGGGGCCGGCGAGGAAGGAGGCGTCGCCCTCGTAGGGGGTGTAGTTCTGCTGGATGAAGTCGCGTACGTCGACGGCGTCGCGCCACAGCCCGCCCTTGAAGCCTTCCCAGGCCCCGCCGTTCCTCGTGGTCTCCGCAGGGGTGGCAGTCATCGTCCGCACCTTCCCATCAGCTTCGTCGCGTGCCTCCATTCCACGCCTTCAGATCGATCATTTGCCGCCGCATTGGTCCCCTCCCGGGGACCAAAGGTCCTGTGGATTCGGGCGCGCCTGCGGTCAAAGCCGCCCTGACCTGGGATTTCACTGAGGCCGAAAGCCTTCCCCGGACTTGTGAATCCATTCACAAAAATTCGGTCACGCCTCGTCGTCCGTGCCGCCCGAGGGCGCTTCCGCCGCCACGTAGAGGATGTCGCGGGCCTGCTCCGCGGCGCGGGCGAGGCTTTCGGCGACGAAGTCGAGGAAGCGGGCGACGTTCTCCAGCCGGACGGCGGCCGGGGTGCCGGGGCCGAGGACACCGGCGCCCTGGCGCGCGATGTCGACCTGCTGGTTGAGGGAGCGGACGCTGGCGATCATCGACTGGTACCAGAGGTTCTCGTCGATGACGTAGCGCTCCCGGCGGCCCTCGTCGCGCTCCCGGCGGACGAGGGCCTGCCCCTCCAGGAAGGCGATCGACTTGGAGATGGACGCCGGGCTGACCTGGAGGCGCCGGACGAGCTCGGCGGCGGTCATGCTGCCGGAATCGGCGGTCAGGAGGCAGACCATCACGCGCGCGGTCATCTTGTTGGACAGGCCCGACTGCATCATCACGGCGGTGAACTGCTCTTCGTACTCGGCCACGGCCTCGGGGTCGCGGCCGTGCGGCAGGGCGGCCCGGTCCGCGCCCCGGGGCGCGGCGGCCCGGCGCCGGCGGGCCCGGCGCTCGGTGGCGCGGTGGGCCTGGTCGGCGCGGTAGCCGGAGGGGCCGCCGTTGCGCATGACCTCGCGGGTGACCGTGGAGGTCGGACGGTCCAGACGCCTGGCGATCTCGGCGTAGGCGAGGCCGTCGGCCACTCCCAGGGCGATCTGCTGGCGTTCCTGCTGGGTGAGCCTGCCTCCCGGCATCGCGGTCTCCTTCTGTGGCCTGTGAGGCCTCCACCATAGCGTTCACTCCCAGTCCATTGCAACGCAATCAATCTCGCCATTGCTTTAACTGCGAAGCCGTTGCAACGATTTTCGCACTCTGACCTGCAATGACAACACTTCTACGCAACGAATCAGTTGCCGTAGGTGCGAACGCAACGTAGCTTTTCCTTCATCGGAAACAGCGGGGCGCAAGGGCGCCGCTGATGGACAAGGAGAAGCACCATGCAGAAGTTCGCCACCACCGCCCCCATCGCCGCCGTCCTCGACGTCCCCGCCGGACGCATCCGCTTCATCGCCGCCGACCGCGCCGACACCACCGTCGAGATCCTCCCGGCCGACGCCGCCAAGGGCCGCGACGTGAAGGCCGCCGAGCAGATCACGGTCGAGTACGGCGACGGCGTCCTGCGGATCGGGGCCGCGGAGCCGAAGAACCGGATCCTCGGCGCCCCCGGAGCCGTCGAGGTGACCGTCCAGCTCCCCGCCGGCTCCCGCGTCGAGGCCAAGACCGCCAGCGCCGAGATCCGGGGCGTCGGACGGCTCGGCGACGTCACCCTCGACAGCGCGCACGGCGAGGTCAAGCTCGACGAGACCGCGGGCGCCCGCCTCACCCTCCAGGCCGGCGACATCACCGTCGGCCGCCTCGGCGGCCCCGCGGAGCTCCGTACCCAGAAGGGCGACCTGCACGTCACCGAGGCCGTCCACGGCACGGTCGTCCTGCAGACGCAGGCCGGCGACATCTCCGTCGGCGCCGCCCGCGGAGCCGACGCCACCCTCGATGCCGGCACCTCCTACGGCCGCGTCCGCAACGCCCTCAAGAACACCGGCGGCGGCACGACCCTCGCCATCCACGCCACCACCGCCTACGGCGACATCACCGCCCGCAGCCTCTGACCCGCAACCCCTGACCCGCAGCCCCCGAAGGAGCTCCCACCATGACCGACCCGGCCATCGCAGCCCGCGGGCTGCGCAAGTCCTACGGCGACAAGACGGTCCTCGACGGCATCGACCTGGCCGTACCGGCCGGCACGGTCTTCTCCCTGCTCGGCCCGAACGGCGCCGGCAAGACCACCGCCGTCAAGATCCTCTCCACCCTCGTCACCGCCGACGCCGGCGAACTGCACGTGGCCGGCCACGACCTGGCCGCCCACCCGCAGGCCGTGCGCGCCGCGATCGGAGTCACCGGCCAGTTCTCCGCGGTCGACGGACTGATCACCGGCGAGGAGAACATGCTCCTCATGGCGGACCTGCACCACCTGTCCAGGAGGGAAGGGCGCCGCGTCACCGGCGAACTCCTGGAGCGCTTCGACCTGGTGGAGGCCTCGAAGAAGCCCGCGGCCACCTACTCCGGCGGCATGAAGCGCCGCCTCGACATCGCCATGACCCTGGTCGGCGGGCCGCGCGTGATCTTCCTCGACGAACCGACCACCGGCCTCGACCCCCGCAGCCGCCACAACATGTGGCAGATCATCCGCGAGCTCGTCACCGGCGGCGTCACCGTCTTCCTCACCACCCAGTACCTGGAGGAGGCCGACCAGCTCGCCGACCGCATCGCCGTGCTCCACGACGGCCGGATCGCCGCGGAGGGCAGCGCCGGCGAGCTGAAGCGGCTCGTCCCGGGCGGGCACGTCAGGCTCCGCTTCACCGACCCGGCCGCCTACCGGTCCGCCGCCGGAGCCCTGCCCGGGACCACCCGCGACGACGAGGCCCTGTCCCTGCAGATCCCCAGCGACGGCAGCCAGCGCGACCTGCGCTCCGTGCTCGACCGGCTGGAATCCGCCGGCGTCGAGGCGGACGAGCTGACCGTGCACACCCCCGACCTCGACGACGTCTTCTTCGCCCTCACCGGCGGCACCGCCATCCCCGACCAGCCCAAGGAGAACGTCCGATGAGCTCCCTCTCGCTCGCCGTCCGCGACTGCTCGACGATGCTGCGCCGCAACCTCCTGCACGCCCGGCGCTACCCGTCCCTGACGCTGAACCTGCTGCTCACCCCGGTCATGCTGCTGCTGCTCTTCGTCTACATCTTCGGCGACGTGATGAGCGCGGGCATGGGGGGCGGCGGCGCCGACCGCTCCGAGTACATCGCCTACGTCGTCCCGGGCATCCTGCTGATGACCATCGGCTCCACCGTGATCGGGGCCGCGGTGTCCGTCGCCACCGACATGTCCGAGGGGATCGTCGCCCGCTTCCGCACGATGGCGATCCACCGGGGCTCCGTCCTCGTCGGGCACGTCGTCGGCAGCGTGCTGCAGTCGGTCGCCAGCGTGGTCCTCGTCGGCGCCGTCGCCGTCGCCATCGGCTTCCGCTCCGAGGACGCCACCGCCCTGGAATGGCTCGCGGCCTTCGGCCTCCTCGCCCTGTTCGCCCTCGCCCTGACCTGGATCGCGGTCGGCATGGGCATGGCCAGCCCGAACGCCGAGGCCGCCAGCAACAGCGCGATGCCGCTGATCCTCCTCCCGCTGATCTCCAGCGCGTTCACCCCGATCGAGGCGATGCCGGGCTGGTTCCAGCCGATCGCCCAGTACCAGCCCTTCACCCCCGCCATCGAGACCCTCCGCGGCCTCCTCCTCGGCACCGAGATCGGCAACAACGGCTGGATCGCGATCGCCTGGTGCCTGGGCCTCGCGGTCCTCGGCTACCGCTGGTCGGCCTCGAAGTTCGGCCAGGACCCGAAGTAGCCCGTGACCCGCCGCACCGAGGAGCGGCGTACACCGACACCGTCGGCGTACGCCGCCCCTTCCGCGGATCAGGACCGGCCCGGGCCGCGGTCACCGCACTGGGTCTGTCGGACCTAGCTCGGAGCCTCGGCACCGGGGCGGGCGTAGAACCACCAGGCCACCACGACGCAGGAGGCGTAGAAGCCCACGAAGCCCCACATCGCGCTCGTCACCGAGAAGTTGGCGAACATCGCCGGGATGAAGAAGAAGCCGTAGGCAGCGATGCCGGCCGTGAAACCGGTGACGGCGCCCGACTCGATCTCCGCCTGCCGCAGGGCCGCCGAGTGACTCGGGGTGCCCTCCGTCAGGCCCTTCAGGTGCTGCGCCCGGAAGATGACGGGGATCTGCCGGAAGGTCGAGCCGTTGCCGATGCCCGAGAAGAAGAAGGCAGCCAGGAAGCAGAGGAAGAAGCCGAAGGTGCCGACGTAGAGGTAGGTCATCAGCCAGTTGTGCTTGCGCTTGAAGATGATCTTCTGCTGGCTGACCGGTGCGGGCACCGTCCCGCGGCAGAGCAGAAGGCACCGCGGGCGACGGAACAAGGTCCCGCCGCCCGCAGTGCGTTGGTCCGGCCGTCTCCGGGCCGTGTGGGCCACCTCGTCCGCCCGGGGCACAGCGGCCGCCCGGGGCAGCGCGCCTGAGCTGCGGCGCGTCACCGCCCTGGTCTGCTGGCCGGTATGGCCTACACCCCCATGACCGCCCGCAGCCGGGACGAGGACCACCGCGCGTCGACCCCGCTGGAGCTGTTCTTCGACCTCTGTTTCGTCGTCGCGGTCGCGCAGGCCGGCGCCCGGCTCGTGCACGCGCTCGCGGAGGGCCATCCCGGTACCGGGGTGATCGGCTACTTCTTCGTCTTCTTCGGCGTGTGGTGGGCCTGGATGAACTTCACCTGGTTCGCCTCCGCCTACGACTGCGACGACGTGCCGTACCGGATCGCGACGCTCGTCCAGATCGCCGGCGTCCTCGTCTACGCGGCGGGGGTGAGCGAGGCCTTCGACGAGAACGACTGGACGATCGCCGTCGTCGGCTACATCATCATGCGCGTCGCGCTGACGGCGCAGTGGCTGCGGGCCGCCGCCGGGGAGAGCGGCTCCGCCCGCACCGCGGCCCTGAAGTACGCGGCCGGGCTGGTGATCTGCCAGGCCGGCTGGGTGGGTCTGCTCTTCGCGCCCAACGACGCCAAGCGCTGGCTGTTCCTGGTGCTGGTCGTGGCCGAGCTGCTGGTCCCGGTGATCGCCGAGCGCGGCCACCAGACGCCGTGGCACGCCCACCACATCGTCGAGCGGTACGGGCTGTTCACCATCATCGTGCTCGGCGAGACGATCGCGGCGAGCACGGTGGCCGTGAAGTCCGCGCTCGACGAGCACGAGGCCCTCGGCCTGCTGCTCCCCCTCGCCGCGGGCGGGCTGCTGATCGTCTTCGCCGCGTGGTGGATCTACTTCGCCGTACCGATGCACCAGCACCTGACCTCCAACCGGGAGGCCGTCCCGTGGGGTTACGGCCACCTGCTGATCTTCGCCTCGGGGGCGGCGATCGGCGCGGGCATCGAGGTGGCGGTCGAGCACGCGGTCGGCAAGGCGCACATCTCCCAGGTCTCCGCGAACGCCTCCGTCATGGTCCCGGCCGCGGCCTTCCTCTTCATGGTGTGGCTGCTGCACTCGCGCCACTTCAAGCGCGGCCTCGCCCAGCAGCTGGTGCTGCCGGTCGCCGCCCTCGTCACCCTCGCCTGCACCTGGACGGGCGCCTACGCCGTCCTCTACGCCGGACTCGTCGCGGTGGCCACGGTCACCGCCGGCGTGATCCTGGCCGAGCGGCGGGGCGGCGAGGCCCTGTAGCGGGCGGGCGGCCGCGGCGGCAGGGGCGGCCGAACCGTCACCCCCGCGCCCCCGCCGCCGTTCTCCAGCGCAGAACGAGCAGGACGAACCGCACCGACTGGAGGCCACGGCCATGACACTCCCGGCGCAACGCCACGGCACCGACCCCGGCAGGGAGTTGGCCGAGCCGGGCTTCTGGCAGCAGCCGCCCGCCCACCGGCTCGCCGCCTTCGCCCGCCTGCGCGCCGCCGAAGGCCCCGTGTTCGTGCCCGAGGGGGCCGGCCACTGGGCCCTCGTCCGGCACGCCCACGTGCAGGAGGCCAGCCGGCTGCCCAAGGTCTTCGCCAGTGCCCCCGGCGTGACCACCCCCGAGCCGGCCCGCTGGGTCCGTGCCCTGTTCGGCGACTCGATGGTCAACCTCGACGGCCCGGACCACGCCCAGCTCCGCAAGATCGTCCAGCGGGCCTTCACCCCGCGCCTGCTGGCCGCAGCCGAGGCCGACATCCACGCCGTGGCCGCCCGCATCGTGGACGACGTACTGGCCGACCGGCCCGACGAGTTCGTCTCGGCGGTGGCCTCCCGGCTGCCGCTGGAGGTCATCTGCAACATGATGGGCATCCCGGAGCGCTTCCGCGCCGAGATCGCCGACCGGGTCAACCACGCCTCCGAGAACATCGGCGTGGAACGCGGCCTGGCCTCCCGGCTGCGGATGCCCGGCCGCGGGCTGCGCGCGCTCGCCCGGATGCAGCGCATGGTGGCGGGCATCGGCCGGGAGCGGCGCAAGAACCCCACCGACGACCTGATCTCGGCGCTGGTCTGCGCGAACGTCGACGGCCAGGCGCTCGGGGCCCGCCAACTCGGCGCCTTCTTCTCCCTCTTGATGGTCGCCGGGGTGGAGACCACCCGCAACGCCATCACCCACGGGCTGACCCTGCTGACCGACCACCCCGACCAGCGGGACCTGCTGCTGTCGGACTTCGAGGCGTACGCGGACGGCGCGGTGGACGAGATGATCCGGCACTCGACGCCGATCATCCAGTTCCGCCGGACGGTGGTCGCCGAGCACACCATGGGCGGCCGCGTCTTCCGGCCCGGCGAGAAGGTGGTGCTGTACTACGCCTCCGCCAACCGCGACGAGGCGGTCTTCCCCGACCCCGACGCCTTCGTCATCACCCGCTCGCCCAATCCGCACCTGGGCTTCGGCGGCGGCGGACCCCACTTCTGCCTGGGCGCGCACCTGGCCCGGGTGGAGATGAAGGCGCTCTTCCGCGAGCTGCTGACCCGGCCGGTCGGGCTGCGCGCGGTGGGCCTGCCGGACCTGGCGGGCTCGAACTTCGACAACCGGGTCCGCTCGCTCAGATTCGCCTTCGAGCGGCCCTGAGGCAAGACTCCGGAGGCAGGCCCTGAGCGGAGCCCCCGGCGGGAAGGGGCCGGCCACCGGGCAGGCTGGGAGCCCGGCGGCCGGAGCAGGTGGGGCGGTGGCGGGCGCCCGGCCGGCGGCTACTTCTGCAGGCGCCGCACGGTGAGCACGCAGTGGGCGCTGGCCGTGAGGACCTCCTCGTCGCCCGCGAAGGCCTGGAGGGTCTTCGCGTCGACCGGCCGCCCCGGGACCGCCTCGGGCCAGGCGCGCGTGGCGAAGAGGAAGTACGCCTGCCCGCTCTCGTCCGCCGCGGCGACCCACTCGTCGGGGGCGGTGCACTGCGCGTTCATCCCGGGCAGGGTGAGCGCGATCTGGTTGCCCTCCAAAAGGATCTGCACCGGGAAGCCGGCCGGGTTGCGGGTGCCGTCCATGACGACGTCGCCGATGGGCAGGCCGATCTCCTCCAGCAGCCCGCGGGCCGCCGCCTCGCCCGCCTCCCGGCCGCCCGGGCCGTCGCCCAGGGTGTAGGCGAGGAGGTACGGGATGTCGTGCGCCTCGGAGGGGTCGCCGATCCAGGCGAGCACCGAAAGGGTGCCGAGCTGGGACCGGTCGATTTCGGCTTGAGTAGAAGTCATGCGCCGCACCCTAGTGGTCCCGCGCCCGGGCCTTTCACGGCCTTTCACCCGGGCGGGCTAGACGGCCCAGAAACCCTCTCCGGTATTCGCCCTGATGTTCGCGTCCTGGTATTCGAGCCGCACAATGCGCGCGTTTTCCGGGACTTCGAACACCACCCACCCCTCTGCCCGCTCACCGACCTCCAGGGAATCGAAGACGATCGGTTTGCCGGTCGTCAGCTCACCGGTGGGCACCACCGGGTGGCGCTGCCCCGCGCCGTCGTGCGCCCACATGCGTCCGAGAGCCCCGTACGAGGCACCGCCCACGTTGACGAAGGACATCGAGGCGGCCACCCAGCGCTTGCCGGCGGGCGGGGCGAAGTTCTTGTCGGCGCTGATCGCCGGGTCCACGTAGGCGCCGAGCACGACTTCCAGGTGGCGACCGACCTGCGTGCCGTGCACCCGTACGGCGTCACCTACATGGGCGTCCTTCGCGCCCGGCCGGACGGGACCGGCCTCGCCGCCCGGAGCGCCGTCGTCCACCGGGACGGCCGGCGCCGCGGCCGGGGCGAGGGCGGCTCCCTCGGGGACGCTCTGGCAGGCGGAGGCTCCGAACAGCAGCAGCGGGAGGAGGACGAGGGCGGGGAGGGCGGGCTGGCGCATGCAAGATCCCTTCGGGGACGTATTGCGGCCAGTTTCACGCGCCCGGGCAGGCAATTGCACACACCGACACGAGTGCGGGGAGCGAGTGCGTACGGCCACCTGCCAGCACAATGCGTTCCGGCGGAATACCGCCGCCCACACCCCCTGGAGGAAGAATGCGCGTCACCCCCCGCCGAATGGCCCTTGCGGCCTTCTCGGCACTGGCCGCCACCACGTTGTTCTCCGCCCCGGCCGGCGCCACCGTTTTCAATCAAGGTATTTCCGTACATCACGACGCGTACGTCGCGGGCGACGGCACCGTCACCCTTTCCGGGTCGTACCACTGCGAGCAGGCTTCACCCACGGGGGCGATGCAGATCAAGGCGACCGTCGAGCACGAGGGCGGCCGGGTGAGCATCGGCGCGGAGCAGCCCGTCTGCGACGGCACGGAGCGCCGGTGGGTGGCCACGGCCCCGGGCCGCTGGGTGAACGTGCGCCCGGGCCACGCGGTGGTCACCGCCGAGCTCCAGGAGATCCACCTCTCGGGCCTGATGCCGAAGTCGGTCGCCACGGTCGCCCAGGACAGGCGGGACGTCGAGGTCCGCAGCCACTGAACCCGTGCGCGGCCGTGGGCCGTGGGCCGTGGGCCGTGGGCCGTGGGCCGTGGGCCGTGGGCCGTGGGCCGTGGGCCGTGGGCCGTGGGCCGTGGGCCGTGGGCCGTGGGCCGTGGCGTCTTCCCGGTAGCCGCCGCTACCGGGACCGGCACTCGGGCGCGACGCCCGTCATCGACATGAAGGCAACCGCCTGGCACCCGGGGTCCGCGTGCGGCCGTCCCGTCGTCCAGTCCACGACCGTCGGCACTCCGGCGGCCAGCAGCAGCGCGGCGAGGATGCCGGTCACGGCACCCTTGCTCAGCCTGCGCACAGCGCGTTCCGTTCCATGGTCGGCATCATCGCCCCGGCTCCCGCCGCCCACAACTCGGCGTGTCCGGCCGGTCACCCCGCGCTCCGGGGGGTGCCGCCGACGTCGAACTCGCACCACACCGCCTTGCCGTCGCCCCGGGACTCCACGCCCCAGTGCGTGGCCAGGGCGTCCACCAGCAGCAGCCCGCGCCCCGTGGTGGCGGCCTCGCCCGGGCTGCGCCGGCGCGGCCACACGCTGGAGCGGTCCTTGACCCACAGCCGGATCCGCCGCACCGGCTCCGGCAGCACCTCCATGGTCAGCACCGCCCCGCCGTCGGTGTGCAGCAGGGCGTTGACCAGCAGCTCCCCCGCAGCCAGCTCCACGTCGTCGGCGAGCTCCGGCACACCCCAGTCGCGCAGGGCCTGGCGCAGGGCGTAGCGGGCGTCCGAGAGGCCTTCCGGGTCCGCCTGGTGGATGTACTGGTGGATGCGCGGCGCCCGGTGGGTGCCGGGGTCGGGGGCCCGGCGCAGCACCAGCAGGGCCACGTCGTCCCCGGAGCCCCAGCGCTCCCACAGCCGGTCCGAGAGGTGGTCGGCGAGCGCCCCGGCGCCCTGGGGGCCGCTGCGCACCGCGTGGGCGAGGGCGTCCATGCCCGCGGTGATGGTCGTACCGGGCTCCTCCACGAGGCCGTCGGTGCACAGCACGAGCGTCTCGCCGGGGACCAGGTCCAGCTGCGTCTCGGGGAACTCCTCCTGCTCGAAGGCGGAGGCCAGGCCCAGCGGGAGACCGCCGCGCACGTTGGGCCAGCCCGTTCGCCCGTCCGTGTGCCGGATCAGCGGGCCGAGGTGGCCCGCGCGGACCGCGCGCACGCCGCCCGTCTCCAGGTCCACCTGCGCGTACATGCAGGTGGCGAAGCGCTCGGTGTCCAGCTCGGCGAGGAAGCGCGAGGCCCGCGCCAGCACGGTGGACGGCGGGTGGCCCTCCCCCGCGTACGCCCGCAGCGCGATCCGCAGCTGGCCCATGATGGCCGCCGCGTGCGTGTCGTGGCCCTGTACGTCGCCCACCACGATGCCGACCCGGTTGCGGGGCAGCGCGATCACGTCGTACCAGTCACCGCCGACCTCCCGCCCGCTCCACGCGGCGTGGTAGCGGACCGCGATCTCCCCGCCGGAGATCTCCGGGATCCGGCGCGGCAGCATGGCCGCCTGCAGGCCCGTCGCGAACTCCCGCTCCTGGTCGAAGAGGAGCGCCCGCTGCAGCGACTGGGCCACGATGCCCGCCAGGCCCAGGCACAGGTTGCGCTCCTCCGGGCTGAACTCCTCGCGCTGCCGGTAGAAGAGCACCAGACCGCCGATGGCCTTGGCCTGGGCGATCAGCGGCAGGTAGGCGGCGGCGTCGAACCGGATGCGGTTCAGGTAGTCCGCGAGGAGCGGGAACTCGCCGCCGAGCTGGGTCAGCGAGGTGACGAAACGTGCCTGCCTGGTCAGCACGGCGTGCGAGAGCGGCAGCGACCCGTCCATCCGGGTGAACCGGCGCTCGCTGAGGATCTCCAGCGACTCCCCGCTCAGCGCGATGATCTTCATGGTGCCGCCCTCGACCAGTCCCAGGGCCAGCCCGTCCGCCCCGAGCCGCTCCAACGCGCCCGCCCCGGTCAGCGCGGCCGTGACGTCGTCGACCGTCACCGCCCGCGACAGGGCCTCGGTGGTCCGCTGCACGATCGTCGTCTGCTGGGCGCGCGCCGCCTCCAGCTTGCGCAGCAGCGTCGCGTGGGCCAGTTCCGCCGCCGCGTCCCGGACGATCCCGGCGATGTGCAGCGCCTGGCCCTCGGCGTCCCGCACCACCCGGCCCGTGGTGTGCGTCCACTGGTCGCGGCCGTCGCGCCGGTGCACCGTGAAGTACGCGCCGAACGTCTCCCCGCGCTCCTCCAGGACGCCGGCGATGGTCTCGCGCAGCCGGGCCGCGTCCTCGGGCCGCACGCGCAGCGCGGCGCCCTCCGCGGTGCCGTCGTACTCCTCCGGCTCCAGGTCGAACACGGCCATGGCGGCCGCGTCCAGCGCCACCGTCCCCGTGCCCAGGTCCCACTCGAAGCTGCCCATGCCGTTCAGCGCGAGCCGCTCCCCGGCGTCGGTCACGGGGGTCCGCCGGGCCGGCCCTGGTCCGTCGCGCTCTGCCGCTGCCACCGTCCGCACCCCCTAGCGGCCGGGCCAGCAGGGCTGGGAGATCAGCCGCTCCCACTCCTCGTCGGGATGCCCCGGAAGGGTGCGCCCGGCCTCCCGCCAGCGCTGGACGACGGAGAGGTAGATCGTGGCCTGGTCGGTGGCGGCGGCCGTCGCGTACGGGCCCGCGTACGGTCCCGGATACGGACCCGCATACGGTCCCTGGTACGCGGACCGGTCCTGCCCGGCGGTCATGCCCGTGGCGGACTGTTCGCCGCGGCTGGCGGGAATGCGTACCCAGCCGCGGCCCTGCGCTCGCTCCGTGCTCATCACGGACCCCTTCTCACTGCGGGTCTCACCGCAGGTACGTCTTCGGATGCCCTGGGGGTACCCCCGGAGCCGGCCCGGGGGAAGCAGCCCGGACGAGCCGGGCGACACCGGGGGAGCCCGGCCGCGGGCCCCGGGCACCGAGGCGCTTGCGGACTCCTCTCACCAGTCTCCCCGCCGTGAAGCCCGCGCCGTGCACGAATCGCATGGAAGGGCCGAATGAGGGAGCCGCCAGCAGCCCCGCGAAGAACAGTCCGGGCCACGAGGACTCGAAGCCGGGGTCCAGTTCCGGGGCCCTGCCGCCGCCCACGGTCATCAGCGCCGCGCGCAGCCCCGCGTCGAGCATTCCCAGCCGGGCCAGGTCCGGAACGAAGCCGGTGGCCGCGATGACGTGGGCGACGTCCAGGACCACCGATTCGCCCGCGGGTGAGGTCAGCCCGAGCCGTGTCCGCTCGCCCGCCGCCACCACCCGGTGCAGCCGGTGCCCCAGCAGCGCCGGCACGCGCCGCTCGAAGCGGTCCCGCAGCCACCAGGCGCCGGCCGGGCCCAGCGCGGTCGCCGCGATCCGCTCCCGGGTGTGCGCGGGCAGCCGGCGCACCGCCCAGGGCAGCTCCGACCACGCCCAGCTGCGCCAGCCCGTTCCGAGGCCGCTGTGCGGCTCGCGCAGGGCGCGCAGCGCGGGCCTGCTCAGCGGCTGCGGGACGGTGTTCCAGTTCAGCCGGGAGCGCCGGGCCACCAGGCACGGCCGCGCACCCTGCTCGGCCAGCAGGGCGGCGGTCTCCAGGGCCGCCTGCCCGGCCCCGAGCACGGCGACCTCGCGGCCGGCGAAGCCGGACAGGTCCCGGTGGCCGCTGCTGTGCGAGTAGTGGGCGGGCGGGAGGCCCGCCAGCGCCTCGGGGTAGCGGGTGAAGGGCATCACCCCGACCGCGACGGCGACCGTGCGGGCGAGCAGGGGCGGTCCCTCGGCGGTGCGGACGCGGAAGCCGTCGCCCTGCGGGGTCACCTCCGTGACGGTCACCTCCTCCACCTGCGGCCCGGCGTGCCGGGCGAACCACATCCCGTACGCGCTGAACGTGCCGATGGGCAGCGGAGTGCCGTGTTCCGCGATGGTGCCGAGGGAAGCGCAGTACTGGGCCAGGGTGTGCCGCCCGTCCGGCGCGGACAGGTTGGAGGACCACGGCTCCGACTTCAGGTACATGCCGTCGGGCATGTGGTCGCGCCACGAGGCCATGGGCCGCCCCAGCACCCGTACACCGAGACCCGCGCCGGCCGCGTGGGCGGCGATCGACAGCCCGTACGGGCCCGCGCCGATCACCACGAGATCGTCGATCCGCGTCACGACCGCTCCTCCAGCACCTCGGTCACCTGCCCGGCCCCGACCGCCGGTCCGGACCCGGTCAACGGGTCACCAGTTCGTCCGGCTCGGCCGAGGCCTCCGGCGGGACGGGACGGGAGACCGCCCCGGCGGAGGTCACGCCCGGCTGCTCCCGCCCGCGCTGCCGGGGCGCGCGGACGACCGCACGCGCGGTGCGGCGGCCCTGCGCCGGCACGCCCCGCAGGACCCGGACCCCCTTGGCCGCGCCGCGCCCCAGGAACGCCGCGAGCATGGCCAGGAACGGCCGGAGGTCGTCCGACGCGAACCAGGCCGCCTCGACCTGCGCCCGCTCGGCGACCTGCCCCCGCTCCGCGGCCGGTCCCGGCTTCGGGGGCGCGGGGTCCGCCGCCGGACGGCGCCGCGGCAGCGAACGGCCCCGGACCGCCGCCAGCAGCGCGTAGTTCTCCGCGACGAAGACGCGGCCCGCGCCGCCCGAGGGCTGCGGGACCCGTTGGCCCGTCAGATCCAGGTACATCGCCTGCACCACATCCAGTCCGGCCGTGTCCGTGAACAGCCTGAACTGCGCGCCCGGGCGGGGGTTGAAGTCCACCAGCCGGAAGACCCCGCGCTCGTCACGGCGGAAGTCCAGGTCCAGGATCCCCTGGTAGCCGAGGCGTTCGGCGAGCCGCAGCGCCGCCTCCTCCACCGCCGGGTCCGGCAGCCACCGCCCCACCGCCGTCAGCCCCGTGCGCACCGGCCAGGACAGCTCCTTGCGGCCCGAACCGGCGAGCAGCGGCTGCCCGCCGCGGGTGAAGGCGCCGTGGAAGAACCAGTCGGTGTCCGGCCCGGCCGGCAGGAACCGCTGGAGCAGCAGCCGGCTCCCCGCCTGCGCGGAGCGCTCGTACAGCCGGCGCGCCTCGGCCGTGGTGTGGACCAGCGTGGTGCTGCGCAGCCCGTCCGCCCCGGAGGGCAGCAGCCAGGGCCGGCTCCACTTGGCCACCACCGGCAGGCCCAACCGCCAGGCCGCCTCCGCCGCCTCGGCTCCGCTCGCCGGGACCACGGTCTCCGGGTGCGGTACGTCCCACCGTGCGCAGAGCCGCGACAGCTCGGCCTTGTCGGCCACCCGGGCGGGCAGGTTGTCGGGCTGATGGGGGATCCGGAAACGCTCGCGGAGCATCGGGGCGACCCGGGACACGGCGATGGCGCTCAGGTCGTCCATCGCGATGAGCACGGCCGGACGGCCGATCAGGTCCGACACCCCGTTCAGGCACTCCAGCAGGGCCTCGGGCGTCTCCGGGTCCAGCCCGCCGACGGGCCCCGGATGCACTGCGCGCAGGTACCGCGAACGCCCCATGGGTCCTCCCCCGGCCTCGACGACGGCATGGACCTCCACGCCCTTGCGGCCAAGGGATCTGACGGCGCCGAGGGTTCCGTGGTGGAACGGATTGCGGTCGAGTCTGAGGACAACGGCGGGCACATGGTTGGCGAACGCGTGCATGGCAAGGGTGTCTTTCACCTAGTCGGACCAAGCGGGGGTGATGTGCAGCTGCTAATGGCCTACGCGGCAGTCACCGAACAGGCCATTCGTCGGATGTGATGCCTAACGTCTTTCGCAAGCACACCGATTCAGGAAAGCTCGGGAGACGCCATGCCCACACCACGCCGCCGACTGGCGAGCACCTGCGTCGGTACGGTCACGGCCGGACTGCTCGCCACCGGGGCCGCCCTCGCGGCGCCGGACGAGAACCGGACCGTGGACTCCGGCCCCGCCGTGGGCGCCTATCTCCACTACGGGCCGGACGGGGTGGCCCGCATCCCGTACCTCTCGCGCTGGCTCGGCGGGAGGGAGATCCGGGTCGGCCACACCTATCTCCCCGGCGACCAGTGGGCGGGCATCGAGGGCCGGGTCTCCTTCCTGGAGGACTGGGCGCGGTGGCGCCGGGCGGACGACGACCGGATGTTCGTCCTCAACGTGCCCATGCAGGCGCGCAACGAGGCCCGGGTGCCCGACCAGCAGGTGGTCCGGCTGATCCGGGCGGGCGCGCAGGGCAAGTACGACGAGCACTTCCGCAGGCTCGCCGAGCGGCTGGTGTCGCTGGGCGTGCCGGACACCGTAATCGTGCTCGGCTGGGAGATGAACGGCGTCACCTACACCCACCGCTGCCGCCCCGATCCGGCGAACTGGAAGCTGTACTGGCGGCGCATCGTCACCGTGATGCGCGCCGTGCCGGGCCAGAAGTTCAAGTTCGACTTCGCCCCGAACAGGGGTACGGACGCGATCGGCTGGACGAAGTGCTACCCGGGTGACGACTACGTCGACATCATCGGGATGGATTCGTACGACCAGGGTCCCGGGCAGGACTTCGACGACCAGATCTCCCAGCCGTACGGGCTCCAGAAGCACGTCGACTTCGCGCGGGCACACCGCAAAGCGATCTCGTACCCGGAGTGGGGCCTGTTCCGGCGCGGCGACAACCCGGAGTACGTGCGGCGCATGCTGCAGTGGATCGCGCAGCACAAGCCGCTCTACCACACCATCACCGACTACTGCCCGCACGGCGTGTGGCAGTGCAAGCAGAACCCCGAGTCCACGAAGGTGTTCCGGGACGCGCTCACGCCCGAGGTGCCCGGCCCGGTGGTGCCGACGCCGGTCGTGCCCACGCCCGTGGTGCCGACCCCCGTGGTGCCGACCCCCGCGGTGCCGACTCCGGTCGTACCCACTCCGGCCGTGCCCACGCCGCAGGTCCCGACACCCCAGGTCCCGACCCCGGAAGTCCCGACCCCGCAGGTCCCGACCCCGGAAGTCCCGACGCCCCAGGTCCCCACGCCTCAGGTCCCGACGCCTCAGGTCCCGACGCCCGCGGTCCCCACGCCGCAGGTCACCGAGCCCGCGCCGGTGGAACCGAGTCCGGTCGTGCCCAGCCCGGTGGTGCCGAGCCCCGAGGTGCCGACTCCGGTGACCCCGAGCCCGCTCGTGCCGACCCCCGTCGACCCGAGCCCCGAGGTCCCCGAGCCCGGCACCCCCAGCCCCGAAGTGCCGAAGCCCTCGCCCGTGACGCCCTCGCCCGTGGCAACGGCGCCCGTCACGCCGGGCCCGGTCGTGCCGAAGCCCACGCCCACTCCGGCCGAGCCCCTGCCGCAGCCGCAGCAGCCGCCCCTCAACAGCAGGCAGTGGTGCGTACCGATCAACTTCGGCGGGTGGCTGTCCGAGCTCGTCGGCAAGCAGTCGGTCTGCATCAAGATCGACCTGGGCGACGACTTCGGCTTCTGGCCCTTCTAGAGGGGTCATCGCACCCGCAGTTCGTTGAGCCGCGCCCGCCAGTCCCTGGCGGCCGGCAGCGCCTCGCGCAGCGCGTCCACCGCCCGCTCGCGCCCCGTCACCTGCGACTCGTGCAGCCGCAGCAGGGGCGCGAGCGCGCTCGTGGCCATCAGGAAGCGCTGGTTGACGACCGCCTGGGGCCGCCAGTGGTTCTTGTAGGGCTCGTTGCCCCGCAGGAAGCTGACCACCGGCCGGCCCTCCGCCAGTGCCCGCCGCGCCTCGTGGCGCAGCAGCAGAGTCGCCACGTCCACCTTGCGCGCCCGCAGGTCCGGGTCCGCGCCGTAGAGGTAGCCGCCGCTGAGTCCCGCCGACAGCAGCGTGACGTTGGCCGCCACCACCTTCCCGTCCAGCCGGAACTCCGTCAGCCGGCCCTCCCCCGCCCGCACCATCCGGCGGGTGGCCCGGGTGAGGTGCTCGGCGAAGCGGGGGCGCAGGTGCTCCGGGGTCACGCCGCGGCCGCGCCACTGCTTCTCGTGCAGCCGCAGCAGGTTCCGTACCGCGCGCGGCACTTCCTGCTCGGTGGCCTCGTGCTCCTCGATCCCGGCCGCGTCGGTCTTGCGCAGCTTCGCCCGCACCCGCTGGGCGCCGGAGGCCGGCATCCGCTTGACCAGTTCGTCGAACGGCAGGGTCGGCAGCTCCATGCACGTGGAGTCGGCCAGCCTGCTGCCGATCCCGGGCCACTGCCGGTACAGCTCCTCGGCGGCGGCCCCGGGACGGACCTCCCGCAGGTCGACCACCGCACCGCGGGCCGCCCGGTGCAGCCCGTGGGCCAGCGCCGGGACGACCTGGGCGGCGTGCTCCGCGGCCACGAGCACGTCGAAGTAGTCGGTGATCGGGCCGCCGAGGGGCACCAGCAGCGGAATCGGCCGGTGCACGAGCATCAGGGCGGCCGCGCCGACCAGTTCGCCGCCGCGCCGGACGAGGACGATCCGGAGCCGGCCGTCCTTCCCGTACGACAGCCACCAGGAGTGCAGCCAGGCGTGGCTCTGGAAGGGGGTGGCGGTGGGACAGGCGCGGACGAGCCGGTTCCACGGCTCCTCCAGCGCGGCGAACTGCCGGGGGTCGCGGCACAGCGTCACCGACAGGGCCCCGGCGGAGCCCGAACTCATCGCACGGACTCCTTCTCCTTGGCCGAGGCCGGCTCACCCTGGGCGGGGAGGGTGGCGTACTCCTCGGCGACGTGCTCCGCGACCGGCTCGGCCACCGGACCGGCCGCGGGCGCGGCCGCGACCTCCTCGGGGCGTCGGGCCCGGCCGGGCCGGGCGAGCAGCCACAGACCGCCCAGCAGCCCGCCGGCGCACAGCCCCACGGCACCGCTGATGGCGGCGGACGGGGAGGCGGGGTCGGTGGGGGCCACGGCCTGGTTGAAGAGGAGGAGCTGGACGCCGGTGTTCTTGGCGGCCTGGTTGCTGCTCAGCGACAGGGCGTCGGCGACGGCGTTCGCGATGTCGGCGGCCTCGGCGGGGCTCTTGGAGGTGCCGGTGATGGCGATCATCGGGGACTCGGGCGAGGTCTCGGCCCGTACATGGGTCCGCAGCTCCCGCGCGGTGATGCCCGCGCGGGGCTGCGCGTAGGCGAGGGTGGAACTGCTGGTGGCGATACGGGCGTACGCCTGCGCGAAGCCGAGGGCGGTGGCGGGTTCGGTGGTGTCGTCGGGAACGGCGACGACATAGCTGGTCGCGGCGTACTCGGGGGCCTTGAGCACCCCGTACGCGCCGCCGGCGGCCAGCCCCAGCACGGCGCAGGCGGGCAGCGGCCACCACACGGGGGGCCGGCCGAGCCGCCGCCTGGGCCTCTTCCCGGAGCGGTGGTCGGCCTTCCGCTCCGGCTTCTTCTCGGGGTTCTTCGGCTTCTCTGACTTCTTCGCGGCGGTGTCGGCCATGGTCGTGCTCGCTTCCTGGAGGGAGGTGGGTTCCTTCGGGTCCCGGCCGGGACCCCTTCGGGGGTGGGGATCAGCCATGGGCGCCCGGCGTCCGCCGGGGGGAGCCGGGCCCGGGCACCGTCAGCCCCGCCTCCGGTCGCGCCGCGGGGTCCGGGGCCGCAGCGCCGGCCGGGTCCGGTGCGGGATCCGTGACGGGGCCCGGTACCCGCGGTTCCGGCGCGGCCGAGAGGGCGAGGTCGTACACGTCCAGCAGCCGGCGCGCGCTGCGGGCGATGTCGTAGCGGCGCACGACCGGCGGCGGGGGCAGCCGGCGCGCGCCCGCCTCCATGTGGCCGCGCAGCGCCGCGACGAGTTCCTCCGTGCCGGTGCCGATGCGGCGCGCCCCCGGGGCCTCGGCGGCGGGCAGGTCGTCGATGGCCGGGCAGGTCACGTGCAGGACCGGAAGTCCGGCGGCCAGGGCCTCGACGACCGCGAGCCCGAAGGCCTCCTCCCGCGACGGCGAGACGAAGACGTCCATGGCGGCCAGCAGGGCCGGGATGCCCGGGGTGCGGCCGTCCGCGCTGTCGCCCAGCGGGTCCCGCTCCCCCAGCAGGTGGATGCGGCTCTGCGCGCCGAGCTCGGCGGCCAGCCGGCGCAGCCCCGCCCGCTCCGGGCCGTCCCCTGCCAGCATCAGGTGCGCACCCGGCAGCGCGGCCACGGCCCGCACCAGCACGTCGAACCGCTTGCCCGGGACCAGCCGGCCGACCCCGCCGACCACGAAGGCCCGCTCGGGCAGCCCGGTGCGGGCCCGGGTCGCCCGGCGGACGCCCTCGTCGAAACGGAAGCGGACGGCCTCGATGCCGTTGGGTACGACGTGGACCCGCGCGGCCGGCACCCCCCACCCCTCCAGCCGGGCGGCGACGGTGTCCGACACGGCCACCGTCGCCGCGCCCAGCCGCTCGCTGGCCAGGTACAGCGCGCGCACCCCGCCCGAGAGCGGCCGGCCCTCGATCTCCCCCTCGCCGAGGGAGTGCTCGGTGGCGACGGTCGCCCCGGTGCCCGCGAGCCGGGCCGCGAGGCGCCCGTACACGCAGGCCCGGTACAGGTGCGTGTGGACGAGGTCGTACTGGCCGCGCCGGATGAACCGCACGAGCCGGGGCAGCGCCCCCAGGTCCCGGTTGCCGCGCATTCCCAGGTGCACGACCCGTACGCCGTCGGCGCGCAGCCCCTCGGCGACCGGCCCGGGATTGGTCAGCGTGAGCACGTCGCACCGCATCGGCATGTGCCGCAGCAGCAGCCGCAGTTGCTGCTCGGCGCCGCCGACGCCGAGGCCGGTGATGACGTGCAGGGCCTTGACGGCCTCGATCGGCTTCACCGGTACACCGCCCGCCGCAGCTCCCCGACCTGGTGGCGCACCTGCTTGACGCGCAGCCGGGTGCCGCCGTCGGCCTGGCTGACGTGCGTGCGCGGCAGGGCGTGCGGGCCGGCGAGCCGCCCGGGGTCGATGGCGCAGGCGTAGCCGTAGCCGGCCGCCCGCGTCGCGTCGACGACCCGGGCGTCGAGGTGCCCGTACGGGTAGCAGAAGCCCTCGGGCAGGGTGCCGGTCAGCTCGCGCAACAGGTCGCGGCTGCCGCGCAGTTCCTGCTGGAGCACGTCGTCGGGGGTGGCGGTGAGGTCCTGGTGGAGCAGGCCGTGCGAGCCGATCTCCTGCCCGGCGGCGGCGACTTCGCGGATCCCCTCGGCGGTGAGCAGGGACTTGCGCGGTCCCAGCGGGTCCCACACGTTGTCCACGCCGAGCCGTCCGGGCAGCACGAAGAGGGTGGCGGTGCAGTCGTGGCGCTGGAGCAGCGGCAGCGCGTGGGTCAGGAAGTCGGTGTAGCCGTCGTCGAAGGTCAGTCCGACGAGCCCGGCTCCGCGCCCGGCCGCCCGGGCCCGCAGCAGTTCACCGACCGACACCCCGCGCAGGCCCCGGGAGCGCAGCCACAGCAGCTGTGCCTCCAGGGCGAGGGGGGTGACGGTGATGCCGTACGGGTCCTCGGCGGGGTCGGTGAACTCGGCGACCGAGTGGTACATCAGGACCCACGGCGATGCGGTCCGGCGGGCGGGGACCACCACGGCGGCGGGGGCCGTGTCGGTGTCAGCGGGCATTGCGGAACCTCTGCGTGAACTGGGAGATCTGACCGGGCAGGGCGGTGACTTCGAGGGCGCGTATGGCCATGCCGGTGGCGCCGAACATGGCCGGGACGAGCAGGCAGCCGAGTCCGGCGCTGAGCAGCGGATCGGGGATCATCGGCCCGGCGATCCAGCCGGTGGCGCAGGCGGTGACGGCGGCCACCGCGAGCCGTCCGATGCTGACGGAGACCCGGCGGACGTGGATGGCGATGATCCGCGGGCCGAGGCCGGTGAGCAGCAGGGCGGCGGCGGTGGAGATGCCGGCGGCGTTGGCGGCGGCGATCCCGTAGGTGCCCCACCAGCGGACGGCGAAGGCTCCGGCCACGATGTTGACGAGCAGTCCGGCACCCATCGCGAACGCCGGGAACCAGGTGGGCCGGGCGGTCGAGAAGAAGGGCCGGGACAGTGCCCCGACGAGGCAGTGGCCGAGCAGTCCGAGTCCGTAGACCCGCATGACGGAGGCGGTGGCGAGGGTGTCCTCGTGGGTGAAGGCGCCCCGTTCGAAGAGGACCTGGATGATCTGGGGGGCGTAGCCGATGACGAGCGCGGTGCCCATCAGGACGGCGAGCGAGGCCAGTGCCAGGTCCCGCTCCACGCGCCGGCGGGCCTTCTCCCGCTCGCCGCCGGCCATGGCCTGGGCGACGACGGGGAAGGTGACGGTGCAGATCATCAGCGACAGCACCATCGGCATCTGCGCGACCTTCTGCGCGTAGTTGAGGTGGGAGATCGCCCCGGACGGGAGCGAGGCGGCCAGGAACCGCTCGACGAGCACCTGTGACTGGCGGAAGACGGCGAAGAGGATGACGGGGGCGATGACCCCGAAGGCGATGAGGGTGGGGCGGTCGCGGTCGCGCTGGCTGCGCGGGGCGGCGGCCCGTTTGGCCCGGGGCGGGCCGAAGCCCACGTTCCGGATGAAGGCGGGGAGTTGGACGAGCGCCATCAGCAGTCCGCCGACGGCGACGCCCGCGGCGGCGGCCCGCACGCCCCACAGGGTGTGGAGGGTGACCATCGTGGCGATGATGCCGATGTTGTACGAGACGTAGATCGCGGCGGGTGGCAGGAAGGAGCGGTGCGCGCGCAGCGCGGCGCTGAAGTAGCCGGCGATGCCGAAGGAGAGCACGGTCAGCGCGGTCAGGCGGGTGCACTCGACGGCCAGTGCGGGATCGGGCAGGCCGGGCGCGAGCACGGCGACGACGGCCGGCGCGGCGACGACGAGCACGGAGGCCACGGCGGCCAGGAACACGACGAGCCGCGGCAGGGTCGCCCCGACCAGCAGCCGTACGGGATCCTGCGCGCGGGCCTCCCTGCGGGTGAGCCCGGCCCGGGCGGCGGCCCGCCGGGCCAGTGCGTGGCTGAAGGCGGGGACCATCAGCAGCGCCATGGCGTCCTCGATCAGCAGCGTCGAGGCCATCTCCGGGACGGTCCAGGCGATGAGGAAGGCGTCGCTGTCGTGCCCGGCGCCGAAGAGGTGCGCGATGGTCTGGTCGCGCACCAGCCCGAACAGGGCCCCGGCAGCAGTGAGCCCGGCGGTCACGGCGGCGGCCTTGGCCAGGAACCGCCCGAGCGGAGCGCCTGCGGCGGGCTCGGCGGACACCTCGGCCTCGCGCCGGCGCCGGCCGCGTCCGAACCGGTTCACGCCGCAGGCCGCGGGAACGGCGGCCCCGGCCGGATCACTTTCGCGGCGGACACCGGGGGTGGAGCGTACGGAGGCCGCGCCACGGCCGGGCCGGGCAGAGGGCTGCCCCCCGCCCGGCCCGGTGGACCCGTCCTCGCGGCGGACGTCGCCGTGCCCGGCGGCCGAGGCCCGGGCTGCGGGGGCGTCGGCGGATGCGCTCGTGGTGCGCGCCGCCACCCGCGCACCGAGCCCCGCCGGGGCCCCGCCGGGATACCCGGCGGGGCCGAAGGGGCCCGGTTCGACGGGCGGGGTCGGCGGGACGCGGGTGTGGCCCACCCCGGCCGGAGGGCCGGAGGCGGGCCGCCAGGGCGTGGTGTCCGTCACCGGCCGCTCGAACTCTCGGGAACCGGGCCCCGTGCCCCGGTGCCCGCGCCGATGGGGCCGCCGGTGCTTCCGGGCGCCCGCCCCCGGGCGTCCGCCGGCCCGGGGATGGCCCCGGGAGCGGCGACCGCACCGCGCAGCGGACCGGCGGCGCGCAGCGGATCCGCACCGCCGGGGGAGGGAAGCGCCCACCAGGCCGCCAGGCCGATGATCACGCCGGTCAGGACGGTGGACGGGCCGCCGATGTCCGCGTAGAGGAAGTCGGTCAGCTGCCACACGAACAGCCCGGTCGCGATCAGCCCGCAGTCCCGCACCCGCGCCCCCGCGCCGGAGGTGAGCCGCCGCAGTCCCACGACCAGCAGGGCCGCCCAGCCGCCCGCCAGCGCGACCAGTCCGATCAGTCCCTGCTCGCTCAGGATCAGCAGGTACATGTTGTGCGGGGAGAGCAGCGGCTGGCGGATGTACGCCTGGCCCGCGCCGGCGGTGTCGCTGCCGGAGGAGAGCCCGAGCGAGGCGTGTCCGTCGCGGTGGGCGGGGAAGCCCTTGAGGCCCACGCCCGCCGCCGGCCGCTCGCGCCACATCGACTCGGCGGCGGCCCACATCGTGTAGCGGTCGGTCACCGACTGGTCGGGGGCGCTGGAGACCTGGGTGATGGAGGTGAGCCGCTCGGCGACCATCTCGGAGCCGACGCCGAGCCCGCCCACCAGGACCACCCCGGCCGCGGCCAGCGCGGCGAGCACCGTGAGCGCCCGCCGGATCCCGGCCAGCGCCATCACCAGCAGGGCCGCGCCGAGGGTGGCGATCCAGGCGCCGCGGCTGAAGGAGAGGACGAGCGGCAGGACCAGCACCAGGGCGCAGCCCGCGGCGATCCGGCGCAGGCGCGGCGGCAGTCCGGGGGCGAGCGCGGCCGCGGTCGCGACGATCAGCCCGTAGGCGACGACCGTGGCCATGCCCATCACGTCGCCGGGGCCGAAGGTGCCCACCGCCCGGATGTCCTCGCCCTGGTAGGAGGCGCCGGTGTGGGTCGCGTACTGCACGACCCCCACCGCGCCCTGCACCAGCGCCAGGACCACGAAGCAGCCGGCCGCGAGCCGGAACTCCCGCGCGTCGCGCACCAACAGCACCACGGCCGCCGGGACCAGCACGAAGACCTGGAGGTAGCGGACGAAGCCCGGCAGGGCGGCGTACGGGTCCCCCGCGGTCACCGTCGCGACCGCGAGGCCGACGGCGGGCGCGCCGAGGAGAAGGACGCCGAGCGGGGTCAGCGCCCGCACCCGGCCGCGCAGCGCCTGCACGGCGCAGACGAGGACCAGCAGCAGCGAGGCGGCGTCGGCCGGGCCGACCTTGCCGGAGGCGGTAGCGTCCCCGGCCGGGAGCGGGGCGAGCAGGAACAGCACGGTCGCGGCGAGCGGCAGCAGCGGCCAGTGCCGGCGCAGCATGCCCGGCACGTCCGGCCGGACCCAGTGCCCGGGGGCGGCGAGGCTCATCAGCTGCCCCCCAGCCGGAAGCGGAAGAAGGAGGCCGCGGTGCGGGCGAGGATCCACAGGTCCTGCCACAGCGACCAGGTGTCGATGTAGTGGTTGTCGAAGCGGGCCCGGTCCTCGATGGAGGTGTCCCCGCGCAGGCCGTTGATCTGGGCGAGGCCGGTGATGCCGACGGGCATCCGGTGGCGGGCCTCGTAGCCGGGGTGCACGGTGGAGAACTTCGCCACGAAGAAGGGCCGTTCGGGGCGGGGGCCGACCAGGCTCATGTCGCCCCGTACGACGTTCCACAGCTGGGGCAGTTCGTCGAGGGAGGACTTGCGCAGGAAGGAGCCGACCGGGCTCATGCCGCGGTCGCCCGCGACCGTCCAGCGGGTGGCGGCCTCGTGCGCGTCGGCGCGCAGAGTGCGGAACTTCAGCAGGGTGAAGGGGCGCCCGTAGAGGCCGACCCGCTCCTGACGGAAGATCACCCCGGGTCCGTCCCAGAGGCGTACGGCCGCCGCGCAGAGCAGCATCACGGGCGCGGCGCCCACCAGGGCGACCAGGGCGAGCGCGGAGTCGATGACCCGCTTGGCCCAGCGCTCCAGCGGCCGGGCCGGGCGCGGCAGCAGCGGCTGCACGGCGTATCCCCACAGCTGGTCGGCGGGGTGGGCCAGCCGCATGCCGGTGACCTTGGCGGTGCCGGCCGGGTCCGCGAGCCACAGCCGGCAGCCGTGGTCGTGGAAGAGCCGGACCAGGGATGCGGTGCGCTCGTCGGCCTCGGGCGGGCGGGTGAACACCGCGTGCCGGACGGTGTTCTGGATGACCGCGCGCCGGATGTCCTCGTGGGTGGACAGGAGCGGGAGGGGCCCGGTGTCCCCCTCGGCGGGGGCCGCGGTGTCGGCGAGCCCGACCGGGCGCAGGCCGAACTCGGGGCGGCCGTGCAGGGCGGCGGCCACCGCGCTCGCCCCGGCGCCGGGTCCGACCACGAGGGCGGAGGCGGGCCGGCGTACGGCGGCGCGGCGGTGCAGCTGGTTGACGACGCCGCGGCCCGCGCAGACCAGTACGGCCTGCAGGCACACGGCGGTGAGCAGCGCGCTCCAGCCCATGGCGCGCGCGGGGTCGAAGGCGGCCGCGACGGCGGCGGCCGCGCACCACAGGACGGCGGAGCGCCCCACCAGTGCGGGCAGTTCGAGGAGGGCGGAGGGGGCGAGGCGCGGCCGGTACAGGCCCGCCTGCGCGTGCAGGGCGACGAGCAGGGCGGGCAGCGCGGCGACGGCCGGCGCGGCCGCCAGGACGGGCAGCGCCGGTCCGGGCAGGGTGGCCGCGGTGAGTACGGCGGCCAGCGCGTCGGCGGTGAGCAGGGGGAGCACCCGGCTGCGGCGGCGGACGCGGTGCGGGCGTACGGCGGACCGGGCCTGGTCGACCCGGGGCCCGCGCGGCGGATGGATGGCGGTTGCGGAACGGCGGGCTGCTGCGTGGGGCGCGGGCGCGAAGGCGCTGCCGCCGGGCCCTGTGCCGCCCTGCCCGGTGTGCCGGGCGGGTGCGCTGTCCATCGTCATCGGCTGATGCGCTCCTGGTTCAAGGGTCGGGGCCTGCCCAGCAGTTCGTGGTACAGGCCGCTGACCGCGTCCGTGGTCCGCCGCACGTCGAAGTCGGTCCGGGCGTGCTGCCGGGCCTGCTCCCCGAGTTCGGCGAGGAGCCGCGGCTCGGCGAGCAGCCGCCCCAGGGCTTTGGCCAGTGCTGTCGGGTCCTCCGGCGGCACCAGGCACAGGCCTCCCTGGCCGGGCGGCAGGCTCTCCCGGGCACCGCTGACGTCGGAGACCAGGACCGGCCGGCCACAGGCCATGGCTTCGAGCGGGGCGAGCGCCATGCCTTCCCACCGCGACGGCAGTACAACGAGGTCGGCGGCCCGAAGCCACGGTCGGATGTCGGCGGCGGCGCCCGCGAAGTGCACGCCGGTGCCGGACAGCGCCGCGGTGCGCCGCAGCCGTTCGGTGTCGGGTCCGTCGCCGACGAGGGCGAGGCGGGCCGTGGGGACGGTCGCGAGCACCTCGGGCCAGGCCTCCAGCAGGATGTCCTGGCCCTTCTGGGCGCAGATCCGGCCGACGCAGACGGCGAGCGGCCCGTCGGCCGGGAAGGAGGGCGGCAGCGGAAGTGCGGCGCGGGACTCGGCCCGGTCCTGGCCGGGGTCCGGTGCGCCGGGCCGGAAGTGGTCGAGGTCCACGCCGTTGCGGATCACCGTCCAGTGGGCGCTGATGCCCTCGCTCTCGCCCGCGCGGCGTTCGGCCTCGCTGACGCAGAGCACCCGGTCGGCCCAGCGGGCGCCGTACCTCTCCCAGCGCAGGGCGAGCGCGGCGGTGGCTCCGCCGACGGCGTCGAAGGACCAGGCGTGGGGTTGGAAGACGGTGGGCAGCGTCCCGCGTGCGGCGAGCCGTCCGGCCAGTCCGGCCTTGGCGCTGTGGGCGTGCAGCAGGTCGGGCCGGACGCGGCGCAGCAGCCCGCGGGCGCCGGCCAGTTCGGCCGGCAGCGCCGGGCCGGGGACCCGGCCGGCCCGCCAGGTGAACACCTCGGCCCCGGCGGACCGGGCCGCGTCGCCGAGCGTGCCGCCGGGCGGGCAGCCGACGACGGCGCGGATGCCCTCCGCGGTCTGGGCGCGGACGAGGTCGGTGACGACCCTGGCCACACCGCCGTCGACGGGTTGTACGAGGTGGAGGACGGTCGTGGGCTGTGCCGCCCGGGAGTGCGTGGGCACGTGGAGTGGTCTCCTACGTTCAGCGGCGCGCGTCTGTCTGAACGAAGAGCACACCGAGGAAATGACCCTGACTTTCGCCCGTGAACCTGAACCTCAGGCTGCGGGCACCACCGGACAGAGCGGGACTCAGGTCGAACACGTCCGCGTCATATCCGAGATTATTCATATGATCTGGCTGTCGCACGAAAGATTGGCCGCCGAATTCCGTGATAGTGGAATTCATGACGTCGTTGAAAGGGTTTTCGCCGTCGCTGAGGCTCACCCGGCGACCACTGGCGGCCGTCACGGTGAGTGAGTCCCCGAGGGTGCCCCGGTCCCCGTCGTACGCGACCACGCCGGCCCGCCCCGCCGATCCCGCCGGCGCGTCCACGCCCTCGATCTCGACCGTTCCGTCGCCTGCCCGGGCGGCGAGCGACTCGAAGCCGTCCCACAGCGAGATCCGGCGCAGCGGCTCCTGCGGGTGCTCGTAGGCGACGACGAGCGTCCAGCCGCCCCAGGCCCCGACCTCGGAGTGGCCCATGGCGATGTTCAGCTGGGAGACCGTCCACATCCCGGCGCCGCCCTTGCGCACCAGCGGGGTCACGTCCGCGGAGGCCTGGTAGGCGTCGCTGCCCGCGTCCGTGCGGTGGCCCATCACCGTGTCGGCGAGGACCTCCTTGTACGCCCCGCCCGGCTCGGCGACCAGCACCCGGCCGTTGTCCTGCGGGGGCTTCTGCTCGCCCACCCGCAGGTTGCCGCCCCAGTAGAGCCGGGCGTACGAGACCTTCGCGCCCTGGGGGACCTTGAGCTCGGCCCGAGTGGAGTTGTAGGTGTCCGGGTCCTTGTCCACCTCGCTGTAGAACATCTCGAACTCGCTGTTCACCCCCGCCGCGCCCCGCTTGACCTCGGCGCACGGCTCCGCCTGCGGGGACTCCTCCTTGCGGCAGCTGATGCCCGAGTTGGAGGCGCGGACCAGCCCGCCGTGCTGCACGGCTTGGTAACGCTGGGTGAACGGGACTCGGGGCAGCTCCTTGGGCGCGGGCGCCGCTGCGGCCGCCGCGGGAACGTTCACGGAAAGCGCGAGGCAGGACAGCAGGCCGAGTGCGCCGAGGATTCTGCCGGAGGAACCCATGACCCTGTCTCCATTTTCGATCAAGGGGACAAAACAGGAGTGAACTTTGTCAGAAATCGGGCTGGAAATCACGTCGGACTCGCTCGTACGGCCTTTTGGGCGATAGCACGCACCCTCGCAACGGGCGGGTCGTTATGAGGTGCACCATTGTTCGAACCGAAAGGAAATACGCAGATGAAGAAGAGGCTGCTGCGCGGCACCACCATCGCCGCCGCGGGTGTCGCCGTGCTGATGGGCGGCGCGGGCCTCGCCTCCGCACACGGCGGGGGCGGTGCGACGGCCGAGGGCATCGCCGCCGGCTCCCCCGGTGTGGCGAGCGGCAACCTGGGCCAGATCCCGGTCCACGTACCCGTGAACGTCTGCGGCCTGACCGCGAACCTGGTCGGCGCGCTGAACCCCGCGTTCGGCAACACCTGCGTGAACGCCTGAACGTCAATCGCGCCGCCCGAAACGGCTGCATCCGGGTGAAGCCGCGCAACCCGCGCCGGGTCGCGCCCGTTGATCCAGGTGCTCCACTACCGGGCAATCCTGCAAAAAAGGGACGACAATGATCAAGAAGATGATGGCCTCGGCCGCGGTTGCCGCCTCGGTCGTGGGCATGGGTGCCGCGATGGCCCCGCAGGCGATGGCGGTCGGCAACGACAACGGCATCAACACCGTCAACGGCAACAACTCCGCGCAGATCTACGGCAACCAGGCCACCTACGGCAACATGAGCCCGCAGATGGCGCTCATCCAGGGCTCCTTCAACAAGCCCTGCATCGCGCTCCCCGCGAAGGCCAACGTCCAGTCCGTGCTGGCCCTGATCAACGTCGGCGTCCAGGACATCCCGGTCCTGTCCAGCCCGCAGAACCAGCAGTGCACCGAGAACTCCACCCAGGCCAAGGGCGACGAAGCCCTCTCGCACATCCTCAGCAACATCCCGGTCCTCTCCGGCAACGCCTCGGCCGGCAGCTGACCGCACCCCGCGCCCGCGAGGCCGTCGCACCTTCGGGTCGCGGCGGCCTCGCCGCATTGTCGGGCGGATCCGCACCCCGGAATTTGCGGTGCAAATCACCGCCCGACCGGCCGCCCGAATTATCCCGGGGCATCGGGGTGAATTTCCGGACGGTCGCCGAAAAGGCGCGGTTTCTTTTCCCCCGACTGCTCGTTGTTAATTCTGCAGTGGATACGCCTCTGCGGGAAGGATCGAAAAGAAAATGACGTACAAGAAGGCAGTGGTGCTGGCCGCCGGCGCTCTGATGGCCGCCGGTGCCGCCTCCCCCGCCATGGCCGACGCGGCGGCCGACGGCAAGGCCGCGGGCTCCCCGGGCGTCGCCTCCGGCAATGTCGCCCAGATCCCGGTCAACATCCCGGTCAACATCTGCGGCAACAGCGTCAACATCGTCGGGCTGCTGAACCCCGCCTTCGGCAACACCTGCGTCAACGCCTGACGCAGTGCGTGCGCCCGCAAGGGCAGACCTCCTCGCAGGTGGCCTCGGAGTGCACGGCGGTGCACTCCGGGGCCACCTGCGATTCACCACCGGCGCCTGCCGGTAGACAGGGAAGGACCCATGCGACAGGTACTGAGCCGACAGGTACTGGGCAAGGGCATGCTCACGGCGGCAGCCGCGTCGAGCCTGTTGTCGATCGCGACCGGGGCGGCCTACGCGCACACCGGTGCCACGGCCGAGGCCTCGCATTCGCCGGGGGTGCTGGCCGGAAACAGCGTCTCGGTACCCATCACGTTCTCCCCGAACGTGTGCGGCAACAGCGTGGACGGCGGCGCGGCCCTCAACCCCGCGATGGGGAACACCTGCGTCACCGGCGGCGGATCGCACACCGGCGCGGGCCACGACTACGAGCGCTACCTGAGCCCCCAGCAGGCCGAGGCCTTCGAGCACTACCTCGACGAGCGCGCCGGCCGCCACGCGGTCCCGGAGCAGCGCCAGGAGTCACGGCCGTACGAGGTACCGCGGCAGCAGGTGGCACGGCCGGAGCAGGCGCGGCCGGAGACCCCCCGGAAGGAGGGACCCCGCCACGCCAAGCCGCGCCACGAGGAGCCGCGCCACGAGGGCGGCTACGGCGGTCCGGGCGAGCAGCAGGACCGGGAGGAGGAGTGCGACGACCACCCCGCACCCGCCCCGCCGGCGCACCACGCCCCGCCCGCACCCGAGCACCCGCACCCGAAGCCGGAGCCGGTGGAGGACCACCCGGCCCCGCTGCCGGTCCCGGAGCCGGTCCAGGAGGCTCCGGCCCCGCCCGCGGAGCAGCCCGTACCGCTCCCGGCCCCGGCGCCCGCCCCGCAGCCCCCGGCCGAGGAGGCTCCGAAGCCGCTGCCCGCCCCGCAGCCGCCGGTCGAGGAGGCCCCGCACACGCTGCCCGCCCCGGCGCCGGTGGCCGAGGAGGAGGCGCCGCCCGCGCCGCCGCACGGCAGCCACCCGGTGGAACGCCCGGCTCCGGCACCCGTCCCCGAGGCCGCGCCGCCGGCGGACCAGCCGCCGGCCGCCCCCTCGGGCGACACGCCGGTCCACGTACCGCCGGCACCCGCACCGGTTCCGGCACCCGCCCCCGCGGACGCGCCCGCACCGGCCCCCGCACCGGCTCCGGCTCCGGCCCCCGCCCAGGCGGATGCGCCCCGGCTGGCCGAGACCGGCGCGGGTCAGCCCGCGGCCGCGGCGGCCCTCGCCTCGGCGCTGATCCTGGGCGGCGCCATTCTGTACCGGCGCTCGCGCATCGCCTGACCGGCAATACCGGTAATCGGAAGAAATGTCGGCCGGAGAATCCCTCGTCGGATTCTCCGGCCGCTGTCATGTACCGGTGCGTTCGCGTTTCCAGGGCGCCCGGGAATCGTTACGCATGGCGAAAGCGGCGCGCCGGTCGCCGCCCGTGCCTCTGTCCACGAAAGAAGAGGATTTCGATAATGAAGCTCACGAAGGTCGCCGCTGTCGTCGTCGGCTCCGTCGCCGCCCTCGGCGCCTCCGGTACCGCGTTCGCCGCCGAGCCGGCGGCCGCGATGCCCCCCATGAGCCTGACCGGCGGGGTGACCCAGACGCTGGACGCCGTCGCCCCCGTCACCGAGAACCTTCCGCAGACGGTGGGCAACGGCCTGGCCGAGCAGGGGGACACCGTCAACAAGGTCGTGGGCACGGCCCAGAAGGTCAACAAGGCCCGCAACGACGTTCCCGGCACCGTCCTCGGCCTCGCGAACGGCGCCACCCAGGCCTCGCCGATGCTGGGCGGCGTGCAGCTCAACGGCGGCAAGGGCTGAACCACCCCGGGCAGCTAGGGCCCGGCGAGGCCGCCGTCCCGCGACCCGCCGACAAGACTGTGGGCGCCACCGGCAAGGCCGGGGCGCCCACAGTCAGTCGTACGACCGACGTCAGTCGTTGACGCAGACGTTGCCGAACGCCGGGTTCAGCAGGGCGATCACGTTCACGGTGTTGCCGCAGACGTTGACCGGGACGTGGACCGGGACCTGGAGCAGGTTGCCGGAGAGGACGCCGGGGGAACCCACGGCCGCGCCCTCGGCCGACGAGTCGGCGACGGCGGAGCCGGCGGCACCGGCCGCGGCGAGACCAGCGGTGGCCAGGACCAGGGCGGCCTTCTTGGCAGAGTTCATGGGAAGTGCACCTTCTGTTCGACGTTCCGCCCCGCTCCGGGGCTCACACCGAGCGAAACGTTCCACGCTCCCAGACGACACGGGTTCGCGCACGATCAGACCTGTTCGGCTCAATCGGCGTCACCGTGTTGCCGCTCCGGGCCCGTTACGGGAGGGCGGGGAGCTGGACCTCCGGGAGTTGTACGTCGGGGACCTCCACGTCCGGGACCTCCGGCACGAGTTCGACCGGGGCCGCCGGATCGGGCAGCGCCGGCGGGGTGAGCGGCACCTGCGGGAGCTCGACCCCGGGGATCTCGGGGAGCTGCACCCCCGGGATGCTCGGCAGGTTGATCTCCGGCAGCTTGATGTCCGGCAGCGTGATCTCGGGAAGCTTGATCTCCGGGATCTTGATGTCCGGCAGGGTGACGCCCGCCGGCAGCAGGGCCTTGATCTGCTCGAGGAGCCCGTTGACGAGGTCGTCGATCGGGCCGGCCGGAGCGGCCTTGGTGGATGCCGCACCGGACCCGGAGTCGAGAGCGCTCGCGGGTGCCGCCGCGCCGGTCAATATGACGACGGCGAGCGCCGAGGGGACGAGGAGACGGGCGCGGGCCGGCTTCGTGCGGTGCATGGGGGTTCCTTCGCGTGGGGACACGGGACATGGGAGCGGCCGGGATCGGACCGCTCCTTACTCACCGTGGGAACACCTCTTACGGAGCGCAACAGGACCCCGGCCGACTGGGGCCGCGTACGGGCTTCGCGCACGTGTCCGCAGGCGGCTCACCCGGGCTGGGGAAAACATCGGGACGCGCGGGCCGTTTGAGTGAAGCAGCGGAACCAACCCCCTGACCGGGCAGTTGACCAGGGCGCTCCATCAGCGGGCACTCGTGCGACAAAAGGATCAAGATGTTCAAGAAGTTCATGACCGCCGCCGCGGTTTCCGCCGTTGCCGTCGGCGCGGGCGCTGCTGCCGCGGCCCCGGCCATGGCCATCGGCAACGACAACGGGGTCAACACCGTCAACGGCAATGGTTCCCAGCAGATCTACGGCAACCAGAAGACCCACGGCGACCAGAGCCCGCAGCTCAGCCTGGTCCAGGGCTCCCTGAACAAGCCGTGCATCGGCCTGCCGGCGAAGATCAACGCCCAGTCGCTGATCGCCGCGCTCAACATCGGCGTCCAGGACATCAACGTCCTGTCCAACCCGCAGAACCAGCAGTGCACCGAGAACTCCACCCAGGCCAAGGGCGACGAGCCGCTCTCCCACATCCTGGACAACATCCCGATCCTCTCCGGCAACGCCTCCGTCGGCAGCTGATTTCCGCTCCCCCCGCCCCGCGCGGGGGTCCGGGCCGACGAGCCCGCGGCAGTGCGTGACAGGGCCCCGGCAGCCTCCAGCTGCCGGGGCCCTCGCACGTGCCGCGCACGCGGCGGTCAGCCGGTCCAGAAGTCCCACCACCGGGTGAGGACCAGCATCCCGATCACCCCGATGTGCAGGGCGGGCGGGGCCCAGCCGAACTCGGTGAAGAAGACCCGCAGCGGGCCGGGGGCGGGGAGCACCCGTGTACGGACGTTGTGCGCGGTGACCGCCCAGAACATCAGCAGCGTCGCCACCCAGGCCAGGCAGCACCACAGGCAGAGCGCGTTGATCTCGTAGAGCGACTGGACCATGAGCCAGCTGCAGAAGCCGACGCCGAAGAGCGTGCCGGCGTTCAGTCCGAGCCAGAACCAGCCACCGTATCGGGCGCCCGCCAGGAGGCCGGCGCCGACGCAGACCACGGCGGCGTAGCCGACCAGTCCCAGCATGGGGTTGGGGAAGCCGAAGGCCTGGGCCTGCTCGCTCTGCATCACGCTGCCGCAGGAGACCACCGGGTTGAGGCTGCAGGCGGGCTTGAAGTTCGGGTCCTCCAGCAGGAGGAACTTGTCGAGGGTGATCACCCAGGAGGCCAGCAGCCCGGCCGCGCCGGTGACGGCCAGCAGCCAGGCCAAGCCCCTTGGTGCGGCGTCCCGTTCGTCTGCGTCTGCACTGCCGGGCCGTCCCTGCTGGCGCGGGAGGCCCACTGTATTCGTTGCCATGCGGCCCATATTCCCCCGTCCCCACCCAGAGCGGGCCCAACCATGCCCATTCGTACGCAAGTTGACCTGAAGGTGTGGCGGGAACCTCCGATGCTTCCCGGACGTTTTACCGAACCCCGGACGTGATGTCAGAGCCAGGGGTTACGTTGAGCTTCCGCGAAGTGACAAGCTGCGACGGCCTGGAGACCCACCTTGAGCGATCCGTACGAGACAACCGAGGCGCACCTCGACCGACTCCTCGGCCGCGCCCTCAACTCCTTCGACCTGCCGGACAGGCTGGTCGAGCGCCTCGGTACGGCGCTCGCCCACAGCTCTTCGCTCTACACCACCCACCACAATCCGGCAGCGGGCGTCTGGCGGGAGACGCACCGGCACACCTACCTGCTGGCCGACGGCGGTTCCGTCTCGCTGTGGGAGCTGTCGTACCGACCGGAGGGCGACCGCGCCGTGCGGCACGAGGTCTTCCCGAGCAAGGCGGAGACCTGTCTGGCGGTGGCCCGGCTCTTCGGGGAGTCCGCCGCGGGGGCGGTCCCGGATCCGGTGCCGCTCGCGGGCGAGGAGGATCCGTACGACGACGCGTCGGCGCTCGGTGCGCTGTTCGCCTCCGCGGCGCCGGTGCCCCGGCACCGGGAGTACGTGGTGGAGGATTCCGCCGACCACGCCCGCCGGGTGCTGCGCCGCGCGGAGAATCCGGACCGGCCCGGCGAGCGGGTGGCGGCGCTGCTGCGCGCGGCGTACGGCCACCAGATCACCCAGGCGTTCGGGACGCGGCAGGCCCTGCCGAACGGGCGGGACGCGGGCTTCAACCTGTACGAGCACGCCTTCGTGCTGCTGGACGGGACCGAGCTGAGCCTGTGGGAGGTCGAGCACACGGCGACGCCCGACGGGCGGCACATGTGCGAGGTGTACGAGAGCGAGGCCGTCGCGCGCGGGGCGATGGAGCTCCGCGCCCGGGTCGGCTGATCCCCACCCCCCTCTCCCGTCCCGTTGCTTCACGTCCCGGCCGCGTCAGGGTGTCCCGGGGTCGGTGAGCGGGAGGTCCAGGAGCAGGTCTCGCGTAAGGCGGACCTGGTCCGGCCGCAGGTCCGAGGGGGCCGGCATGACGGAGCCCGGGAGCCGGCCGGCGGCCGCGCCGTGGGCCAGGGCCGAGCGGAGCGCGCCGGGGCCGTCGCCGCCGGCGATGAGGAAGCCGGCCAGGGCGGCGTCGCCCGCGCCCGCGGTGCCGCGGGCCGCCCCGGCGGGCTCGGTGGTGCCGTGGCAGACGCCTTGGTCGCCCACCAGGAGCAGGCCGTCGCGGCCGAGGGAGGCCAGGACCGCTCCGGCGCCCAGGGCGTGGAGTTCCTGCGCCGCCCTGACCGCCTCACCCAGGGTGGACACCGGGCGTCCCACGGACGCCGCGAGCCCGGACGCGTCCGGCTTGATCACGTCGGGGCCGGCCGGCAGCGCCGCGCGCAGGGCGGGGCCCGAGGCGTCCAGGGCGACACGGACGCCGGCCGTGCGGGCCGCGGCCACCAGGTCGGCGTACCAGTCGGGTGCGAGGCCGCCCGGGAGGCTGCCGCAGCCGGCTATCCAGGAGGCGTCGGCGCGGGAGGTGCGGACGGTGTCCAGGAGGAGGTCGGATTCCTGCGGCGACAGCTTCGGTCCGGTGGCGTTGATCTTGGTGAGGGTGCCGTCCGGTTCGGCGAGCGAGATGTTCGAACGCGTCCGGCCGACAATGGAGACGGCCGTGACGTTCACGCCCTGCCCGCCGAGGAGTTCGGCGAGGAGCACACCGGGGGCTCCGCCGAGCGGGAGGACCGCCGTCGTGGGGACGCCCGCGGCGGCGGCCGCGCGGGAGACGTTGACGCCCTTGCCCCCGGGGTCGATCCGGTCCCCCGCGGCGCGCAGCACCCGGCCCCGGTCCAGGGAGGGAAGCTCGTAGGTCCGGTCGAGGGAGGGATTGGGGGTGACGGTGAGGATCATACGAGCACGACTTCCGTACCGGCGGCCTCGATGGCCGCCTTGTGAGCGGGGGCGAGCCCCGTGTCCGTGAGGAGGAGGTCCACGTCCGCGAAGGAGCCGAAGCGCGCGAAGTGCTCCTGGCCGGCCTTCGTGGAGTCGGCGAGGAGGACGACGCGGCGGGCGGCGGCGATCGCGGCGCGCTTGACGGCGGCCTCGGCGAGGTCGGGGGTGGTCAGGCCGCCCTGGGCCGAGAAGCCGTTCGTGGCGAGGAAGGCGACGTCTGCGCGGATCTCGGCGTACGCGCGCAGCGCCCAGGCGTCGACGGCGGCGCGGGTGCGGTGGCGGACGCGGCCGCCGACGAGGTGCAGGTCGATGCCGGTGTGGTCGGCGAGCCGGGCGGCGACGGGCAGCGCGTGGGTGACGACGGTGAGGGCGAGGTCGACGGGGATCGCGGTCGCCAGGCGGGCCACCGTACTGCCGGCGTCCAGGACGACGCTGCCGCCGTCGGGGAGCCGCGCCAGTGCGGCGGCGGCGATGCGGTCCTTCTCCGCGGCGGCGGTCGCCTCGCGCTCGGTGAGGTCCGGTTCGAAGTCGAGGCGGCCGACGGGGATGCCCCCGCCGTGCACCCGGCGGACCAGGCCGGCCCGGTCCAGGGCGGTGAGGTCGCGGCGCACGGTCTCGGCGGTGACCTGGAAGCGGTCGGCGAGGGAGAGCACGTCCACGCTGCCCGCCTCGCGGGCGAGGCGGAGGATCTCCTGGCGGCGCTCCTGTGCGTACATGTGGTTCTGCGTCCGTTCGATGCCCGGGACTGTGACTTTCCCCCACCGTACGCATATTTACGGACAGAAACAAAGGAAAACGGACACACCCACCCAGGACGGGCGGGCGTGTCCGTAGCGAAGACCGAGGTCGGGGCCTAGAGAGCGGGCACCTTCTCGGGGGCGTCCGCCGCGTGCTCGGGGGTGTTCGCCGCGTGCTCGGCGGCGCCTTCGCGCTCCTCCATCGGGATCGCCTTGCGCGGCAGCATGAACATCACCGCGGAGATCACGACCAGCACGCCCACGACCCACCAGAGCGCGCCGCGGAAGGCCTCGACGTAGGGCGGGCCGAAGGCCATGTCGTCCTCGATCAGCCCGAAGAAGACCACGGAGGTCAGGGCGAGGCCCAGCGCGTTGCCCATCTGGCCGGTGGTGTTGATCAGCCCGGAGGCCGAGCCCGCGTCCCGGCGCGGCACCTCGGACAGCGTGGTGTCGTTGAGCGGGGCGACGATCAGGCCCATGCCGATGCCCATGAGGACCAGCGGGGCGGCCATCTGCCAGGAGGCGATCTCCATGCCGTAGTGCTCGGACTCCCAGATGTAGAGGACCAGGCCCGCGGCCATGACCAGGGCGCCCGCCTGGAGCACCTTGCGCCCGAAGCGCGGCACGAGCTTCTCGACGGAGAGGCCGGCGGCCACGGAGACGGCGATGGAGAAGGGGATGCCGGTGGTGCCGGCCCGCAGGGCGCTCCAGCCGAGGCCCATCTGCATGTAGAGCGTCCAGACCAGGAAGAAGATGCCGGTCGCGATGCCGAAGGTCAGCTGGACCGCGATGCCGCCGGCGAAGCTCTTGACCTTGAAGAGGGAGAGCTCGACGAGCGGGGAGCCGTCCTTCTTGATCTTGTACTTCTCGTACGCGATGAACGCGGCGAAGACGAACGGCGACGCGATCATGCAGACGAAGCCCCACAGCGGCCAGCCGTTCTCGCGGCCCTGGGTGAGCGGGAAGATCAGCATGACGAGGGCGAGGGTCGCGAGGACGACGCCGACCAGGTCCAGCCGCAGGGCCTGCGGGGCCTTGGACTCACTGATGAACTTGCGGCCCAGGATCACGCCCGCGATGCCGACGGGCAGGTTGATCAGGAAGATCGGGCGCCATTCGAGGCCGAAGAGGTTCCACTCGGTGAGCAGCGCGCCGAGCATGGGGCCGGAGACCGCGCCGAGGCCCACGATCGCGCCGAACATCCCGAAGACCTTGCCGCGCTCCTGCGGCGGGAAGGTGACGTGGATGATGGCCAGCACCTGCGGCACCATCATGGCGGCCATGCCGCCCTGGAGGATGCGGGAGGCGACGAGCATGCCCGGGTCGGCCGCGATGCCGCACAGCAGCGAGGCGACGGTGAAGCCGGCTATGCCGACGAGGAAGAGGCGCTTGCGTCCGTAGATGTCACCGAGACGGCCGCCGGTGATGAGCCCTGCGGCGAACGCGAGCGCGTAACCTGCGGTGATCCACTGGATCGCGCTGGTGGACGCGCCGAAGTTCTGGCGCATGGTGGGTATCGCGATGTTGACGATCGTGACGTCGACCAGGTCCATGAAGGCCGCGGTCATCACGATGGCGAGCGCCAGCCAGCGGCGGCGGTCGGGGGGTGAGCTGGGTGCGTCGTGGGCTACGTCGTTCCGCTCTTCTCGTACGGGCCCGTTCTCTCTTTCGGGCGATGTCTTGGACGTCTCGGTGGTCATGAGGAGAAACTTAGACGGGATGTAGGTCAGTTAGTGTCCTATTTCGCTGGCAACCTGGATCCATGACCGACACACCGGCACGGCTGCTCTCCCTGCTGTCCCTCCTCCAGACCCCGCGCGAATGGCCCGGGAGCGAGCTGGCGGAACGGCTGCGGGTGAGCGCGCGGACCATCCGGCGCGACATCGAGCGGCTGCGGGAACTCGGCTACCCGGTGGAGGCCACGCTCGGGGCCGAGGGCGGCTACCGGCTGGTCGCGGGCGCGGCGATGCCGCCGCTGCTGCTCGACGACGAGGAGGCCGTGGCGATCGCGGTGGGGCTGCGGGCGGGGGCCGGGCACGCGATCGAGGGGGTCGAGGAGGCCTCCGTACGCGCCCTGGCGAAGCTGGAGCAGGTCCTGCCGTCGCGGCTGCGGCACCGGGTGGGCACGCTGCAGTCGGCCACGATCGCGCTGACGCGGGGCGACGGCGCCAGGGTGGACCCGCGGACGCTGACGACGATGGCGTCGGCGGTGGCCGGGCCGGAGCGGCTCCGGTTCGCCTACCGGGCGCGGGACGGAGCCGAGTCACGGCGGCTGGTGGAGCCCTACCGGCTGGTCAGCACGGGCAGCCGGTGGTACCTGGTGGCCTACGACATGGAGCGGGAGGACTGGCGGACCTTCCGGGTGGACCGGGTGGCCGAGGCCTTCGCCACGGGGGCCCGGTTCGCGCCGCGGGAGCTGCCGATGGACGCGGAGGAGTTCGTGCGGCGGGGGCTCGGCGCGCACGGCTCGCAGACGTACGCGGTGGAGATCGCCTTCGAGGCGGGAGCGGCCGAGCTGCCGGAATGGCTGCGGGCGGCCGTCGTGCCGGGCGGGGCGACGCCGGCCCTGGTCCGCTTCGAGAGCCGGGACGCGCCGGAGTGGCTGGCGGCCCGGCTGGCGCTGACGGGGCTGGCGTTCACGGTGCGAGAACCTGCGGCGCTGCGGGCGGCGGCCGGCACGCTGGCCGCGCGGCTCACGTCGGCGGTGGCGCCCGGATAGGTGGCGGCGCCCGGACACGGGGGAGCCCCGGCGCCTGGGGGGGATAGGCACCGGGGCTCGTTCAGGGGGCTCGGCGGCGGGCGGCTAGGCCACGGCGTCGAAGCCGGTGTCGCGCGCCATCCGCTTCAGCTCCAGCAGGGCGTGCTTCTCGATCTGGCGGATCCGCTCGCGGGTCAGGCCGTGCTGCTTGCCGACCTCCGTCAGGGTCCGCTCGCGGCCGTCCTCGATCCCGTACCGCATCTTGATGATCGACGCGGTGCGCTGGTCGAGCTTGCCGAGCAGGTCCTCCAGCTCCTCGCTGCGCAGCAGCGAGAGCACGGACTGCTCGGGGGAGATCGCCGAGGTGTCCTCCAGGAGGTCACCGAACTGCGTGTCGCCCTCGTCGTCCACCGACATGTTCAGGCTGACCGGGTCGCGCGCCCAGTCCAGTACGTCGCCGACGCGCTTCTCCGTCGAGTCCAGCTCGGCGGCGATCTCGGCGTGCTCCGGGTCGCGGCCGTTCTCACGGTTGAACTCGCGCTGGATCCGGCGGATCCGGCCGAGCTCCTCGACCAGGTGGACGGGGAGGCGGATGGTGCGGGACTGGTCGGCGATGGAGCGGGTGATGGCCTGGCGGATCCACCACGTGGCGTACGTGGAGAACTTGAAGCCCTTGGTGTAGTCGAACTTCTCCACGGCGCGGACCAGACCGGCGTTGCCCTCCTGGATCAGGTCGAGGAGGGGCAGGCCGCTGCGCGGATAGCGCCGGGCGACGGCGACGACGAGGCGGAGGTTGGAGCGGATGAAGACTTCCTTGGCCCGCTCCCCTTCGGCGGCCAGCGCCTCCAGCTCCTCGCGGGTGGGCTTGTCCCCGTCACGCTCTGTCGCGCCGTCGAGGATCTGCTGGGCGTAGACACCGGCCTCGATGATCTGGGAGAGCTCCACTTCCTTGGCGGCGTCGAGGAGCGGGGTGCGCGCGATCTCGTCCAGGTACATGCCGACCAGGTCGCGGTCTGCGATCTCCCCGCCCACAGCGCGTGCACTGCTCGTGGACTGACGGCGGGCGACGGCGCGGGTTGCCATGCGTGCTCCCTTGCGATGAGTTCGGTCGCGGTGCGGCTGCCGGACGGCCACCGTGGTGCGGTGGTGCGCCCTCGGACACTCTCCCGAGTGCCCGCATCCGAAGGAAACAACGACTGGAATCGGGACAGAATTCCCACGCTGGTCCCTCTTTTTCGAGATCTTGCAGTATCCTGCCCCGCCACGAGAGGGGGACGAATGTCGCACGATCGCGAAGAGGTGCAGGTCAGGCCCCGAATGGTGCCCGGCCCGACGTCGCCCGTGGACTCGTGTCCGTGAGACGGCCGTCACGCTCGGCGCCAGCTCGTTCACTCGGAGCGGCGCCGCCCCGGCTGCACTCCCACCCCTGCAGACGGCCCCCACGGGCTTCTGGTTGCCTGGACACCCGTTCGGGTGAGGCCTGGGCGCATTTCGTCGGCATGGGACGCGGCCTCCGTAGCGTCGAGGGCGTCGCTTGTGGCGCCCGGTCGGCGACGCCCACACCGATGAGGAGACCACGGTGCCGTACGGCACCGCAGTGGCCGTGCCCGAGGGACCCGCCAAGGGGTTCACCATCGACGAGTCGATCACCGGGGCCTTGAGGGGAACCTCTCAGCCGAACTGGAGGGAGCGCTTCGAGAGGCCCATCCAGAAGCCGGACACCGGGTCGCGGCGGGCCGTGAGGTCGCCGGTGGCGTCGGCCGCGCCGAGGGTGACGAAGAGCGGGGCGAAGTGTTCCGTACGGGGGTGGGCCAGGCGGCCGGACGGGGACCTGGCCTCGAAGTCGAGCAGGGAGTCGACGTCGCCGGCGGCCAGCGCCTCGCGGCCCCACGCGTCGAACTCCGCGGACCAGCCGGGGACGCCCGGGCCGGTGTGGCGCAGCGCGGCCAGGTTGTGGGTGAAGAAGCCGCTGCCGACGATGAGGACGCCCTCGTCGCGCAGGGGTGCGAGCTTGCGGCCGATGTCCATCAGGCGGCGCGGGTCCAGCGTCGGCAGGGACATCTGGAGGACCGGTATGTCGGCCTCCGGGAACATCTCCACCAGCGGGACGTACGCACCGTGGTCCAGGCCGCGGTCCGGGATGTCCTGGACCGGGGTGCCCGGGGCGCGGAGCAGCGCCCGGACCGATGCGGCGAGCGCGGGGGCGCCGGGGGCGTCGTAGCGGACCCGGTAGTAGTGCTCGGGGAAGCCCCAGAAGTCGTAGACGAGCGGGGCCCGCTCGGTGGCGCCGAGGGCCAGGGGGGCCTCCTCCCAGTGGGCGGAGACCATGAGTATCGCCGTGGGGCGGGGCAGGTCCGCCGACCAGGCGGCCAGTTCGCCCGGCCAGACCGGGTCGTCGGCGAGCGGCGGCGCCCCGTGGCTGAGGTAAAGCGCCGGCATGCGCGCCGCCTGCGGGGTCGCGCCCGTCGGGGCCTGGGGTGCGGGGGCCGGGGTCATGGGGGGCGCTCCTCCGTCGTCGTACAGGGCTGCCTCGAAAAGACTAACCCCGCTTGGTTCAAATTTGAACCAAGCGGGGTGTCCAGTCATTCCCGCGGGCCCGCGGCCCGGGTCAGTGGGCGATCACCGGGACCTTGATCCCGGCGTCCTCGGCGGAGCCGGAGCCGGAGCCCGAGGCCACCGGGTCGCCCGCACCCGGACGGCCGGTGTTGATCAGCGTCAGGGCGATGGCCGCGCTGGCGGCCAGGATGCCCACCGCCCACCAGATGGCGGAGGCGTAGCCCTCGACCATGGCCTGCGCCTGCACCAGCTGGGCCGCGGCCCCGCCGGCGGCGGCCTCGGCCGCGTGGTCGGTCAGGTACGCGGTGGTCGCCGAGGCGGCGATGGTGTTCAGCAGCGCCGTGCCGATGGCACCGCCGACCTGCTGCGAGGTGTTGACCATGGCGGAGGCGACACCGGCGTCGGCCGGGTCCACCCCGTGCGTGGACAGGGACATGGCCGGCATGAACGCCGTACCCATGCCGAGGCCGAGCAGCAGCTGCGCCGGCAGGATCAGCGCGGGGTACGAGGATCCGACCTCCAGCTGGGTCAGCAGCAGCATGCCGGCGGCGGCGACCAGGAAGCCCGGGCCCATCAGCAGGCGCGGTGCGACGCGGGTCATCAGGCGGGCGCCGATCTGGGTGGAGCCCAGGATCATGCCCGCGATCATCGGCAGGAAGGCGAAGCCGGTCTTGACGGGCGAGAAGCCCTTCACGACCTGGAGGTAGTAGGTGAGGAAGAGGAACAGGCCGAACATCGCGATGACGGCCAGGCCGAGCGAGAGGTAGACACCGCCGCGGTTGCGCTCCAGCAGGACGCGCAGCGGCAGCAGCGGGGACTTCACCTTGGACTCGACGAAGACGAACGCCGCCAGCAGGGCCGCCGAGGCGATGAACATGGCCACGGTGACCGCGTCCGACCAGCCGGCCGACTCGGCGCGGGTGAAGCCGTACACCAGGGCCACGAGACCGGTGGTGGACAGGACCACGCCGGGGATGTCCAGCGGGGCGCGGTTGCGGGAGCCGGCGGGCTCGCGGATGACCATCCAGGCACCCACGGCCGCGACGATCGCGAAGGGGATGTTGACGAAGAAGGTCCAGCGCCAGTTGAGGTACTCGGTGAGGAAGCCGCCCAGGATCAGGCCGACGGCGCCGCCGCCGCCCGCGATCGCGCCGTAGATGCCGAAGGCCTTGGCGCGCTCCTTGGCGTCGGTGAACATCACCGCGAGCAGGGAGAGGGCCGCCGGTGCGAGCAGTGCGCCGAAGGCACCCTGGAGGGCGCGGGCGCCGAGCATCATGGCCTCGCCGTTCGCGGCGCCGCCGAGCGCGGAGGCCAGGGCGAAGCCGATGAGACCGACGACGAAGGCGTTCTTGCGGCCCCACTTGTCGGCGATGCGGCCGCCGAAGAGGAGCAGTCCACCGAAGGCCAGCGCGTACGCGGTGATGACCCACTGGCGGTTGCCGTCGGAGATGCCGAGGTCGGTCTGGGCGGAGGGGAGGGCGATGTTCACGATGGTCGCGTCGAGGACGACCATCAGCTGGGCCAGGGCTATGAAGACGAGCGCCTTCCAGCGACTGGGATCGGCAGCCGACGGGAGTGTCGCGGCTGTTTTCGGCATGGGGGTACCCACTTCACTGTGCGGAATGACTGAAAAAGGCTAGTTCGTAAGCTTTGGCGGTGTCACACGGTTTTCAGCGTCAGGTCTTCCAAAGTGGCCGCCGAACCGGGCAGTTCGGAGCCGGCCGGAGCCCTCAGCCCGTCGAGGAAGAGCTGGAGATGACGGTGGGCGAAGCGGTCGGTGTCGAAGCAGGCCGTACCCGGGAGGGGGCGGCTGAGCTGGGAGAGGGCGACCATAAGGTCGCCGACGCCGATGTCCGCGCGGACCAGTCCGGCCTCCTGGCCGGCGGCCAGCAGGGTCTCGACGGCCTCCGCCAAGGCGGTGCGCGCCGCGAGGAGTTCGGGGTGGTCACGGTCGAAGCCGTCGGCGAGCATCGGGCACAGGGCGCCGATCCGCTCGTCGGCGGCGGCGTGCGTGAACCGGCACAGCGCGGCGAAGGCGTCGGGCTCCTCGGCCAGCGAGGCCTCGGCCGAGGCCGTGACCCGCTCCGTGGTGAAGAGCACGACGTGGTGGACGAGGGTGTCGCGGTCGGGGAAGTGCCGGTAGAGGGTGGCGTTGCCGATGCCCGCCCGGCGGGCCACCTCATCGAAGGGGGCCGCCGAGCCGAATTCGACGAAGGCCTCGCGGGCCGCCGCCAGGATCCGCTCGCGGTTGCGGACGGCGTCGGCGCGCGGGCGCGGTACGGGGCCGGCCCCGCCGGAAACGCCGGCCCGGCCGGCCTTCGGGGCCGCCAGGTCCACGGCTCCCGCCGGGGCGGACGGGGCCGCCGCGGCGGTCGTGGTGGGGCGCTTCATTCCGGTGCCTCCCTGGGGCGGTGACGAGCGGTTCGGGACGTAGGGGCCGGCTCGCCGAAACGGGGAACCGCTCCCCGCTTGGCGGGACTCACGTACAAACGGGGAACCGCTCCCCGGTTATTTCACTCCTGCGTGTGAACCGGGTCACGCTGTCGAGGGTGGCCCGTCACCGTTTGGCCTCTCCCGACGCGCGGGCGCGGCGCGCCCGGCGGAGGGTGAATCGCACAGGGCGCAGACCGGACAGGGCCGGCTGCCGCGGACCCGAAGGCGATCTCCATGACGCAGACCCGCCGCCGGATACGCAGACCACGCCTCACCGGCGCGTACATCGGACTGGCCGCGCTGGCGATCGGCGTCACGGCGACGGCGAGCACGGGAATATCCGGCCGCGGCCAGTCCGCTGCCGGGCCGGTGGCCACGACCGTCGAATCGGCGCTCGCGCCGTGCCGGATCGCCGGGACGATGGGCGTGCAGATGTCCGAGGGCATGCCGACCCCGCCCGGGTACTCGCGCTCGACGGGAGACGTCCGGGCGCTGAACCTGATGATCGACTTCCCCGACGCCAAGGGCGAGGGCACGGCCCTGGACCGGATGGCGGAGTTCTTCCCCCAGACCTCCGACTGGTTCCGTACGAGTTCCTACGGCCGGCTGGCCTACCGGGCCGAAGCCCCGATACGGACCTGGCTGCGGATGCCGATGCCCTTCGCGGCGTACGGGATCGAGCGCGGGTCCTCGTACGAGCCGGGCTACCGGCAGCTCGTCGAGCACATCGCCAAGGCCGCCGACTCCGAGGTGGACTTCAGCCGGTACGACCTGATCAACATCCTGGTCACGCCGAACGCCGGGCCGTCCGCTCTGGACACCGTCCTGTCGGTGACCTTCTCGGGCAACGGCGAGGCACCGATGGCCGACGGGGTGCCGCTGTCCAACACGTCCTTCGTCTACAGCCGGCAGGACGACGGCTCCGGAACCTACCGGGAGACCGGCTACCGGGTGCTCCCGCACGAGAACGGGCACGTCTTCGGACTGCCCGACCTCTACACCTCCGACGGCGGGAACACGGTCGGGCACTGGGACATCATGAGCGAGGACTGGGGTGCCAACAACGACCTGATGGGCTGGCACAAGTGGAAGCTGGGCTGGCTGGACAGCACGCAGATCTCCTGCGCGTCGAAGTCCGGCACCAGCGACCACGTACTGACCCCGCTGGCGTCGGAGGGCGGTATGAAGCTGGCCTTCGTCCCGCTGTCGGAGAGCGTCGGCTACGCCGTGGAGGTGCGGACGCGGGCCGGCAACGACGAGGCCGTCTGCAGGCCGGGCGTCCTCGTCTACAAGGTGGACTCCGACGTGGACACCGGGCACGGCCCCGTGACCGTGTCGGACAGCTCGAACGCGAGCGGCGGCTGCACCCGCCGGCCCAACGTGCACGCCGAACTGTCGGACGCGCCGTTCCGGCCGGGTGAGACCTTCACCGACGAGAAGGCCGGCATCAGCATCTCGGTGGTGGGCGAACTGCGCGACGGCAGCTACCAGGTCCGCATCATCCGCCCATAGCCCGTCGCTCCGTAGCCGGGGCAGGCACAGCACGGGCGCAGGTCAGTGCGCGAGGGCCTCGCGCAGGACGTCCACGACCGCGCCGCGGTGTGCGTCGGCGAGGAGGAAGAAGTGGTCGCCGTCGAAGCGGCGGACCCGGCAGGGCCCCGTCGTGTGGTCGGCCCAGCCGTCCAGCGGCTCGTGCGGGACCAGCGGATCGGCCGTACCCCCGATGACATGGAGGGGCACGTCGAGCCGTACGTCCTCGAAGCCGACGGCGGCCTCCCGGCTGAGGTCGATGTCGGCGCGCAGCACGCGCGTGACGTGGGCGAGCATCTCCGGATCCTGCATGACCCATTCCGGGGTGCCGCCGCCGTCCCGCAGCAGCCGGACGGCGTCCTCCTCACTGCTGGTGGCGTGGGCGCGGCGCCGGGTCCGGCCGGGTACCTGGCCGCTGACGACGGCGGCCCGGCAGTGCGGGCCGAGCAGGTGCGCGGTGCGGGCGGCGAGGAGCGCCCCGAGGCTGTGGCCGAAGACCACGGTGGGCAGCGGGTCCCGGCCGAGCACCTCGTCGGTGACGGAGTGCAGGACCTCGTCGAGGCGGCAGCCGGGGGCCTCGCCGAAGCGGCGCTCCCTGCCGGGCAGCGAGAGCCCGAGCACCTCGACGTCGTCGGGCAGTGGTTCGACGAGGGGGAAGAGGGTGTTGGGTCCGGCGCCGGAGTGCGGGAACACCAGCAGGCGCAGCCTGGGCGCGGCGGCCGGCTGGAGCCGCAGCTCCGGCCACCAGGGGGCGGGGGAAGAGGACTTCATCTCGGTCACGGCGTCCGTCCCGGTCACGGGCAGTGGATGATCTGGCCGGCGTAGGACAGGCCGCCGCCGAAGGCGAAGAGCAGCACGGGCGCCCCCTTCTCGATCTCGCCGCGCTCGATGAGCTTGGAGAGCGCGAGCGGGATGCTGGCGGCCGAGGTGTTGCCGGAGTCCACGACGTCCTTGGCGACGACGGCGTTGACCGCGCCGATCTTGCGGGCCAGCGGCTCGATGATCCGCAGGTTGGCCTGGTGCAGGACGACGCCGCCCAGGTCCTCGGGCTTGACCCCGGCCCGCTCGCACACCTCGAGCGCGACCTTCGGCAGGGCGGTGGTGGCCCAGCGGTACACCGACTGCCCCTCCTGGGAGAAGGTGTGGGACGGCGCCTCGATGCGTACGGCGTGCCCCATCTCGGGTACGGATCCCCACACCACCGGGCTGATCCGGGATTCCTCGGAGGCGGCCACGACGGCCGCTCCGGCCCCGTCACCGATGAGCACGCAGGTGGTGCGGTCGGTCCAGTCGGCGAAGTCCGTCAGCTTCTCCACGCCGATGACCAGGGCCTTCGTGGCGGAGCCGGTCCGGATGCTCTGGTCCGCCAGGGCCATCGCGTGCGGGAATCCGGAACAGGCCGTGTTCACGTCGATCGCGGCCGGAGCCTTGGCGCCGACGGCCGCCGCGACGCGAGCCGCCATGTTGGGAGAGCGGTCCTGCGCCGTGCAGGTGGCCACGATGACGAAATCTATGTCCTCGCCGGTCAGCCCCGCGTTGGCGAGGGCGTTCGCGGCGGCCTTCGCCGCCATGTCCGAAACCGACTCGTCCTCGGCGGCCACCCGGCGGGTCTTGATCCCGACCCGGCTCTGGATCCACTCGTCGCTGGTGTCGACCATCTGCTCCAGATCGGCGTTGGTCAGAACCTTCGCCGGCTGATAGTGCCCGAAGGCAAGGACGCGGGACCCGACCATCAGTGACTCTCCTCGCTCCATGGACCCTGCCCCGGATCCGGGTTGACCGGTGGTCAGCCTATGCACGGGCCGACCGAGCTCATATGACTTTCGAGGATCGCCGTCCGCGGAACTCGATCACATCCGGTGCAACCGCCACGCACGCCCCGTCGTCCCCATCGACAGTACGTTCACGCGTTTAGGAAATATGTTCCTTTTGACCGACTGATATGTGTAACCTGAACGCGCATCACTTTCTGAACTGGTTCAATAAAAAGGGGGGACCGGTGCAGCGTCACCGCGTCATGATTTCGGCTGCCGTCGTAGCGGCGGCCATCGGCTTCGTACCGACCGCGGCCCAGGCCGCAGACCAGCCCGCGGAGCGCACGGGGAGCGTCTCCGCCAAGATCGACTCGGCTACGGCCGCGGCGGCGAAGTCCGCTGTCTTCCGCAGCCCGGCCGAGCGCACGGTCCGCAAGTCCGCGGGCGCCTCGGCCGCCGCCGCGAAGGACAACCAGAGCCTCTCGGTCGGCCTGGAGGCGTCGGGCACCAGCGCGCACGGCATAAGCCTGGAGTCGCAGATCAACACCGGCGCCGGGTCCTCGGTCCGGGTCGACATCGACTGGGGCGACGGCAAGACCGACACCGAGCAGGTCACCAAGGCCAAGCTCCTGACCTCGAAGCACACCTTCGCCCAGGTCGGGAAGCACAAGGTCACGGTCACCCTGACCGACCAGAACAACAACGTGACCGCCACCAACAGCGTGGAGGTCCAGGCCCTGGGCTCCAAGTTCACCCCCCACGCCCCGACCCGGCTGCTCGACACCCGCAGCGGCATCGGCGGCAGCAACCGCCCGGTCACCCCGTACGGCGTGGCCCGCGTGAAGGTCGGCGGCAACAGCGGCATCCCGGACGGCGCGACCGCCGTGGCGCTCAACGTCACCGTCGTCAGCCCCCGTTCCGGCGGCCACATCACGGCCTACCCGTCGGGCACGGAGCAGCCGACCACCTCCAACGTCAACTTCACCGCGGGCCAGACCGTGCCGAACATGACGATCGTGCCGGTGGGCGCGGACGGCTACGTCGAGCTCGTCAACCGCAGCTACGGCGACGTGGACCTGCTCGCGGACGTCACCGGCTACTTCAGCGCCTCCGCCTCCGCCGGCGGCTACACCGCGCTGGAACCGACCCGCATCGTCGACAGCCGCTCGGGCCTCGGCACCTGGGGTCAGGTCGCCGGTCAGAGCCAGTTCCCCGTCCAGGTCGCCGGCCGCGGGGCGATCCCGTCCTCCAACGTCACGGCCGTCGCCCTCAACGTCACCGTCACCGGCCCTCGCGGCGCCGGCCACCTGACGGTCTTCCCGAGCGGGCAGCAGGCGCCCGGCACGTCGAACGTGAACTTCAGCGCCACCCAGACGATCGCGAACTCGGTGATCGTCCCGGTCGGCCCGGACGGCCAGATCAACGTCCGCAACGGCGCCTGGGACCCGGCCGACGTGGTCGTGGACGTCGTCGGCTACTACACGCCCAACGGCGGGGCCGCCTACCTGCCCGTGCTGCCGACGCGGCTGCACGACTCCCGCGAGTGGGACTGGCCGGTGGAGGGCCAGGACTACCGCTGGCTGCCGCTGGCGGACGGCAAGCCGAACAACACGGCGTACGTCCTGAACACGACGGTCACCAACACCCGCGGCAGCGGTCACCTCTCGGTCGCCCCGGACCCGAACACCTGGGCGCAGTACGAGAACGACACGTGGAAGCCGCCGACCCCGCCGAACTCCTCGAACCTGAACTGGACGAGGGGCGCGACCGTCCCGAACCTGGTCCAGGCGAGCACCGGCAAGACCGGCGTCATCGACTTCTGGAACCGGGGCTGGGAGCCCGCGGACCTCGTGGTCGACATGTTCGGCGTCTACCAGCAGAACTGATCCAACCGGGCGGACCGAGCCCTCACGACCGTGCCCCGGGAGCAGCCGCACAGGCTGTTCCCGGGGCACGGCCCGTTACGCGGGCAGCGGCGAGCGCAGCTCCAGCAGGGTGATCTCCGCCGGGGCGCCGACGCGGACCGGCGGGCCGAAGAAGCCGGCGCCGTTCGTCACGTACAGCTGCGTGTCCTCCACCCTGCCGAGCCCCGAGTTGACGGGGTTGACCAGCGAAGTGACCGCGGTCAGCGGGAACATCTGTCCGCCGTGGGTGTGTCCGGACAGCTGGAGGTCCACCCCGTGCCGGGCCGCCTCGTCGGCGAAGACCGGCTGGTGGGCGAGGAGGACGACCGGACGCGAGAGGTCGCGCCCGCCCAGGGCCTTGCCCAGGTCGGGTCCGCGGCCGAACTCCTCCCCCGCCAGGTCCTCGACGCCGGCCAGGTCGAGCCAGGCCCCGTTGTGCCGGATCTCCACGCGCTCGTTCACCAGCGGGCGGACCCCCACGTTGCGCATCTCGTCCAGCCAGTCCTCGACCCCGTCGTAGAGGTACTCGTGGTTCCCGGTGACGAAGAAGTTCCCGTACCGGGACTCCAGCGCCCTCAACGGGCGGGCCGCCGGTCCCAGCTGGGAGGCGGTGCCGTCGGCGAGGTCGCCGACGATCGTCACCAGGTCGGCCTGGAGCCCGTTGACCATACGGACGATCCGCTCGGTGTGGGCGCGCCCCAGCAGGGGGCCCAGGTGGATGTCGCTGACGACGGCGATCCGCAGGCCGGCCAGGCGCGGGTTCACCTTGGCGAGGGTGACCGGCACGCGCTTGACCAGCGGGTCGCCGAGCGCGGAGGACATGCCGTAGCCGACCGTGCCGAGGGCGGTGGCCCCGGCCACGGTGCCCACGGCCCGGCCGAGGAACAGGCGGCGGCCGAGCAGCCGTTGGTCTTCCTCCCCCGGCGCAGCGGGAGCCGCTTCGGCCGCAGCCGGCACGGCCGCGGCATCGGGAGCGGCGGCCGCCACGGGGACCCGTACCGGAGCCGGTTCGTCCTGCTGCCCGGCGTTCCGCCGCCACCTGCGCAGGAGCAGCGCCCGCGGCAGCTCCAGTACCGCGAGCACCATCAGCAGGTAGAGCAGTACGCCGATCAGGGTGTAGCCGGGCCATGCCAGGAACCGGCCGCCTCCCCCGTCCGAGGGGTCGAACAGCGGGGTGAGCATCCGCGTCCCGGGAGCGAGCAGCGCCGAGAGCACCACCCCCCAGGTCGCCAGCCGCCGGCCCGTCGTCCGGGGCTTCGTCGTGTCACGGACGAGCCGGATCCACAGGTAGTAGTGGACGGCGCCGGAGCCCGCCAGCATGAGCGCCCACAATCCGATTCCCAGCATGTGTCCCTCTCCCTCGGACCTGGTGGATCAGGAGCGGCCGGCGCGGACGCCGGCCCCTGCCGTGTCGGGGGCGGCGGCCGCGGGCTGCGCGGCCGGGGACGACTCGGAGATGCCGAAGCGGTCGTGGAAGGCGCGCAGCGGCGCCGGCGCCCACCAGTTGGCCTTGCCCGCGAGCCGCATCGAAACCGGTACGAGGACCGCGCGGATCAGGGTCGCGTCGAGGAGGATCACGACGACCATGCCGATGCCCAGCATCTTCAGGAAGACGATCTCGGAGGAGGCGTACGTGGCGAACGACGCGGCGAGGATCACCGCCGCCGAGGTGATCAGCGGCCCGCTGCGCTCCAGGCCGGCGGCCACGGCGCCCGCGTTGTCACCGGTGAGGTCGTACTCCTCCTTGATCCGGGACAGCATGAAGACCTCGTAGTCCATGGAGAGGCCGAAGGCCACGCAGAACATCAGGATCGGGATGCTGGGCTCGATGGAGCCGCTCGGCGTGAAGCCGAACAGGTCGGCCAGGTTGCCCTCCTGGAAGATCCACACGAGGACGCCGAACATCACGCCCATGCTCAGGGTGTTCAGGAACATGGCCTTGGCCGGGAGCAGCACGCTGCCGGTCATCAGGAACAGCACCAGGAAGGTGGTCACCAGGATCAGCCCGAAGACCAGCGGCAGCCGGTCGACCAGCTCGGCACGGAACTCGCTCAGCTCGGCCGGGTAGCCGCCGATCTTCACGGCGCCGGGCTCGGCACCCTTGGCGGCGACGGAGCGGATCTCGGAGTGGGCCCGGTCGATGTCCTGGGCGACGGTGCGGTGGGTGGCGACGACCGAGTACCAGGTGTCGCGCTCGCTCGCGAACCGGCGGGAGGCCTCGCCCGGTTCGGCGATCCTCTGCCCCTCGGCGTACGAGCCGGTGAGGGCGTCGACCTGGTGGATCCCGGCGATCCGGGACAGCTCGGCGGCGGTGGCGTCGATCGAGGAGCGGTTGGCGTCGGTCCCGGCCTGGCCGGTGCGCAGGACCTTGATCGCGCTCATCTCCTCGGCGGCGAAGTTGTCGAGGATCTGCTGCTGGACGACGCGGCTGGACACGTCCCGGGGCAGCACCTGCGCACCCGGCACGCCGAAGGTCAGGCCGAGCGTGGGCGAGGCCAGCCCGAGCAGCACCACCAGCGCGGGGATCCCGTAGAGCAGCGGGCGGCCCATCATGCGCAGCGCGGTGCGGTGCCACCAGCCCTGCTCGGGGCGGGTGCCGTCGTTCTTGCGCAGGACCTTCCGGCCGAGCCGGGCCAGGGCCGCGGGCAGGATCACGAGCGCGGCGAAGACCGAGGTCAGGACGGTGGCGACGCCGGCGTAGGCGAAGGAGCGCAGGAAGGGGAACGGGAAGAGCAGCAGGGCGGCCAGCGACAGGACCACGGTGAGACCGCTGAAGGCGACGGTGCGGCCGGCGTGGGCGACGGACTGCTCGACGGCGTCGGGGACGGTCCGCCCGGCCCGCAGCTCCTCGCGGAAGCGGTTGATGACGAAGAGGCTGTAGTCGACGCCGAGGCCGATGCCCATCACCAGGGCCAGGTTGGCGGCGAAGGTGGAGACGTCGGTGAGGTAGGTGACGCCGCGCATCAGCGCCAGCGTGGTGATCACCGAGAAGAGGCCCATGCCGAGGGTGAGGAAGGCGGCGGAGAAGCGGCGGTAGATCGCGAAGAGCAGGAGCAGGACGAGCGGGAAGACGATCATCTCCGCCCGCAGGAAGTCCTTGCGGGACTGCTCGGCGGCCTGCCGGAAGATCTCGTCACCGCCGCCGACCTGGACCTTGACCTGGGCGCCGTCGCGGGTGAAGGCCGGGGAGATGTCGGCGAGCCGGGTCCGTGCCTCGGTCACCGTGCCGGCCATGCGGGCGATGATCAGGGCCTGCTTGCCGTCGTTGCCGCGCATGACGGGCGAGTTGCCGCGCGACCAGTACGAGAAGACCTCGGCCACGCCGTCCTGGCCGGCCAGTTCCCGCTCCAGGGCGCGGCCCTCGCCGGCGACCGCGTCGCCGTCCACGGTGCCCTGCTTGGCGGTGACCATCAGCAGCACGCTGGGCGTGCCGGCCTCGAACTCCTTCTCCAGGAACGCCCGGGTGGTCACGGATTCGGAGCCGGGGGTCTCGAAGCGGCTCAGGACCAGGCGGTTCATGGTGCCGGCGGCCAGGACCAGGCCGAGGACGGCGAGGACCACGCCGGCCCAGACGACGAGCCGGGACCGGGCGGCGGTCACCCGTCCCCAGCGCTGGAGGGCCGGCGGACGGTCGTGGGGGTCGGGGCGGTCGGACGTGTGTGTACGGGGCATGGTCTGCTCTCTGGACGAAGGGGAGGTGTGTGTGGGGGCGGGGGACGGGGGTCGCCGGCGGCTCACGGGCCGTCGTCGGCGGTTCGCGGGCCGCGGTTCACGGGCGCGCGGTTCACAGGCCGCGGGCGTCGAGCCAGGCGTCGATCCGGTCGAATGTGGAGGCCGCGGAACGGGCCATCGTGGCGTAGTGGCCGGCGCCCGGAACGGTGACGAGCTCGGTCGGGGCACCGGTGAACAGCCGCTGGTGGGCCGCGCCTCCGGTGACGCGGGCGTCCTCGTCCCCGTAGACCAGCAGGACCGGGACCCTGATCGAGCCCAGGTGCTCCAGGTCGGTGAAGACGGAGTCGAGCTGTGAGCTCATGTCGCCGCACGGGTGCCGGTTCTGGTGCGGGGCGGCGGCGTCCATGACGCGCTGCTCGGTGTCGTGGAAGTTGCCCCGGCGGAACTGGTCCGGGCCGAGGTCGTAGTAGACGTAGCCGCTCGGGTCCGAGGGATCGCGGCTCGGCCGGCCGCCCGCCATGCAGCCCTGGAGGGCGGTGAAGAAGCGGGTGTTGGCCTCGGGGGTCAGGCCCCGGTCGGTCCAGTCCATGATCATCAGGCCGTCGACGGCGCCGAAGGAGTACGCCGCGATCTGGGCGACCTGGCCGCCGTTGGACTGTCCGGCCAGGGTGACCGTGTCGAAACCCTGGGCCGTGGCCGGGCCCTCGGCGGGCGTGCCGTCGAGGCTGTACGTCCCGGCCCGCAGCTGCTGCACGATCTGGTGCGCGATGTCGGCCTCGGCCCCGATGCAGGTGTCGAAGCCGTCGGGGCGGTCGCTGGCTCCGTAGCCGAGCCGGTCGATCGTGACGGAGGCGTGGCCGCGGACGGCGAGCTCCTCGGCGTAGTGGTAGCCGGGCACGTCGAGGCGCCAGTACCACTCTCCGGAGGCGATCCCGTGCTGGTAGAGGGTGACGGCCCGCTTCCCGCCCGCCCACACGGAGGCGGGTGCGGTCAGGTGGCCGCTGATCCGCTGGGTCGCACCGCTGGTGCGGCAACCTGCCTTGCTCCCATTGGTGTTGCGCACGGTGAAGCTGACCGGCACGTCCACGATGTGCCGGGCGGCGAGCCGCGCGGCGGTCTCCTTCGCGGCCGCCGCGGCCTCGGCCGGGGACGGCGGCACGGACACCGCCGCCGTGCCCGCCGCCGCGCCGCCGGACGCCGCTGCTCCGGCCGCCGGGGTGTCGGCCGCGGCGGTCATGGCCGCCGCCACCGGACTCGCCAGCAGCGCCACGGCCGCGCCCAGTACGGCGACCCGCTTGATGATGCTCATGCACTCCTCACCTTTCGTGTCAGCGCCGCCGAGGCGGGGGCCGGAAGCTGTCCCTGCGCCCGGTGCCAGGCGGCCTGGTCCGCGACGGTCTGTTCCAACGGGCGGAAACTCACGCCGAGTTCGCGCACGGCCCGGGCGGAGGAAACCCTCCGGTGGTGTCCTTCGAGGAGCGTGCGCATCCCGGTCCGGGTGGCGACCGGCGCCGCCCCGCAGGCCCTCGCCCGCCATTGCAGGACCGACGCGATCGTCATGGCCGCCGGCACGGGCAGCCTGCGCGGCACCGTCCCGGACCCGGTGGCGCGTACGACGGCCGCGCAGATCTCGTGCAGCGGGTACCAGCTGCCGCCCGCGATCCAGCGCCCGGCGCCGGCTTCCGGCGCGGCCGCCGCGACACAGACGGCGGCCACGTCGCGGGCGTCCACCAGGTGGTTGCCCGCCGTCGGCAGCGCCTTGATCCCGCCGCGCGCCACGGCCAGGAAGAGCCGGCCCGCGGAGGTGGGCCCGGCGTCGCCGGGCCCCCACATCCAGGCGGGCAGGACGAGCGGCACCCGCAGCCCGTAGCGCTCGCCGAAGCGGCGGGTCACCCGCTCCGCGCGGATCTTGCTGGCCCGGTAGTGGTTGCCCCGGGAGGGGTCCCCGTTGGGCGTGTCCTCGTCGGCGGGCGAGCGCCGGTCCCCGCCGCCGAGCACGGCGATGGAACTCGTCTGCACCACGGTGGGCACCTCGGCGTCCACCGCGGCCTTGAGCAGTTCCTCCACCGCGTCCACGTTGGTGCGGTACAGCAGCTCCAGGTCGGGTCCGGGCTGGTAGTACTCGCGGAAGTAGGCGGCCGTGTGGATCACCGCGTCCATCCCGCGCAGGGCGCCGGCGTAGCTGTCGATGTCGTTCACCTCCCCGGCGACCAGCCGCAGTTGCGGGCAGTTCGGCAGCAGCGTGCGGGCGCGCTCGACGTCGCGGACCACGGCCGTCACCTCGGACCCGGCGGCGAGCAGCCGGGCGACGACGGCGTGCCCGAGGAGCCCGGTGGCTCCGGTGACCATGACGGCGCCGGGCCCCGGTGGGCGCGGAGCCGGCTCAGAGGGCGGCGGGTTCTCGGTCATGCGAGGTCCTTTCGGGGCCGGCCGGGGAGTCCGGGGCGGAGGGCTGCGGCTCGGGATCGGTCCCCTCGCGCAGCCCGAGGCGGCGGTGCACGCGGCGCAGCGGGGCGGGGGCCCACCAGGTACGGGGGCCCAGCAGCGCCAACACCGCGGGGACCAGCAGCGTGCGGACGACGAGGGCGTCGACCAGGACGGCCAGGGCGACGCCGAGGCCGAGCATCTTGGTGTTCGTGATCCGGGACAGGCCGATGGAGACGAACACGACGCTGAGGACCACCGCGGCGGCGGTGATCAGCCCGCCGGTGCTGCGCATCCCGGCCAGGACGGCCGCGCGGTGGTCGCCGCCGCGGTCGTGGTGCTCCTTGATCCGGGCGACGAGGAACACGCCGTAGTCCATGGACAGGCCGAACGCCACGCAGAACATGAGGACGGGAAGGGTCGCCTCGATGTCGCCGGTCGCGGTGAAGCCGAGCGGCCCGGACAGCGCGCCCTCCTGGAATACCCAGACCACGGCGCCGAACATGGCGGTCAGGCTGAGCCCGTTGAGGAGGACCGTCAGCAGCGGCAGCACCGCGCTTCCGGTGAGCAGGAAGACCAGGACCAGCGTGCCGAGGAGGATCAGGGCGAGGGCGGGGATCAGGCCCCGTCCGATGGCGGCCTTGCTGTCGACCACCTCCGCCGCGGGACCGCCCACGGAGGCTCCGTCGGGCCCCGCCGCCGTGCGCAGGGCCCGTACGAGGTCCTGGTGGGCGGCCGAGGTCGCGGCCGTGTCGTCCTCGGCCACCACCGTGAGCAGGTCGTACCCGGCCGTCCGGCGTCCGGAGTCGGCGGGCGAGGGGACCTCGGTGAGCCGGCCGTCCCGGTAGGTGCCGGCCGAGGACTCGACGCGGGTCACCCCCGCGAGCGCGGACAGCTTCCCGGCGATCCGGCCGGTCCGCTCCTGCGCCTCGGCCGGGGCGGCCCCGCCGTCGCGCAGCAGGACCGGGACCGAGCCCTCGGGCAGGTCGTCGAAGTCGGTCCGCAGGGACTCCTGGGCGGCCCGCGACTGGCTCGACGCGGGCAGCTGACGGTGGTCGGCCGTGCCGAACCGCGCGTCCAGGAAGGGCAGGCCCAGCACCAGCAGCACCCCGGTCACCGCGGCGGTGACCAGTGGCGCGCGGCGCATCACCAGCCGCGTCACCCGTGCTCCGGGCACGGCTCCCTCCGCGGGCCCGCGCCGTAGCCGCCGCCGTCGCCGTACGGTCAGCGCGTCCACCCGGCGCCCCAGCAGGGCGAGCGCGGCGGGCAGTACCGTCAGCGCGGCGAGCGCCGAGACGAGCACCACGGTGATCCCCGCGTAGGCGAGGGAGCGCAGGAAGTACAGCGGGAAGACCAGCATGGCGGCCAGGGCCACCGCGACGGTCAGCGCCGAGAAGAGGACGGTCCGCCCGGCGGTGCGCACGGTGCGGGCCACCGCGTCCCCGGGTGCCGCGCCGGCGTCCAGTTCCTCGCGGAAACGGCGCACGATCAGCAGCGCGTAGTCGATGGCGAGGCCGAGCCCCAGCGCCGTGGTGAGGTTCTGCGCGAAGACCGACACCTCGGTGAATCCGGTGATGATCCGCAGGACGGCCCCCGTCGCGAGGACGGTGACGAGCCCGACCAGGACCGGCAGCGCCGCGGCCAGCACCCCGCCGAAGACCCAGACCAGGACGATCAGAGTGAGCGGCAGCGCGATCAGCTCGGAGCGGGCCAGGTCCTCGGCCACCGTGGACTGGATCTCGTCCCGCACGGCGAGCGGTCCGGTGATCCGGACCGTCAGTTCGCCCTGCCCGCCCCGGTACCGGGGCGCCAGCTCCTCCAGCGCGGCCCGGGCCCGGTCCTCGTCACCCACGATGCGGGCGGCGATCACGGCCTGCCGGCCGTCGTGCGAGCGCAGCTCGGCGAGGCCGGTCTGCCAGTAGGAGACCACGCCGACGACCGGCTTCTCGAAGGCGAGGCGTTCCGCGAGGCCGGCGCCCTGCGCGGCGAGCGCGCGGTCGTCGACCTGCCCGCCCTGCGGTACGGAGACCAGCAGGACCAGGTTGGGCTGCTGCTCGGGGTAGTGCGCCTCCAGCACGCGCTGCACGCGCGCCGATTCGGAGGCCGGGTCCGTCGTACCGCCGTTGCCGAGCCGGTCGGGCAGGTCCGCCCCGAGCAGGAGCGCGTCCAGGACCAGGACCAGGGCCGCGACCAGGAACAGCCACGGCCGGCGCACCACGTGCGCGCCGAGGAGCCTCAGCATCACGCCACGCTTTCCACGGCCGCGCCGAGCACGGACACCCCGGCCGCGAGCCGCATCAGGTCCCGGTGGGAGGACCAGGCGCCGACCGCCCCGTCGGGGCGCACGTAGACGACCAGCGGGCCCGCCTCGGCGATCGCGGTCAGCTTCCGGCCGATGTCGACGGCCCGGGCGTACGGCGCCGAGGCGTCGCTCCCGCCCCGGGGCCGGTGGTCGGTGAGCAGCAGGACGTCGGTCTGGGACCGTACGGTCGAGTGGGCCGCGAGCTCGGCGGCCTCCGCGGCGGTGCGCTCGCCCGCGCCGGCGCCGGCGCCGCCCGCATCGGCACCGCCCGCGCCCTGGAGCACCAGCAGGGTGTGCCGGCCGGTCGCGAGGAACTCGTGCAGCGAGGCGGCCGCGGTGCCGTGCAGCGGCTGCCAGGGGGTGTCGGGCAGCCGGACCCCGGGGCGGAGCAGCCCCGGCCCCTTGGTGGTGCGGCCGCCGCGGGAGCCGGTCCTCGGGAGCTCGCCGGGCACCGCGGGGCTCGACTCCAGACCGGGATCGAGCTGGGCCAGCTCCGGGACGATCCGGCGGTCCAGCGCGCCGGTGGCGGTGGCCACCTTCAGCAGGGTGTCGCGCAGGACCCGCTTGGGCCCCTGGCGCAGCATCCACAGCCGGGTCTGGCGGTCGGAGTTGCGCAGGGCGCGCAGGGCGGCGGGCCGCCGCTCGGCCTCGTAGCTGTCGAGCAGTGCCGGGTCCGCGCCGTTGATCACCGCGGCCAGCTTCCAGCCGAGGTTGAAGCCGTCCTGCACACCGGTGTTGAGGCCCTGTCCGCCCGCGGGGCTGTGGCAGTGGGCGGCGTCGCCGGCGAGGAGGACCGAGCCCTCGCGGAACTTCCCGGCGACCTTGGTGTGCACCCGGAAGGTGCTGCGCCACCAGGTGGATTGGAGCGTCCAGCCCTTCGGGCCGCGGGCCGTCAGCAGTTCCTGGAGTTCCTCGTCGGACAGCGGCCGCACCTCGCCGGTGGCGTCGCGGTCGAAGAAGACGCGGTGCCCGCCGCCGGGCAGCGGTACGACGACCAGCACGCCCTCCGGGGTGAGGTGGTACTGCGCCTCGTCCTCGGGCAGGCCGCCGGTGAACACGCCGTCGCCCAGCAGGAAGTCGCGTGCGTAGGTGCTGCCCTCGAAGGCGATGCCGGCGGCCGCGCGCACCGTGCTGTGGGTGCCGTCGGCGCCGACCAGCCAGCGCGGCGAGAAGGGCGCCGGGGAGCCCGTACCGGGGACGGAGAGGGTGACCGAGACGTTGGAGGGGGTGGAGCCGGTGACGCGGGCCGCGGCGAGCTCGGTGTTCCATTCGACGTTCCCGCCGAGCTTGAGCAGCCGGTCGTAGAGCACGCCCTCGGTCACCGACTGCGGTACGCACAGCGGGCGCGGGAAGGCCGTGTCGGCGAGCGCGCCGAAGCGGACGCCGCCGGTGCGCCTGCCGCCGGACCAGTAGGAGGCGCCGGACAGCGGCAGCGAGCGTTTCTCCAGGGAGTCCGCGACGTCGATGCGGCGCAGCACTTCGAGGGCGCCGCTCCACAGGATCAGCGCCTTGGGTTCGCTGGCCGGCCCGTTCCTGCGGTCGATCACGCGGGCGTCCACCCCGTGCTGGAGCAGGGTGCAGGCCGTGGTGAGGCCGGTGGGGCCGGCGCCCACGATCAGCACGGTGTCGGTCTGCGTCATACGAGGCTCCTGCCGTAGGCGCCGCCCCGGGACCGGAGCAGGGCCACGATCTGGTCGACCGCCTCGTCGGTGGTGGTGAAGTGGACGGCGAGCATGCCGAGGTCCGAGGCGGCCTGGCAGTTCTCGTCCAGGTCGTCGAGGAAGAGGCACTCGTGCGCCGTCGCGGGCAGCCGCTCCAGCAGCCGCCGGTAGATCAGCGGATCGGGCTTGCGCACCCCCTCCTCCGAGGAGTCGACGACGGCGTCGAACAGTTCGTCCACGGGAAGTTGGGCGCGCCAGCGCGGCCCCCACTCCTTGACGTTGTTGGTCAGCAGGGCGGTCCGGTAGCCGCTCTGGCGCAGTTCGCGCAGGAAGCGGACCAGCCGCTCGTTGACGGTCCGGGCGCGGAACCACACCTCGCCGAACGGCTCGTCGCCGAGCAGGTCGGCGTACGTCCGGCCGCCGGGCAGTTCGGCGAGCACCCGCTCGACCATCTCGGTCTCGGTGCAGCGGGCGGTCTCCAGGTCGGCCATGGGGCTGCTGCCGTGGCGCCGCGCCGCGCGGGCGAAGGCCTCCTGGAGCTCGGGCAGCGCAACGTCCACAGCGCGGGCGAAGGCCGCGAAGGTCTCGATCAGCGGGTTGGTCAGGACACCGCCGTAGTCGACGACCACGGTGGTGATGGGGCGGAACGTCACTGGGCCACCTCGAGGCGGAACGCGGCGACGACCCGGCCCTGCTGGAGGACGTCCACGACGACCGGGACGACCAGGGTGCGCAGCGAGTCCTTGAGGCGGAACTGCTCGACGCGGGCCACGGCGCGGGTCTGCAGGTCGAGTTCGGCGAACTCGTGGAACTGCGCGTCCATCGCGGTCACCTGCAGTCCGGTCGCCGAGATGGCGTGCAGCGAGGACACGGAGGCGGCGGCCAGCTGGCGGGCGGCCTCCAGCAGGAGGTTGCCGGGCACGTGGTCGAGCTGGTGGTCGAAGAGGTGGGGGTGGGTGGTGTCGGAGAGCACGGTGGCGGCGAACGCGCTCTCCCCGGCGGCGAGGGGCTGGGTGATCACCACGTTGTACGGGTCGCGGCGGCCGACCGAGGCGGGGGCGGCGGCCACGTGGGTGGGGAGGGCGCCGAGGGTGTCCGCGAGCGTGCTGCGGCGGCGGTCGCGCAGCGCGTGGTAGACGCCGCGGGTGAAGAAGGCCAGGCCGCCGCTGCAGCGGAGGGCTTCCTTGCCGTCGATGGCGAGCGTGCCGGAGAAGTCGATGGCCTGCACCCGGCCGTTGCGCTTGCGCTGCGGCAGGACCGTGAGCGTGGCGACGGCGCGGGCCGGCCGGTCGCCGGTGCGCAGGGCGGAGCGGTCCCGCACCTCGGTCTGCAGGTGGCGGAAGATGAAGGACTCGTCCAGCGCGACGTCCTCGTAGGCGTGCGCGAGGAACACGCCCGCCTGACGCAGCATCTCGATGAGCAGGAGGAAGTCGTGGGTGCCCGACTGCTCGCCCATGATGTGGGCGCGCGGCAGCTGGGCCGCGACCTCGTAGGTGTCGGCCCGATCCGGTACGCGGCGGGAATCGGTCAGGAAGACCTCGGCGATCGCGGCGCGGTGGACCATGGCCCGCGGGACGGTGCTGTCGAATCTGAGAGCGGAACGGAGCTCGTCCTGCTGCGCTGGACCTGTCATCGTTTTCTCCAAAGAGCGAGAGCGGGGACGCTCTCACCTTGGAGTACGTGGTTTGACGAGCCGCTGGAACGATCGCTGACCGGCCGCGGCGGCATTCTCGTCCCAGGTGCATGGCTGGCGCACGGATCTCAACCAGCGGACAACGTCAAGATGTCAGGGGGTGTGATCCCCCTCTCATTTGATCTCCAAATGGCGCGAACCAGTCGGTAATACCTAGCCTTACCGTGGCCTTACTCGGGGGGAAGAATGAGTGGTGTGCTGCTGCGTGAGCGCGGCTTCTACGGGGACGACAGGGGTACTTCACACTTGCGTTTCCGACTGCTGGGACCGCTCCAGGTCAACAGGGGAGCGAAGACACTGGAGTTGGGGCCGCCGAAACAACGGGCCCTGCTGGCCGTGCTGTTGCTGAGACCTGGCCTGGAGACGGGCGTCGACCAGCTGATCGAGTCACTCTGGGGGGAGGACTATCCGGCCTACGCGAAGAACCTGATCCAGAAGTCCGTCTCGGGCCTGCGCGGCCTGCTGACCGCGTTGGACGGCGACGGCCCCGGCGTCACGCTGGAATGGTCGGGCGGCGGCTACCGGATGGACGTCGGCGCCTCGGAGGTGGACCTCTACACGTACGAACAGCTGGCTGCGGCCGGCATCGCGGCGGCCCGCAAGGGCGAGATCATGCAGGCGGTCAAGCTGCTGGAGGAGGCCCGGACGATGTCCACGGGCCCTCTCGTGGAGGGCCTGGAGGGGCCCATGCTGGACCGCGAGCGGCTCTACCGCCAGGAGCGCTTCCTGGCGGACATGGAGGTGCGCGCGGAACTGGAACTGGAACTGGGCCGGCACCGCAACGCCGTCCCGTACCTGCACTACGCCGTGCACAAATACCCGCTGCGCGAGCGCTTCCTGTGGCTGCTGATGCTCGCGCTCTACCGCTCGGACCGCGGCAACGAGGCGCTGACGACGTACGCCGTGCAGCGCGCCCGGGTCGTCGGGGAACTCGGCGTGGAACCCGGCCCGGCCCTGCGCGCGCTGCACGCGCGGCTGCTGCTCCAGGACCCGCAGCTGATGGTCATGTCGGCGCTGCGCCAGGACAGCGGCGCCGCGGAGGACGAGATCGCCACGCCGATGGCGATCCCCCCGCTGGCCCGCCGCGGCCCCTTCGGCTGACACCGGAGAACAACTCCGCCCCGGCCCCCTCTACGGGGACCGGGGCGGGGCCACGCCGAACCACAGGGGAATCGGGGCGACCTCGGCCAACCTGATCCGCAAGGCTGCCAGCGGTCACCAGGCGGTCTCCGCCGGGGCCCCGCCCGCCTTCGTAGGGCTTGACGGAAATCCCAAAGTGCCAGGTCAGAGGATCACTGCGGAAGCCGTCGAAAACGCTCTGCTCCCCTCCTCGGATGGCTCAGCACATCACTGCAGCTCAGAGGCCTATCGAGCAGGACCTCATGCGCTGGTACGCCGACACCCTGAGCGGAGTGGTGAGCCATGCGGCCGAGGTCGACGCCGCTGCCGTACGCGCTTTGCGCGTCAGCCACGGCGCGGATCCGCACAACGCCGGCCATTCGACGTACACCTCCCTCGACCAGGAGATGCTCCCGCGAGCACTGAAACTGCCCGGGCTCGGCGAGGAGGCCAACACCAAACAGCGGAAGGAACTGCAGCGGCTCTGGCAGTCACTCGGGCCAGAGGCCCGGGCCCAGCTGTGGACCAAGCACCGGGACGACCTCCTGGCGGCCGGCCTGCTCCGGCCTCAGGTCAAGCAGGTCGCCGCGGACGACGGCGCTGGACGGTACGACGTCGAATCGCCAGGGATATCGGACTACTGGAAGGAGATCCAGGCCAACGGGATCTCGAACTCGGGCGACTCCATGGGCAAGACCGACGCGGCCCGGCACATGGATCACTACCTCAAAGGCACCGGCAGGACGCTCGACCTGGACGTCGACCGCATGCTGGCCGACGACCCGGCCCTGCGGGACCAGGTGGCGCGGATCCGCGCCACGGAGCAGGACGAGTGGCGGCGCCAGGCACTGGAGGCCTTCGAGAAGTCAGGCGGCAAGCCTGTGGCCATCCCCGTGGAATCCGGCAGCAGCGGATACGAACACGAACGTGCCGGCCTGTCCGCGGCGCGGTGCGACATCGGCGAGCTCTTGGAGAAGCCGGTCGACGAACAGGCCGCGGAAGCGGTCCCGCCGCTCCCGGAAGGGCCCGTCGCCGGCGTGAGCCTGGTCGAGGAGGGCGAGGACCTCGGACTTCGGCACGCGGAGGGTCGTACTGCCGGCGGTGACGACGACCCCGGGCTCGTCGCCCTCGTAGGAGGGGGCGACGGTGAGGGCGTCGAGGGCCTCGGGGCGGTAGTCGCTCTCGACCCGGCGCCGCAGTACGGCCGCCATGCCTTCGCCAGACGAGCCTTCGGCGAGTCCACACCGAGGATCTCGCCCTCCCACAGCCGGTCCAGCTGGACGGCGTTGACATCCCGGGTGCCGAGGGTGGGGAGGACCTGGCCGACGTAGTCGAGGAACCGCTGGTGGGGGCCGATGACGAGGATGTCCTGGGCTTTGAAGTGCTCGTTGTTGACGAGCCAGGTCACCCGGTGGAGACCGACCGCCGACTTGCCGGTACCAGGCCCGCCCTGCACGACGAGGATGTCCGAGGGCGAGCCGGTGACCAGATCCATCTGGTCACGGCGGATGGTCTCGACGATGTCCCTCATCCGACCGCCGCGCGATCGCTGGAGCTCCTGGAGCAGGAAGTCGTCCGGCTGGAGGGCCTTACGCCGCTGCCGTCGTACGACATCGCCGGGCGTGGGGGCCGACGTACGTTCCGGGGCGGGGGACGCGTCCGCATCCTCCGCCGTGCTGTCGTCGGCGGCCCGGCGGGGCACCGGTACGTCGGCGGACTCGGGTACGGGTACGGCCTCGGGAGCGGGTGCCGGCGGGGAGATCTCGTCGAAGTAGCCCTCGACGATCCGCTGTACGCAGCGGAGCTGCCGGCGCAGGACCACCTCGCCCGGGCTCTCGGGCCGGGTCTCGATCCAGGTCTTCGCCTGGGGGCTGGTCCACAGCAGGACAACCGGATCGTTGTCGCTGTCCTTCACCCCACGGCGCCCGATGTACCACGGTCGGGGCTCTCCGCCCGGGTCCTCCGGGGCGTCGACGCGGGAGAAGACCAGCGCCTCGTCGCCCAGTCCCCCGTAGGCCTCGGCCCGCGCCTCCGCTTCGGTTCTTCGCCTCCGGACGCGACACCGGCTACTGGACCCGTGTCATCCTCAGCTTCGCCCACGTCGCCGGCGGCGAGTACGAAGACGAAGCGGCCATCGCCGTACGCCAGTTCCGCATGCTGAAGGACGCACTGCCCCACTGCATGGGCGTCGTCTACGACGGAGCCTTCCGCGGTGTCCACCGCGACGCCCTCGCCCGGACCGGCCTATTGGCCATCAACAAGCAGCACGGATCCGTCGCCCCCGTCTTCTACGAACGCATCAGCCCCTGCCGAAGCGGCCACGAGCTCTGGTGCGACCAAGGCCGCATCGCCGAGAGCATCCGCATCGACGACGGCACCCGCATCCTCGAACCCCTCCCCATCACCAAACTCGAGCACCGTGCCGGAGCCGCCAAGAGCCGCTGGTACCACGTCCTCAAGATCCCCTGCCGCCACGGCGACCACGACTACCGCGTCCCCGTCGGCATCACCACCACCCCCGCCGACCGGTCACTGCGCTCCGCAGACACCGGCAAGCGCATCAAGAGCGACAGTGAACGCGGCTTCCACCGAGCCGAATACCTCCAGCAGATCCCCGAGGCCAGCCTCACCCACCAACTCCTCTACCCCTACCGCGCCGACTCCGATTCCGTACACAGCCAATTCGACCAGAGCCTCTGGAACCGCCGCATGATCGCCTACGGCGTGGATCGCCAGAAGATCTTCGTCCTCGGCTTCGCCCTCTCCCAGAACGCCACCAGCCACCAGATCCACCTTCAAGCCCGCAGCAACGCCCAACAGGTCCTCCGCATCGCCTGACACCCCTCGACCCCACGACGGCCGCGCCCACCCCAGGGCGCGGCCGTCGCTCCGTTAAGGCCCCGTCCATGGCAAGCGGAACAGAACGGACGCTCCAGCAGCCTGCCCACACCCGTGCAGCACCCCCGGCCTCCCCACCCACCACCCCAGACGCTCAGAAACCCCAGGTCACGACGACGCCTTCACCTCAGGCCCACTCCCACGGCAATCCATGCGACCACTCCCAGCACGATCCGCTAGGCTGTCAGCGGTCAGACGACTCCCAGGCGTGTGCTCGGGAAAGTGTCCGCGAGGGCATCTCCGCTCGAGTGTGTGCACGTCATCTGACCAGCTTGTTTGTCGAGGCAGCTCGTGCGATCCCTCTGGGGTTTCCGGCAACGTTTCCGACAAGCCCCCGCCTTCGTAGCTCAGGGGATAGAGCACGGCTCTCCTAAAGCCGGTGTCGCAGGTTCGAATCCTGCCGAGGGCACAGTCGAGGACCCCCCGCCGCAAAACGGCTGGGGGTCCTCTTCGCGTTGTGGTTGTATTGCGCCCGTGTCGCGTGACGCCGCCTACTGAGATGTGGGCCGGGCGGTGGTTGGGCAGGCACCCGCTTGTGAAGGACCGGGCCCATGGGCACATACGCCACCGGCTACGGGTGATCTCCCCCGGTTGTAACGCTGCCGTCGCACGCATACACACCGTGAGGAGATCCACACTCCGTGTCATCTTTCAACCAGAACGTCATCGAGGAATTCCGGGCCAACGCCGGCAAGGTCGGCGGCCCCTTCGAAGGGGCTCAGCTGCTCCTTCTCACCACCACCGGCGCCCGGTCGGGGAAGCCGCACACCGTCCCCCTCGGGTTCCTGCGCGACGGCGGCACGCCGCTCGTCGTCGCCTCCGCCGCCGGGGCCGACCGGCACCCGGCCTGGTACCACAACCTCCTCGCACGCCCCCTCGTACAGGTCGAGACCGGGACCGAGGAGTACGAGGCCGTCGCCGTGCCCGCCGCGGGCGCGCGGCGCGACGAGCTGTTCGCGCAGGTCGTCCGCGCGGAGCCCGGCTACGGGGAGTACCAGGGGCGCACCGCGCGGGTGATCCCCGTCGTGGCCCTCCAGCGCACGCACGAGGTCCCAGACGAGGAGGGCGGGATCGCCGGGAAGCTGCTCTCCGTGCACGGCTGGCTGCGGGCGCAGCTGGTCCTCGTACGGGAGCTCGCGGGAGATCGCGTACGGGAGGGCGGGGCGGCCTCGCTCGGGCTGCAACTGCGCCAGCACTGCCTGGCGTTCTGCCACACCCTGGAGTTCCACCACCGCAGCGAGGACGCGGGGCTCTTCCCGTACCTGGAGCAACAGCACCCGCACATGCGGGAGTTCTTCCGGCGCATCGGCGCCGAGCACGCCGTCATCGCGCGGCTGCAGGAGGAGCTGGTACGGGCCCTGGACGCGCCCGGTGACGGCGCCGGCGAAGGGTTCAGCGACCGCGTCGAGCGCATGAGCCGGGAGCTGGAGTCCCATCTCGACGGGGAAGAAGCGCAGTTGCTGCCGGTGCTGCGGGCTCTGGAAGGGTGACGCGGGCCTCGGCGCCGCCCTCCGCCCGGTTGCGGAAGGCGAGCGTGGCGCCGAGGACCCGCGCCTGGCCGACGGCGATGGTCAGGCCCAGCCCGTGGCCCTTGCTCGTGCCCTCCGTACGGAACCGCTGCGGGCCGGTCGTGATCAGGTACTCCGGATAGCCCGGCCCCGCATCGGTCACCGTCACGGTCGGACCGTCCACCGTGACCGTGACCGGGGCGGCGCCGTGGCTGTGCGCGTTGGCCACGAGGTTGCCCAGGATCCGCTCCAGGCGGCGCCGGTCCGTCTCCACCCGCGGGGAGGCGACCACCGCCAGGGCCGTGTCGGTGCCGGACGCGCGGATCGTGCGGGCCGCCAGGTCGGCGAGGTCGTGCGAGTCCAGCTCCACGCGCTCGCTGCGGGTGTCCAGGCGGGAGATCTCCAGCAGGTCCTCGGTGAGCGAGCGCATCGCCTGCACCCGGTCCCGTACGAGCTCGGCCGGGCGGCCCGGCGGCAGGAGCTCGGCAGCCGCGTTCAGGCCGGTCAGCGGGGTGCGGAGCTCGTGGGCGACGTCCGCCGTGAACCGCTGCTCCGCCTCCAGCTTGCGCTGGAGCGACGAGGCCATGGTGTCCAGGGCCCGGGAGACCGCCGCCACCTCGTCCTTGGTGCGCGCCTTGTCGCCGACCCGGGCGTCCAGGTCGCCGGCGCTGATCCGGCGGGCCACCTGCGCGGTCACGTGCAGGCGCCGGGTGATCCGCGTGACGCCGAGCGCGCCGATGAGGAGGGTGACGCCGATGGCCAGACCCGAGGAGCCGAGGATGGCACGGTCGAGGTTGGCGATGGTCCGCTCGGCCACGCGGAAGTCCACGGACACGGCGATCGCGGTGCCGTCCTCGGCGGGCGCGGCCGCCCACATCACCGGGCGCCCGCGGTACCGGCCGACCGCCGTGCCGCGCTTGCCGTCGAGCGCCAGGGCGTGCAGCTCCGGGGGCAGGTCCGCGGGGTCGATGCCCTCGCCCCGGGGCAGGCGCGCGCCGGTCTCGTACCCCTGGACGGTCCGCTCCAGCTTGACGAGCGCCTTCTCGCGCGCCGTGCCGACGGTCTGGCGGGTCATCGCGCCGTGCACGAGGCAGCCGAGCAGCGCGGCGAGCCCGCAGCACATCAGGGTGATGAAGACCGTGGCCTTCCAGGTCAGGGTCGAGGTCCAGGCGGGCAGCCGCAGGCTCGGCCGCAGCCGCGCTCTGCGCTGCATCTCGTTCATGGTCTGGTCACGGTAATGCGCCCGCCGGGGCGGGCGAGCGGCGGGATCCGGCCGGATCCCGCGAGATCCGGCCATATCGCACCCCCGGGCGCTCGAAGCCCTCCCGGCCGGAGCCGGAAGGGCTGCGCCATCACGGATGCGCCGTCCCCTCAGGGGTCAGCTCAGGCCACTGCTGCGTTCGCCGATGCGGTCGCCCTGCGGAGTGCCGGCCCGCTTGAGGGCGGCCTTCGTGTGCAGTCCGCCCTTGACCTTCGTCCGCACAGGACCGTCGAAGCCGTGGCCCGGGGGGCGCGGCGGCTGCGAAGCCTCCTGCGCCTTTGCGATGGCCGCCCGGACGTCCCGCTTCTGCTCTTTGTTCATCCCGTCGTCAACTCCCTCAGGAAGCACCCAATCGGACTACTGGGATCGTATGCATATATACGGAGCAACGCACCCGGACCGGAACGTAAAGAAATCAGGGAGTCGAGCCGGTCGCCGGAGCCGGACGCTCCGGAGTCCCCAGCGTCGCCTGGACGACCTCCTCCGGGCAGGGCGTGCCCCGCGGCAGCTGGTACTTCGCCGCCACCCGGTACTCCCCCGGCGCCGGGACCAGCAGCTCCGTCCACACGTCGCCCTCGCCGTCCGGGAGCGCCTTGAACAGGCACCCGGCCGTGTTCGCGAACTCCTTCGGCACGGCCCCCCGCGCCTTCGACTCCGCCGTCTCCTGCGGCGGCGGCACCGGCTTGCCCGCCGCGTCCACCAGCCCCAGCCACGGCGAGTGCGGGATCCGCACCAGCACCCGGCCTGCCTGCTTCGCGTCGATGACCAGCTGGTCGGCGCCCGCCCGCACCACGCTCGCGGGCCCCCTCACCAGGTTCGTCGGCGCGTCGACCTTGAAGAGCTGCCAGTTCGCGTCGCCCCACACCTGCTGGAGGTACGGGAGCCCCGCGCGCACCAGCTTCGCCTCGTCCTCGCCGCCCGAATCGGGTTTGTCGGCCGGCAGCACCACGTAGTGCACCGCCCAGCGCTCCAGCCAGGCCCGGTAGCTGTCGGCGGTGAGGGTGTCGTCGTAGAAGAGCGGGTTGCGCTCCAGGTCGGCCTGCCGGTTCCAGCCGCGCGCGAGGTTCACGTACGAGGGGAAGGCGGAGGACTCCCGGTGGCTGCTGACGGGGACGACCTCGACCCGGCCGCGGTCGGCGCCCGCCTTCTGGAGCTGGTCCACGAGCGGGGCCAGCTCCCGGTTCCATGCGGCGACCGGGGTGGTGCGGACGATGTCCGTGACGCTGTTGGTGGTGATCCAGGCGTTCAGCCCGACGAACGCGAGCAGCACCCCGTACCAGCGCCGCGAGCGCGGGACCTCGTACGGGAGGGCCGCGAGCAGCACGGCGCCGCCGAACAGCATCACCATCCTGGTGACGTTCGAGCCGACCTGGGAGTCGATCACCCAGGTCAGGAAGACCCCGAGGGCGTAGACGGCGGAGGCGATCCGGACCGTCTTCCAGCGCCGCGGCACCAGGAAGAAGATCAGCAGCCCGAACAGGAACGGCAGCCCGGCCGAACCGATCTTCATCGGCTGCGTCCCGGAGAACGGGAAGAGCCAGGCCGACAGCCCGACCACGGCCACCGGGGCCAGCCCGAGCGCGTACGCACCCGGGCGCCGCCCGCTCAGGAACAGCGCGGCCGCGATCACCCCGAGGAAGAGGCCCGCGACGGGGCTGGCGGCGGTCGCGATCCCGGCCAGCGGGGCCGCCACCGCGGCCTTGGCCCAGCGCCGCCGCGCCCACTTGCGCGGCCAGCAGAAGACCGCGGCGACCGCGCCGAGGGCGAACATCGCGCCCAGCCCGAAGGTGACCCGGCCCGAGAGCGCGTTGCAGAACAGCCCGTACGCCCCGGCCAGGGCGGGCCACAGCGGCTCGCGCACGGCCCCGCGGCAGCGGGTCAGGATCAGGGCGAGCAGCCCGGCCGAGACGGTGCCCGCGACCATCATCGTGGTGCGTACGCCGAGCATGTGCATGAGGTACGGCGAGACCACGCTGTACGAGACGGGGTGCATGCCGCCGTACCAGGCGAGGTTGTACGCCGAGTCGGGATGCCGGCCCACGAACTCGGCCCAGGCGTCCTGCGCGGCGAGGTCGCCGCCGCTGTTGGCGAAGCTGAAGAACCAGACGACGTGCAGCACGGCGGCGAGCAGGGTGGCGACGGCCACGGGGTGCCGGCGCAGCGGATCGAGTGCGCGGGTGCGCCGCCGGGGCTGCTCGTGCGGCCCCTGCTGCGGCGGCACGGCGCCACGGCCCGGGCCGCCGCCGTCTGCCGACGGGATGGCTGCCCTGGGCCGGCCCTGCTGCTCAGCGGTGGTCACTGCCGCACTCCCCAACATGGATCCCCACCGGCACACATCTGGCGTCCCGGGTCCCTAGGTCGCGTCCGGTCGGCGGGACCGAGCGGACACTCGCTAGACGCGCACCGGCGCCCCGGGGTTGCCCGGGGCGCCGGATCAGCGCTCGTGCCGCGCCCGTCCGCGAACGGCCTCAGACGGCCTCAGAGGACCTCAGAGGGCTGCGGACGGCAGCGGACGGCAGCGGACGGCGGTCAGCCGATGCGCGTCAGCTTGCTGCCGATGCCCGGCGAGGCCAGGTCGCTCTTCAGCGCCACCGGCACCTTGACCTGGCTGGCGCCCTCGCCGACGGTCAGCACGCCGACCTCGGTGCCGGCCGTCGCGGTCTGCGGCATCGCGCCGCCGCCGTCCGCGAGCTTCACGGTCACGGTCAGGGACGCCCACCCGATCGCCTGCACGTCGGCGGTGGCGACGACCGGAGTCCGGCCGCCCAGTCCGTCGTCGACGTAGCCCACGACATCGCCCTTCTTCACGACGGTCGCGCCGTCGAGGGCCTTCTGGGTGCCGACCATCAGCTGCTTGCTCGCGGCGAGCACGGTGTCGATGATGGACGGCTTGTGCTGGCCGAGGACGGCTCCGACGATCAGCTGGTTGGTGTTGCCGATCTTCTTCTGCGCGGCGAAGAGGAGGTTTCCGCCCGCCTTCGTCGTCGTACCGGTCTTGATGCCGAGCGCGCCGCTGGGTCCGGTCAGGCCGTTCCAGTTGCGCCAGCTCTTGCCCGACGGGTCGACCCAGTTCGGCTTCTTGGTGATGTCGAGCAGGGTCTCGATCTCGACCAGCTTCAGGCCCAGCTTGACCTGGTCCTCGGCGGTGCTGACCGTGGTCGCGTCCAGACCCGAGGGGTCGGTGTACGTGGTGTTGGTCATGCCGAGTTCCTTGGCGGTGTCGTTCATCTTCTTGACGAACGCCTCCTGGGAACCGGCGTCCCAGCGCGCGAGCAGCCGCGCGATGTTGTTGGCCGACGGGATCATGAGGGCGGCGATCGCGTCGTACTCGGAGATCTTGTCGCCCTCCTTCACCGTGTCGAGGGTGGACTCGTTGTTGACGGAGTCGTTCTTCTTGCCCTCGGTCTCGGCCGTCTTGTCGACGTCGATCATCGCGCCCTGCTCACCCTTCTTTATGGGGTGGTCGCGCAGGATGATGTAGGCCGTCATCGACTTGGTGACGCTCGCGATCGGCACCGGCTTCTGCTCGCCGGACTGGCCGAGCGTGCCGAGGCCGGCGGCCGCCATGTAGGCCTGCCCCTCGCTGGGCCAGGGCAGCTGCGGCATCGCGCCCTCGAAGGTGTACGAGGACTTCGCGGTCATCACGAGCTTCGGCTCGGGCAGCGGGCGGACCAGCTGCACGACGGCCAGGATGATCCCCAGGAGCACGACGAGCGGCGCGTAGATCTTGAACCGGCGGACGGCGGTGCGCAGCGGGCTCGGCGGCGGGGGCGGGTTGTTCGTGAGGTCCGCCAGCATGTCGAGCGGCGGCTTGGGCGGCAGCGGCTGCTGGGTGGTCCGCTCGCTCCGGTCGCTGCGGTCCAGGCGCTCGGTGGCGGTCGAAGCGGCGGCCGAGACCGAGGGGGTCGGCGGGACCGGGGGCTTCGGCTTCGCCTCCGTCGTGCCGTCGCCGTCGGTGCGCAGCGGCACGAAGGTGCTGGCCTTGGGGGCCTTGGGGGCCTCGGGGGCCTCGGGGGCAGGCGCCTCCGGCTTCGGGGCGCGGAAGACGGCGGTGCGCTCGCCGTCCTCGGCCGGGGCCGGCGCCTGGGCGGAAGCGGAAGGCGAAGCGGAGCCCGGCTTCACGGCGCCGGGCTTCGACTTCTGCCCGGCGTCGGGCTTCAGCGCGTCCACCTTCGGCACCCGGAACACGGCGGTGCGCTCACTGTCCCCGGCCCCGCCGGCCGGAGCCGACGGCTTCGCCGCCTCGGGCTTCGCAGCACCGGGCTTCACGGCACGGAACACGGCCGTGCGCTCGCTGTCCGCGGGCTCGTCGACCGGAGCCGACGGCTTCGCAGCCACCGGCTTCGCCGCAGACGGCTTGCCCCCACCGGCGGCCCCGGCAGAGCCCGGCTTCACAGCACGGAACACAGCCGTACGCTCACTGTCCCCCGACTCGTCCACCGGAGCCGACGGCTTCGACGGCTTCGCCACGGCAGGCTTCTGCTCGCCGGAAGCGGAACCGGACGCGGCCGGACCCCCCTCGGCATCCACGGACGCCTTGTCCCCACCGGCAGCCCCGGCAGAGCCCGGCTTCGCCGCACCGGAACCGGACGCAGCCCCGCCGGCAGAGCCCGGCTTCACGGCACGGAACACGGCCGTACGGCCACTGTCCCCCGACTCGTCCACCGGAGCCGACGGCTTCGACGGCTTCGCCACGGCAGGCTTCTGCTCGCCGGAAGCGGAACCGGACGCGGCCGGACCCCCCTCGGCATCCACGGAAGCCTTGTCCCCACCGGCAGCCCCGGCGGAGCCCGGCTTCACGGCACGGAACACAGCCGTGCGGCCGCTGTCCGCCGGCTCGGGCTTCGGGTCGGCGGCAACGGCAGCGGCAGGCTTCGCCTCCTCGGCCGGAGCCGAACCGGAGGCCGAAGCGGAAGCGGAATCGGAATCGGCCTCGGGGGCCGAGTCCTCGTCGGCTTCGCGCGCCGCGGCATCGGCAGCACCCGACTCCTCCGCCGTCGTGGCGACCCAGGCCGCCACGGCCTCGCGCAGCGCATCCCGCCCGCCGGACCCGGCACCCGCATCGGCACCCGCCTCGGCCTCGGCACCGCTTTCGCCCGCACGGGCGACGCCGGCACCGTCCTCGGATTCCCTCGGCCGGAACACCGACAGCCTCGGGTCGCGCTCCGCGGACGACTCCGCCGCCCCCGGCGTTTCTTCATCTACCGACTTGTCGGGGGACTCGCCCGCCACCGCTCCTCCTCATCGCCGCCACGTTCGGCTGTCCGAATGTCTAACAGTGTCCCGTCTCGGGAGCATCGCCCCCGTGCCAGACGAGAACGACATAGCTGCGGGTTCCCCCACAAAGCGGCCACGCGCTCTCGACAGATGAATGTGAGAGGCGTCACCCTGTCACTCATCCACGCGGGGAGGCATGGATGGGCAGGAGCCGCAGAACAATTCCGGAGGAGCTTCTGCTGCTCGCCTTGGACCCGGCCACGGGTACCACGGCGCAGCCGCAGTCGCTCGACCTCGGCCTGGCCGGGGCACAGCTAGTGGAGCTGGCTCTGGCAGGACGGATAGCCCCTGATGGGGATCGTATCGCCGTGGTGATGCCACGGCCGACAGGAGATCCGACTCTGGACTCCGCACTGGAACTGCTGCGCAGGCGCGGCAGCCCGGTACGGGCCGTCCACTGGATCGGCGGACCCCGGCTGGGGCTTCGTCAGATTTACCTCGCGCACCTGGAGCGCTGCGGCATGGTTCACGCCGTCGCGGGACAGATGTGCGGAGTGTTGCCGACGACTCGCTACCAGGCGACGGACACGGAGATCAGCCGGGAGATCCGAGCCCGGCTCGACAGTGCGATCCGCACCGGCGTACCGCCGGACCCGCGGACCGCGGCGCTCGCCGCGCTGGCCCACGCGGTCGGACTCGGCAAGCACCTGTACCCCGGCAACGAGGGGCGCTCGTCCAGGTCCCGACTGCGGGACCTGATCAGGCACGACCCGATGGGCGGACTCGTGGCGCACGCCGTGATGGACGTCCAGAACGGTGTGGCCGCACAGCCACGCCGGGACCGCGCGCCGGCACCGCAGGCCCGGCCCACGGCGGGCGGCGTCCCGATGCAGCCGCGCCGCACGGGTGCGATGGCACGCGTGCCCGCGCACTGATCCACCCCCGGTGAGGCCCGGACAGTTCCCGGGTCCCCAGTTCGACAGCTCCACCACCGCATCGCTGCACAGCTCCACCACCGCACCGCAGAGCGACGCCACCACCGGGACCGGCATCCGCGAGGATCCGGCCCGGAAGCCGCCAGCGCGCGGGGTGGCGGGGCCGGTCCGCCGGCTCCGCCACCCCGCGCGTCTGTGTTTTCCCTGCCGTTCCCCAGCGGCGCCGCCCGCTTCGGTGGCAGTCTGCTGAACATCAGACACGCAGAGAGACAGCTGCACGACAGAAGAAGGCGGAGGTGCCGTTCACGTGGCGTCCAATGTCAATCCCACCGTCCGACGCCGCCGACTTGGAATGGAGCTGCGCAAGCTCCGCGAGGACAAGGGCATGACGGCCGAACAGGTCGCCGAACGCCTCCTCGTCTCCCAGTCGAAGATCAGCCGGCTGGAGAACGGCCGCCGTTCCATCAGCCAGCGCGACGTCCGCGACCTGTGCGACGTGTACGAGGTCGAGGACCGCCGGCTCATCGACTCCCTCATGCAGATGGCGAAGGACTCCCGCCAGCAGGGCTGGTGGCACGCCTTCGGCGACATCCCGTACAGCGTGTACATCGGGCTGGAGACCGACGCCGCCAGCCTGCGCACGTACGAACCCCTGGTGATCCCGGGCCTGCTCCAGACCACCGAGTACGCGCAGGCCCTCGTCCGCGGCGCGTGGCCGGAGACCGCCCCTGCCGACGTGGACAAGCGCGTCCAGGTCCGCATGCACCGCCAGAAGCGGCTCTCCGAGACGGAGAACAACAACCCTGACCTCGGCCCGCTGCGCCTGTGGGCGGTCATCGACGAGGCGGCGCTGCGCCGGCACGTGGGCGACAACCGACTGATGATCCGGCAGCTCGAGTACTTGATAGAGCAGTCGGAACAGCCGCACGTCACCGTGCAGGTGATGCCCTTCGAGCTGGGCGCGCACCCCGGCGTGAACGGCCAGTACGCGATCCTGGAGTTCCCGGACGCGTCCGACTCGACGGTCGTCTACATCGAGGGCGTCACCAGCGACCTGTACCTGGAGAAGGCCAACGACGTCCAGAAGTACAGCGTGATGTACGAGCACCTGCGCGCCCAGGCCCTCGGGGTCGACAAGACACGGGAGTTCATCTCGCAGATCATCAACGAATATGCCGACAAGGGTGAATAGTCCTGTGACTCAGGGGGTTGGCGGGCGAGGGGGCGGCACCGTACACCGTCACTCCCCGGCCACAGAAGGCTTGAATGGAATATGCCACTCGGTCGGGTGAATGCTTCCTTCACCCGTCAGGAGCTGCCGGTAGCGTCGATCAGGTCAGCCGGAAATGGCCGACAAGACACCCGAACTACTCGCTCACCGGAGAGAAACATGGCTATTCGCCAGGGCGCCACCGACAACTGGGTCAAGTCCTCCTACTCCGCCAACGGCGCCTGCGTCGAGGTCAAGTCCCCCGTCATGGAGGCGATCGCCGTACGCGACTCGAAGGTGCAGGACGGCCCGTCCCTCACCTTCGCGCCCGGCTCGTGGACCTCCTTCGTCACCGACGTCACCGAAGGCCGGCTGGGACGCCTCGTCTGAAGATCACGACGCGTCCCGACCATCCCGTCACCAGCGCCTGGAGCCCTCTCGACCGGTCCGCCGTCTTGGCCGAGGGGGCTCGGCCATGCCCGCGTCAGCGCAACTGATCGACGTACCGGTCCGTCCCCGGCACCGTCGGGATGAACGGGGCCACGAGCTCCACCCGCCCCAGGCCCGCCTCCGAGACCTCCGCGTCCAGCCCCTGGAAGCGGTCCCAGCAGGTCCGGGGGTCCTCCTCCAGGAACCACAGCAGCGTGAGGCGCGTGTCGACCCCCTCCACCTGCTTGACGTACGTCATCCGGTCACCGGGCAGCGGCGTCGGCCGGAAGACGGTCACCATCGCCGCCGGGGAGCCGTGCAGCCGCCTCGGCAGGGCGCGCGAGCGCAGCCACTCCAGCAACTCGGCCCGCTGCTCCGGGCCGTCGGCGTCGACCACCTGCACCACCAGCCCCGCGTACGGGTGGTCGAGCGCGTGGTAGTCCCGCGGGCCGGCGGCGCCGTCACGGTAGACGGTGGCCGCGTGGTCCTGGAAGGCCGTGAAGACGTGGGTCCGGTCCTGGTAGACGCGACCGTCGCGGTTCAGCCGCTTGTTGATGCCGACCGTCCACTTCATGTGCTCGTCGTAGCGGCCCGCGGTGACCCAGTACGTCGATATGTAGCAGCCGGCGGTGACCGGCTGGGCGACGGCCGACTTCTCGGGGTAGCGCAGCTCCTGGAGCTCGCGGGTCGCCACCCAGCGGCGGCCCGCGTACATCCACGGCATGGCCATGGCGCCCGCGTAGTAGTGGTCGTCCTCGTACCAGCGGTTGTACGCGTACTCGTGGCCCGGGTGCGGCTCCACCATGGTGATCAGCGCATGGCCGGGGCGGACGCCGTAGGGGCCGACCGCCGCCAGCGCGGCGTAGTCGTCGACGCGGGTGTCCTGCTGCGGGTCCTGCTCTCCTGTCGTCATGGGAACGGTCTAGCTGATGTGGCGTCAGATCGGGAGGGGGCGGGCGGGGTCGAGGGCGGCCGAGCGTCCGGCGTCCACCTCCTGATACATACATGCCGTCTACAAGTTTCTGTCGCTACGATGCGCGCACCCGTCTCCCCGAGGAGCTCCCGTGCCCGCTGTCGCTGCCGCCACCGCCACCGCCGCCGCCACCACCACTGCCGTAGCCGCCGCCGTCGCACCGCCCGCGTTCGCCGCCCGTGCCACCTCGGTCGAAGGCTCTCCCGTACGCGAGATCCTCGCGCTCACCCAGCGGCCCGGGATCGTCTCCTTCGCCGGCGGCCTCCCCGCGCCCGAACTCTTCGACACCGAGGGCCTGCGCGCCGCGTACGACGCCGCCTTCGCGCTCTCGGCGCGCCGCGCGCTCCAGTACTCGACCACCGAGGGCGCGCCGGAGCTCCGCGCGGCCGTAGCGGCGCGGGCGACGGCGCGCGGGCTTGCGACCGGCGCGGACGACGTGGTCGTCACCTCCGGCTCCCAGCAGGCCCTCACCCTCGTCACCGCCGCCCTGATCGAGCCGGGCGACGTGGTGCTGGCCGAGAACCCCACCTACCTCGCCGCACTCCAGTGCTTCGGGCTGGCGGGGGCGCGGGTGGTGCCCGTGCCCTGCGACGAGGAGGGCATCCTGCCGGACGCGCTCGCGGAACTCGTCGCGCGGGAGCGGCCGAAGCTGCTCTACACGATCCCGACCTTCCAGAACCCGACGGGCCGCACCCTGCCGGCATCCCGCCGGGCCGCGGTCGCGGAGATCGCGGCCCGGCTCGGCCTGTGGCTGGTGGAGGACGACCCGTACGGGGACCTGCGCTACGAGGGCCGGGACGTCCCGTGGCTCGCCGCCCACCCGGGCGCGGAGGACCGTACGGCCCTGCTCGGCAGCTTCTCGAAGACCATGGCTCCCGGGCTGCGCCTGGGCTGGCTCCGCGCACCGGCGGCGCTCCTGCGGGCCGCGGCGGTCGCGAAGCAGGCGGCGGACCTGCACACCTCCACGGTGGACCAGCTGGCCGCGGCGCACTACCTGGCGACGGTGGACCTGGACGCGCACATAGGCACCGTGCGCGCCGCGTACCGCGAGCGGCGCGACGCCCTGCTGGGCGCCCTGGGCCGGACCCTTCCGCCGGGCTGCGCCTGGAACCGGCCCGAGGGCGGGATGTTCGTGTGGGCCCGGCTCCCGGAGGACCACGACGCGACGGCCCTGCTGAGGACGGCCGTGGCGCACGGCGTCGCCTTCGTCCCGGGAGCCCCCTTCCACACGGGCGCCCCGGACCCGCGCACGCTGCGCCTGTCCTTCACGACGCACACCCCGCGGGAGATCGCCGAGGGGGTCGGCCGCCTCGGGGCGGCCCTGGCGGAGTACGGCGCGACGCCGCGGGGCCTCAGTGCTGGAGCCCGACCTTGAGCAGCACGATGAGCAGCCCGAGGAGGAGGTTGATGGCGCCGGCGACCACCATCAGGCGGCGGGAGGCGCCGGCGCGTTTGGCGGCCACGGTCGCCCAGCCGACCTGCCCGGCCAGGGCGACCAGGAGCGCCAGCCACGCGATGCCCTGCGGCCCCAGGTCGAAGAGCGGGGTGATGGCCGCCGCGGCGGCGGGCGGGACGGCCGCCTCGATGATGGGGCGCTCCTGGCGGGAGACGCGGCGGATCACACTCCAGCTCAGCCGGCCCACGAGGAGGCGGGCCCCGAAGAGGCGGGCGAAGACGTGCGCGGCCCAGAAGACGACGCCGGTGCCCAGCAGCAGCACGATGAGCTGCAGCCGCGGGAACGAGCCGAGGGTTCCGGCGCCGACGATGACGGAGGCGGCGAGCAGCGAGCCGTAGACGGCGCCGGTGTAGTCGCCGCGGGCCTCATGCGAGTCCGGCTCGGCGGCTGCTTCCGCGGCTGCTGCGGCGGCCGCCGCAGCAGCGGCCTCCGGGTCGAGCTCGGGCTCGCGCTCCGCGGCCGTCTCCGGGATCTTCCCGGGGCCGTCCGGGGCCACTATGACTGGGCTCCGGACCGCGTGGACGTGGTGGGCCACTTGAGCTCGATCTCCATCTCGATCTGCCCGTCGCCGACCTCGACCTCGATCTCGGTGCTGAGTTCGTCGGGGACCCGCAGGCTCATCGTCCCGGGGCCGAGTTCCAGTTCGGCGTTGCCGCCGTGCCGCAGCGCCTCCGCGAGCGCAGCGAGCTGATCGGCGGCCTCAAGGCGTGAGAGGGAACTCTTCTGCTCGAACTTGAGGTCCTTCACGGCTGTCTCCTATCCGCGCACGACCAGCGGGAACAGCGGGGGGCACCGGGCCCGCCCGGTACACCGGGTAAGACTCATTGTGACGCCGCACCGGAGGCCGGGCATCCCGGGGGAATCGCGCCCCCGCCGTCACCGCAGCCGGTTGAAGGCCAGCGCGAGGACGTCGCGCCACTCCATGGGCGGACCGGCCACCGGGGCGCCGGGGCGTTCCCTCGGCACCAGTACGCGCAGGGCGCCGGGGCGGATGGAGCAGGTGACGGGCGTGGGCAGCGTCAGGGCCTCCCCGTCCACGGCGACCGGGATGTCCTCCGCCTCCGATGCGATGACGACCTGCCGGGAGGTCAGGACGTGCAGGCCGGTCGCCCGCGCGCCCCGCAGGGCGACGTCGGCGGCCTGGGCGGCATTGTTCACCCGGATCCCGACGACGCCCAGCACGCCGAGGTCGAGGCGGGCCCGGCGGGCGCCCACGGCCATCGGTTCGGGGGACGAGTAGGGGTTGTTGCTGATCAACAGTGCCTGCTGGGCCTCCAGACGCGTCCCGTCGGCCGCCGCTTCGAGGGTGTGGCCGGCGTAGCCGAGCAGCAGGTCGGGCAGTGCGTCCAGCGCCGAGTCCGCCTTGGCGTCCCGGTACTCCGGGCGCTGCACGACCTCCGCGTAGACGCCGAAGGAGGCCGTGTTCACGAAGGCGCGGCCGCCCACGAAGCCCAGGTCGATCCTGAGCTCCTCGCCGTCCGCCAGGGCGTCCAGGCACCGGGCCGGGTCCTCGCGGTCCAGGCCGAGGTCCATGGCGAAGTGGTTCCTGGTACCCGCGGAGATCACCAGGAACGGCAGGCCGTGCTCGGCCGCCACCTCGGCCACCCGGGCCTGGGTGCCGTCGCCGCCGGCCACCCCGAGCAGGTCCGCCCCCTCGGCGACCGCCCTGCGGGCGATGGCGGCGACGTCCGTGACGACCTCCGTGTCCAGCAGCACCACCCGGGCTCCGAGCGCCTCCCCCTTCTCGACGAGGCCGAAGCGGCCGACCTTCCCGCCACCGGACTTCGGGTTCATGATCAGCACGGGGTGCCGGGGGCGGTCGGCGGCGACCGCCCGCATGCCGGCGGACGGCCGCGCCGCGCGCAGCGCCGTCCGCGCGCACACCACGGCGGCCGCCCACAGCACGATGGCGGCCAGCGCCGTGGGCCACAAGTCGGCGCGGGCGTAGATGACGAGGATGGCCACCGGCGCGGCCACGGCCAGCACGGCCCCGGCCAGCCGGACCGGCCCGCGGTGGGCGACGACCCACCACGTGCCCACGGCGGTGAGCGCCGCGCCGGCCATCCCGACCACGACGACGATCAGCCCGCCGCCCTCGCCGGACGCCACCAGCACCACCACCGCGCCCAGCGCGCAGAGCAGCGCCAGCAGTGCGAACAGCCGGGCGCGCGGCGGCGCGCCGGCGGGGTGCGAGAGCGACATGGTCCTCACGTCCTCCGACCGGGTCCCGACGCGGCGGCTCGTCCCCGCCGGGATGCGTTCCCATCCGATCATCCCCCGAACACCCCCGACCGTCGACGCGGACACCCCGACCCACACACATTGCTTCTGCAACCACGACCTGAGGCCGCCATCAGCACATGAAATCGCTACGCCTGGCGCGATATGTGCGCTACTGAACAGTAAAGTTGGCCGCCCCCAGCCCCGCGTGCAAAGGTACGTTCGATTGGGCCGCATGGTGGGACATCAGCTCGGCAGAGGCCGGGTGACGGTGCGGCGGGGGGAGTTCTCGGGGTGGGATTCGACGAGGAGTGGGGTCGGCTGCGCGCCGATGCCGTCCAGCGGCGCGGGCTTCCGGTGCCGTCGGACGAGACGGCCGGCGAACCAGCCACCGAAGCCGACGCTTCGACGGAAGCGCGGGAAGCCGTCGTGGAGCGGCTAACCGAATTCCGCAGCCGACTCGTTCTCGTACCGCTGGACGACCGGGAAGGCCTCTGGACGGCCGAACTCGGCGGCCTGGACTGGATCTGCGCCTTCTCCGACGAGGCGGCACTCGCGCGGTTCGGCGTCGCACGTGGCGAGGGCCACCGGGAATGGACGTACCGCCGGGTCGTCGGTGCACGCCTGCTCGACGACGTGGTACCGGCCCTCGACTTCCCGTGCGGGGTCGCATGGAACGCGGCGGGGCCGGACGGAATGCTGTTCCCGCCGATGCGCGGGATCGTGCCGGATGCAGCGGCGCTCGACGGGGAGGCGGAAGCATGAGCGGGGACGGGGCGGACCTCGATGTCTCGAAGCAGGCACTGGGGCTGATCGCGAAGGGCATCACGGACAGCCTGGCGGAACTGAAGGAGCTCGGGTCGGTGGCTGGGGAGTGCGTTCGCTGGTGCAGCAGAGGAACGCCTTCGCCGCGAACGTGGGCCTGTCCGCGGGTGTGATCCACGAACAGGACCAGTACATCCAAGGGAGTTTCAAGGTCGTGGCGAACGCGGCGCTGGGCAATCCGCACGCCACCGAGAAGAAGGTCATCGGCCACGGCGTGAACACGGCCTCCGACGACCTCGGCGGCGCGCTCGAACGTGTCGGCGCGCCCGGCTGGGCGGACACCGTCGAGGACTTCGGGGACAACCTCGCGTCCGGTCTCGGCGCCACGGTACGGGAACACGAGCTCGGCGAGAGCGAGCAGGCCGACGAGCTGGTCCACGGCAGGCCGGCAGCCATCCGGGCATCGGCCAAGCACCTCACGGACTTCCAGGCCGCCTTCGAGCGGGTCGGCCAGGGCATGAAGTCCCTCGACTCCGACCGGTGGAAGGGGCAGGCCGCCGAGGCGTTCCGTGAGAAGTTCGCGATGCACCCGGGTCTATACCGACGGACGCTACGCATACGACCCCACGCTCTCTTTGGACCCAGTTCCTCTCGGCGACTACGAAAGAGCCCTCCGATCCCAGAATCCGGGTACAAGAGTGATCCGACTAGACGGAACCTACGACCTCAGCAAACCCCACTTCATGAGGACGTGGCGCCAGTGACCCAACAGGAGGCGGAAGAGAAGATGCCACGCGGCCCTCGCGCCAGGGCCGCCCTCAGTCGCTTTGCACCCCTCGCCTGGTTCCGCTCCCCTCTCGAACGACATCCTCAGTTCGGGTACGTACAGATCGCACATCTCGGATGGCGCTTCGCCGAGCCGCACGACGAACTCCAATCCGTCTTCGAAGCCGTCGTGCACGAAACCGCTCTGCGCATCGATTGGGAGTTCAAGGTCGCAAGGAACTGGCTCATCCTGCCTTCCCTCCTTGCCCATGAGACCAGGAATAACGGAGGAGACTTCAGCAAGGCCGAAGGCACGCTGACGAGGGAACAGGATCTGTGCACGATGGCTTCGGAGGACATGAACCTGATCCTCGAAGCAATCGAGGCGGCAGCACCCCGAGCGGCATGACTCAATGACGATTCCGTCCGCACTGCGGGTAGCGCACACGAGGCCCCGACGCCCGCCGCTGCAAGCCGTCGGGGCGCGGCCGCCATGACCCTGAAGGGCTGGGTGCGGGCAGGCTCGGGCCGACCGGACGCTGCCTTGCCCGGCCGGACCGGAACCGGAGGGTCCGCCACGCCGTGGCCCGACGCCGCCCGCGGGAGGACCGAGAGGCCGGGGCTCGTGCGCGGCCCTTCCCATGGGGGCGGCGGACCCCTAGCCTGACGCACCGTCAGATGTGGTTGCTTCCGCCTGGAGGTACGTCGTGCTGTTGCGAGGGAAGACCGTCATCGTCTCCGGCGTCGGGGCCGGGCTCGGGCATCAGGTGGCCGCCGCCGTCGTGCGGGACGGCGGGAACGCCGTGCTCGGGGCGCGGACCGAGGCGAATCTCGCCAAGTCCGCCGCCGAGATCGACCCCGACGGCACCCACACCGCCCACCGGCCGACCGACATCGGCGACGAGGCGCAGTGCGAGGCCCTCGCCGCCCTGGCCGTGGAGCGGTTCGGCGGCGTCGACGCCGTCGTGCACGTCGCCGCCTGGGACTCCTACTTCGGCGGGCTGGAGGACGCCGACTTCGGGACCTGGCAGCAGATCATCGACGTCAATCTGCTGGGCACCCTGCGCATGACCCGTGCCTGCCTGCCCGCCCTCAAGGAGCGGGGCGGATCCGTGGTCATCATCGGGACGCAGTCCGCCGTCGCCGCGCCCAACGAGGTGCAGCAGGCCGCCTACGCCGCCTCCAAGGGGGCGCTGACCTCCGCCATGTACTCCATGGCCCGCGAGCTCGGCCCGCACCGGATACGCGTCAACACCGTGCTGCCCGGCTGGATGTGGGGCCCGCCCGTTCAGGCCTTCGTCACCTTCACGGCCCACACCGAGAACGTCCCCGAGGCAGAGGTGCACGCCCGCCTCACCCGGCGCATGGCACTGCCCGACCTCGCCACCGACGGGGACGTCGCCGACGCCGCCGTGTTCCTCGCCTCCGACCGCGCCCGGGCGATTACCGGCCAATCACTGCTGGTCAACGCCGGTGAGCTGATGAGATGACCCGCTCCACCGCCGGGACGTCGGATCGTATGCTCGCCCCATGACCACTCCGAGTGAGGCTCCGACCGAAAACGCGATGCGCCGCGCGCTGCGGCGGGCCCGAGACGGCGTCGCGCTCGACGCGGCCGAGGCGGCCGTGCTCCTCCAGGCGCGCGGCGAGGCCCTCCGGGACCTCGCCGCCTCCGCCGCTCGCGTCAGGGACGCCGGGCTCGCCGCCGCCGGGCGGCCCGGTGTCATCACGTACTCGCGCAAGGTCTTCATCCCCCTCACCCGCCTCTGCCGTGACAAGTGCCACTACTGCACCTTCGTCACCGTCCCCGGCAAGCTCCGCAGGAGCGGCCACGGGATGTACCTCTCCCCCGACGAGGTCCTCGACATCGCCCGCCAGGGTGCGGCGATGGGCTGCAAGGAGGCCCTCTTCACCCTCGGCGACCGCCCCGAGGACCGCTGGCCCGAGGCCCGCGAGTGGCTCGACGCGCACGGCTACGACGACACCCTCGCCTACGTCCGCGCCATGGCGATCCGGGTCCTGGAGGAGACGGGGCTGCTGCCTCACCTCAACCCGGGCGTCATGTCGTGGTCCGAACTGCAGCGCCTCAAGCCCGTCGCCCCGTCCATGGGCATGATGCTGGAGACCACCGCGACCCGTCTGTGGTCCGAGCCCGGCGGCCCCCACCACGGCTCCCCCGACAAGGAACCGGCCGTACGGCTGCGCGTGCTGGAGGACGCGGGGCGCTCCAACGTGCCCTTCACCACCGGCGTCCTGATCGGCATCGGCGAGTCCTACGAGGAGAGGGCCGACGCCTTCTTCGAGCTGCGCCGCATCCAGCGCAGCTACCACGGCATCCAGGAGGTCATCGTCCAGAACTTCCGCGCCAAGCCGGACACCGCCATGCGCGGCATGCCGGACGCGGAGCTGGAGGAGCTGGCCGCCGCGATCGCCGTCGCCCGCCACATCCTGGGCCCGAGCGCGCGGATCCAGGCCCCGCCGAACCTGGTGGACGCCGAGTACGCCCTGCTCATCGGCGCGGGCATCGACGACTGGGGCGGCGTGTCCCCGCTGACCCCCGACCACGTCAACCCCGAGCGCCCCTGGCCGCACATCGAGGAGCTGGCCGCCCGGACCGCGGCCGCCGGCTTCGAGCTGCGCGAACGCCTCACCATCTACCCGGAGTTCCTGCAGCGCGGCGAACCCTGGCTGGACCCGAGGCTGCTGCCGCACGTACGGGCGCTGGCCGACGCGGAGACCGGCCTGGCCGACGAGCGGGCCGTCGTCGAGGGCCGGCCGTGGCAGGAGCCCGACGAGGGCTTCACCGCGTACGGACGCACCGACCTCCACACCGCCATCGACACCGAGGGCCGCACCGCCGACCGGCGCGAGGACTTCGACCACGTATACGGCGACTGGGACGCGCTGCGCGAGGCGGCCGCACCCGGCATGGTCCCCGAGCGCATCGACACCGACGTGCGCGCCGCCCTGGCGCAGGCCGCCGACGACCCGACGAAACTGACCGACGCGCAGGCGCTCGCGCTGCTGCACGCGGACGGGCCGGCCCTCGACGCCCTGTGCCGGATCGCCGACGACCTGCGCCGGTCGGTGGTGGGCGACGACGTCACCTACATCGTCACGCGGAACATCAACTTCACCAACGTCTGCTACACCGGCTGCCGTTTCTGCGCCTTCGCGCAGCGCCGCACCGACGCCGACGCCTACACCCTCTCCCTCGACCAGGTCGCCGACCGGGCCGCCCAGGCGTGGGACGTCGGCGCGGTCGAGGTGTGCATGCAGGGCGGCATCCACCCCGACCTGCCGGGGACGGCGTACTTCGACATCGCGCGGGCCGTCAAGCAGCGGGTGCCGGGCATGCACGTGCACGCCTTCTCGCCGATGGAGGTCGTCAACGGCGCGACCCGCACGGGCATGTCCGTACGGGACTGGCTGACGGCGGCCAAGGAGGCCGGCCTGGACTCGATCCCGGGGACGGCGGCGGAGATCCTGGACGACGAGGTCCGCTGGGTCCTGACGAAGGGCAAGCTGCCGACCGCGGACTGGATCGACGTCGTCACCACGGCGCACGAGCTGGGGATCCGCTCCTCGTCCACGATGATGTACGGGCACGTGGACCAGCCCCGGCACTGGCTCGGCCACTTCCGCACGCTGGCCCGCATCCAACAGCAGACCGGTGGTTTCACGGAGTTCGTGACGCTCCCGTTCATCCACACCAACGCCCCCGTGTACCTGGCGGGCATCTCCCGGCCCGGCCCCACGGTCCGCGACAACCGCGCGGTGACGGCGATGGCCCGGATCCTGCTGCACCCGCACATCCCCAACATCCAGACGAGTTGGGTGAAGCTGGGGACCGAGGGCGCGGCCGAGATGCTCCGCTCCGGGGCGAACGATCTCGGCGGGACGCTGATGGAGGAGACCATCTCCCGTATGGCCGGGTCGAGTTACGGCTCGTACAAGTCGGTCCAGGACCTGGTGGCGGTCGCGGAGGCGGCGGGACGGCCCGCGAAGCCCCGTACGACGCTGTACGGGGAGGTGCCCGAGGAGCGGCAGCGGGCGGCCCTCGCCTCGGACGGCCACCTGCCGGAGCTGCTGCCCGTACTGGACTGAGCGGAGCGGAGGGGGTCCGCGGCCCGGGCCCCCTCCCCCGCCGCCGGTCAGCCGGTCAGCCGACCAGGAGGTCCTTCTTGAGCTGCTTCAGCTCGCGGGCGTCGATGCCGAGCCCGTCCTTGAGGTAGCGGTCGAAGGAGCCGTACGTGGCCCTGACCTCGTCGTAGCCGGCGTTCAGGTACTCGGGGCGCACGTCGAGCAGCGGCTTGTAGACGGCGGCCTGCTGGGCGGGCAGGTGCGAGAGGATCGCGTCGTTGGCGGCCCTGCGGTAGTCGTTGCTGGCCAGGTAGTCGGCCTCGACGGTCTGGCGGGGCACGCCGAGGGCGGTCAGCAGGGCGGCGCCCGCCCAGCCGGTGCGGTCCTTGCCGGCGGTGCAGTGGAAGAGGACGGAGCGGGCGCGGTCGCGCTCGATGCCTTCAAGGACCTGCGTGTACGCCTTCTTGCCGCCGGCGCCGGAGACCATCGCCCTTTCGGCGTCGACCATGGCCTTGACGGCCTCGTCGGGGGTGCGGGGCATGGTCCGGAAGGAGCCGGAGCCCGCGAAGACGTCGGCGACGACGTAGGCGGCGCCGGCGGGGACCTTGTCGGCGTCCTTGGTGCGCTCGTCCTCCATGCGCAGGTCGAAGACGGTTCTGACGTGCAGGCGCTGGAGCTTGGCGAGGTCGTTCGGGGTGAGCTTGTCGAGGGCGTCGGAGCGGTATACCTCGCCCATCCTGACCCACTGGCCGGTGCTGGTGCGGTAGCCGCCGGCGTCGCGGAAGTTGGCGGTGCCGTCCAGCTTGACCAGGCGGTCGGCCAGGCGCAGGCCCTGGCCGTGCTGCGGCTTGAAGTCGAACCACTGGCGGTCGGCGGCGGGCAGGCCCGTGACCACGGCCCGGCCCTGGGCCCCGCCCTTGGCGACCACCCTGCCGTTCGCCTTGACCTCGACCCGCCTGGTGCCCGGGGCCTTCCACTCCAGGGTGAAGGAGCCGTCGGCTCCGGCGGTGACGGCGGCTTCGGTGAAGGGGATGGCGGAGCGGCCGCCGGCGTTGGCGGCGGGGGCCGTGATCAGGGCGGCGGTGAGCGCGGAGGCGACGACGGTCGCGGCGAGGAGGGCCTTCTTCATGCGGTCGAGGCTGGGCGGCCGCGGAGAACGTCGAATGAACGCGGTGTGGCCGAAAACGGCCGCCTCGAAGGCAAGTGGCAAAACGTGCCATTGGCCAGGCCGCGGCCTGAACTGTTCGGATTCCGGCCGATCTCTGGTCACTTACGGACCTCTTGGCGTACCGCTTCCGGTTTCGATCGAACGTGTCCACTACAGTGCGGATTTCGCATGCGCGGCGGTTACAGGTCAGCGGGGGGCGCGGTGCCGGGGGTGGACGACGTGATCGGTACGGACGACGACAACGGCACGACCGGCGGCGCCCGCACGCGCGCGGGCGCGAGCCCGGTCCTTCCGAACCCCCTCCCCCCGGGGTTCACCCCCGCCACCCCCGCCCCGGCGGGCGGTACGACCGTTCCCGGCCCGGCCGCCGGGGCAGCGGGCCCGGGCCCGGGCCCGGCGGACGACACCCGCGCGGCGGCCACGCACAGCACCGCCAACCCGGCCGGAGGCCAGGGGCAGGTCGGCGGCCCGGCCACCCCGGCAGGCGGCACGAACGCTCCCGGCCCGGCCGCAGGCCAGGCCCCAACCACCGCCGACCCGGCCGGAGGCCAAGGCCAGGTCGGCGGCCCGGCCACCCCGGCAGGCGGCACGAACGCTCCCGGCCCGGCCGCAGGCCAAGCCCCCACCACCGCCGACCCCGCCGGAGGCAGGACGTTGGGGCGGGGGATCGTCACCGGGCTCTGGGGGCGGATCGAGCAGCAGGACTTCCGCAGCCGGATCCGCGGCACCCTCCTCGGCGCGGCCCTCGGCGACGCCCTCGGCGCGCCCCTCGCCGGCCTCACCCTCGACGCCATCCGCGCCGCCCACGGCCCCGACGGCCTGACCGCCCCGGCCCCCGCCGTCACCGACGGCCGCCGCGGCCGGGTCACCGCAGCCACCCAGCTCACCCTCTTCACCGTGGACGGGCTGATACGGGCCCACGTACGCCGGGACACCGGCGCCTGGCACCCGCCCACCGACGTGCACCGCGCGTACCGCCGCTGGGCAGCGACCCAGCACGACTGGGGCCCCGACGAGCGCCGCAAGGACAACGGCTGGCTCGCGCAGGAGGAATGGCTCTACGCCCGCCGCGACCCCGACCGCGCCTGCCTGACCGGCTTCGGCGACGACGTCCTCGCCACTCTCGACCAGCCCAAGAACCCGGCCGCCCGCGGCGCGGCCGCCGCCGCCCGTTCGGCGCCCTTCGGGCTGCTGGTCGGCTGGGAGCCCGCCCTCGTCCTCCAGCTCACCGTCGAGTGCGCCGCCCAGAGCCACGGCCATCCCACCGCCCACCTCTCGGCCGGGGCCCTCGCCGTCATCGTCCACGGCCTGATCCGCGGCGACTCCCTCGACGCCGCCGTCCAGCGCACCCTGGGGCTGCTGGGCGCCCGCCCCGGCCGCCACCAGCCCGTCACCGACGCCCTCCAGCGCGCCGTGTCGGCCGTCACCCGGGGCGCGCCCGGCCACGAAGCCGTCGATGCCCTCTCCCCCGGCAAGACCGCGCCCGACGCGACTCCCGACGCCACGCCCGACGCCTCGGACGCCCTCGCCGTCGCCGTCTACTGCGCCCTGGTCGCCGAGGACGTCGCCCACGGCCTGCGCCTCGCCGTCAACCACGGCGGCGACTCCGTGGCCGCCGGCGCCCTGTGCGGGGCCCTCCTCGGCGCCCTCCACGGCGAGACGGCCCTGCCGCCCGCATGGCTCGCGGAGCTCGAAGGCCGCGCCACGCTCCTGGAACTGTGCGACGACTTCGCCCTGGAGATGACCCAGGGCCCGACCCTCCACAGCCCCTCGGCCGCCTCCCCCGGCTGGCTGGCCCGCTACCCCCGCGGCTGACCGGCCACCCACCGCGCCCGATCGGCCTGACGCCCCCTCAACAATCGCGGGCGCAGCCCGTACCGTGGCGTTCCCACGTCCCGGCTGCCGGAGGTGCCAGCACACATGCGGATCGCCACGACCATCTTCCTCACCGACCGCACCGTCTCCCCCGTCCGTCTCGCCCGCAGCCTGGAGGAACGCGGCTTCTCGGGCCTCTACCTCCCCGAGCACACCCACATCCCGGTCGCCCGTGAGACCCCCGCCCCCATGGGCGGCGAACTCCCCGAGATGTACGGGCGCACCCTCGACCCCTTCGTCGCCCTCGGCCAGGCCGCCGCGGTCACCGAACGGCTGCACCTGGGCACCGGCATCACCCTGGTCGCCCAGCACGACCCGATCGGCCTCGCGAAGCAGGTCGCGACCCTCGACCACCTCTCCGGCGGCCGTTTCACCCTGGGCATCGGCTACGGCTGGAACGTCGAGGAGGCCGCCGACCACGGCGTCGAGTGGCGCACGCGCCGCGACCTGGTCCGCGACCGGATGGCCCTGATGCGCGCCCTGTGGGCGCCCGAGCCGACGGCGTACGTGGGCCAGTACTGCTCCGTCCAGGCGAGCAGCGCCCACCCGAAGCCGGCCCAGGCCCCGCGCGAACTCGGCCCCGGCTCCCCCCTGCACGGCCCCCGCACCCTGATCGGCGGCGCGGCCGGCCCGAAGCTCTTCGCCGCGATCGCCGACCACGCCGACGGCTGGCTTCCGATCGGCGGCGGCGGCCTGACCGAGTCCCTCCCGGTGCTGCGCCAGGTCTGGGAGACCGCCGGCCGCGACCCGAAGTCCCTCCAGGTGGTCCCGTACGCCGTGACCCCCAACCCGGGCAAGCTCGCCCACTACGCCGACCTCGGCATCGAGGAGGTCGTCCTCCAACTCCCCTCGGCCTCCGAGCCGGAGATCCTGCGCACCCTGGACGGCTTCGCCCAGTACCTCTGACCACCCGAGCGGCGCGCTTTGTGTACATCTGGCACATTTGGTGGCACGAGTGAGCCGGTCGTCCAATCCATGGCAGAAGTGCGCAGCCACCTGGCCGACGCCATAGACCGCGCCCGCCGCGAGGGAGTGCCCACGATCATCACGCGCCGCGGCAAGCAAGAGGCCGTCGTGATCGACATCGACGAATACCAGCGTCTCCGTCGCCTCGCGGACGAGACCGAGGACGCCTGGCTGAACGCCTTGGCCGACGAGGCCGAGGGCGAGGTGTCCCGGGGCCACTGAGGCCGGGGGCGCGAAGGGCGGAACTCAGGAAGCGTCCGCGAGATCGGGCATCTCGTCCACGACCACCACCACACCGACCACGTCCCCGTCGGCCGACCGCCCCACCCAGACGGGGTGGCACCCGTCCGAGCACACGGCGAAGGCCACCAGCTCCGCTCCGGATCCCGGCTCGCGGGTTCGCAGCAGGAACATGGAGCCGGTGAAGTCCTCGTCGTCCTGCTCGTTGTGGTCCACCACCTGATGGACGCGTTCCTGGAGGGGCACCCATGCCCCGGCGTCGGCGAAGGCACCCGTCGCACCGTCCGTGCCGAAGCCGTACACGTGCCCGTCCTCCAGCAGCCGGACGTCGTCCTCGGGCGCCAACGCCATCTCCCAGGACACGGCGGGCTCCTCACTCACGCGTAGCCGTACCGCCGTCGGCTCCGTCGTGTCCACCCAGCGGTCGTCGTACATGCAGTGGTACCCGAAGGCGATCTGTCCCTCTTCCAGCACGTGCTCCCCCGGCGGCACGGCGACGGTGAGACGCGGCCCTCTCGCGTCCAGGGGGCAGTCGATGGCCAGCAGCCCGCTCGGCACGTTCAGGGTTCCCATCCGCCGGGGCCTTACGACCGTCATGTCGGGGTGTTGCGGCGTGGTCATCCGTGTCCCGGGCCGGAACAGCGCGTCCATCGGCCCGGCCGTGCCGGGCCGCGGCGCCCGCCACAGGCCGGCGGGCGCGTCTTCGGCGTCCCGATCGGCGACGGTGGCGGCCGCCCGGAGGGTGACGGGCTCCGCCAGCCCCTGCACCTGCGCGGAGATCACGGGCCAGTCCTCGAAGGCGGGCCGGTCCCGCCACTTCTCCTCGTCGGGCACGTCGGCCAGGGTGTCCCGCCTCGATCCCTTCGAGCCGCGCGGTTCGTGCGACACGATGCCCCTGGTGTCGGGGTGCAGGGTGTAGGTGACCCGGGGGGCCTCCGCGTCGAACTCGGCCACCTCGGGCCCGCCGTACCGCCAGATGCGCGTGATCCGGGTCAACAGCCGGTCCCCGTCCAGGAGCCTGTAGTCCGCCTGATGGGTGCGGCGGCCCTGCTCGTCGTAGACCCAGAGGCCTACGTGGTGGTCCGGCCAGGAGACGAGCCGGACCTCCACAGGAGCCTCCCGGCCCGGTATCCGGTACTCCGCGACGTACGGGAGCCCGGCCGCGTCCCGCTCCCGCGCCTCCTCGGCGGAGATCGGCCGCCAGGGTGCGCGGGCCGTCAGGTCCCAGCCCTGCGCGTACCCCACCTCGACGACCGTCCCCGGTTCCCGCCCCATGTGCCACCGCCCGCTCGTGCCCGCCCGATCCTTCAGAGGGGAAGGTAGCCGGTGCCGCTGACAGGGCCCGCCCGGCGGGTCAGCTCGGCCCAGACCGTCTTGCCGACGATGCGTTCCGTGACGCCCCAGTCGGCGGCGACGGCGTCCACGATGCGCAGGCCGTAGCCGGACTCCGCCTGGTAGGCGTGCGGCTGGACGGCCGGGCGGCGGTCGCGGCGGGCGTCGGAGACCTCGATGCGCAGGAGTTCCTCCAGGAGCGTCAGCTTCAGCTCGAAGTCCCGCCCGGGGACGCGGCCGTGCCGGACGGCGTTGGCGGCGAGTTCGGCCACGAGGAGCCCGGCATCGGCGGAGAAGGCGGTGGATTCGGGGAAGCCCCAGTCGTGCAGTTCGACGAGGGCCAGCTGTCGGGCCAGCCGGGCTCCGCGGCAGGTGCTGGTGAAACGCTGAGTGAACACGCGTACGAGGGTCCGGGCGCGGCCGGAAGGGTCGGTCATGGGCGCCAACATCCCGTCCGACCAGGCTCGTTCAACACCACCCGGACTCGTACAAACCAACTGTACGAGTCCACTCCCTGGACAGGCGCGGTCACGGTGCGTGAATCTGCCTGTCGGGGAGGTGACCGCCATGGTGAGTACCGACGGCAGCGGTGACGGCCAGGTCGAGCCGGACGACAACCTGCGCAGCTTCGGCGAGACCGTCAAGGCCTCCCGCAAACGCGCCGGCCTGACCCAGGAGCAACTGGCGCCGCTGATCGGGTACTCGGTCCAGTACGTCGGCTCGGTCGAGCAGGGCCGCCGCCACCCGTCGCAGAAGTTCGTGACCAAGACCGAGGCGGTCCTGGACACCTTCGGCGTGATCGACATCGCGGCCCGGCAGCTGACGCGGCGGCGCGGCCTGGCCACGTGGTTCCGGCGGTGGGCGGAGCTGGAGGAGGTGGCCGTCACCCTCAATACGTACGAGTGCCGGTCCGTGCCGGGCCTGCTCCAGCCGGAGTCGTACGCCCGCGCCCTCATCGACAACGTCCCGCCGCTGGCCACCCCGGAGGAGGCCGAGGCCCGTGTCGCCGTGCGGCTGGAACGGCAGAACCTGCTCCACCGCGCCCCCTACGCCCTCTTCAGCTTCGTCATCGAGCAGGCGCTGATCGAACGGCGGACGGGCGGGCCGCAGGTCACGCGGGAGCTGGTCGACCGGCTCCTGGAGTGCGGGGACCTGCCCAACGTGGACGTCCAGATCATGCCGCTGGTCCAGCCGGTGCACGCGGGCACCGACGGCCCCTTCCGCCTCCTGGAAACCGATGAACACGAGTGGCTGGGCTACACCGAGGGCCAGCAGACGGGCCAGGTCATCTCCGACCCGAAAGACATCAGCCTCCTCCACCAGCGGTATGCCAAACTTCGCATCCAGGCCCTCAATCCGGCGGACAGCGCTGGCCTGTTGATGCGAATGCGAGGCTCCCTGTGAACAGCTCCGAGTTGCGGTGGTTCAAGAGCAGCTTCAGCGGAAGCCAGGGCGACGACTGCGTCGAGGTCGCCCTCTCCTGGCACAAGTCCACGTACAGCAGCGGTGACGGCGACGACTGCGTCGAGGTCGCCGCCTGCCCCGATGCCGTGCACGTCCGGGACTCGAAGGTGACGGCCGGCCCCGAGCTGGCCGTCACCCCCGGTGTCTGGACCGCGTTCCTGGGCGGCGTCACCGCCACCCGCTGAGCGGCGGCGCGGCTACCGCTCCCCGGTCTCCTCCTCCGCGGGGAACCGGGCGAGCGGGGCCTCGCGCTCGAAGAAGGTCTTCGCGCGGGTGATCGCGCGCTCGTCGCCCCGCACCTGGCCGGGGCGGGAGCCGTTGCCGAGCAGGACCCCGCCGAAGCGCATACCCAAGTAGGCCGCCGAGTGGTTGAGGGCGGTGATCAGCCCGTCGGCGCGGACCTCGTCCTCCTCGGACATCGCCGTGACGCCCCACAGGGTGCGGCCGGCCATCCGCTTCTTGAAGTCCAGGCCGGGCACGCCCAGCCAGCCGGACCAGTAGTCGAGGTAGCGCTTGGTGTTCGCGGAGACCGTGTACCAGTACAGGGGCGAGACGATGACGATGTCGGTGGCCTCCAGGGTGAGCCGGCGCAGTTCCTCCTCCTGCTCGCTCACCGGCCAGGTCCCGTCCTCGTGCCGGCCGTCCTGGAAGTCGGGCAGTGGGTCCTTCGCCAGGTCCACCCAGCGCTGTGGGATGTCGGCGGGAAGCTGTTCGGCGGCGGCGCGGGCGAGGGTCTCGCTGTTGCCCTCCGGCCGGGAGCTGCCGAGGACGAAGAGGAACGAGCGGTCGGCGTCGGTGAGTATGTCGGTCGTCATGCGGCGTGCAACTCCCGCCCCACGCGGAGCTATTCCGTCCGGCTGGGGGACGGGCGAAATCCCCTCGACGGCGGGGCCGGCCGCCATGGACCATGACAGTCGGACGGATCGAGGGGACGGACCGGGCATGCCCGCAACACAGTCGCAGGACGAGGACCACTGGGAGTCGCTCCCGGCGGGGATCCGCACCCAGGTCGACGGGTACGTCCTCCAGGACTCCCTCTTCCCGGCCGTGAAGCTCGTGTGGAACGCGGGGCGCGCCCGCGGGATCGGCCTGCACGAGGCCCAGTTGGTGGTCCACGAGCGGTACGTCCTCCTCGGCGACCGGATCGCCCGTACGCCCGAGTGCCCGCTGGACCTGGAGTCCCTGTCCGCCCTCGTGAGCGGCCTGCCGGGGCGGGTGGCGGCGATCGAGGCCGTCTGGGACGGGGACACCGTCCACGACTGGTTCGTGAAGCTCCTGGCGATCACCGATGATCCCGCCGAGGAGCGGCACCTGGCCACCGTGTACAGCCGCCACGACCGCGACCCGGCCGAGGCGGCCGCCGGGGCGGGCCGCACGCTGGCGGACCACCTCGGGGTGCCGTTCCACTTCGCCAACCCCGACGACCCGGGCTTCGACGCACCGCGCTGGCGGCCCTGAAAGGAGGCCGGTCCAGGTGCCCGGGCAACGCAGACGCAGGCAGAGGCAGCAGCGGCACGACGAACGCCACCGGCCGGAGTGCGTCCCCGGCCGCTGGGAGCCGCTGTTCGAGACGCAGGGGCACACGGAACTGCAGCAGTTCCTGCGCCGCTTCCAGGAGGAGGGCAGGGTCACCGACCCGGCGCACATCCGGATCGACACCCTCTGCGGCCGACTCACCCACCCGACGACCTACCGGGTGAGCGCCTATGTCCCGGACATGTCCGGAACGTAGGGGCCCCGGTGTGGCCGACGACGTCGCCCGGGCATCGACCGGGTGAGGACGCCGAGTGCGAGCAGAGCGAGCGCCGGCAGCACGGCGACGATGATTCCCATCGGCAGGGCGTCGGTGGCGCCACCCGCGCCGGCCAGCGGAGCAAGTGCCCCGCCGAACACGAACTGGCTGAAGCCGAGCAGAGCGGCTGCCGACCCGGCGTGTCCGCCGTGGTCGGCCATGGCCTGGGCCGCGGCGTTCGGCATGACCAGGCCCACGCTGGAGACCAGGACGAACAGGCCGATCAGGAGCACGGGCAGGGGTGCCCCTGTCAGCACCGCGGCCAGGACCGTGGTGCCACCGGCTGTCGCGCCCAGCAGACCGGCGAGCAGCAGCACGCGGGCGCCGGCCCGGGCCACCAGCCGGCCGTTGATCTGGGCGGCCGCAACGAGTCCGGCGGCGTTGACGGCGAACACGGCGCTGTACTGCTGCGGTGACAGGCCGTGGATTTCCTGCAGGACGAACGGCGAGCCGGAGATGTAGGCGAACATCGCCGCGAAGACCAGGCCGTTGGCCAGGACGTACCCGGTGAAGACCCGGTCGCCGAGCAGCTGCCCGACGACAGCCGGCAGCGGCTGGCGTGACGCGGAGGACCGGGTCTCCGGCAGTCCTGCGGCGGAGGCCGCCAGCATCACGGCGCCGAGTACGGCCAGGCTCACGAAGATCCCCGGCCAGGCCGTGACGCGCAGGAGCTGGCCGCCGAGGACCGGCGCGAACACCGGCGCCAGGCCGGTGATCAAGGTCAGTGCGGAGAAGAGACGTGCGGTGCGGGTTCCGGAGGTGCGGTCGCGGACCATGGCGTTGGCGATGACGATGCCGAACGCCCCGCCGATGCCCTGGACCAGGCGGAGGCCGACGAGGGTCCGGACGTCGGGCGCCACCGCGCAGAGCGCGCTGGCGATCGTGTAGAGGGCGAGGCCCGCCAGCAACGGACGCCGCCGGCCGTAGGTGTCGCTCAGCGGCCCGGCGATCAGCTGCCCGATGGCCAGCCCGGCCAGGCAGGCGGTGATGGTGAGCTGGGCGGCCGCGGCGCTGGCGCGCAGGTCGCCGGCGAGGTCCGGCAGTCCTGGCAGGTAGCCGTCGATGGACAGTGGTCCCAGGGCCACGAGCGCTGCGAGCAGGACGATGAATCGGGTGTGCCGGCCGGCGGCGTCGTTGCTCACGGCTCAGTACGCGACGGTGATGCGGCGGCGGATGGCGGTGCCGCTCTCGATCGTGTCGGCCAGGGCGATCGCGTAGTCGGCGTACGAGATGCGGCTGTTGCCGTCGTCGTCGGTGAGCAGGGTGTCCCCGGCGCTGCGGTAGGCCCCGGTCCGCTCGCCCGCTCCGATGACCGCGGCGGGCGACACGTACGTCCAGTCGAGGTCGTGCACGCCGCGGTAGAGGTCGAGCGCTTCGGACTGGGCCTCGGCGTTGGCCTTCCACAGCGCGGGGAAGGCCGGGTCGTCCATGACCCGGGCGCCGGTCGGCGTGCGCAGGCTACCGGCACCGCCGATGGTGACCAGGCGGGTGACGCCGGCTCGGCGGAGTCCGTCGATCAGCGCACGGGCGGCACCGACGATCGTGGCGCGGTCGTCCTCCTGGCCGATCCGGGGACCGACGGCCGACAGTACGGCGTCGTGGGAGGCGGCGAGGCCGGCGACCGCGGCGGCGTCCGTGACGTCACCGGTGGTCACGGTCAGGGCCTTGTGCCCCAGTCCGTCGACGTGGCCGGCTCGGGTGACCGCGGTGACGGTGTGGCCGCGACGCAGGAGTTCCTCGGTGGTGGGCCGGCCGATGTTGCCGCTGGCACCGAACAGGACGATCTTCATGTGTTGCTCCTTGTTTCTGGTGGTCAGAGGACGGGCTGGCCGTCGGCGACGAGGGCCGCGGTGATGCCGCGCTCGTCGGCGGCGTGCTGGAAGCGCTGCTCGATGTCGGGTTGTTCGGTGTAGAACGGCGGGTTGTGGAACAGGCCGTAGTGCATGGCGCAGACGGTGCCGGCGCCGAGTGCGACGGCGGCCTCGACGCCCTGCTCGGGGGTCATGGTCGCCGGGACGTTGGCCGCGTAGCCCTCGAAGTGGGCGATGACTCCGTTGACCGGGACGAACGCGACGTCGAACGGGCCGTGGTCGCGGGCGATCTGCCACCAGCTGCCGTGCCACTGGGTGTCGCCGCAGTGGATGATCCGTCGGCCGGCGCCTTCGACGACCCAGGCGACCTGGTCACAGTCGTTGCCGCGCCAGTCCAGCGAGGTCACCGGGGTGACGGTCAGCCCTCCGATGCGGCGTGACCGGCCCAGGTCCTGGGCAACGGGGGTGATGCCCACCTCGCGCAGCGCCGCCGCGCTCGGGGTGTGGCAGCCGATCGTGCCGGTGGCCGCGATCCGGGCCATCAGGTCGTGGTCGTAGTGGTCGGGGTGCAGGTGGGTGATGAGGGCGTGGGTGCCGGGCGGGGCATCGACCGGGTCGACCGGCCGGTGCGGCGGCCCCATCACCGGCGCCAGCGGAGCGACGTTTTCGAGCGGGTCGATCAGCAGGCGGGTGTCGCCGAGACGGATCTCGACGCCGGCCCAGGCCAGCCGACGCACGGAGAGGGTGGGGATCATGGGCAGCGACGCTAGACCGACCTTGTTGAGAAAGTCAACAAGAGAGTTTTGAATCTCAACACCACGAGGTAGGGTGGTGGCATGCGCACCTACGGGCAGTACTGCGGCATCGCGAAAACGCTGGACGCCGTCGGCGACCGATGGACCCTGCTGATCGTCCGTGAACTGCTCGCCCTGGGTCCGTGCCGGCACACCGACCTGCGCAACGGGCTGCCCGGGATCGCCAGCAACCTGCTGGTCGACCGGCTCCGCGACCTTGAGGAAGCCGGCCTGATCCACCGCGAGGCCGCCCCGCCGCCGGTGGCCACCACCCTGTTCTCCCTCACCGAGCGTGGCCGCGAGCTGGAGCCGGTGCTGCGGGAGCTGAGCCGATGGGGAATTCCCCTGTTGCGCGAGCCGGGCGGCAGCGACACCTTCCGCACCCACTGGCTGGACATGCCCGCCCGGGCACTGACCGACCACCGCCCCGACCAGCCGGCGATCGCCCTGCAACTGCACGCCGACGGCAACGAAGACCTGGTCATCGAAGTCAAGGACGGCTCGGTGCACACACACGCCGGCCGGGTCGACCACCCCACCGCGTCCCTGACCGGACCGCCGCACCTGCTGGCCGCGACCCTGCTCGGCGACCTCGATCTGAGCGCCGCAGTACAGCAAGGCCTGCGGCTCGGCGGCGACCGCGAGGCAGTGCTGCGCATCCTGCCCCGCTGATCCGGGTGTGACGTGGTCGCCGTACAGAAGGTGGCGACCGTCGCCGACCCCGACGGCTACCGGCTGGTGCCCTGCTCCCGCACCTGGGGCCGGACCGCCGGGACGTCGCCGTCGGCCGCCCAGAACTGCGCCAGGACCGCCTCCTTGTACGGCTCCGGGCTCACGCTCAGGTCTCCGGCGAAGGGCCGGTCCAGGGCCACCACCAGCAGCAGGCTGAAGCCGATCAGCCCGGCCACCGCCGACACGAAGAGCAGTTGCATCTTCAGGCTGCGCAGTCCGAAGAGGAAGGTGAGCGGGACGATCACGAACGCGCCGCCGTACACGAGCACCTGGAGCAGGACCGGCAGTGAGTTCTCGGCCATCGTGATCCGTGCGCGGCGCTGCGAGTTGAGGTCGCTCAGGCGGGTGACCGCTTCCGCGTAGAAGGTCTCGGCGCGCGGGCCCTGCGGCTCGTAGGCCAGGAGGGCCCGGTACAGGCCGTGCATCTGCGCGCCGGTCGCCTCGTAGCTGGGCCGGCCCTCGCGCATCAGCGGCCACTGCACCTCGACGACGGCGTGCGAGTAGGCGCCGACGGCCGCGTGCACGCGCGCGCGGTCGGCCGCGGGGAAGGCGTCGGCGCTGCGTACGACGGCGGCCAGGTCGCTGGCCTCGGCGGCGACGATGTTCTGGGTGTTCTCCCGCTGCGTCCACAGGGTGACGACGACGAAGGCGAGGATGATGCCGTAGATCGCGCCGAACATGCCGAGCGCGACCCCGACCATCTCGTTGTGCTCGCCCTGGGCGAGGTGCGGGAAGCGGCGGCGGGCGGCCGCGCTCCCGGCCGCGGCGAGGCCGGTGAGGCCGCCCACGAGCAGAACGGCGATGACGAAGGTGCTGACGTGGTTGAGCAGCCAGAGGATCATGCGCTGCTCAACGAACGCCTCCGGCCGCCGTACCGCTGCCCGTTACCGCTGCCCGTACGGGCCGGGCTCATTCGACCTTCGGGGTCTTCGGCAGACCGGCCTCCAGGGCCGTACCGGCACCGCCGAGGGAGCTGTCGGTCGCCTTCGTGGCGGAGCCGACCGCGCCCTGGGTCACCGCGACCGCCGTCTTCGCGTCCTGGACGGTCTGAGCGGGGTGGTCGGCGATGTCGACGACGCGGCCGACGAGCGGCGCCGCCCCGGACGGCTCGTCGGCGGCGTGCGCGGCGGGAACGAGTGCGAGGGCGGCCCCGCCGGACAGGACCAGGGCGGCAAGGGTGCGCTTCATGGCAGTCATGCCCGGCCCAACGACCTCCCGTACCCGAGGTCACCACCGGGAACGCCGGCGGCCCCGGATCGGGGGGATCGATCCGGGGCCGCGGGGATGACTCGGCAGGGCGTTGCGGGCGGGGTGTCAGTCCTCGACGACCAGGGACGGGGTGGACTTCGTCAGGACCTCGCCGCGGAAGAAGGCGGGGCTGCGGCGCTCGGTGACGAACATGATCACCAGGCCGAGGGCCAGCAGGCCCACGCCGATGATGAAGACGCTGCCGACGCCGAGGACGGTGGAACCGGATCCGTAGGCCGGGTCCCACATGTCGAAGAGGGTCTTGCAGAAGACCGCGGCCAGCAGCAGTCCGCCCAGGACCGGGAAGACGCCCTTGAAGAAGAGGTCGCGGGAGGAGCGGCGCAGTTCGGCGCGGAAGTACCAGGCGCAGGCGAAGGCGGTCAGCGAGTAGTAGAAGCAGATCATCAGGCCGAGCGCGAAGATCGTGTCGGTCAGGACGTTCTCGCTGACCAGGGTCATCACCGTGTAGAAGAGGCCGGTGGCGACGCCCGCCATGACGGTGGCGCGGCCCGGGGTCTTGAACGTGGGGTGGACCTTGGCGTAGGAGGGCGGCAGCGCCTCGTACGTCGACATGGCGAGGACCGTGCGGGCCACCGGGATGAAGGTGGTCTGCAGGGAGGCCGCGGCGGAGGCCAGGACGGCGATGAAGAGCAGGATGCCGAGCACCGGGCCCATCACCGGGCCGGCGAGGGCCGCGAAGACGTTGTCGGAGGTCTCCTCGTTGGCGAGGCCCAGGCCTTCGCCGCCGGAGCCGACGGCCATCTGGGCGGCGATGCCGGTGGCGAGGTAGGAGCCGACCAGGACGACCATCGCGATGAGCGAGGCGCGGCCGGGGGTCTTCGTGGAGCCGGTGGTCTCCTCGTTGGTGGCCAGGCACGCGTCCCAGCCCCAGTACATGAAGATCGAGAGGGAGAGTCCGGCGGTGAAGGCCGCCATGGACTCGACCGCGAAGGGGTTCATCCACGACCAGGAGAAGTCCAGGCCGGTGTCGAAGGTGCCGGCGGAGGCCTTCTGGAAGGCCATCGCGACGAAGACGCCGAGCACGACGAGCTGGAGGCCGACGAGGGCGTACTGGACGCCCTTGGTGGCGGTCATGCCGCGGTAGCTGATGGCGGTCGCCAGGGCGATCAGGGTCAGGCAGGTGGCGATGTGGACGAGCTTGTTGTCGTCCAGGGCGGCGATCGACGGATTGTTCGTGATCTCGCCGGCCAGCAGCCAGAAGTAGGAGGTGGCGACGCCCGCCAGGTTGGAGAGCACGATGATCGTGGCGATCACCAGGCCCCAGCCGCACATCCAGCCGATCCGCGGGCCGAAGGCCTTGACGGTCCAGGTGAAGGAGGTGCCGCAGTCCGGCATGGCCTTGTTGAGCTCGCGGTAGGCGAAGGCGACCAGGAGCATCGGGAGGAAGCCGGCGAGGAAGATCGCGGGCATCTGCATGCCGACCTCGCCGGCGGTGGAGCCGAGGGTCGAGGTCAGGCAGTAGACGGGGGCGACGGTGGAAATGCCGATGACGGCGCTGCCCAGGAGCCCTACGGACCCCTTGCCGAGGCCCTTGCCGCGGACATCGCCGTCGGCGACGCCGCTTACCGTGTCTCCGGCCTGAGGCCGAACGTCCAGCTGAGTCATGGGTCAGGACGTTAGATGGTGCGCATTCCACATCTGGAGGATTGAAGTCCGGAAGGGAACAGCCCTCGACGCCTTGGAATCTTGAGGCCGAGACAGTTCACAAGCACTTAATACAAGGTTCACTCAGGCATCCAACCGCGGTTCAGCAGGCTCGACCTGGAGGCTTTCATCATGCGGAAACCGCAGGCATGTCCGTTATGGGCGTTTTCAAAGTTTCCCTCGTGACTTTGCGGTGACCAGTGGTAACGGGGTATGCGAACGGCGGACCGGTCGCGTGATCGGCGAGACTGTCCCCATGCCCACGGCCGATGAGCTCCTCAGCGCGGACACCGTCACCACCCTGGCCGGCCTGCTGGCCCGGGCCGGCGGCCGCCGGTCCGCGCCCGCCCTGACCGCCCGCGCCGCCGCGCTCGACGGGCTGTCGTACAGCGGCCGGGTCGGCGCGATCCGCGACGCCGTGCTCGCCGACCTCCCCGCGGACTGGCCCGGCTTCGAGGCCGTCGTGCGCACGGCTCTCGCCGAGCCCGCCTTCGAGGGGTGGATGACCTTCCCCGTCAACGAGGCCGTCGCCGTCCGCGGGCTGGAGGTGTTCGAGCCCGGCCTGGAGCTGCTGCACGACCTCACCTCCCGGCTGACCGCCGAATCCGCGGTGCGCCCCTTCCTGCGCGCCGACCCGGACCGCGCCCTGGCCGTCGTACGCGAGTGGACCGGGGACCCGGACCCGCACGTACGGCGCCTCGCCAGCGAGGGCACCCGGCCCCGGCTGCCGTGGGCCCCGCAGCTGCCCGCGTTCGTCGCCGACCCGCGGCCGGCGCTGCCGGTGCTGGACGCCCTCTACCGCGACGAGTCCGAGTACGTGCGCCGCTCCGTTTCCAACCACCTCAACGACATCGGCCGGGACCACCCCGCCCTGGCCGTCGAGACGGCCGCCCGCTGGCTGGCCGAACCCGCCGGTACGACGGACCGCGTCGTACGGCACGGACTGCGCACCCTGATCAAGGCCGGCCGGCCCGAGGCGCTGACCCTCCTCGGCCACGCCCCGGACGTACCGGTCACCGTGCGCGGGCCGGTGGTGACCACGCCGCGCGTCGCCGTCGGGGAGTACCTCGTCTTCGACTACGCGGTCACCAACACCGGCGGGCTCCCGGCCGAGCTGGTGGTCGACTACGTCGTGCACCACACCAAGGCGAACGGCACGCGCACCCCGAAGGTGTTCAAGCTCGTCACGCGCCCGCTGGCCCCCGGCGAAACCCTCGGCGGCACCAAGCGGCACTCCTTCAAGCCGATCACCACCCGCCGCTACCACTCCGGAGAGCACCTGGTGCAGCTCCAGGTCAACGGCCGCGTCCGCGGCGAGGCCGTTTTCTCGCTGGACGCCGGATGATCACTGCAGCATCCTGCGGAGCATGACCTACGGAATCGAGTCCCACCCCGCCAGGTGAGCGCCCGCGAAGAGCGCCAGGCGCTCACCTCCCGGACGACCTCCCTCTACGACTACGCCTCTTCCGCCACGGCATCGAGCCGGACGGCCGCGTTCCGTGCAAGGGCTTTCCCCTGCCCGACGGGTCGCCTCCACCGGAGCCCGGCCGCAACGACCTGACCCGGCAACAGGCGCAGGCCGAAGTCACCGACGCCCTCACGCCCCTCCTCGCCGACCCCGACCCGGTACGAGCCGCCGAGGCCGTCCACCGGCGGGTCGCCGAACCGGCCGTGAACCGGCGCTCCCTGCGCGCCCACACCGCACGGCTGGCACTCGGCGACGAGGACGCCGCCCGGCGGACCGCCCGGCAGCTGATCCGCACCGGTACGGACGCCGCGGCCGTCGGCGTCGGCATGGCCCTGCTGGTCCGCCTCGGCGGGCCCGAGGACGTGCCCTGTCTCAAGGCCCTCGGCCACCGCACGACCCCACCCGCGCCGCGGGCATGACCCGGCTCCGGCCGGGGGCCGTCCGCCCCCGGCCGGAGCCACCCGGCCTCAGCCCGGCCAGACGATCGACTGGATCTCGCTGTAGGCGTGCAGGGCGTACGAGCCGACGTCGCGCCCCACACCGCTGCGCTTGAAGCCGCCGAACGGGGCCTCCATGTTGCGGCCGATGGTGTTCACGCCGACCCCGCCCGCGCGCAGCCGCCGCGCGATGCGGAAGGCGCGCGCCGAGTCCCCGGACCACACGTAGCTCAGCAGGCCGAAGTCGCTGTCGTTGGCCAGTCGGACCGCTTCGTCCTCGTCGCCGTCGAAGGGGACGACCACGACGACCGGGCCGAAGATCTCCTCGCGGACCACCCGCATGTCGTTCGTGCAGTCCACGAGCAGGGTCGGGGCGACGTAGAAGCCCCGCCCGTCCCCGACCACGGGGCGCTCGCCGCCGTACGCGATCCGGGCGCCCTCCTTCTTCCCCAGCTCGATGTACGACTCCACGCGGTCGCGGTGCGCCGCCGAGATGACCGGGCCGACGACCGTGCCGGCCGCCGCCGGGTCGCCGACCTTCATGAAGGCCAGGTAGCCGGTGAGCTTCTCGATCAGCTGCTCGTAGACCGACCGGTGGACGATGACCCGGGTCGGGGCGGTGCAGATCTGGCCGGAGTAGAAGGAGAAGGTGGTGCCGATGCCCATCACCGCCGCGTCCAGGTCGGCGTCGTCCATGACGACGGCCGCGCCCTTGCCGCCGAGTTCCATCAGCTGCCGCTTCATCGTGCGGCCGCAGACCTCCGCGATGCGCTGTCCGACGCCCGTGGAGCCGGTGAAGGACACCATGTCCACGTACGGGGAGTCCACGGCGGCCTCGCCGACCTCCACCGACTGCCCGCCGACCACGTTGACGACGCCCGCCGGGACCCCGGCCTCGTGCAGCGCCTGCGCCATCCTGAAGACGGACAGCGGGTCCTGCGGGGCCGGCTTGACGACGACTGTGTTGCCCATGGCCAGGGCGGGGGCCACCTTGCCGGCCGGGTTCGCCCACGGGTTGTTGTAGGAGGTGATGCAGGTGACCACGCCGACCGGCTGGCGGACCTCCAGCGCGCCCAGGATGCTCGCCCTGCCCATCGGGCCGGCCTCCGTGACCTGGGGCGGCAGCCCCTTCTCGACCGGCTCCAGCGCGCCCTGGGCGTACCTGCGGAAGCGGGCCACGCCGACGCCGACCTGCATGCCCCGCGCGATCCCGGTCGGGGCGCCCGTCTCCGCCTGGGCCAGGGCCGTCCACGGCTCGAACTCGCGCTGCATGATGTCCGCGGCCCGGTCGAGGATCGCCGCCCGGGTCTGCGGCGGCGTGCGCGACCAGCTCTCGAAGGCCTCGGCCGCGGCGCGGGCGGCGTCCGCGACCTGTTCGCGCGAGGCCTCGGGGGCGAGCCCGACCACCGACTCGTCGGCCGGGTTGACCACGTCGTAGTGGCCGCCGGCCGGCTCCACCCACTCGCCGCCGATGTAGAGGGGCTGTGCGTTCAACGGGTGCTCACCGTCCTCGTGTCCCGGCCCGATCGCAGCACGATGCCGGGGACGGCGCCGGTCACCTCGTCGTCGCGGATGGTCTCCACGCCGTTGACCCGTACCGAGACGATGCCGATGGCCCGGGCGTCCAGGCGGGGGCTGTCTCCGGGCAGGTCGTGGACGAGGGTGGCCGGGCCCGCCTCGATCCGTTCGGGGTCGAAGAGGACCAGGTCCGCGTGGTAGCCCTCGGCGAGGCGGCCGCGCTCGCGCAGCCCGAACAGCCGGGCCGGGTCGTCCGTGAGCATCCGTACCGCCTCTTCCAGCGGCACCAGCTTGCGGCCGCGCAGGCAGTCGCCGAGGAAGCGGGTCGTGTACGGGGCGCCGCACATCCGGTCCAGGTGGGCGCCGGCGTCGGAGCCGCCGAGCATGACGTCCTCGTGCTGCCAGGTCTCGGCGCGCAGCGCCCAGCTCGCCGGGTCGTTGTCGGTGGGCATCGGCCAGAGCACGGTGCGCAGGTCGTCTTCGGCGCAGATCTCCACCAGGCACTGGAAGGGGTCCTGGCCGCGTTCGGCCGCGATGTCGCCCACGACCCGCCCGGAGAGGCCTTCGTTCTCCTTGCTGTAGGTGTCGCCGATGACGTAGCGGCCGAAGTTGGCGAGGCGGCGGAAGACGCCGGCCTCCTTGCTGTCGGCGCGGCGCAGCATCTCGGCGCGCACGCCGGGGTCGCGGAGCCTGGCGATCCGCTCGGGGACGGGCAGGCCGAGGACCTCGCCCCAGCCGGGGATGAGGTTCAGCGCGCAGAAGGTGCCGAGCGACATGTTCATGGGGGTGAGGATGGGCATCGTGAGCGCGACGATGCGGCCGCCGGCCTTGCGGGCGCGCTCGCTGGGGATCAGCTGGCGCGGGACCCGTTCGGGGACGGCGGCGTCGATGGTGAGGACGTTCCAGTTCAGGGGCCGTCCGGCGGCGGCGCTCATGGCGACGAAGAGGTCGATCTCCTCGTCGGAGAACTGGTCGAGGCAGCCGGCGACGATCGCTTCGAGCTGGGTGCCCTCGTGTTCGGCGACGGCGCGGGAGAGCGCGAGCAGTTCGGCGGGCCTGGCGTGCCGGGATGCGACGGGGGCGCCCGCGCCGTCGGAGTGGGTGGAGGACTGGGTGGTGGACAGGCCCCAGGCGCCGGCGTTCATGGCGTCGTGGAAGAGGTCGAGCATCTGCTGCATCTGCTCGGGGGTGGGCTGTCCGCCGACGGCGTCCTCGCCCATGACGTGGCGGCGCAGGGCGCAGTGCCCGACCATGAAGCCGGCGTTGACGGCGATCCGGCCCTCCAGGGCGTCGAGGTATTCGCCGAAGGTGGACCAGGTCCAGTCGACGCCCTCCTCCAGGGCTTTGAGGGCCATGCCCTCGACCTTGCTCATCATGCGGCGCGTGTAGTCGGCGTCCTCGGGGCGGGCCGGGTTGAGCGGGGCCAGGGTGAAGCCGCAGTTGCCGCCGGCGACGGTGGTGACGCCGTGGTTCATGGAGGGCGTGGCGTAGGGGTCCCAGAAGAGCTGGGCGTCGTAGTGCGTGTGCGGGTCGACGAAGCCGGGGGTGAGGACGAGGCCGGTGGCGTCCTCGCTGGTGCGGGCCTCTTCGGTGACGGTGCCGGGTGCGGCTATCGCCGCGATCCGGCCGTCGCGTATCCCCACGTCTGCGACGCGGGCGGGGGCGCCGGTTCCGTCCACGACGGTCGCGCCCTTGATCAGGTGGTCGAGCATGACGTCCCTTCGCACTTTCAGCCTCGCCAGGGGGCACCTCCCAGCGGTAGCTGGGGGAGTTTGAGGCGCGGGGTCCGGGGCGGCGCCCCGGGGAAACCCGGCTCCGCCGGGCACCGGGCTCCGCCCGGACCCGCGACTCAAACGCCGGCGAGGCTGGATCTGTGCCCCGGCCGGAGGCCGCCGGGCGACCGCGGCCTCGGCATGGCCTCCGGCCGGGGCCGGTGCGGGACGGCGGTCCGGGAAGACGCCGTCCCCGTTGGTGCGCCCCGCAGGGGTCAGGCGGACTGCCGGAAGCGCGTCGTGCGGTGGACCGGGTCCGTGTCGATCTGCGGGATCACGTGCTCGCCGATCAGCTTGATCGTGGTCATCGTGTCCTCGTAGCCGACGCCGGTCGGCAGACCGAAGGACAGCTGGTCCGCGCCCGCCTGCTCCCAGCGCTTGCACTGGGCCCTGACCTCCGACGGGTCGCCGCAGATGAGGAGTTCCTCGGCGATCAGAAGCTCGATGATCTCCGCGTTGTACTCCGGCAGGGTCTCGGGCCACTGCGGGATCGCCTCGGGCCGCGGGAAGGTGTCGTGGTAGCGGAAGACCAGCGACTGGAAGCGGTTCATGTTGGCGTTGACGGCGATCTCGACGGCCTTGTCGTGGGTCTCGGCGCAGATCGCGGTGGAGGTGACCATCACGTTGTCGTTGACGAAGGCGCCGATGGCCTTCGCCTCCCTGATGGCCGTCTTGTACTGGTCGAGGACCCACTCCATGTCGGAGACCTTCTGCACGCTGAAGCCCAGCACGCCGAGGCCCTTCTTGGCCGCCATCGCGTAGGAGGAGGGCGAGCCGGCGGCGTACCACATGGCCGGGTGGGCCTTGCCGTACGGCTTGGGGAAGACCTTCCGCGGCGGCAGCGACCAGTGCTTGCCCTGGAACCCCTCGTACTCCTCCTGGAGGAACATCTTGGGGAATTCCGCGATGGTCTCCTCCCAGATCTCCTTGGTGCCGTTCATGTCCTCGATGCCGGGCAGGAAGCCGAGGATCTCGTGGCTGCCCGCGCCGCGGCCGGTGCCGAACTCGAAGCGGCCCTTGGAGAGGTGGTCGAGCATGGCGACCTTCTCGGCCACCTTGACCGGGTGGTTCACCGGGGCGAGCGGGTTGAAGATGCCGGAGCCGAGGTGGATGCGTTCGGTGGCGTGCGCGAGGTAGCCGAGGAACACCTCGTTCGCCGACAGGTGCGAGTACTCCTCCAGGAAGTGGTGCTCGGAGGCCCAGGCGTACTTGAAGCCGGACTTGTCGGCCTGGATGACGTACTCGGTCTCCTCGACCAGCGCCTTGTGCTCTGCCTCGGGGTCGACCTTGGACCGCGCCTCAGGCACGTATCCCTGCACGAAGAGCCCGAATTCCAAGGGGGTTCACCGTCCTTTTGTTTCTGACGTTCCGTCAGATTCGATGTCTCGACTGTTCCACCGCGAGGGTGCGAGCGTCAATACCTGACGCTTCATCAGAGAATGCTGACGCCCGCCATCCAGCCGCCGTCGATGACGAACGGCTGGCCGGTGATGTACGAGGAGTCCTCGCCGGTCAGGAAGAGCGCCAGCCTGGCGATCTCCTCCGGTCGGCCCACCCGCCCCATCGGGACCACCCGCCGGTAGAGCTCCGCCATGGCGTCACGGGCCTCGTCGGTCATGTTCGCGGGGTCCAGCAGGCCGGGGTTGGCCATCGGGGTGTCCACCGCGCCCGGGCACATCGCGTTGACCCGGATCCCCTTGGCCGCGAGCTCCAGCGCGGCCACCCGGGTCAGACCCAGGATGGCCGCCTTGGTCGCGGCGTAGGCGCCGACGTACGCCATGCCCGTCAGGCCGGTGTAGGAGGAGGTGTTGACGATGGTGCCGCCGCCGGCCGCCTCGATCTCGGGCGCCACCGCCTTGATGCCGAGAAAGGCGCCCACCTGGTTGACCTCGACCACCTGCCGGAACTCCTCCAGCGGGGTCGAGGCCAGCTCGTTGAAGCGCAGGATGCCGGCGTTGTTGACCAGGCCGTCGACCCGCCCGAAGGCCTCCTTGGCGGCGGCGACCGCGGCCGCCCAGTCCTCCTCCCGGCTCACGTCCATCCGCACGTACCGGGCCCGGTCCTCGCCGATCTCCTTGGCCACCGCCGCGCCCTGTTCGTCCAGCACGTCCCCGAGGAGCACCTTGGCACCCTCGGCGGCGAAGAGCCGCGCCTCCTGCTCGCCCTGGCCGCGCGCCGCACCGGTGACGATGACGACGCGCCCGTCCAGCTTGCCCATGCCCGTGCTCCTAGTCGTTGAGGTGCGGGGCGACTTCGGCCCCGAAGGCGGTGATCTGGTCGACGAGCTCGGCGCGGTCGCGGCTGCGGAAGCGGACCTGGATCTGGTCCACGCCGAGCGCCCCGTACTCGCGCAGGGATTCGGCGAGCGCCTCCGCCTTGCCGGTGAGGGTGCGGCGGCCGGTGTCCCAGCCGGGCTCGCCGACGTACAGCGCCTCGGTGATCGCGCCGACCTCGAAGGGGCCGGTGACGCCGGCCTCGGCGCGCAGCTGCGCGATGCGGGCGATCTGTGCCGGGAGCCGGTCGCGCGGGTCGCCCTGCGGGAGCCAGCCGTCCCCGCGGACGGCGGCCCGGCGGACGGCCGCGGGCGAGGAGCCGCCCACCCAGACGGGGATCCGCTCCTGGGCGGGCCGGGGCAGCTGTCCGAGGTCCTTGAAGGAGAACCGCCCGCCCTCGAACTCCGGGTACTCCTCGGGCCCCAGCGCCGCCCGCAGCGCGTCCAGGGTCTCGTCGAGGACGGCGCCGCGGCGCGCGAAGTCCACGCCGAGGGCCTCGAACTCCTCCTGGACGTGGCCGGCGCCGACGCCGAGGATCAGCCGGCCTCCGGAGAGGTGGTCGAGGGTGGCGTACTGCTTGGCGCTGATCAGCGGGTGGCGCAGGCCGAGGATCGCCACGTGGCTCAGCAGCCGCACGTGCTCGGTGACCCCGGCGAGGAAGGACAGCGTGGCCACCGGGTCGTACCAGACGGTGCTCATGGCTCCCGCGAGCCGCCGCGGGATCGCCACGTGGTCGCAGGTGGCCAGGTATGCGAAGCCGGACCGGTCGGCGGCCCGCGCGATCTCGGCGAGATCGGCGGCGTCGGCCGACGCCTCCCAGGGTTCGGCGTAGATGGTGCTCTGCGACTGGACCGGGAGCTGCATCCCGTAGACCAGCCGACCTTCCGGAAACACGCGCGCCATGGCGGGCCCGCCTCGCCTTCGTCTGCCGATTCGTCATATCGGTGCCGGGCCATCGTGATACCTGACGGCCCGTCAGACAAGGGGGCGGTCAGCACGGGCGCTCAGGACGCGCGCCTTCCCCGCCCGGGGCGCACCCCCTAGGGTGCGGCGGATGGATCTGATGCTCACGCTCGTCAGCGGGATCGCCTGGACGGTCGTGTACGTGGAGGCGATCCGCGTCGGGCTGCGGGACCGGACGTACGCGATGCCGGTCGCCGCGCTCGCGCTGAACTTCGCCTGGGAGGCGACCTACGCGGTCCTGGAGTTCCGGGAGGAGCTCTCGCCCCAGGGCGTGGTCAACGTCGTGTGGGCCACGGCCGACGTCGTGATCATCTGGACGTACCTGCGCTTCGGGCGCGCCGGACTGCCGGAGTTCGTGACCCGGCCCCTCTTCGCCGGCTGGTCGGCGCTGCTCTTCGCCACCGGCTTCGCCGTGCAGTGGCTGTTCCTCGCGCATTTCGGGATGCACGACGCGACCCGCTACTCGGCCTTCCTGCAGAACCTGCTGATGTCCGGCCTGTTCATCGCGATGTACGCCGCCCGGCAGGGCCCGCAGGGCCAATCCCTGACCATCGCCGTCGCCAAATGGCTCGGGACGCTGGCCCCGACCCTGCTCTTCGGGGTGATCGAAGACGCTCCGTTCATCCTCGGTCTCGGGATCCTGTGCAGCGTCTTCGACCTGGCCTACATCGGTCTGCTGCTGCGCGGACGCCGCGTCAGAAGCCTTCCGGCCCCATCACGATGACCGGCTTCGCCGCCGGGTCCAGGGTCTCCAGGACCTTGCGCATGGCCTCCTTCGGGATGCCGACGCAGCCCTGGGAGGGGCCGTCGTGGTCCACGTGCAGCCAGATGTTGCCGCCCCTGTCCTCACCGTCCGGCTTGACCGGGTCCAGCGGGGAATGGCCCGGGCGGCGGTTGAAGTCGATGGCCACGACGTAGTCGAAAGAGCCCACCAGGGACTCCCCGTTCACCCCGCGGCCGGTGGCGACGAAGCCCCGGTCCTCGTCGTACGGGAGCCGCGTGCCCGGCGGCGGGGACAGCAGGCCGCCCGCGTCGGTCAGCGCGAAGACGCCCTGGGGCGAGGTCAGGTCGCCGTACGTGCGCTCCGTGGACCAGCCCCTGGCCCCGTTGCGCGCCGGCCAGCTCTCGGCCTTGACCCAGTCGGCCCCGGCCTGGGGACGGGTGTACAGGGTGGCGGTGGACTCCGAGGAGTCCACGGCCCTGCCGGTGACCAGGATGAGCTGACGGGACTCGGCCGGGATCCTCGCCCGCGTCTGTTCGCTGATCCCGGTCAGGCCCTGCGTGGGCGACCGCGGGGTGTCGCGCGCCACCCGGTCCACGGGCTGCGGGCGGGAGTCCGTACTGGCCTGCGCCGCGCCCGCGGCCTGTTCCGGATCCTGGGCGACGTACACCCACCCGGCCGTGAAGGTCACCAGGCCGAGGGTGGCGGCGAGCGCGGCGCGGCGCGCCGCACGACGGTTCGTACGGGCGGGGCGGGAGCGTGCTCGGGCGTGCTTGCTCATTCACCCGACCGTACATCAGCGCACCTTCAGACCCGGTTTGTCCGCGATGTGCGCGCCACGCCGGGCACCGGGAAGCGGACACGGACCGTCAGGCCGCCCTCCGGTCCCGGGTTGGCGCCGGCCGTCAGCTCCGCCTCGTGCGCCCGGGCGATCGACGCGGCGATCGAAAGGCCCAACCCGGCGCCCTCACCTGCGGTGTGCTGCCGTTCGGCGCGCCTGCGGAAGGGCTCCAGGAGGCCCGGCACGTCCGCCGGATCGATCACCGGGCCGGTGTTGCACACCGTCAGTTCCCCGTCCGCAGAGGTGGACACGGCGATCCGGCCCTCCGCGCGGTTGTGACGCACCGCATTCATCAGCAGGTTCCGCAGCAGGTGGCCCAGCAGCACCCGGTCGCCCGTCACGACCAGCGGCGCGAAGGTCCGTACGACCGTCAGGCCCGCCTGCGGGCAGGCCGCCAGCTCGGCGGCCGCGAGCTCCGCCAGGTCCACCGGCCCCGTCGACTCCAGCCCCTGCTCCGAGACCGCGAGGAGCAGCAGCGACTCGATGAGGTGCTCGCTGGAGTCGGCGACACCGATCAGCTTGGCGCGGATCCGGGCGACCTTCTCCGGCGGCGGGTCCCCGGCCAGCCCGATCTCGGCCGCCGCCCGCTGCACGGCCAGCGGGGTGCGCAGCTCGTGTGCCGCGTTCGCCGCGAACCGCCGCTGCGCGGAGACCAGCTGCTCCATCCGGCCCAGCATCGCGTCGAAGGTGTCGGCCAGCTCCTTGAGCTCGCCGGGCGGCGCGTCGAGGGAGATCCGCTCGTGCAGGTTCTCCCCGGACAGGCGGCGCGCGGTCCCGGTGATCACGCCGACCGGGCGCAGCACCCGGCCGGCCATCCACCAGGCGAGCCAGATGGACAGCACGGCGAAGACGGCCAGGGCGAGCAGCGAGTACACCAGCAGCCGGTGGCGGGTCGCCTCGGTGACGGCGTCCGAGAGGTTCTGGGTGTAGGCGTAGCCCTTCAGCTCCTCGGCGGTGGGCGCCTCGCCCGGCGGTCGCCGCTGCGCCGGCTCGTACGGGGGGCGCGGCTTCAGCAACTGGCCGGGCGAGGCGCCGGGCGAGGGCAGGACGTAAGCCGGGCTGACGGTGCGGACGGCCCCGCTGACGCTCGCGTACAGCCCCTGGCCGACCATGACGTAGACCAGCGCGACCAGACCGCCGCCGGCCAGGAGCAACAGCGAGCCGTACAGGGCGGTCAGGCGGCCGCGCTCGGTGCGCAGGACGCGCGGGAGCCGCAGGGCCCGCGGGAGCCGCAGGGCTCGCAGGGCCTTGGGGAGGCCCTTCACCGGGCCGCGATCCGGTAGCCCGCGCCCGGCACGGTCTCGATCAGCGGCGGCTCGCCCAGCTTGGCGCGGAGCTTGCTGAGGGTGACGCGGACGGCGTTGGTGGAGTAGCTGGTGCCCTCCTCCCACACCTGCTCGATCAGGTCGTCGTTGCCGACCACGGCGCCCTCGGCGCGCAGCAGCGCCTCCAGCACCGCGAACTCCTTGCGCGACAGCGCGAGCCGGTGCCCGTCCCGGGTCGCGCTCCGCCGGGCGGTGTCGACGGCGACGCCCGCGCGCTCCAGCACGGGCGGCAGGGCGGGGCGGGCGCGCCGGCCCAGCGCCAGGACCCGGGCGAGGAGCTCGTCGTAGGCGAACGGCTTGGTGAGGTAGTCGTCCGCGCCCAGGCCGAGGCCCTCGACGCGGTCGCGCACGGTCCCCGAGGCGGTGAGCATCAGGACGCGGGTCAGCAGCCGCATCCGCACGACCTGGCGGCAGACCTCGTCGCCGTGCAGGCCCGGCAGGTCCCGGTCCAGCACCATGACGTCGTACTCGCCCAGGCGCAGGCGCCGCAGCGCCTCCAGGCCGTCGCTCGCCTCGTCGACGGCGAGCGCGTCGCGGCGAAGCCCCTCGGCGATCATCTCCCGGAGGAATTCCTCGTCCTCCACCACCAGTACGCGCATGCCGTCCTCTTTACCGGAGGTCGGTGTTTCGCCGTTGTAAGCAGGGTGCGAGAGGGAAGCGAAAGGCCCTTTCACCGCAGGCTCGGGCCCATGAACCGATCCCTCATCATGTCCACGGCCGCGGTCGTCACCGGGCTGACCCTGTTCGCGACGGCCTGCGCGAACGACTCCTCGAACGGCGAGGACGGCTCCGCGAGCGGCAGCAGCAGCGGCGGCAGCAACAGCACCAGCGGGGCCGGCGCGGACGCCGACCGCGCCGTGAAGATGCGCCAGTGCCTGCGCGAGCACGGCATAGACGTGCCCGACCCCGAGCCCGGCCAGGACCCGCGCGGGATGACCCTGGGCGGCGGCGCCGACCCGCAGAAGATGCAGGAGGCGATGAAGGCGTGCGGGATGCAGGGCCCCGGCTCCGGCAAGGAACCCACGCAGGAGGAGAAGGACAGGGAACTCACGTGGATCCGGTGCATGCGCGAGAACGGCGTCGCCCTGAAGGACCCCGAGTACCAGGGCGGCGCCCGGAGCGCCGTGGAGATCCCCAAGGGTCAGGAGAAGGCCTTCGAGGAGGCCCAGAAGAAGTGCGAAGCGGCCCGATGAGGACGCGCGCCAAGTGGCTGCTGGGCTCGCTGGCCGCCGTACTGGCCGTCTCGGGCGGCGGCTACGCCGTCACGGCCCAGCCGCAGCGCGGAGACGGCGGGCAGGAGCGGCGCACGGGCGGACTGCCGCCGGCCACCGCGCCGGTGCAGCGCGGCGACCTCAGCTCGGGCCTCCAGGTCGAGGGCACCCTCGGCTACGCGCAGGAGCGCAAGCTGAACGCCGGCGGCCCGGGCGTCCTGACGTGGGTCGCGGGCGAGGGCTCGGCCGTCGAACGGGACGGGAAGCTGTACGAGGTCAACGGCCGGCCGGTGCGGCTCCTGTACGGGGTGACGCCGATGTACCGGCAGCTGAAGGCCGGCGACAAGGGCGAGGACGTCAAACAGCTCAAGCGGAACCTCCTCGCCCTCGGGTACGGCACCGGGCTCGACCCGGAGGACCCGCTCTTCACCGCGGGCACGACGACGGCCGTCAAGCGGTGGCAGAAGGCGCACAAGGCGGCGGAGACGGGCGAGGTCGGCAAGGAGGACGTCGCCTTCGCCTCGGGGCCGCAGCGGGTGCGCGGGAAGGACGCGGCGGTCGGCGACGAGGCGGTGCCCGGCAAGCCGGTGCTGACGGTCACGGGCACCGAGCGCATCGTCCGCTTCCAGATGGATGCGGCGAAGGCGGCGGCGGCGAAGGCGGGCGAGCCGGTCACCGTACGGCTCCCGGGCGGCGGCAGCGCCATCGGGAAGATCGACTCGGTGGGCGGGGCCCGGCCCGACGACAAGAACGGCGGCCCGGGTGCGAGCGGCGGCGGGGGCGGGGCCGGGGCCGGGGGCGGGGGCGACAAGAAGGCCAAGGTCGAGGTGGTCGTCACCTTCGACGAGCCGGCCGAGATCACCGCCCCGGACCAGTCCCCGGTGACCGTCGCCCTGACCGGCGAGACCCGCAAGGGCGTGCTCTCCGTGCCCGTGAACGCCCTGCTGGCCCTCGCGGGCGGCGGCTTCGGCGTCCAGGTCGTGGAGGACGGCCGGGCCCGCGAGGTCCGCGTCGAGCTGGGCATGTTCGGCAACGGCCGGGTCGAGGTGACCGGCGACGCCCTCGAGGAGGGCATGCAGGTGGGGATCCCCAAGCTGTGACGGCCACGACGACTCATCCGGACCCGCACCCGCAGCCGGTCGTGGAGCTGACCGGGGTCACCAAGGAGTACGCGGGCGGGGTCACGGCCCTGCGCGGGGTCGACCTCAGCATCGGCGGCGGCGAACTCCTCGCCATCGTCGGCCCGTCGGGCTCCGGCAAGTCCACCCTGCTGCACATCGTCGGCACCCTGGACCGCCCGACGGCGGGCGGGGTACGGATCGCCGGCCACGACATCGCGGCCCTCTCGGACCGCTCGCTGTCGGCCCTGCGGTCCCGCCACGTCGGCTTCGTCTTCCAGTCCTTCCACCTGGTGCCGGGCATCAGCGCCCGCGCCAACGTCGCCGAGGGGCTGCTGTACTCCGGCCTCTCGCGGGCCGAGCGCGGCCGCCGGGCGTCGCACGCCCTGGAACGGGTCGGCCTCGGCGACCGGATGGACCACCGGCCGCACGAACTGTCCGGCGGCCAGAAGCAGCGCGTGGCGATCGCCCGTGCGGTGGCGGGCGCACCGGACCTGCTGCTGGCCGACGAACCGACGGGCGCCCTGGACACGGCGTCCGGCGAGTCGGTCATGGAGCTGCTGCACGAACTGAACCGGGACGGGGCCACCATCGCCGTGATCACCCACGACAACGAGATCGCGGCGAGCCTGCCGCGGCAGGTGCACATCCGGGACGGGGAGATCGTCGCGGACGTCCGCACCGGCCCGGCCGCCCCGATCGGGGCAGCGGGGGCGGCGCGATGAGCCGTACGAGAGCACGCGCCCGGAAGCCGGCAGCGCGGCTGCGCCCGCCGAGGCTGTCCCCGCGGGACGTCCTGCACGTCGGCTCGGCGGGCCTGCGCGCCCGCCCGGTGCGGGTCTTCCTGTCCGCGCTCGGCATCGCCATCGGCATCGCGACGATGATCGCCGTGGTCGGCATCTCCTCCTCCAGCCAGGCCAAGCTGCTGCGCGAGCTCGACCGGCTCGGCACCAACATGCTGGTCGCGACGCCCGGCCGGGGCATGTTCAGCGGCCAGGACACCACGCTCCCCAAGGAGGCCCCCGGCATGATCTCCCGCATCGCGGGGGTCGAGTCGGTCGGCACCACGGGCGATGTCGCCGAGTCCGTACGCCGCTCCGAGAACATCCCCGAGGAGGAGACGGGCGGGGTCGCGGTCAAGGCGGCCAAGGACGACCTGCTGGGCACTCTGCGCGCCTCGATGGCGAGCGGCACCTGGCTCAACGACGCCACCGGCCGCTACCCCTCGGTGGTGCTCGGCGACGTCTCCGCCCGCCGGCTCGGCATCACCGGACCCGGACAGCAGGTCTTCATCGGCGGCCGGTACTTCACGGTGATCGGCATCCTCGGGCCGGTCCCGCTGGCCCCGGAGATCGAGCGCTCCGCCCTGATCGGCTGGGACGCGGCCGAGCGGCTGCTGGGCTTCGACGGCCACCCGACGGCCGTGTACGAGCGCTCCGCGGACGACCGGGTGACGGCGGTCCGCGAGCTCATCGCGCAGACGGCCAACCCGCAGACCCCGAGCGCCGTCTCGGTCACCGACCCCTCGGCGGCCCTCCAGGCGAAGGCGGCCACCGAGGGCGCCTTCAGCACGCTGCTGCTGGGCCTGGGCGGGATCGCACTGCTGGTGGGCGGAGTCGGCGTGGCCAACACCATGATCATCTCGGTGCTGGAGCGGCGCCACGAGATCGGCCTGCGCCGCTCGCTGGGCGGTACGAAGGGCCAGATCCGGATCCAGTTCGTGACGGAGTCCCTGCTGCTGTCCGGACTCGGCGGGCTGGCCGGGATCGTCCTGGGCGGGGCGGCCACGGCCGTCTACGCCCGCACGGGCGACATGCCCTGGGTGGTCCCCCTGTGGGCGGTGGGCGGCGGCTTCGCCGCCACCCTGGTGATCGGCACGCTGGCCGGCCTCTACCCGGCAGTGCGCGCGGCCCGACTGTCGCCCACGCTGGCGCTGGCTACGGCGTAGGCCGTGTCCGCGTGGTGATCGGCTCCGGGGCAGACGGCGGGCGCAAGCCCGTCCCCCGGAGCCGATCACCGACGTACCCTGAATCGATGAGGCGAACTCCACGTCACGCGGCACGCGTTGTCATCCTGTCCCCCGCCGGGTCGGTGTTCCTCTTCCGCGAGAACAACGTGGAGGTGGGCATCCACTGGCTGCCGCCCGGTGGCGGGATCGACCCCGGCGAAAGCCCCGAGGACTGTGTGCGGCGCGAGCTGCGCGAGGAGACCGGGTGGACCGACCTGGAGCCGGAGCGCCTGCTGTGCACCTGGGAGCACGACTTCACCCACCAGGGCGTACCGGTGCGCCAGCACGAGCACATCTACGTCACCACGGGCCCGCACCGGGAGCCGGTCCTGGAGGAGCCCGGCATCCACTGGCAGTGGCTCTCCGCGCAGCGCCTGGCCACCCTGGGCGAACCGGTCTGGCCTCCCCGCCTCTCGGACCTCCTCACGAACACCCCGCCCGAACCGGTCCACCTGGGCCTACTGGCCTGACCCCCGGACCGATCGGCGACGCGCGGTCGTCATCGAGCGAGTCTTCCGGCAGTATCCCAGGCCGTCCGCGCGGCGTGCGGGTGGACCTCCGAGCCCGTGGTGCGCCGGCCGGCTCCCGGAGGGGCCGCGAGCGGGACGCCGCCCGCCCCCGCGCGCTCGCTCGTCACGGGGCCGTCCCGCAAGCCCCGGGCCGCCGGGCCGCCGGGTCCGAGGCGTCTCCCCGCCACAGGACCTAGCGGGACGCGGGGGCCTTCGACGTGGCCTTCGTGTAGAGCGAGGCGGCGTACTCCCCCAGCACCGTGCTGGTCGAGACGTCGTCGGTGTCCCCGCCCGTGAGGATGCCGACGACCTTCCCGTCGCGCGCGATCCACGCGCTGCCGCTGGTGCCGCCCGGGAAGTCCGCGCAGTCGAAGCGCTGCTGGGTCGCGCTCTCGCGGACCGCGGTCGCCGTGCAGGTACGGGGGATCTTGCGGTCGGCGGGGTAGCCGGTGACCGTGACCTCCTCGCCGGACCGGCCGGTGGTGTCCAGCACGGCCGCGCCGGTCACGTCCTCGATGGAACGGCCCTGGGCGTCGGGGGCGAGCGTGGCGAAGGCGAGGTCGTAGTCGTCGTCCGTGCCCTCGGCCCAGCGTTCGTCCTCGAAGACCTCTTCGATCTTCCATGTGCCGTACGGGGCCATGTCGTTGGCGTAGGCGGGCGCGAAGACGGCGGTCCCGTCGCCCTGCTGTCCGGCGAGCAGGCAGTGCCCGGCGGTGACGATGAGGTTGCGGCCGGGGCTGTGCACCACGGTGGCGGTGCAGAAGTGGTCGCTGTCCAGGCCGTTGGTGAACAGGGCGCCGGTGAAGGCGGCGGGCCCGCCCGGCGGGGGCGTCACGGCCGGCGGCAGGGTGGTCCCCGGCTGGGCCGACAACTGGGGCTTCGGCGCGTGCGAGCGCGAGGGACCCGTGGGCGAGATCGAGGGCTGCGAGGCCTTCGCCCGCACGGGCGCGGCCGCCTCGGGCGGCGGCGCGAGCTTCGCCACAGCCGCGGAGGCCCCCAGGGCCGCCACCGCACACAGCACTGCCGTCACGACGCTCCGCTTGTCCACCGGCATGATGATCCTTCCGCTTTGCCCTGGCGAAGCATGCCTTGACCGCGGTGCCGGGTGCAAGGCACGCGACGACCCCTGCGTAGTCGGCCCGTCACCGCCGGCAGCCCGCCCCGTGCCGTCAACTCTGGCTCAGGAAAGGGCCTTTGACCGATTGGCCTATCATCTCTTCGATTCTCGCCGCCCCCGCCGTCGCGCGGGCCCGCGGAAAGAGATTCTTGACGAGAGGGCAACGAACACTTGCGATTCACAGGCAAGCACCGGATATCCATCGTTGCCGCGGCGGCCGCGGCCGCGATCGTGGGAACCCTTCAGCTCCCCTCCACCGCGTTCGGCACCGAGGACACCACGGGTACCGCAGGTACCGCGAGCACCGCGGGCATCGAGAGCCCCGCCGACGGCACGGACGGCGCGGACAGCGCCCCGCCGACCGGGGACGGGCCCGACGCCCATGCGGAGGACTCCACCACCCACGGCAGCGACGGCACCGTCTTCAGGAACGGCATCATGTCGCTCGGCACGCAGGCGGCGCCGAAGGCCGCCACCAGGTCGGCGGCGGCCGCCGCGCCCACCACACCCGCCGCGGCCGCCCCGCCGCAGGGCGAGGGCTGGAAGCTGAGCGGCGCGACCAAGTGGCTGACGACCGGCTACACGATCAAGTTCTACGACCAGAAATCCGCGGACTGGCTGGGTCCGTACGTCCAGGCCTCCGCCGCGGACCTGCGCCGCATCACGAACCTCCCGGTAGCCGTCGACACGAAGCCGGTCGGCTGGGACTACGTCCGGCCCAAGGGCGAGGTGATCGTGGGCGTGCTGCACCGTCCGTGCGTCCCGCCGGCCGGCGAAGGCAGCATGGGCAGCACGGGCTGGAAGATCGTCCGTGACGGCACCGGCACCGCCAACCTCAGCTGCGGCTTCACCAGCTCCTCCGTGGCCGAGACCGTGACCAGCGGACACGCCTACATCGACGACTCGTTCTTCACCGCGGCCGGCAAGCCGACCGCCGCGATGGGCGAGACGTACATGCGCAACCACGTCAGCCACGAGCTCGGACACACGCTGGGCCTGGCGCACGCCAACCGCAGCCTGACCAAGAGCGACTGCGTCAAGGGAACGGACTCGGGCCAGTTCCCGGTCATGTGCTCCCCCACCTACGCCTACCAGGACAAGCGGGCGGGCACCTACGTCCAGCAGTACGACGTCCAGGGCCTGCGCCGCCTCGCGGCCGGCGCCGGGGCGACGCTGTCCCCGCAGGGCAAGGTGACCGGGATCGGCTCCAAGTGCCTCGATGTCAAGGGCGGCAAGGCCGCCAACGGCACGCAGATCCAGCTCTACACCTGCAACGGCTCCGCGGCGCAGTCCTGGATCCTGGGCAAGGACGGCACCTTCCGCGCGTTCGGGAAGTGCCTGGACAACGCGCGCAACGCGAGCACCAACGGCAACAAGATCAGCCTCCACGACTGCAACGGCTCGGCGGCCCAGCGCTGGTCGGTCAACGCCAAGGGGCAGATCGTCCACGTGGCATCGGGCAAGGTCCTCGACGTGGCCGGCGGCGCGACCGCCAACGGCACGGTGGTCCAGCTCTACACGGCGAACACGAACAAGCGCCAGGTCTGGGTCACCCCGAAGTAGCCCGGTCCCGAACGGCGACGGGCCGCCCGCACGCAGCGGGCGGCCCGTCCGCGTGGGGAACGCGGGCAACGCGTAGGGAAGTTGACCGATCCGCACCGACCCGCCTTAGCAGCACGCTGGCACCATGGGCGACTGGGGAAGCGGACGGGTCCTGCGGGACCGCAATGCGGGGCTCTACCTGCTCGGGGTGGTGGTGTCCGGGTTCGGCACGACGGCCATGTGGCTGGTGGCCGGGATCTGGGTGAAGTCGCTCACCGGCTCGGACAGCCTCGCGGCGCTGACGGTGTTCGCCATGTGGGCGCCGGTGCTCGCCGGTCCGGCGCTGGGAGTGCTCGCCGACCGGCTGCCGCGCCGGCCCCTGCTGGTGGCCGCCTGCCTGGTGATGGCCGTACTGCTGCCGGCCCTGTGCCTGGTCGACTCGGCCGGCCGGGTGTGGCTGCTCTTCGCCGTCCTCCTCGTCTACGGGATCTGCGGCACGCTCCACGAGGCCGCGGAGGCCGCCCTGGTGGCGAAGGCGGTCGACGTCCGCCTCCTCGGCGACTTCAACGGGCTGCGGATGACGGCCGGCGAGAGCATGAAGCTGCTCGCGCCGCTGGCGGGCGCCGCCCTGTTCACCCGGTTCGGCGGGGCGTCGGTGGCCCTGCTCGACGCGGTGACGTTCGCCCTGGCGGCGGGCCTGTTCGTACTGCTGCGGGTGGACCGGGACGCAACCGAGCGGGTGGGCCCGCGGGCGGGCGGCCTCGCCCAGGCGCTGGAGGGCGGCCGGCAGCTGTGGGGCTCACCGGTGCTGCGCCCGCTGGTGGCGGCGGCCGCCGCCGTGATGTTCCTGGCCGGGATCAACGGCGCGGTGGTCTACGCGGTCGCCGACGACGTCCTCGGCCGCACGCCCGCCTACGTGGGGGTGCTGTACGCGGTGCAGGGCGCGGGTTCCGTCCTGAGCGGGCTCGTCGCGGGCCCGCTCCTGCGGCGCATGCCGGTACGGGTGTTCACGGCGGCCGGCACCGCCCTGTTCGCGCTGGGGTGCGGCGGGCGGGCGCTGCCGTCCGAGGCGGCGGCCCTGGTCGGCAGCGCGCTGATCGGCGCGGGCCTGCCGTGCGTGCTGATCGCCGCGCTGACCACCGTGCAGCGCGAGGTCCCCGACTCCGTCGTGGGCCGCACCGCCGCCACCGCCAACACCCTGGTCTTCGTACCGAACGCGCTGGCCCTGGCGCTGGGCGCCGGGCTCGTCGCCCTCGTGGACGTGACGCTGCTGCTGCCGGTGCTCACGGCGGTGGGCCTGGCCGTCTCGCTCCTGCTCGTGACCGCGCCGGTCGGCACGGTCACGAGCCGTCGGGCACCGGCCTGACCGGGCCGCTCAGGCGGCCGAGCCCGGTCCCGGCCACAGGCCGTCCGGGGTGAGCCCGAGGAGGTCGATCGCGTTGCCGCGCACGATGCGGTCGACCGCGTCCGGCGCCAGGTGGCCCATCTGCGCCTCGCCGACCTCGCGGGACTTCGGCCAGGTGGAGTCCGAGTGGGGGTAGTCCGTCTCGTAGAGGACGTTGCCGACGCCGATCGAGTCGAGGTTCTTCAGGCCGAAGGCGTCGTCGAAGAAGCAGCCGAAGACATGGCCGGCGAAGAGCTCGGACGGCGGGCGGAGCACCTTGTCCGCGACCCCGCCCCAGCCGCGGTTCTCCTCCCAGACCACGTCCGCGCGCTCGAGGATGTACGGGATCCAGCCGATCTGGCCCTCCGCGTACATGATCTTCAGGTTGGGGAAGCGCTCGAACTTGCCACTCATCAGCCAGTCGACCATGGAGAAGCAGCAGTTGGCGAAGGTGATGGTGGAGCCGACCGCCGGCGGGGCGTCCGCGGAGGTGGACGGCATGCGGGACGAGGAGCCGATGTGCATGGCGATGACCGTGCCGGTCTCGTCGCACGCCTGCAGGAAGGGGTCCCACTCGTCGGTGTGGACGGACGGCAGGCCCAGGTGCGGGGGTATCTCCGAGAAGGCGACCGCGCGCACGCCGCGCGCCGCGTTGCGGCGGACCTCGGCGGCGGCCAGCCGGGCGTCCCAGAGCGGGATCAGGGTGAGCGGGATGAGGCGGCCGCGGGCGTCGGGGCCGCACCACTCCTCCACCATCCAGTCGTTGTAGGCCCGTACGCCGAGGAGCCCCAGCTCACGGTCCTCGGCCTCGGTGAAGGTCTGGCCGCAGAAGCGGGGGAAGGTCGGGAAGCAGAGGGCCGACTGGACGTGGTTGACGTCCATGTCGGCGAGCCGGTCGGGAACCGAGAAGGATCCGGGGCGCATCTGCTCGTAGGTGATGACTTCCAGTTTGATCTCGTCGCGGTCGTACCCGACGGCGGTGTCGAGTCGGGTGAGCGGCCGGTGCAGGTCCTCGTACACCCACCAGTCGCCGATCGGGCCGTCGTCGCCCGGGGCTCCCATGACGGGTGCGAACTTGCCTCCGAGGAAGGTCATTTCCTTCAGCGGGGCGCGGACGATGCGGGGACCGATGTCGCGGTACCTGGACGGGAGCCGGTCCCGCCAGACGTTGGGGGGCTCAACCGTGTGGTCGTCCACCGAGATGATCTTCGGGAAGGTCTCCATGGCTCATACGGTAGCGCTGATCTGACGAACCGTCAGCTAGTTGGTCTGTGATCGGTCATGGACGGGCTGACGTGTACGCGCGAGACAGGGCAGACTGACCCTTACACCGACGGAAGGCAGGGGGGACGACAGATGGACGGCGTACCGGCCATCCCGCACCCGCGGAAACACCCCGAGGCCCGTGCGGCTGCCGCCGCGTCCGAAGCCGGCCCCACGGCCCGCCCCGCCGGTCCCGTACCGCCGACGACCACTCCCGGGGCGCGCCCGCAACCCGGCACGGCCGAGCCCGCCGCGGCGGGTACCGCTGTCCCGCCCCGGCCCGCGACCCGCGCCACCGGGCCCGCCTCCGCCGGAACCACGTCCGGCCGGGGCGCCGCCGCAGCCGCGACCGGCCCGGCGCGCACCGGCACCCCCGCGGGCAACCCGCACACCGCACGCCCCGCCGACGCCGGTGCCACATCCGGCCAGGGCCACGCCGCCGACGCGGCAGGCGCTGCGGCCCCGGCACGCGCTGCCGCGGGCCCCACCACCGACGGCTCGGACCCGACCCGCGCCTCGGAGCCGGCCCGCGCCACCGCCGCCGGCGGCGAGACCCCCGAGCCCGCCGAGCCCGCCGAGCCCGCCGCGGACGGCACGGCCCCGGCCCGCGCCGGTGCTTCCGCCGGAGGCGACAGCGCCGGGCCCACCACGGACCGGGCCGCCGAGACCGCCGCAGCGGGCACCACCCCGGGTGCGGCAGAGCCCGCCGCAGGCGAGTCGCGGTTCGCCGTCCTCGGGCCCGTGCGCGCCTGGCGGGGCGGCGAGGCCCTGCCCTCCGGCACCCCCCAGCAGCGCGCCCTGCTCGCCGTACTCCTGCTGCGCGACGGCCGCACCGCCACCGCACCCGAACTCATCGACGCCATCTGGGGCGAGGACCCCCCGCAGCAGGCCCTCGCCACCATCCGCACCTACGCCTCCCGCCTGCGCAAGGTCGTCGCCCCCGGCCTGCTCGTCACCGAGTCCGGCGGCTACGCCATCCGGCTGCGCTCCGCCGCCACCCTCGACCTCGGCGTCGCCCGCAGCCTCGCCGCCGACGCCGACAGCGCCCGCGCCGCCGGGGACCGCTCCCTCGCCCGCACGCTCCTGGCCCGCGCCCTCGACCTGTGGGAGGGCGAACCCCTCGCCGGGGTCCCCGGCCCGCACGCCGAGACCGAGCGCACCCGGCTCGCCGAATGGCGCCTCCAGCTGCTGGAGACCCGCCTCGACCTCGACCTGGAGGTCGGACACCACGCCGAGGCCGTCTCCGAGCTGACCGCCCTCACCGCCGCCCACCCGCTGCGCGAACGGCTGCGCGAGCTGCTCATGCTCGCCCTCTACCGCAGCGGCCGGCAGGCCGAGGCCCTCGCCGTCTACGCCGACACCCGCCGGCTCCTCGCCGACGAACTCGGCGTCGACCCGCGCCCCGAACTGGCCGCGCTCCAGCAGCGCATCCTGAACGCCGACGCCGACCTGGCCCGCGCGGAAGACCCCGCCCCGGCAGCCGCCGCAGCTCCTGTGAGGCCCGCCCAATTGCCCGCGACCGTACCCGACTTCACCGGCCGCTCCAGCTTCGTCCACGAGCTCGGCACGATCCTCTCCGGCGGCGCCCAGGACCAGGTCATGGCCGTCTCCGCGCTCGCCGGCATCGGCGGCGTCGGCAAGACCACCCTCGCCGTGCACGTCGCCCACGCCGCCCGCCCGCACTTCCCCGACGGCCAGCTCTACGTCGACCTCCAGGGCACCGACGCCCGCCCCGCCGAACCGGAGGCCGTCCTCGGCTCCTTCCTGCGCGCGCTCGGCACCCCCGACACCGCGATCCCCGACTCCCCGGCCGAACGGGCCGCGCTCTACCGCTCCACCCTCGACGGCCGCCGCGTCCTGGTCCTCCTCGACAACGCCCGCGACGCCGCCCAGGTCCGCCCGCTGCTGCCCGGCACCGCCGGCTGCGCCGCCCTCGTCACCAGCCGCGTCCGCATGGCCGGCCTGGCCGGAGCCCATCTCGTCGACCTCGACGTGATGAGCCCCGACGAGGCCCTCCAGCTCTTCACCCGCATCGTCGGCGAGGAACGCGTACGCGCCGAACGCCAGGCCGCCCTCGACGTCGTCGGCGCCTGCGGGTTCCTGCCGCTGGCCATCCGCATCGCCGCCTCCCGGCTCGCGGCCCGCCGCACCTGGACCGTCTCCGTCCTCGCCGCCAAGCTCGGCGACGAACGCCGCCGCCTCGACGAGCTCCAGGCGGGCGACCTCGCCGTCAAGGCCACCTTCGAGCTCGGCTACGGCCAGCTGGAGCCGGCCCAGCAGCGCGCCTTCCGCCTCCTCGGCCTCGCCGACGGCCCCGACATCTCGCTGTCCGCGGCCGCCGCCGTCCTCGACCTGCCCGAGTACGACACCGAGGACCTCCTGGAGGCTTTAGTCGACTGCTCCCTGCTCGAATCCGCCGCCCCCGGCCGCTACCGCTTCCACGACCTCGTACGCCTCTACGCGCGTGCCTGTGCCGAACGCGACGAGCAGCCGGCGAGCGAGCGCGAGGCGGCCCTGGACCGCCTCCTGGACTTCTACCTGGCCACCGCCTCCGGGGTGTACGCGCTGGAGCGCCCCGGCGACCGGCTGCCCGCACATCTGTCCGACACCCACTACCCCGGGCTGGTCTTCGCCGAGCCGCGCGCCGCCCTGGACTGGCTGTACACCGAGGCCGGGCCGCTGCTCGCGTGCGTGCGGCAGGCCTCCGTACGGGGCGGCGACTCACCGGTGCTGCGCCGGGCCGTCGACCTGCTGTGGGCGGCCAAGGACCTGGCCGAGTCCGGGGCCAACTCCAAGCAGTACGAGTCGGCGGCGACCGCCCTGCGCGACGCCGCCCAGGCCGCCAAGGACCCGTACGCCGAGGGCCGCGCCCGCACCACCCTCACCAACGTGCACCTCGTCGCCGGCCGCTTCGCCGAGGCCGACGACGAGGCCCGCCAGGCCACGGCCCTGGCCCGCGAGGCCGGCGACCCGCTGCCCAGCTGCTGGGCGCCCAACGACCGCGGGATCATCGCCCTCTACGAGGGACGGCACGCGGACGGCGAGCGCTACCTGCTGCAGGCCATCCAGAACTTCCGCGCCGACGGCAACAACGTCGGCGAGGCGAGCGCCCTGTGCAACCTGTCCCGCATCCACGTGGAACTGGGCCGCCTCACGAGCGCCATAGACCTCGCGCAGCAGGGCATCGCCATCTACGACCGGATGGGCCTGTCCCTGCGGCTGGCCAACGGCCGCTACGCGCTCGGCATCGCGCTCACCCAGGCGGGCCGCCTCGGCGAGGCCCTCGCGCAACTCACCGAGGCGCTCGCGCTGTTCCACGACAACCGGCAGCCGCTGTGGGAGGGCGTGACCCACTTCCGGCTCGCCGTCGCCCACCTCGCCGCGCGCCGGCCCACGCTGGCCGCCGCTCACGCCGAGCAGGCCATCGCGCTGCGCGGCATCGGCGGGGAGTGGCGGCGCGCGACCGTGCTGACCGTGCTGGGCAAGGCGCTGCGGCGGCTGGGCCAGACGGACCGGGCGCGGGCGTGCTGGCGGGACGCGGAGACGGTGTTCAAGCAGCTCGGCTCGGCCGAACTGGGCGAGGTACAGAACCTGCTGGCCACGGAGATCGCAGCCTGACCTGCGAGGACGCCCGTTGAACGGGGCGTTCATCGTTCGTTTATCGCCGAACGGCACGATAGGTGCATCGACCCGGTGCGTCGGGGGACATCCGGGCCGATTGGAAGGATCACCCGTTCGGCGGTCATCGGGGGAATCGCCGAACGGGTCCCACCCATCCACCAGGAGAAACCGATGACGACGAACGAGAACACCCTGCCGAACGACGGCACCGTCAAGCCGCTCGACAACCACGCCTCGGGCGTCGAGATCGAAACCCTGGACAACCACGCGTCGGGCATCGAGATCAAGCCGCCGACCGAGGACCAAGCCGCGGGCGAGGAGATCCAGACGCTGGACAACCACGCGTCCGGTCCGCGCCCGTAGCAACCGCACGACGTACGGGGGAGCCCACGGGGGAAACGGGGGGCTCGGGGGAGCAACGGGGGGACGGCGGTCGCGGTGGCCCGGAGGGGGAGCCACCGCGACCGCCGCGCACGTATGCCCGGGAGCCCGGCCGGGCTCCGCGGCGCGGCATAGGCTGGGGGCGTGTTCTCCTCCCACGGGCCGAGCGTCCGCGAACTGGCAGTGCAGGGCCTCTCCTCCGTCGAGCGGGGCTACGACCTGCTGGCGCCGAAGTTCGACCACACCCCCTTCCGCACCCCGGACCGGATGCTCGACGCGGTCGAGGAGACCCTCGCCCAGCAGGAGGGCACCTTCGGCGCCGGCCTGGACGTGTGCTGCGGCACGGGCGCCGGCATCGGCATGCTGCGGCGGCTGTGCCGGGACCGGGTCACCGGGGTGGACCTCAGCGCGGGCATGCTCGCCGAGGCCGGGCGCACGCACACCGGCGACGACCGCGTGGACTTCGTACGGGCCGACGCGCGGGCCCTGCCGTCCGACCTGGCCGGCTCCTACGACCTGGCGGTCAGCTTCGGGGCCTTCGGCCACTTCCTGCCCTCCGAGCGGCCCGCGCTCTTCTCCGGGGTCCGCTCCGCGCTGCGCGAGGGCGGGGTCTTCGCCTTCCCGATCGGCGCCCCGATCCCGCCGAGCTCACCGGTGTGGTGGGCGGTGACGGGCTTCGACGCCGCGATGCGGGTGCGCAACGCGGTGTGGCGGCCGCCGTTCGTCATGTACTACCGGACCTTCCCGCTGAGCGGGGTGCGCACCGACCTGCGGGCGGCCGGCTTCACGGTGGAGACGGTCCCGCTGGAGCACTTCGGGCGGCAGCCCGGCGGCGCTCCGCGCTGGCGGCTGGTCCTGGCCCGCCGCCTCTGAGAGTCGGCGGAACGGCTGCGTCACCTTCAGGACACCGGGCACAATTCGTGAGGAACCGTCAGGCAGCCTGCGCACCACCCTCACTCCTTGGAGCAGCCGGTGTCGTCACAGGAAATGCTCATAACGATCACTCCGCAGCAGGCCGCCCACGGTGTGATCCTCCCCGTGGAGCTGCCGTCGGGCCCGGTCCGCCTGCGCATACCGCCCTGCCGGCACGGCGACCTCGTCAAGGTCCGCGTCGGCGCCGAGGAGGTACTGCTGCGCATCCACGTGTCCGGTGCGGGCGCGGCCTGGATCGCGGGGGCCGGCGGCATCACTCCGCCGCCCACGACGGACACGGCCCGGCAGCAGCCCGCCCCGGCCCCGCAGACGGGCGGCGGGCGCGGCTGCCTGGTGGGGCTCGCCGCCGCCGCGCTGCTGGTCATCGGCTTCTTCGTGCTCAGCGGCGGCGACGGCGACGACGCCAAGCCCACCGCCGATGCGACCCCCACCTGGCCGTCCTCGTGGACGCCCTCCCCCACCCCCTCGCCCTGGACATCGGCTCCCGAGGCCGCCGCCACCCCGTACAGCCCCGAGCCGAGCCCCGAGCCGAGCCCCTTCGACCGCGGCACCTGCCTGAACGGCCGGCTCCCGGACTCGACGACGCCCCGCAGCGTCAGCGGCGTCGAGGAGGTGCCCTGCTCGGCGTCCGACGCGCACTACCGGGTGATCGAGAGCATCCCCGGCACCTCGGACCTCAACAGCTGCAACGACAACCCGAAGACCCAGTACGCCTTCTCCTACCGCTACATGCGCGGCTCGATCGTCCTCAACCAGTACGTGTACTGCCTGGTCGGCATGGGCTCCTACGCCCGCTGACCCGGGCCGCTCCGGCCCCGGCCGCCCTGGCGGGCGCGGAGTTCGCGTTTGAGGACCTTGCCGCTCGCGTTGCGCGGCAGTTCGGTGACGAACTCCACCGCGCGCGGGACCTTGTAGTTGGCCATCTCCCGCCGGGACCATGCGATCAGGTCGTCGGCGGTGAGGGTGGAGCCGGGGCGGCGGACCGCGTAGGCCTTGCCGACCTCGCCCAGGCGCGGGTCGGGGACGCCGACGACCGCGACGTCCGCGATGTCCGGATGCAGGCCGAGGAGTTGCTCTATCTCGGCCGGGTAGGCGTTGAAACCGCCGACGATGAACATGTCCTTGATCCGGTCGGTGATGCGCAGGTTCCCGTGTCCGTCCAGGACGCCGACGTCGCCGGTGTGCAGCCAGCCGTCCGGGGTGATCGCCGCGGCCGTCTCGTCGGGGTCCTCGAAGTACCCCTGCATGACGTTGTAGCCGCGGACCGCGATCTCGCCGGCCCGCCCGGCCGGCAGCGGCCGCCCGCTGCCGTCCAGGACCGCGACCTCCGTGTCAGGGATGGCCCGGCCCGAGGTTGCTGAGACGACCGCGGCGGGGTCGCCGCGGCGGCACATGGTGACGATGCCGCCGGCCTCGGAGAGCCCGTAGGCGGTCAGGACGGTGGCGATGTGCAGTTCCTCGCGCAGGCGCTCGACGAGCCGTAGCGGGACCACGGCGGCGCCGGTGACGACCAGGCGCAGGGCGGAGAGGTCGTGGTGGCCGCGCTGCGGGTGGTCCAGGAGGGACTGGTGCAGGGTGGGCGGGCCGGGCAGGACGGAGATCCGTTCCGCGGCGACGTTGGCGAGGACGGTGTCCACGTTGAAGACGGACTGCGGGACCATCGTCGCCCCCCGCATCAGGCAGGCGATGATCCCGGCCTTGTAGCCGAAGGTGTGGAAGAAGGGGTTCACGATCAGGTAGCGGTCGCCCTCGCGCAGTCCGGCGAGCCCGCTCCACACGTCGTAGCAGCGCAGGGACTGGGCGTGGGTGATGACCGCGCCCTTGGGGCTGCCGGTGGTGCCGGAGGTGAAGATGATGTCGGAAGGGGCGTCGGGGCTGATGGCTTCGGCGCGCTCGCGGACCGCCTCCGCCGTGACCCGGTCCCCGCCCGCGAGGAAGTCCTTCCAGGTGCGGAAGGTGTCGGGGGCGTCCTCGGCGAGGACGACGACCTGTTCCAGGTGCGGCAGCCCGGGCAGGGGGCCGCGGCCGGGCCCCTCGGCGGCGGCCCGGCGCAGGGAGGCGACGTAGGAGGTGCCGAGGAAGGTGCCGGTGACGAAGAGCAGCCGGGCCCGGCTGCGCTGCAGGACGTACGCCGCTTCCGCGCCCTTGAAACGGGTGTTGAGGGGCACGAGGACCGCGCCCGCCGAGACGGCGCCGAGCGCGGAGACGATCCAGTCCAGGGTGTTGGGCGCCCAGACGGCGACCCGGTCGCCGGGCTCCACGCCGGCGGCGACGCAGGCCGCGGCGGCGCGTTCGACGCGCTCCCCGAGCTGCGCGTAACTGATCCGGACGCGCCCGTCGACGACGGCCTCGAGGTCGCCGTACCGTGCCGATGCCGACCGGACGAGCCCCGCTATGGTGCCCCAGCGCAGGTCTCCGCGCGCGTCCTCGCGTACGCCTGCGAGCGCGTCCCCCGTCACGTCCTCGCGCAGCCCGTCGTCGCCCATGCGTGTCACCCTCCCGCGAACCCAGTAGCTGACTATCCGTCAGATTAGCTGTAGCCTTCGCGGCTGTCAGTACTGGCGCACTCCCCGGAGGTGGCGATGGCGGCAACGCTCAAGGACGCTACGGCGATAGTCGGCATCGGCCAGACCGCCTTTGCCAGACATCTGCCGCAGTCCGAGAAGGAACTGGCCTGCCGGGCGATCCTGGCCGCCCTCGCCGACGCCGGCATCGACCCCGGCGAGGTCGACGCCTTCTCCTCCTACACCATGGAGGAGACCGACGAGGTCGAGGTCGCCAAGGCCATCGGCGCCGGCGACGTCACCTTCTTCTCCAAGATCGGCTACGGCGGCGGCGGTTCCTGCGCCACCGTCGGCCACCTCGCCGCCGCCGTCGCCACCGGCCAGGCCACCGTCGGCGTCGCCTGGCGCTCCCGCAAACGCGGCTCCGGCCCGCGCCCCTGGAAGAACACCGCCGTCCAACTGCCCACCCCCGGCCAGTGGACCCGGCCCTTCGGCCTGCTGCGCCCCGCCGACGAGATCGGCATGCTGGCCCGCCGCTACATGCACGAGTACGGCGCCACCCGCGACCACCTCTTCAACGTGGCCATGGCCTGCCGCAACCGGGCCAACGAGAACCCCGCCGCGATGATGTACGAACGCCCGCTGACCCGCGAGATGTACATGACCTCCCGCATGATCAGCGACCCGCTCTGCCTCTTCGACAACTGCCTGGAGACCGACGGCGCACTGGCCTGCGTGATCGTCTCCGCCGAACGGGCCCGTGACTGCCGCAACAAGCCCGTCTACGTGCACTCCGCCGCCCAGGGCCTGCCCTCACAGCACCACGGCATGGTCAACTACTGGAACGACGACCCCTTGTCCGGGCCCGCCTGGACCGCCGCCCGCCACCTGTGGAAGCAGGCCGACTTCGGCCCCCAGGACGTACACGTCGCCCAGATCTACGACGCCTTCACCCCGCTCATCCCGCTCTCCCTGGAGGGCTACGGCTTCTGCGGCCGCGGCGAGGGCGCCGCCTTCACCGAGGGCGGCGCCCTGGAACTGGGCGGCCGGCTTCCCATCAACACCGGCGGCGGCGGCCTGTCCGAGGCGTACGTACACGGCTTCAACCTGATCAACGAGGGCGTCAAACAACTGCGCGGCGTCTCCACCGCCCAGGTGCCGGACGCCACCACCTGCCTGGTGACGGCGGGCGAAGGCGTCCCGACGTCCGCGATCCTGCTGAGGAGCTGACCGACCGATGACCACCGCACCCGAAGCCGCCGCGTCCGCGGACGCCCTGCTCCTGCCCGTCCCCGACGACGACGGCGCCCCCTTCTGGGAGTACGCCGCCCGCGGCGAACTGCGCGTCCAGGCCTGCACCGCGTGCGGCAGACTGCGCTTCCCGCCCCGCCCCTGCTGCCCGCACTGCCGGTCCTTCGACAGCGAGTGGCGCCGCATGAGCGGCCGCGGCCGCATCTGGTCCTACGTCCGGCCGCACCCGCCGCTGCTGCCCGCCTACGCCGCGCAGGCCCCGTACAACGTGATCCTCGTCGAGCTCGCCGACGCCCCGCACATCCGGCTCGCCGGGAACCTGGTGACCTCCGCCGACGCCCCCCTCGACTCCATGGACCCGGCCCGGCTGCGCATCGGCGCACGGGTCCACGTGGTCTTCACCGAGACGGGCTCGATGGCCGTGCCGCGCTGGCTCCTGGAGAAGTCGTGACCCTGCGGGTGGAGCGGGACAAGGCGACCGGGGTCGCGGTGGTCACCCTGGACCGGGAGCGCCGGCACAACGCCGTCGACCTGGCCACCGCCGCCGAACTGGGCGAGGCGTGGCGCGAGCTCCGGTTCGCCGAGGAGGTACGGGCGGTCGTGCTGACCGGCGCCGGAACGGCCGCCTTCTGCACCGGCATCGACCGCGGCGTGGACGTGCCGCAGCCCGCCTCCCCCTACTCCGCCGACGACCCGCTGATCGCGATCGGCCCGAAGTCCTGCGACCTGTGGAAGCCGGTGATCGCCGCCGTCAACGGCATGGCCTGCGGCGGGGCCTTCTACCTGCTGGGCGAGTCGGAGTTCCTGATCGCCTCCGAGACGGCCACCTTCTTCGACCCGCACACCACGTACGGGATGGTCAGCGCCTACGAGGCCGTGTACATGGCGCAGCGCATGCCCTTCGGCGAGGCCGCCCGGATGTCCCTGATGGGCACGGCCGAACGGCTCTCCGCGCGCCGGGCCCACGAGATCGGCCTGGTCTCGGAACTGGCCGAGCCGGACGGGCTGCTCCCGGCGGCCCTGCGGGCGGCGCAGACCCTGGCCGGCTTCCCGACGGAGGCCGTGCAGGGCACCGTACGGGCCCTGTGGTCGGCGAAGCAGGCCGCACTCCAGCAGGCCCTCGCGCAGGCCCCGGCCCTGATCGCCCTGGGAAACCTGGCGCCGGAGCGGCAGGCGGAACTCTTCTCGAACCGCCGCACGGCCCCGAAGCCCCGCCTGCGCTGACCCCTCGGCCCGGGGAACGGCCCCGCCGCCGGCCCCGGACATGGCGGCGGCCCCGGCCCCCGGGTGGGGGCGGGGCCGACCGGCCGTGCAGGCGGGTGGGGATCAGGCTTCGACGACGCCGGAGGCCGCGATCTCGACCTTGCCCTTGGGGGCGCCGGACTGGGAGCCGAGGGCCTCGATCTGGTCGACGAGCTCCTGGCCCGAGACGACCTCGCCGAAGACGACGTGCTTGCCGTCGAGCCACGGGGTGAGGACCGTGGTGATGAAGAACTGCGAGCCGTTGGTGTTGCGGCCGGCGTTCGCCATCGACAGCAGGTACGGGCGGTCGTGCTTCAGCTGGAAGTTCTCGTCCTCGAACTTCTCGCCGTAGATGGACTTGCCGCCGGTGCCGTTGTGGTTGGTGAAGTCACCGCCCTGCAGCATGAACTGCGGGATGACGCGGTGGAAGCCCGAGCCGGCGTAGCCGTAGCCGTTCTGGCCGGTGGCCAGCTCACGGAAGTTGCGCGCCGTCTTCGGGACGACGTCGTCGAAGAGGTTGAAGACGATGCGGCCGGCGGGGGCGCCGTTGATGGTGATGTCGAAGTAGACGTTGCTCATGGGGTCCATCCTGTCACTCCCGGTGCGGTGCGCTACCCGGCGGGGCCGGACCCGGCCCCTGTCGGGTCACCCGCTCGTACGGGTGCCCGTGCCCTTCGCCGCGTCCAGGGCGTACACGCAGCGGTCCTTGCTGCACGCGTACACCACGCCCGCCTCCGCGACCGGGGCGCCCGTGATCTCGCCGCCCGTGGCCAGCTTCCAGCGGAGCTGACCGCCCGCAGCGTCCAGCGTGTACAGGCAGTGGTCGGCCGACCCGAAGTGCACCCGGCCGTCAGCGACCGCCGGCAGGCCCGTGATCTCGCCGCCCGCCGCGAACCGCCACTTCGGGGTGCCGGTGACCGCGTCGAGCGTGTAGAGCGCACTGCCCGCCCCCAGGTGGACGTTGCCGCCCACCACCAGCACCGGGTCGGAGGACTGCCGCGACTCCGTCGCGATCCGCCAGCGGTCCTGGCCGGTGGCCGCGTCCAGGGCGTAGACGGTGCCCAGGTAGTCGGCGAGGTAGACGCCGCCGCCCGTGACGGCCGCGCCCGGCGCGAAGGCCGGCGGGGCCAGGAAGACCGCGGGGGCCTCGAAGTGCCAGCGGACCCGGCCCGAAGCCCGGTCCACCGACAGCACCCGGGTGCCGGCCGCGACGTACACGTTGCCGTCGGGGGCGGGCGTGACCCGGACGGGCACGTTCCCGCAGGATCCGGCGTCGCCGATCGGGTACGACCAGGACTCGCGGCCGCTGCGGGCGTCCAGGGCGCGCAGCCGCGCGTCCTGCCACACGTACACCGTGCCCTCGTGGAGGACGGGGGCCGCCTCCGGGGTCTCGAAGTCGCTCTGCGCGCCCGTCAGCTCCCACAGCTTCTGGCCGCTGGACGCCTCCCAGGCCTGTACGCCGCCGCCGCGCGTGGCGGTGACGACCGTGCCGCGCTCGGCGCGCAGCCCGTACACCCAGGCGTCGGTGGACAGCCGCCACCTCTCGGAGCCGTCGGAGGCGTCGAGCGCGTAGAGGGAGGGCCCGTCGGAGGCGTGGATCCGGCCGTCGGCGACCGCCATGGACCAGGCGACGTCGCGGGTCTTGAACTGGCGGCGGCCGCTGGCCACGTCCAGGGCGTGGACCTCGAAGGAGGTCACGTACAGCAGGTTGCCCGCGACGGCCGGGGTCCCCCAGACCTCGTTCGACATGCGGAAGCGCCACGGACGCCAGCGGCCGCTGTCCGGGGCCGCGCCGGGGCCCGGAACGGACGGGGAGAGCGGCCCGGTGGCATGCGCCGGTGCGGACCCGTCGGGCGGGCGCACCCAGCCGGTCGCCGAGTCCACGGCGGGGGTGTGCGCCGCCGACGCCGAGGCCGTCGCGAACGGGCCGGGCCCGATCGGCACCGGCGAGCCGCCCAGGCGCACAGGCTCGCCCGAGGGCACCGGGGACCGCGGCGGGTGGTGCGGGCGCTGCGGCACGGCCTGGCCGGTGCGCGGGTCCACCCAGCCCTCGGCTCCCCGCGGGCGGCGGTGCGTGGCCTGCTCGGAGACCGGACCGCGGGCCCCGGCGCCGCCGCCACGGGCGTCGCGGCCGGGCGCGGGCACGGCCGCGGCGGGCGTACGGTTCCCCGCGCGCCGGGCCTCGATCATCGCGACGGCCCGCGCCGGCAGCCACGCCGAGGCGGTGCCGCTGTCGTCGCCGCCGTCGAAGAGGTGCGGGGCCAGCTGCGCCTGCAGGTCGGCCGGGGTGGGCCGCAGCGAGGCGTCCATCTGCATACAGGACTCGATCAGCGGCCGCAGCTCCTCCGGGAGCCCCTCCAGGTTCGGCCCCTCGCGCAGCAGCATGAAGACCGTCTCGACCGGGTTCGCCCCGTGGTACGGCGGGTGCCCGGTCGCGGCGAAGACCAGCGTGGAGCCGAGCGAGAAGACATCGCTGGCGCCCTTGACGCTGCGCGAGTCCTTCGCCTGCTCGGGCGACATGTAGGCGGGGGTGCCGACGGCGACGTTCGTCATGGTCAGGCGGGTGTTCGAGACACCGCTCGCGATACCGAAGTCGATCACGCGCGGGCCGTCCTCGACCACGAGCACGTTCGACGGCTTCAGGTCGCGGTGCACCAGCCCGGCGCCGTGGATGGACTGCAGCGCCTCGGCGATGCCGGCGGCGAGCCACCGTACGGCCTGGGCGGGCATGGGCCCGCACTCGTTGACGATCTCCTCCAGGGAGGGCGCCGGCACGTACGCGGTGGCCAGCCACGGCACGGCGGCCCGCGGGTCGGCATCGACCACGGCCGCGGTGTAGAAGCCGGACACGGCACGCGCCGCCTCCACCTCGCGGGTGAAGCGGACGCGGAAGAGCTGGTCCTCGGCGAGCTCGGTGCGCACCGTCTTGATCGCGACCCGCCGTCCGGAAGCGGACCGCGCGAGATAGACCAGCCCCATGCCGCCGGCGCCGAGCCGTCCCAGCACCTCGAAGGGGCCGATCCGTCTCGGGTCGTGCTGCGTCAGCTGCTCCACCACTCGCCTCCACACCTCCCCGTACGGGCCACCCACCGGGCCCGCTCCCACCGGCACGGGGCCATGCCCCGTGCAGCGTCTCATTCCGGGGCGCAGCCCGGGTCGCGCAACCCCGATTCTGTCAGGCCCGGGCCGGGTCCGGCCCCGGCACGGCGAGCAGCGCGGTGTGATCTGCCCGGCGATCCGTCCACGGCGCCTACGCGTCCGCCCCGGCGCGGGGTTCCGAGAGGAGCCCGAAGACCGCCCCCTGATTGTCCGCGACGACCGCGATCCGCCCGTAGGGGGTGTCGAAGGGGTCCGCGGTGACCCGCCCGCCGAGCCGCTTCGCCGTCGCCACCGACCGGTCGCAGTCCGGGACGGCGAAGTAGACGAGGAAGTGCGCCGGCATGATCTCCGGGAAGGCGTCGGTGATCAGGCTGCGCCCCAGGACGGCGGTGTCCGTGCCGGGCGCCTTGCCGGGCGGGGACCAGATGCGGTACTCGACGCCGGCGTCGTCCTGGTCCTGCGGGACGTAGCCGAAGACCTTCGCGTAGAAGACGTCCACGGCGTCGCGGGCCCGTGTGTAGACCTCGCTCCAGCAGTACGTGAAGGGCTCCTGCTGGGCCTCGAAGCCGTGGTGGGTGCCGGGCTGCCACAGCCCGAAGACGGCCCCGCCGGGGTCGGCGGCCATCGCGGCCGTGCCGTACGGGCCGACCGGCATCGGGTCCATCACCATCTGGCCGCCTGCGGCGCGGATGCGCTGGGCGCAGGCGTAGGCGTCGTTGGTGTAGAGGTAGACGCCCCAGACCGTGGGCATCCGGCCGTCGGGCTTGGGGGCGAGGGCGGCGACGTTGCGACCCCGGCTGTAGGCCTGCGTGTAGTGGCCGTACTCGGCGCCCGCGCTGTCCGCGAAGGTCCACCCGAAGAGCTCGCCGTAGAACCGCTTGCCCGCCTCGACGTCCGGAAGCGAGGCGTCCACCCAGCAGGGTGCGCCTTCCACGAATGCGGCCATGGGCCCGGTTCCTTCCGTTCTGCGGGGGTGTGTACCCTCCCACCTCTCCCAGCCATGATCCGCCCGAAAACTTGTCCACAGCCTGTTGATAAGACTATTCGGGGGAAAGCTCGCGGAACGGGGCGACACGCCCGGACCCTGACGACGGGGCGGCGACGGGGCGCATCCGGCCGGAAATCCCCTCCGCGGCCGCCCGGGACGGCCTCCCGCCCAGGCCAGGGACCCCGTAACCCCATTTGCAGGCGGCCGAATAGCGCGCCGATCACCCCTCGGTAAGCTGACGGCATGACAGGACAAGTACGCACCGTCGACGGGCGTGTCGCCGGCCGGCGCGGCCAGGCGACGCGGCAGAAGCTGCTCGACTGCCTCAGCGAGATGCTCAGCTCCTCGCCGTACCGCGACGTCAAGGTGATCGACGTCGCGCGCAAGGCCGGTACCTCCCCCGCGACCTTCTACCAGTACTTCCCGGACGTCGAGGGCGCCGTCCTGGAGATCGCCGAGCAAATGGCCACCGAGGGCGCGCAGTTGACGTCGCTCGTCGAAGGCCGGACCTGGGTCGGCAAGTCCGGGTGGTCAGCCGCCGAGGAACTCGTCGACGGCTTCCTGGAGTTCTGGCGTCGCAACGACGCCATCCTGCGCGTGGTCGATCTCGGCGCGGCCGAGGGCGACAAGCGGTTCTACAAGATCCGCATGAAGATCCTGAACTCGGTCACCAACTCCCTCACGGAATCGGTGAAGGAGCTCCAGGCCAAGGGCAAGGTCGACAAGGACGTCAGCCCCGCCGCGATGGCCGGCTCCCTGGTCGCGATGCTGGCCGCGGTCGCCTCGCACCAGAAGGGCTTCCAGACCTGGGGCGTCAAGCAGGCCGAGCTCAAGCCGAACCTGGCCCTGCTCGTCCACCTCGGCATCACGGGCAAGAAGCCGACCAAGTAACGGCGGACCCGCTCCGGGTCCGCCGCCCCGGCCGGCTCCGCGCCGGCGCCACGCCACGGTCCGCCCGGGATCAGCGACGCTCCAGGCGGAACAGCCGGATCTCACGCTCGATGCGCGCCTGGTACGTCGCGTACGGCGGCCAGAACCCCAACACCGCCTGCCACGCCGCCGCGCGCTCCTCACCCGCCAGCAGCCGGGCCCGTACGGCTATGTCCTTGCCTTGCCAACTCACGTCCGCGTCCGGGTGCTTGAGGAGGTTCCCGGTCCATGCCGGGTGCCCGGGGCGGCCGAAGTTGGACCCGATCAGGATCCAGCTCGTCCCGCCGTCCTCCGGCATGCACGCCAGCGGCGTGGTGCGCGGTTCGCCGGTCCGGGCGCCCTTGGCGGTGAGGATCACGCCCGGCAGCATCTGCGCGCTCAGGATGACCTTGCCGCGGGTGAGCTTGTGCACCGCCTTGTCCATGGCGGGGATGAAGTGCGGTGCGATCTTGGCGAACAGCATGGTCGAGGAGACCTTCTGCATCAGCTTGACGCCGGGAGCCACGCGAGCCATCAGACGGCCACCTTCTCTTGTGCGGGCGAGGACGCGGCGACCGCCGCGACGGTGGATACGGGTCCGTGTGCGGGTGCGGGTGCATGCGTGGCGGCGGCCGGTGCCGGCCCGAACAGGCCCGCGCGGTCCGCGGCGTGCGCCCGCAGCCGGTGCACCGGCCCGAACAGCAGCTCGTCGGAGGCCGCCCGCTTGAAGTACAGGTGCGCGTCGTGCTCCCAGGTGAAGCCGATGCCGCCGTGCAGCTGGATCGCCTCCCCCGCCGTCATCCGCAGCGCCTCCAGGGCCTGGGCGAGCGCGAGGCCGCCCTGGTCCGGGTCCCAGGCGGCGTAGTAGGCCGCCGAGCGGGCCGCCTGCACCTGCACGTACAGGTCGGCGAGCCGGTGCTTGACCGCCTGGAAGGAGCCGATCGCCCGACCGAACTGCTCACGCCGGCACACGTACTCCGCGGTGCGCGCGAGCGCCCGGCCGGCCGCCCCGACCGCCTCGGCGGCGAGCACGGCGGAGGCGGTGCGCCCGGTGGCGGCGAGGGCCCCGAGCACGTCGGCCTCCCGACCCTCCCCGTCCGGAGCGCCGAGCAACTCGGCAGGCACGTCGCGCAGTTGGATCCGGGCCTGCGGGCGGGTCTCGTCGAGCACGGTCTGCCGGGACCGTACGAGGCCGGGCGCGCCCTCCCGTACGAGGAACAGCAGCGTACGGCTGCGCGCGAAGCCGCCGGCGTGCGCGGCGACCAGCAGCAGCGGGGCGCTGTGGCCGTCGAGCACCTGGGCGGCCTCCCCGTACAGCCGCCAGCCCTCGCCGGCGGCATCGGCGCGGGCCTGGATCCCGCCGGCCCGGCCGCCGCCGGACCACTGGCCTGCGGGGTCTTCGCCGGTCAGCGCCAGGGCGGTGGCCAGCGCCGGACCGGGGACGGCGAGGGCGGCGGTCGACCCGCCCGAGGCCAGCGACGGGAGCAGCGCGGAGCGCTGGGCGTCGGTGCCGAGGGCGGTGATCAGGGGCACGCACAGCGCGGCGGTGGCCAGCAGGGGCGAGGGCAGCAGCGCCCGCCCGGTCTCCTCGCAGGCCAGCGCCAGGTCGGCCGGGCCGCAGCCGACCCCGCCGTACTCCTCGGCGACGGCGATCCCCGGCAGCCCGAGCTGCCGGGAGAGCTGCTGCCACAGCTCGCGGTCGTACCCGTCGGCGGTGCGGACCGCCGCCTTGACCTCGTCGGGGCCGCAGCGCTTGCCCAGGATCTCGCGCAGGGTGCGCCGTATCTCGTCCTGCTCCGCGGTGAAGGCGGCATCCATCGTCGGGCTCCTCCCGGGGGCACCTCCCAGCGGCAGCCGGGGGCGTTTCTGACGGGGCGTCATGTTAGGGCGACGGGCGACAGATGCACAGGGGCCGACGGGGGCGGGTTGGGGGCGGGGCGGGGTGCGCGGGGTCCGGGCCGGCACGGGGTCCGGACCGGGGGTCTGGCATCTGACGATACGTCAGATGTACCGTCCTCGCATGCCTGGACTCACACCTGGAACCACCCCCCGCCCCCGCCGGCGGGTCGCGGTGGTCGGCGTCGCCCTCTCCGACTGCGGCCGGGTGGACGGCCCCACCCCGTACGCCCTGCACGCGCAGGCCGCCCGCCGAGCCCTGGCCGACTCCGGCCTCGACCGCTCCGTCATCGACGGCTTCGCCTCGGCCGGCCTCGGCACTCTCGCCCCGGCCGAGGTGGCCGAGTACCTCGGCCTGCGCCCCACCTGGGTCGACTCCACCTCCGTGGGCGGCTCGACCTGGGAGGTGATGGCCGCGCACGCGGCGGACGCGATCGCCGCCGGACACGCCAACGCCGTCCTGCTGGTCTACGGCTCCACGGCCCGCGCCGACATCAAGGCCCGGCGCCGCACGTCGAACCTCTCCTTCGGGGCGCGGGGACCGCTGCAGTTCGAGGTCCCGTACGGCCACACGCTGATCTCCAAGTACGCCATGGCCGCCCGCCGCCACATGCACCAGTACGGAACGACCCTGGAGCAGCTCGCCTCCGTCGCCGTACAGGCCCGGGCGAACGCGGCGACCAACCCCGACGCGATGTTCCGCGACCCGATCACCGTCGAGGACGTCCTTTCCGGCGAGATGATCGCCGACCCCTTCACGAAGCTGCACTGCTGCATCCGCTCGGACGGCGGCTGCGCGGTGCTCCTGGCCGCGGAGGACTACGTACCCGACACCGCGAAGGCCCCGGTGTGGATCCTGGGGGCGGGCACCTCCGTCTCCCACACGACCATGTCGGAGTGGGAGGACTTCACCGTGTCCCCCGCCGCCGTCTCGGGCCGCATCGCCTTCGAGCAGGCGGGTCTCACCCCCGCGGACGTGGACCTCGCGGAGATCTACGACGCCTTCACCTACATGACGCTGGTGACCCTGGAGGACCTCGGCTTCTGCGCGAAGGGCGAGGGCGGGGCCTTCGTGGAGAAGGGCCGCCTGCTGCGCGACGGGGAGCTACCGGTCAACACGGACGGAGGCGGCCTGTCGGCCTGCCACCCCGGCATGCGCGGGCTGTTCCTCCTGGTCGAGGCAGTCCGCCAACTCCGCGGCGAGGCAGGGGGAGGCCAGGTCACCAAACCCGGCGGCCACCTCCCCGAGGTAGCCCTCACCTCTGGCACAGGCGGCTGGTTCTGCTCCTCGGGCACGGTCCTCCTGGGGCGGGGATAGGGGAGGGAGGAGGGAAGGGCGGGGGGAGGGTGGGGGTGGCTCCGGGGAGCAGGGTTTCGGCGGGGCGGCATCAGAGCTGTCTTGGGGGTTTCCCGTCAGTCCCATCGTCTCTCCGGTTCGTGCCGGTCCCTCAAGGGCGCTCCTTCGTCGCGTCGCTTCGCGATGGCCTACGGCCACCCTTGACCGCCCGTCCCGCCCCGGAAATACGAGGACAGCCGGGAACCCCCCAAAGGAACGGGTCGGGCCTTTCTTTTCAGGGACGGCCACATCAGCGATGCGCGGGGCGGTCGGGGAAGCGCGTCTAATCGCTACGCGCTCCTCACGGCTCGGCGTCTGCCAGCCTCTGTGGCTGGACATAGGCCGCCATCGATCGCTACGCGCTTCTCGATCACGCGTCCGCAGACGGTCTGGGGCTGGCCATCAGCGTTCTGACCTGGGACGTCTTGGTCCGTCTAAGCTTGGCGCATGAAGATCACCGTGCGGTCGGCTGTCGGGGCGGATCTACCATCCCTGCTGACTCTCTACGGCGAGCTGAATCCTGACGACGCACCACTGCCTCGGGAAAAGGCCGATGCCGTATGGGCGACCATCTCCAGTCAGCTGGGGCGGACCGTGCTGGTGGCGGATGCCGAAGGCGTCGTGGTCGGCACCGCAGACTGCCTGGTTCTGTCGAACCTCACCCGTGGCGGTCGGGCCATCCTCTTCGTGGAGAACGTCGTGGTCGCCGAGGCATTCCAGCGGCGAGGCGTCGGGCGCGAGCTGATGAAGGCCGTCGTTCAGCTGGGTGCGTCGGCCGGTTGCTACAAGGTGCAGCTCCTGGCAGCCGACGACGAATACGTCCACAGCTTCTACGAGTCGTGCGGCTTCCAGACCCGAGCGGAAGGGTTTCGCCGCTACATCGACCGACATGACCAGATGATCTGACCCCTGCCTGGGGCGGCAATGCGTCAGAGGACGGCTGAGGCGATGCCAATCCATGCCTGGGTGAGCGCGCGCCCCAAAGAGCCGACAGATTACCCCAATTACCCCTTTTTGTGCGCGCGGCTGCGACCTCACCTCGCCCTTGATGGGGGTTGGCATCGGCTCAGCCGATGGATGGACCTCCCGCCCCCAAAACCGCCCCTCCCAGCCCCCAACAAGGGCCGGACGCGGTCTCGGAGAAGCGCGTAGCGATCGATGGCGGCGTATGTCCAGCCCAAGAGGCTCGCAGACGCTTCACGACAGGAGCGCGTAGCGATTTGAGGCGGCTTATGTCCAGCCCCTGGCGGCTCGCAGACGCTTAAACGACAGGAGCGCGTAGCGATTTGGGGCGCACCGGGCTCCGCCCGGGCAGGGCACCGCCCCGAGTGTGTCTTCTCTCCCCCCGGCCCGTCCCTTTGGGGGCTTCCCGGCAGTCTTTCGGATTTCCGGGGCGGGACGGGCGGTCAAGGGTGGCCGAAGGCCATCGCGCAGCGACGCGACCGAAGGGAGCGCCCTTGACGGGCCGGCACGAACCGGAGAGACGATGGGACTGACGGGAAACCCCCAGCACATCCCTGATCCCGCCCCGCCGAAACACCGCCCCACACCACCCCGCGCCTCCCACCCCGCCCGACGTCAGCCGCCGCCCCTATTTCCCCTCCCCTCTTCCCCCTCCCCTCTTTCCCCTCCCCTATTTCCCCTCCGCCAGCGTGTCCGCCACCAGGGCGTTGGCGTGGCCGTGACCCAGGCCGTGTTCCGTCTTGAGCCAGGCGACGAGCTCCATGTGCTTGGTCAGCGGCGAGGACCTGATGAGGTCCTTCCATTCGGCGATCGGTCGGCCGTACTTCTTCTCGATCGACGGGAAGTAGCTGGCGGGGCCCTTCACGGCGTCTGCCACGGGAGTCTCCTTCGTTGCGGTGTCGTCGTAGGTATGACCGTCGGCGGAACGGAAACTGAGCGGCCGGTCCCGCGTGATCTGCGCCACACCAACCACGTGTTGGCCGGCAACCCCTACCGCGCACTCCGGCCGGACCCTCCGACCCCGCCGCTCCGAGGCCCGGCCGCGCTTAGCCTGGGCGCCATGAGCAGCGAGATCAGCAGCGGGATCAGCGACGAGGCCGGTGACGGAACCGGCGCAGCCGGCGGCAAGACCGGTGGCGGGGTCGGCGGTGAGGAGTTCCGTGCGGTCCTGCACGCCCTGCGCGTGTGGGACTCCCCTCTCCCAGGGTTCGACACCGGGGCGGCGCCCGGCGAGCCGGTGGCGCTGTTCCGGGAGTGGTTCGTGCACGCCGCCCGGGCCGGGCAGCCGGAGCCGCACACGATGAGCCTGGCCACGGTGGACGGCGAGGGGCGGCCCGACGTACGGACGCTGATGCTGCACGACGTCGACGCGCGGGGCTGGCACTTCGCCTCGCACGCCACGAGCGCCAAGGGCGCGCAGCTGGCGGCGCGGCCGGAGGCCGCGCTCGGGTTCTACTGGCCGTCGGTCGGCCGGCAGGTCCGGATCCGGGGCGAGGTCACCGCGTGCGGCCCGGAGGAGAGCCGGGCGGACCTGGCGGTCCGTTCGCGCGGTGCGCTCGCGGCCGCGCTCACGGGCCGGCAGAGCGAGGTGCTGGGCTCTGCGGAGGAACTGGCGCGGGCTTCGGAGGCCGCCTGGGAGCGGGCCGGGGCGGAGCCGAACGCGCCGGCCCCGACCTGGACGCGGTACGTACTGGCCCCCGCCGAGGTGGAGTTCTTCCAGGGGGACGCCTCCCGCAGGCACACCCGTCTGCGCTACCGGCGCTCCGCCGGCGGCTCCTGGGTGCGCGAGCTGCTCTGGCCCTGAGCGGGCCGGAAGACCGCCACCCACACCCCGTCCGCCGCCTCGCGGAAGGTGACCGTCAGGGGCATGCCGATGCGCAGGCCGGCGGCCTCGCAGTCGACCACCTCGGTCATCATCCGCGGGCCTTCGGCCAGGTCGACGACGGCCGCCGCGTAGGGGACGCGCGTGCCGAACGGCGGGAGGTCGTTGCGGTGGATCACCGACCACGTGTAGAGGGTGGCGCGGCCGCTCGCGGTCTCCCAGGCCACCCGGTCCTCGCCGGCCCAGCAGTGGGGGCAGAACTCGCGCGGGTAGTGGTGTGCCCGCCCGCAGTCGCCGCACCGCCGCAGCAGGAGCCGGCCCTGCGCCGCCGCGTCCCAGTAGGGGCGGGTGAAGTCGTCCGCCTCGGGGAGGTCGTGGCGCACGGTGACACCGCCGGTACCGCCGCCGGTACCGCCGCCGGTACCGCCGGTGCCGCCCGTGCCGCTCACAGGAACAGTCCGATCGCCGCGTCGAGGGACCAGGTCTGCCAGGACATGGCGAGGAGCGCGACGAACGAGATGAGCGCCATCATCGCGTTCTGCCCCTGCTCGGCCCAGTCGTGGATCATCAGCACGAGGTAGAGGAGGTTCAGCAGGAGTCCGCCGATCAGGGCGACCGGGGTCAGGAAGCCGAACACCAGGCCCAGCCCGAGGGCGAGTTCCGCGTAGACGACGATGTACGCCATCACCTTCGGCCGGGGTGCGACGACCAGCTGGAAGCCGCCCTTGACGAAGGTCCAGCGGTGCTTGTTCGCGACGTCGGCGGCCCACGCGATGCCGGTGCCGCGTTCGAACCAGCCCTTCTTGTCCTTGTGCCGCCAGCTCTCCAGCCACCACAGGCCGAGGCCTATCCGGAGCACGGCGAGCCATTCGGCCCCACTGAGCCAGATGGTCTGCATCGGCAGCCCCCATCCCTCTCACCATTGATCTGACGGTACGTCAGTTCAGCGGATGCGGGCCGATCTCGCAAGGCCCCGGCCGGGACGGACCGGCCGCGGGGACCGGGCGTGACGGAAATCCGCTCGGAGCCCGGCACTCCGCCCGTGACCGATCCGCAATCGATTCCCTCCTTGTCCGAGACCCATCAACCCAGCGTGGCGATACGATCACACCTCATGCCCGCAGTCCCCGCACCAGCAGTCGACATGACCACCCAGCCCCGCCCCGTGTACGTCATCGGGGCCGGCCCCGGCGGCCTCGCCGCGGCCGCCGCGCTGCGCGCACGCGGGATCCGCGCCGTGGTCGTCGAGAAGTCCGACACCATCGGCGCGTCCTGGCGGCGCCACTACGACCGGCTGCACCTGCACACCACGCGCCGGCTGTCCGCCCTCCCGGGCCTGGCGATGCCGCGCCGGTTCGGACGCTGGGTCTCCCGCGACAACGTCGTGCGCTACCTGGAGAAGTACGCCGAGTTCCACGAGCTGGAGCTCGTCACCGGCGTCGAGGTGACCCGGATCGAGCCCGACCCCGGCGAGGAGGGCGGCTGGACCCTGCACGCCAGCGGCGGGCGGGTGCTGACCGCAGCGGCCGTCGTCGTCGCCACCGGCTTCAACCACACGCCCAGGCTGCCCGACTGGCCGGGCCGGGAGTCGTACGGCGGCGGGCTGCTGCACGCCGCCGACTACCGCAACCCCCAGCCGTACGCGGGCCAGGACGTCCTCGTCGTCGGTGTCGGCAACACCGGCGCCGAGATAGCCGTCGACCTCGCCGAGGGCGGCGCGGCCCGGGTGCGGCTCGCCGTGCGCACCGCCCCGCACGTCATGCGCCGCTCGACGGCCGGCTGGCCGGCCCAGCGCAGCGGGATCCTCGTCCGGCGGCTGCCGGTGCGGCTCGTGGACCGGCTGGGCGCGCTCGTGGCCCGGGCCTCCGTCCCGGACCTGTCGGCGTACGGGCTCCCGCGCCCCGCCACCGGCCTGTACAGCCGGGTCAAGGAGGGGGCGATCCCGGTCCAGGACGTGGGCCTGATCGACGCGGTGCGCTCCGGCAAGGTGGAGCCGGTGGCCGCCGTGGAGTCCTTCGACGGGCCTGACGTGGTCCTCGCGGACGGCTCGCGGATCACCCCGGACGCGGTGGTCGCGGCCACCGGCTACCACCGCCGGCTGGAGGGGCTGGTCGGCCACCTCGGCGTACTGGACGAGCGCGGCCGGCCCCGTACGCACGGCGCCCGCACCGCCGCGGGGGCCGACGGCCTGTACTTCACCGGCTTCTCCAACCCCATCAGCGGGATGTTCCGGGAGATGGCCCGGGACGCGGAGAAGATCGCCAAGGCGGTGGCCCGGCGGACGTCCGGCAGCTGAGCCGCCGCCCGCACCGCCTGCGGAGGGGTACTGCCGACGCCTGTCGGCGCCCGCCGGCGCGTCACAGCAGGTGGTCCAGGTCGTAGAGGCGCCGGCGCCACCAGGCTCCCCTGCGGTGCGGCTGCCGGTGGGCGAACGGGTCGGGCACGGTCCGGCGCCACAGCTCCTCGTCCAGTCCGGCCAACAGGGCCTCCAGTTCCCGGCGCGGCCAGGGCGGCAGCCTGTGGACGACCAGTTCGAGGAGATCCCGGGCCACGGCGATGTCGTTGCGGAGGTCGCACTGCTCGCAGCCGCAGTAGTCGCGCCGCAGGTACAGCCAGCGGCCCGGAAGGGTGAGGAAGGAGCGACAGGTCGCGAGGGCCGTCGCGGTCGCCCCGGGCCAGAGCCCTTCGTCGTACGGGCGCCGGCACTCCTCGCGGTGGATCGCGGCGACCGTCCGGGAGGAGAGCCGGTCGATCCGGGTGGGCCACGGCCTGGGCGGCTGGAAGCCCCCACAGTGGCCGGCACCCGTGTACATCGCTTGGGGCAGGGCCAGTTCGGCGCGCAGTGCGCCCGGTCGCCTACGCGGCATGGGCCTTTCGGACAGCAGTCATGCAGTAGATGATCACACCGCCGCGGGAGAACATCCAGGGCCGCGGGCGGCGGGCGCGCCGACCCGGACCGCGGGCGGGTGATCTCGGCCGGAAGTGCACTCTGGACCCGCTCCGCGGGAATCTGTCACCGTTCACCACACCACCTCCACCAGCTTTCCTGCGCAGCCCTGTTCCTGACGGCACGTCAGTTCAGTAATCTGACTACACGTCAGTTATCGAGTTCCATCGAGGTTCATCGAGCAGGAGCGGGCGGAACGATGCTTGGATCTACTCACGGCACCCTCACCACCGACTTCCGCGCACGGGTCGAGGCCTGCGGGGAGACCCCCAGGACGGCCGTCCATTCGTCGGCGGCGCCCTCCTCCGACGACGCGATCCCCGTGGACGTCAGCGGACGGCCGCTGCACGCCGACGTACCCGACCTGGACCGGTTCTTCCGGCCCGAGTCCGTGGCCGTCATCGGCGCCTCCGACGCCGAGGGCAGACCCAACACCGGCATCACCCGCCAGCTGATCGCCTGGGCGGACCGCGTCGGCGCCCGGATCCATCCCGTGCACCCCACCCGCCCCACCGTCTTCGGGCTGGCCTGCCACGCCTCCGTCGCCGACCTGCCCGAACAGGTGGACCTCGCCGTCCTGCTGGTCTCCGACCCGCTGCCCGTCATCGAGGAACTCGCCGACACCAAAGTGAAGTTCGCCGTCGCCTTCGCCTCCGGCTTCGCGGAGACCGGCGGCGCCGGAGCCGCCGCCCAGGAACGCCTCGCCGCCGCGGTCCGGCGCTCCGGGCTGCGCCTGCTGGGCCCCAACACCAACCTCAACGCCTTCGAGGAGTTCCGCGACGACCTCGACGGCCCGGCGATCGCCCTGATCACGCAGTCCGGCCACCAGGGCCGGCCCGTCTACACCCTCCAGGAACTGGGCATCCGCCTCTCCCACTGGGCACCCACCGGCAACGAGGCCGATCTGGAGACCTCCGACTTCATCTCCTACTTCGCCGAGCAGCCCGAGGTGGGCGCCATCGCCTGCTACGTCGAGGGCCTCAAGGACGGCCGGTCCTTCCTCCTGGCCGCCGACCGGGCCGCCCGCAACGGCGTCCCCGTCGTCGCCGTCAAGGTCGGCCGCACCGAGGCCGGCGCCCGCATGGCCGCCTCCCACACCGGGAAGCTGACCGGCGCCGACACCGTCGTGGACGCCGCCATGCGCCAGTTCGGCGTGATCCGCGTCGACGGCCTGGACGAGCTCCAGGACACGGCCGCCCTCCTCGCCCGGGCCCGCAGGCCCGAGGCCGACGGCGTCGTCGTGTACTCCATCTCCGGCGGCACCGGGGCCCACTTCTCCGACCTGGCCACCGAGGCGGGCCTGACCCTGCCCACCCTCTCGCAGGCCAAGCAGGACGAACTCCACCAGTGGATCCCGCCGTACCTGAACGTCGCCAACCCCGTCGACAACGGCGGCCACCCCGTCGGCGACTGGCGCGGCCGGAAGATCATCGACGCGATCCTCGCCGACCCCTCGGTGGGCGTCCTGATCTGTCCGATCACCGGCCCCTTCCCCCCGATGAGCGACAAGCTCGCGCAGGACCTGGTGGATGCCGCCGAGCAGACCGACAAGCTGATCTGCGTGATCTGGGGCTCCCCGGTCGGCACCGAGGACGCCTACCGCACCACCCTCCTCGGCTCCTCCCGCGTGGCCACCTTCCGCACCTTCGGCAACTGCATCACCGCCGTCCGCGCCTACCTCGGCCACCACCGCTTCACCGCCCGCTACCGCTCCCCCTTCGAGGACGCACCGCGCACGCCGTCGCCCTCGTACCGCAAGGCGCAGGCCCTCATGCGGCCGGGACAGCAGCTCAGCGAGCACGCCGCGAAGCAGCTCCTGCGCGCCTACGGGATACGCGTGCCCCGCGAGCAGCTGGTGACGAGCGCGGCGGCGGCCGTGCGCGCCGCCGGCCTGGTCGGCTACCCGGTGGTGATGAAGGCCTCCGGCCCGCAGCTCGGCCACAAGACCGAACTCGGCCTGGTGAAGATCGGCCTGACCTCCGCGAGCCAGATCCGCGACGCGTACCGGGAGCTGACCGACATCGCCCGCTACGAGAACGTCCCGCTCGACGGGATCCTGGTCTGCCAGATGGTCGAACGGGGCGTGGAGATGGTCGTCGGGGTCACCCAGGACGACCTCTTCGGCCCGACCGTCACCGTCGGGCTGGGCGGCGTCCTCGTCGAGGTCCTGCACGACGCGGCGGTCCGCGTCCCGCCGTTCGGCGAGGACCAGGCACGGGCGATGCTCACGGAGCTGCGCGGCCACGCCCTCCTGGAAGGCGTACGGGGAGCGCCCCCGGCCGACGTGGACGCGCTGGTGGAGGTCGTCCTGCGGATCCAGCGGATGGCCCTGGAGCTCGGCGACCAACTCTCCGAGCTGGACATCAACCCCCTCATGGTCCTCCCCCGCGGCCAGGGCGCGGTCGCCCTGGACGCCCTCGCCATCTGCCGCTGACGTTGCGCTCGCCGCCCGGCCACCGCTGCCGGGCTCAGGAGCGGGGGCCCGGGGGCAGCGCCCCCGCAAGGGCGCCGCACCCACCGCACCAGACCGCTTCGAACGGGAGTTTCGCGCATGAACAGCGCCCCCGAGGACGACGTCCTCCACCGCACCGAGAGCAACGTCTCGTGGATCACGCTCAACCGCCCCGAGGCGATGAACGCCGTCACCTGGGCCCAGCGCGAGCGCGTCATCGCGCTGCTCGCCGAGGCCTCCGCCGATCCCGCCGTCCGGGCGGTCGTCCTCACCGCCACCGGCAAGGGTTTCTGCGCGGGCGCCGATCTGCGCGGCGCCCCCGCCACCGGCGGCGACCGCGTCGCCGGGGACGTGGCCCGCATGATCCGGCTCGGCGCGCAGCGCCTGATCACGGCGGTGCTCGACTGCGAGAAGCCGGTCATCGCCGCCGTCAACGGCACGGCCGCCGGCATCGGTTCGCACCTCGCCCTCGCCTGCGACCTCGTCATCGCCGCCGAAGGGGCCCGCTTCATCGAGGTGTTCGTGCGCCGCGGGCTGGTCCCGGACGGCGGCGGCGCGTACCTGCTGCCCCGCCTGGTCGGACCGCAGAAGGCGAAGGAGCTGATGTTCTTCGGAGACGCCGTCCCGGCGGCCGAGGCCGAGCGGCTCGGCCTGGTCAACAGGGTGGTTCCGGCCGAGGAGCTCCAGGCGGCCGCCCGGGAGTGGGCCGAGCGGCTCGCCCAGGGCCCGACCCGGGCCCTCGCCATGACCAAGCAGCTGGTCAACGCCTCCCTGGACGGCGACCGGGCGGCCGCGCTGGCCGCCGAGGCCACCGCTCAGGAGATCAACATGGCCACGGCCGACGCGAACGAGGGCGTGGCGAGCTTCGTGGAGCGCCGCACGCCCAAGTACCTGGGCCGCTGATCCGCGCCGGGGCCCTGCACGGGCGCCGGGCCCTACATCTGCGGGTCGGGCTTCAGCAGCGCGAACACCGCCCCGAAGGGGTCCGCCAGCCAGCCGAGCCGCCCGACGTCCGGTACGTCGGCGGCCGGCATGAGGACGGTCCCGCCGTTCTCCTTGGCCCTGGCGATGGTGGCGTCGACGTCGCTCACGTGGAAGTAGGGCACCCAGCGCGCGTCCTGGTCCCCGCCGCCGGCCCCCTCGCCCAGCGGTGCGACCCCGCCGAAGGAGGCGTCCTCCTGGTCGCCGTCGGCGGTGCTCAGGACCCGGTACGTCATCCCGGGCGCCTGCATCTCGGCGTGCCGCCACCCGAACAGCCCGGCGTAGAAGGCGATGTCGGCGACCGGGTCGGGTACGTGGAGTTCCGCCCACACCAGCGTGTTCTCGGCGGAGGCGATCCCGAACCCGGCGGTGTTCCCGGGCTGCCAGCAGGCGAACTCGGCGCCCTGCGGGTCGGTGAACTGCGCCAGCCACCCCTCGCCCATGACGTCCATGGGCTCCATCCGCACCGTCCCGCCGCCGGCCCGGACGGCTTCGGCGGTGGCCTGGATGTCGGGGGTCATGAAGTGGTGCATCCAGGCCGAGCGGGCGCCTTCCTCGGTGAGCGGTCCGAGGGCGGCGACGGTCTTGTCGTCCTGCCGGAAGAAGCCGTACCCGCCGGCCTCGGGTCCGGCGGACACGAACTCCCAGCCGAAGACGGCCCCGTAGAAGGCGGCGGCCCCGCCGGTGTCGGGGCTGCCGAGGTCGAGCCAGTTGGGTGATCCGGTGCGGAAGTCGGTGCCGAGCATGTGCCCTCCGGGGTGCGGCGGCGGTACGGGTCTCAGCCACGATGCCGAGCCTCCTGTCCCGGCCGGGCCCGCGGAGCCGCCCGCCCGGCCCGTTTCACCCGTGCGGGTGCGTCGCGGCCGCCGCGCCGGTGCGGCGCAGGAGCCACATGTCGCCGTTGTCAGGGTCGCCGAAGAACTGGAACAGTTCGGGGTGTTCCTCCGTCCCGGCCACCTCCCAGACGCGGTCCCAGTCCTCGCAGCCGGGGACGGTCATGTCCACCCCTGCCCGCCGGTTCCACCGGGGGTCGGCGTCCCGCCACGTCCAGGTGCCGGTTCCCGCGCAGACCGCCTTGGGGCCGAAGCCCCGGGCCACCGGTACGCCCCGGACCGTCACCTCGCCGCCCTCCCCGAGCCGGACCACCCCGCCGTCCTCGCCGTGCCACTCGCCGACGTACTGCGCACGCTCCAGGCGGGGCGGGCGGTGCGCGGCCAGGACGCCCTCGCCGAACACGACGAAGCCGCCCACCAGGGTGACCAGCCCGAGCACGCCCGAGACGACGCCCGTGACCGTCACGACCGCCTTGACCGGCCTGTTCCTGCGGATCGCGTGGTGTGCGACGAGCAGCGGGGGGACCGCGACCCCCGCGATCACGGCCCAGTTGACGAGGTACGGGGTCCTCGGCGACCAGAAGAGCAGCGCGCAGGCCGCGGACGAGGCGAGGATCCAGGCCGCTGCGGCCGACGGCCGGCCGGTCCTGCGGGCCAGCGCGAGGGCGGGCCGGGTGAAGACCGCGGCGTGGAGGAAGCCCACGGCCAGCAGCAGGAGGGGAGTGAGCACGAAGACGACGGGGAGGAAGAGGACGGCCCCGATGCCCCAGCCCATGCCGTAGTCCTCGCCCGGTGTCCCCGTCACGATCCACAGCGAGAGCTGGATCAGCAGCATTCCGGCGGCCGCCACTTCCGCCCCCGGCGCCGACCCCCACCAGCCGCGGTCCGGCGCCACCTGCCCAGGCGTCATCTGCGTCATTGCACCCACCCGCCCCTTGTTTGAACGCGTTCAGCACTCTCGGAACCGGACCCTACACCCTCTTTGAACGTGTTCAATCAGAGGGGCCCACCCCGCCCCGCATCGCCCTGCCTCCGCCCCTTCACATCTGACGAACCGTCAGCTTCAATCGGAGGTGTGATGGGACATGCAGGGATGGCGGCCACCGTCGTCCGATACCTCAGGTCAGTCGGCTCCCCCACCTCCGCCCCGGCGGAGCGGGAACCCGAGTCCGTCGACGCCCTGCCGCGTCCCGATCTGCGGGCCGTCGGCGACGACGAGCGCGCGCCGGTCAGTCCCGCCGAGTTCCGGGCCGTGCTGGGGAACTTCGCCAGCGGGGTCACCGTCATCACCGCCCCGCCCGGCGCGGACGAGGACGGGGCCGGCGGCGGGGGCGGCCCGGCCGGGTTCGCGTGCCAGTCCTTCGCCTCGCTGTCCCTGGACCCGCCCCTGGTCACCTTCATGGTGGCCCGCACCTCGACCACCTGGCCGCGGATCGCCCGCGCCGGGGTGTTCTGCGTCAACATCCTGGGAGCCGAACAGGGCGAGCTGTGCCGGTCCTTCGCCGTCAGCGGCGCGGACAAGTTCGCCGGGGTGGCCCACACCCCGGCCCCCGTCACCGGGTCCCCGCAGCTCGACGCCGTGCCCGCGTGGATCGACTGCCGGATCCACGCCGTCCACACGGGCGGGGACCACCTCATCGTCGTGGGCCGGGTCGTCGCCATGGGCGCGGCCGGAGAGGGCGATCCGCTCCTCTTCCACAAGGGCCGCTTCGGCCGCCTCGCCGACTGACGAACGCCCGCCGCCGAAAGCCGACTGCCGGCCCGTCCCCCTGGGGGCGGGCCGGCAGTCGTGCCCCCGCGCCCGTCAGAAGGTGAGCACCCCGCGCGCCACCCGCCCGTGGTGGGCGTCGTCGACGGCCTTGGCGAAGTCCTCGACCGGGTAGACCTCCGTCACCAGCTCGTCCAGCAGCAGCCGGCCCTGCCGGTACAGCTCCGCGTAGAGGGCGATGTCGCGCTGCGGGCGCGAGGACCCGTACCGGCAGCCCATGATCGTCTTGTCCAGGTACATGGACGAGACGAGGAAGGACGCCTCCTCCCTGAAGCCCGGCACGCCGAGCAGCACCGCCTGGCCGTGCCGGTCGAGGAGGTCGACGGCCTGGCGGATCAGTTCGACGTTGCCCACGCACTCGAAGGCGTGGTCGGCGCCGGTCGGCAGGATCTCGCGGACCGCCGCCGACGAGTCGGCCACCGCGGACGCGTCGATGAAGTGCGTGGCCCCGAACTGCCGGGCCACCGCCTCCTTCGCCGGGTTCGCGTCCACCGCCACGATCGTCGCGGCCCCGGCGATCCGGGCGCCCTGGAGCACGTTGAGCCCGATGCCGCCGGTGCCGATGACGACCACCGTCTCGCCGTGGTCGACGCGGGCCCGGTTGAGCACGGCACCCACCCCGGTCAGGACCCCGCAGCCGATGAGCGCCGCCGACGTCAGCGGGATGTCGGCCGGGATCTTCACCGCCTGCACGGCCTTGACGAGCGTCCTCTCCGCGAAGGCGGAGTTGGAGGCGAACTGGAAGAGCGGCTTGCCGCCCCGCGAGAACGGCTGCCCGGGCATCCCGATCGCCCTGCGGCACATCGTCGGCCGGCCCCGGTCGCAGTCCGCGCACGCCCCGCAGTTGGCCAGCGTGGACAGCGACACGTGGTCGCCGGGCGCCACGTGCGTGACGCCCTCGCCGACCGCCTCCACGACCCCCGCGCCCTCGTGCCCCAGCACCACGGGCGGCGGGAACGGGATCGTCCCGTCCATCACCGACAGGTCGCTGTGACACAGCCCGGCCGCGCCGATCGCGACGAGCACCTCCCCCGGCCCCGGGTCCCGGATCTCCAGGTCGTCGACCACCTGGGCCTGCTTGCCGTCGAACACGACGCCTCTCACCTGGACTCCTTAGGCAGGCCGAGCACGCGCTCGGCGATGATGTTGCGCTGGATCTCGTCCGAACCGCCGTAGATCGTGTCGGCGCGGGTGAACAGGAACAGGCGCTGCTCCTCGTCGAGTCCGAGCTCGTAGGGGAGTTCCGGCGCCCAGGTGCCCGGCCCGGCCGCGGCCGCCGCCCCCCGGACCTCCACCGCCAGCTCCCCGAGCCGCCGGTGCCAGCCGCCCCACAGCAGCTTGGCCACGCTCGGCGCGCCCGGATCGCCCTGCGTGCCCAGGGTCCGCAGCGCGTTCCACCGCATGGTGCGCAGCTCGGCCCACTGCCGTACGAGGCGGTCGCGGACCACCGGGTCGGCCGTCCCCGAGGCCGCGTACAGGCCGAGGACACGTTCCAGCTCGGCCGCGAAGCCGATCTGCTGGACCAGGGTGGAGACGCCCCGCTCCAGGGCGAGCAGGCCCATGGCCACGGTCCAGCCGTCGCCCTCCGCGCCGACGGCCTCCGCGGCCACCGCCCCGTCGAAGAACACTTCGTTGAACTCCGCGGTCCCCGACATCTGGCGGATCGGCCGGACCTCCACGCGGCCGGGCTGGTCCATCCGTACGAGGAGGAAGGACAGGCCGCGGTGGCGCTTCGAGCCGGGCTCGGTACGGGCCAGGACGAAGCACCAGTCGGCCTCCCGGGCCAGGGAGGTCCAGATCTTCTGCCCGGTGACGCGGAAGAGCCCGTCGGCGCCGTCGCGCACGGCCGCGGTACGGATGCCCGCGAGGTCGGAGCCGGCGCCCGGCTCGCTGTAGCCCTGGCACCACAGCTCCTCGCCGCGCGCGATGCCGGGCAGGAAGCGCCGCTGCTGCTCCGGACTGCCGTAGGCGATCAGGGTGGGCGCGAGGAGGTTCTCCCCGATGTGGCCGACCCGGCCGGGAGCGCGCAGCGCCGCGTACTCCTCGGCCCACACCACCTGCCCGGTCAGCGAGAGCCGCCGCTGCCCGTACGCCCCTTCCGGCGCCTCCCAGCCCTGCCCGATCCAGCCGCCGCGCCCCAGCTCCCGCTCCCAGTCGCGCCGGGGCCCGGCGCCCTCGTGCTCGCTGCCCGGCCCGCCGAGGCCGAGGAGTTGCGCGTACGGGCCCACGAGGTGCTCCGCCAGCCAGGCCCGGGCCTGGCCGCGCAGCTCCTCGTCCTCGGCCCCGAAGCCGAAATCCATGCCGTGCCCCCCGTCAGGCGTTGGGGCGGTCCTTGGCGGCCGCCGCCTTGGCCATGGCCTCCAGCTGCGCCAGCATCGGCATCGGGTCGGTGCCGACCGTCCCGGGCAGGAAGTCGGCGATCTTCTCCGGGGTCCAGGAGCCCTCGGCGTATCCGGCGCGCAGCTCGCGCGGCTGGGCCCAGACGGCGATCTTCGGGCCGGCGATCGTGTAGACCTGCCCGGTGATGCGTTCGCCGCCGACGGCGACGGCCTTGTCGGAGAGCAGGTAGGTGACCAGCGCCGCGACGTCCTCGGGCTCGCCGATCTCCTTGAGCTCCATGGGGACGTTCGCGGACATGCGGGTGCGGGCGACGGGTGCGACGGCGTTGGCGGTGACCCCGTACTTGGCGAGGCCGAGCGCGGCGGAGCGGACGAGGGAGATGATCCCGCCCTTGGCGGCGCTGTAGTTGGCCTGGGCGACCGAGCCCTGGTGGTTGCCGCTGGTGAAGCCGATCAGGGTGCCCGATCCCTGGCGGCGCATGACGGCGGAGGCGGCGCGGAAGACGGTGAAGGTGCCCTTGAGGTGGGTGGCGACCACCGGGTCCCACTCCTCCTCGCTCATGTTGAAGAGCATCCGTTCGCGCAGGATGCCGGCCACGCAGACGACCCCGTCGATGCGTCCGTACTGTGCGAGGGCGGTGTCGACGATGCGCTGGCCGCCCGCCATGGTGGAGATGTCGTCGGCGACGGCGACGGCCTCCCCGCCGGCGGCCTGGATCTCCTTCACGACGCCGTCGGCGATCTCGCTGGTGGGCTCTGCGCCCTCGATGCCGACGCCGTAGTCGTTGACGACGACCTTGGCGCCCTCGGCGGCCGCGGCGAGTGCCACGGCCCGGCCGATGCCCCGGCCGGCGCCGGTGACGGCGACGACCCTGCCTGCCAAGAAGTTCCCCACGTCCGGCCCCTTCCCGCGATTTCTGACGGACCGTTAGATTCTATGGGTAGTCAGATACACGCGCACAAGCCCTCGTTGCCGCATTCACGCAAGGAGCTGTCGACGCCCATGACCCTGCCCGCCGAGTTCCACGACATCGCCAAGCGCGTCAACAACTGGGGGCGCTGGGGCACCGACGACGAGATCGGCACGCTGAACCTGATCACCGAGGAGGTGGTACGGGGTGCGGCCGCGGAGATCCGCAGCGGCCGCCGCGTCCCCCTGGCGCTGCCCCTGAAGGAGGACGGGGTCCAGGTCGGGATGATCCCCGGCCGGATCAACCCGCTGCACACGATGGTGCAGATCAACCAGGAGCTCTTCGGTCCGGGCACGGTGGCGTGCAGCGACGACGCCGTCAGCATGGGCCTCCAGGCGGGCACCCACTGGGACGCGCTCACCCACGTCTCGCACTCGGGCCGGATCTACAACGGGCGCCCCGCCGGCACCATCACGGCGCACGGCCGGGCCGAGTTCAGCGGCATCGACAAGGCCACCCCCATCGTCTCGCGCGGAGTGCTCCTCGACGTGGCCCGGGCCAAGGGCCTCGACCGGCTGCCGGGCGACCACGCGGTGACCCCGGCGGACCTGGCGGAGGCCGAGGAGTTCGGCCGGGTCGCGGTCCGCCCCGGCGACATCGTCCTGGTCCGCACCGGCCAGATCCAGGTCTACCTGGCGGGCGACAAGCACGGCTACGGCTTCCCCTCCCCCGGGCTGTCCGTCCGTACGCCGGAGTGGTTCCACGCGCGGGACGTGGCGGCCGTCGCGAACGACACCCTGACCTTCGAGATCTTCCCGCCGGAGATCGAGAACCTGTGGCTGCCGGTCCACGCCCTCGACCTGGTGGAGATGGGCATGCACCAGGGCCAGAACTGGGACCTCGAAAAACTGTCCACAGCCTGTGCAGAAGAAAACCGGTACGCCTTCCTCCTGTCGGCCATGCCCGAGCCCTTCGTGGGCGGCACCGGTACCCCGGTGGCCCCTGTGGCCATCCTCTGAGACGCGTCCGCGCAGGTGGCGAGAGGCGCGGCCACCCCGGCGAACCGGGCCCCGCACCGGGTGGAACCATGTTGTGTCCATGACGCGTCACCGTTCTCGCGTCACCCCCCGCTCCTCACCACCCTCAGCACTGGAGAAGCGCATGTCCAACCCGTACCAGGCGTCCCCGCCCCCGCCACCGCCGCCCTTCACCCCGGGAGCCCCGCAGCGGCGCGGGAACAACAAGTTCGTCACCTTCCTGGTCGTCGCCCTGGTCGTCGTCGGCGCCTACGGCGCCTCCAAGGTGCTGGGCGAGGACAAGGGCAAGACGTCCGGGTCCGGGTCCACCTCCGCCTCCGCGTCGCCGTCCGCCAAGCCCACGGCCAAGGACCCCGGCTCCCCCGAGTCCTCCTCCGACACCTCCAGTGCGTGGAAGGTCGGCGACTGCGGCGGACCCGACGCCTCCAAGGGCGCCGACGCGTACAAGCGGACGGGCTGCTCCGACTCCGGGGCCACCTTCAAGGCCATCGACATCAAGGAGGCCAGCATCCTGCCGGGCTCCATCCAGTGCCCGGCGGGCACCGACGTGATGATCGAGGTGAGCATCTCCTACAACGGCGGCAAGTCGAGCGGGATCCCCACCAACACCGTCTGCGGCCGCAACCTCTCCAACGAGCACCCCGGCGACGCGGGCGCCGGCGGCGGCCAGCTCGTCAAGGGCGACTGCGTGACCTCCCAGGCCAAGGAGGTCCCCTGCGGCGGCTCGGGCGCGCTCAAGGTCCTCGGCCTCGTCAAGACGAAGGAAGAGTGCCCCTCCGGCACCACGGACCCCATCCGTCTGACCATCTCGGTGGGCCGCCCCTACGACGTGATCTGCACCGACGGCTGACCCCTGCCCGGCCTCCGGCCCCAGCGCCCGCCGCGCTCCGCCGCCCGGACCTCCGGGCCGCGGAGCGCGCCGCGGTGTGCTGCGGGTGGCGGCGGCGCGCATGCACGCCCCGAGCACGGCACGGCAGCCGCCACCCCGCGACCCGCACTCGTCAAGGCGTGTCCTTGGCGTCCCCTCGCGTCGAATCGCTCCACACCAGGGTGATCAACAGGTGACGAACCGTCAACACCTCGTTAGAGGTACACGCGCGGTTCCCGCAGCGGAGTGTGAACTTCGGACGGACGGCACGAGGCCGCCTCGGCCGAGGCTCCACCCGTAGCGGCGTCCGCCTCCGCCTGCCGCGCCCGGTCGATCTCGCACCAGATCCGCTTGCCCGCGCCTTCGCGCTGCCAGCCCCACCGGTCCGCCAGCCCGTCCACCAGCTCCAGGCCGCGCCCGCCCGTGTCCTCGCCGCAGGCCTGCCGGCGGGCCGGCGCCCGGTCGCTGGCGTCGGCCACCTCGACCCGCACTCCCGGCCCCCCGAACAACATGCGCAGCACGGCCGGACAGCCCGTGTGCACGACCGCGTTCGTGACCAGTTCGGAGATCAGCAGGACCAGCGTCTCGGCGAGCGGCTCGTCGTCCCCTATGCCGGACCCCGCCAGCCGGGACCGCGCCCACCGGCGCGCCCGGCCGACCTCGGCCGGGTCCGCGCCTACCTCCAGCTGAACCTGAAGCACCTGCACCGCTCACACCATCCGAACCGGCGGACACTTCGCCTCGCGACAGGACGGGATCACCGGCCGTGACCCCCTTGCGTAGCAGCATGGTTGACCTACAGTCACCACAACAAGCGCTTCGGGCATATTCACGCGCGAAGGAGTGGGCGTGGTGCATACTGTGCGACGCTCACGCCGCTCAACCGCTCGCATTCGTCGGAGCGTACCGGAGCAGGCCCCCGACTCCGGGCTGTAATGGGGCGGGCGAAGGACACAAACCGATATCAACTCTCTGTAATCAGACATGCGTCCCGCGTCGTTGCTCCCGTACCCCTCGCCCCTCTCCCGACCCACCCGTCACACGTGCTATCCCGCCGAGTGCAGCAGCTCCGCCGCCAGCAGTTCCTCAGCCTCCGCCGCCGTCCGCCACTGCTCGGCCCGCACCCAGGCCCGCTTCAGGTGCAGGTGCACGTCCGCCTCCCACGTGAAGCCCATCCCACCGTGCACCTGCAGACAGTCCCGCGCATTGCGCACGGCGGCCTCGTCCGCCAGCAGCTTCGCCCCCGCCGCCTCCCCCGGATCGCCGGTCACCGCCGCCGCGTACACCGCCGTACGGGCCACCTCCGCCCGCACCAGCATCTGCGCGCACAGGTGCTTGACCGCCTGGAACGCCCCGATCGGCTGCCCGAACTGCTCGCGCTCCCCCGCGTACCGCACCGCCAGCTCCACCGTCCGCAGCGCGCTCCCGACCTGGAGCGCGGCCGTCAGCAGCGCCCCCTCCGACACGTACGCGGACACGCACGCGCAGGCGTCGGCGCCGCCCGGCCGCGCGACCCGGTGCAAAGGCGTCAGCGGGTCCGCCGCGCGCACCTGCTCGCCGACCGGGAGCACGGCCGCCCCCAGCACCGCGTCCGCCTCCCCCAGGTACGCCACCAGGTCCCCGGCCAGGTCGAAGGCGGTCACCACCGCCGTGCCCGCCGCCGCCCCCGGCACCACCCCGGCCGCCAGGTGCGTCGCCACCAGCGGCCCCGGCACCAGGGCCCGCCCGGCCTCCTCGAAGACGATCACCGCCTCCGGCAGCCCCAGCCCCACACCGCCCTCGGACTCCGGCAACCGCAGCGCGAAGAAGCCCGCCCCGCCCAGCTCCCGCCACAGCCCGCGGTCCACGGCCGTGCCCGCGTCCACCGCGGCGTCCACCGCTGAGCGCAGCGCCTCCCGCCCGTACCGGCCCTCCAGCAGGCCCCGTACGCCCGCCCGCAGGTCCCGCTGGTCCTCCGTCGGCTGGAAGTCCATGCCCCTCACCGGCCCTTCGGGAGGCCGAGGATCCGCTCGGCGACGATGTTCCGCTGGATCTGCGAGGTGCCCGCCGCGATCGTGTACGAGAGGGAGGAGAGCCGGCTTTGGACCCACTCCTCGTCCAGGGACAGCGACGACGCCCCCAGGACCTCGGCCGCCACGTCGTACAGCTCCTGGCGGGCGTGCGAGTAGGCGAGCTTGAAGACCGAGCCGCCGATGCCGGGCACCCCGCCGGAGCGCTCCGACTCGCTGACGTTCCACTGGGTCAGCCGCCACAGCGCGCCGAACTCCCCGTACAGCCGGCCCAGCCGGCGCCGCAGCGCCGGATCGTCCCAGCGGCCGTTCGCCCTCGCCGTACGGGCCAGCTCGCCCAGGGTCCTGCGGCACGCGACGACCTCGCCGACGAAGGCGGTGCCCCGCTCGAAGGACAGGGTGACCATGGTGACCCGCCAGCCGTCGTTCTCCGCGCCCACCCGGTTGCCGACCGGGACCCGCACCTCGTCGAGGAACACCTCGGCGAACTCCGTCGACCCGGCGAGCGTGCGCAGCGGCCGTACCGTCACCCCCGGCGCGTCCATCGCCATGGCCAGCCAGGAGATCCCGCGGTGCTTGGGCGCCTCTGGATCCGTGCGCACGAGCAGCTCGCACCAGTCGGCGACCTCCGCGTGCGAGGTCCAGATCTTCGAACCCGTGATCACGTAGTCGTCGCCGTCACGGACCGCGCGCGTGCGCAGGGAGGCCAGGTCCGAGCCCGCGTCGGGCTCGCTGAAGCCCTGGCACCACACCTCGTCGCCGCGCAGTACGGGCGGCAGCCAGCGCGCCCGCTGCCCGGCCGTGCCCTCGGCGGCGATCGTCGGGCCGGCGTGCAGCAGCCCGACGAAGTTCGCGCCCACGTACGGGGCCCCGGCGCGCTCCGTCTCCTCCAGGAAGATCAGGTGCTGGGTCGGGGTGGCGCCGCGGCCGCCCGCGTCCACCGGCCAGTGCAGGCCGGCGTACCCGGCCTCGTACAGCCTGCGCTGCCAGCCCAGGTCGTAGGCGCGGCGGCCCGGCCAGTCGTCCGGGGACGGCCGGGCGGGCAGCTCGGGCAGCGCCTTGAGGAGCCACTCGCGCAGCCGCGCCCGGAAGTCCTGCTCCTCCTCGGTGTAGGCCAGGTCCATCAGCGGCCCTTGCCCTTGTCTTTGCCCTTGTCCAGGTCGAGGCCGAGCATGCGGATGGCGTTGCCGCGCATCAGCTTGTAGACGGTCTCGTCGTCCAGCCCCTGCACGTGGTCGAGGGCGACCTCCTTGGTGTGCGGGAAGGTGGAGTCGACGTGCGGGTAGTCCGTCTCGAAGGTCGCGTTGTCGCGGCCGACGACATCGAGCGAGGCGATCCCGTGCTTGTCGCGAAAGAAGCAGCAGAACATCTGCCGGTAGTAGTACGTCGAGGGCGGCTCGGGGATCAGGTCGCGCACACCGCCCCACGCCCGGTGCTCCTGCCACACGTCGTCCGCGCGCTCCAGGGCGTACGGGATCCAGCCCATCTGCCCCTCGCTGTAGGCCAGTTTGAGCGTCGGGAACTTCACCAGCACGCCGCTGAAGAGGAAGTCCATCATCGAGGCCATCGCGTTGTTGAAGCTGAGCGACGCCTGGACGGCGGGCGGCGCGTCCGGGGACGCCGCGGGCATCTGCGAGCTGGACCCGATGTGCATGTTGACCACCGTGCCGGTCTCCTGGCAGACGGCGAAGAAGGGGTCCCAGTAGCCGGAGTGGATCGACGGCAGCCCCAGGTAGGTCGGGATCTCGGAGAAGGTCACGGCGCGCACCCCGCGGGCCGCGTTGCGCCGGATCTCGGCCACCGCCAGGTCGATGTCCCACAGCGGGATGATGCACAGCGGGATCAGCCGGCCGCCGCTGTCGCCGCACCACTCCTCGACCATCCAGTCGTTGTAGGCGCGCACGCAGGCGAGGGCCACCTCCTTGTCGTGCGCCTCGGCGAAGGTCTGCCCGCAGAAGCGCGGGAAGGTCGGGAAGCACAGGGAGGCCTCGACGTGGTTGAGGTCCATGTCGGCGAGGCGCGCCTTGGGGTCCCAGCACCCCTGGCGCATCTCCTCGCGGGTGATCCCCTCCAGCGTCATGTCGTCGCGGTCGAAGCCGACTGCGGCGATGTTGCGCTTGTACGGGAACTTCAGGTCCTCGTAGATCCACCAGTCGGTCGGCGGGCCGTCCGGGTCCATGGAGATCACGTACTTGCCGCCCGTGTACTGCAGCTCGCCGATGCCGGCCGTGAGCGCCTTGGGCCCGCGGTCGCGGTACTTGGCGGGCAGCCAGACGTCGAACAGGTGCGCGGGCTCGATCACGTGGTCGTCGACGCTGATGATCCGAGGCAGTTCCATGGGCTCCCCAATCCGGTGCCAATCCCCGTACCGATCTGATGGATCGTCAGAAACAAGCTAGCCCCGCCACCCCTGGACCGACAAGCGCATGCGCTCTACGCTCTGCGCTTGATCTGACTAACCGTCAGCTATGGCTGGGACTATGGGGAGGTCCGGGATGACGGACACCGCGACCGCGACAGAACTGAGCCGCTCCCGCACCCTGTGGGAGCTCGTCTCCCGCCGGGCCGCGCTCACCCCGGACACCACCGTCCTCATCGAAGCGGCCGAAGACCCCGCCGCCGACCGCAGCCTCACCTTCGGAGAACTGCGCGACCGCTCCGAACGCGTCGCCGCGGGCCTCCACGACATGGGCGTACGCCCCGGCACCGTCGTCGCCTGGCAGCTCCCCACCCGCATCGAGACCGTACTGCTCACCGTCGCCCTCGCCCGGATCGGCGCCGTCCAGACCCCCGTCATCCCCTTCTACCGCGACCGCGAGGTCGGTTTCGCGCTCCGCGAGGCCAAGGCGGACTTCTTCGCGATACCCGGAACCTGGCGGGGCCACGACTACCCGGCCATGGCCCGCCGGCTCGGCGCCCGCGGCGTCTTCGAGGCCTACGACTCCCTCCCCGACGGCGACCCGACCGTACTGCCCCCACCGCCCGCCACCGGCACCGACGTCCGCTGGATCTACTGGACCTCAGGCACCACCTCCGACCCCAAGGGCGTCCTGCACACCGACCGCTCCCTCATCGCCGGCGGCTCCTGCCTCGCGCACGCCCTGCACCTGACCCCGTCCGACGTCGGCTCGATGGCGTTCCCCTTCGCGCACATAGCCGGACCGGACTACACAGTGATGCTGCTGCTCTACGGCTTCCCCGCGGTCCTCTTCGAGAAGTTCGCCATGCCGGACGCCCTCGACGGCTACCGCCGCCACGGCGTCACCGTCGCCGGCGGATCCACCGCCTTCTACTCGATGTTCCTCACGGAACAGCGCAAGGCCCCGGACGTCCCCCTCATCCCCACCCTCCGCCTCCTCGCCGGCGGCGGCGCCCCCAAACCGCCGGAGATCTACCACGCCGTGGTCCGCGAACTCGGCTGCCAGCTCACCCACGGCTACGGCATGACCGAAGTCCCCATGATCACCATGGGCGCCCCCGACGACACCCCGGAGAACCTCGCCACCACCGAGGGCCGCCCCCCGGAGGGCATGTCCATCCGCATCACCACCCCCGACGGCACCCCGCTGCCCCCGGACACCGACGGCGAGGTGCGCCTGCGCGGCGAGGCGGTCTGCCAGGGCTACCTGGGCCGAGACCAGTCCGCCGAGGCCTTCGACCCCGACGGCTACCTGATCACCGGCGACCTCGGCCACCTCACCCCGGACGGCTACCTGGTCCTCACCGGCCGCAGCAAGGACGTCATCATCCGCAAGGGCGAGAACATCTCCGCCAAGGAGATCGAAGACCTCCTCCACCGCCTCCCGGGCGTCGCGGACGTCGCGGTCATCGGCCTCCCGGACCAGACCCGCGGCGAACGCGTCTGCGCGGTGGTCGAACAACCCCCGGGAGCCGCCCCCCTGACCCTCCCCCAGCTCACGGCCTACCTCCGCGCCCAGGGCCTGGCCACCCACAAACTCCCGGAACAACTCGAACTCCCGGAAGCCCTCCCCCGCAACGAAGCCCTGCGCAAGGTCCTCAAGTACAAACTCCGCGAGCGGTACGCGTAGGGGGCGGGCCGGTACGGACACCCACACGACGGGGTCGGGGCACGGCGGAAGCCGATGGGGCGGGGTGGAAGATGCGGCGGGATGCCGGTGCCGGTGGCCGTGCGGGCGGCATCAGGGATGTGCTGGGGGTTTCCCGTCAGTCCCATCGTCTCTCCGGTTCGTGCCGGCCCGTCAAGGGCGCTCCCTCCGGTCGCGTCGCTACGCGATGGCCTACGGCCACCCTTGACCGCCCGTCCCGCCCCGGACATACGAGGACAGCCGGGAAGCCCCCAAAGGAACGGGCCGGGCGATCGATAGAGAGACGGCGCGTCGGAGGGCGCGGGCGGGAGCCCGGAGCGCCTCAAATCGCTACGCGCTCCTGCCGGAAGGCGTCTGCCAGCCTCTTGGGCTGGGCATAGGCCGCCTCGGATCGCTACGCGCTTCGCCAGGACGGCGTCTGCGAGCTGTCAGGGGCTGGACATAGGCCGCCATCGATCGCTACGCGCTTCTGCCTCGCGCGACTGCAGTCCGTCTGGGGCTGGTAATAGGCCGCAGAGGCCCGATTCGCTCCTCATGGAAGGCGTCCGAGGGCGGTGGGGGGAGGAAAAGCGTCAGATGACGGCTGAGGCGATGCCAATCCAGGTGTGGGTGGGTGGAGGCCTCGGAGAGCCGTCCGATTGCACCAATTGCCCATGTTTGGGCGGGCGGCTGGGACCTCACCTCGGCCTTGATGGGGTTGGCATCGGCTCAGCCGATGGATCGCCCTCCCGCCCCCGAAACCGCCTCGCCCAGCCCCGAACAAGGGGCGGACGCGGTCTCGGAGAAGCGCGTAGCGATCGAGGGCGGCCTATGTCCAGCCCAAGAGGCCTGCGGACGCCATCCGACAGGAGCGCGTAGCGATTTGAGGCGGCCTATGTCCAGCCCAAGGGGCCTGCGGACGCCGTCCGGCAGGAGCGCGTAGCGATCTGGGGCGCACCGGGCTCCGCCCGGGCAGCGCTGATCGCCCCGATGGTCTTCTCTCCCCCGGCCCGTCCCTTTGGGGGCTTCCCGGCAGTCTTTCGGATTTCCGGGGCGGGACGGTCGGTCAAGGGTGGCCGAAGGCCATCGCGCAGCGACGCGACCGCAGGGAGCGCCCTTGAGGGACCGGCACGAACCGGAGAGACGATGGGACTGACGGGAAACCCCCAAGACAGCGCTGATGCCGCCCGCCGAAACCCCGCCGCCCCACACCACCCCGTGCCTCCCCGTCCCACCCCGCCGGCTTCCGCCGTGCTCCCACCCCGCGCCTCCCCGTCCCACCCCGCCGGCTTCCGCCGTGCTCCCACCCCGCGCCTCCCCGTCCCGCCCCGCCGGCTTCCGCCGTGCTCCCACCCCGCCGCGCCTGGAGGCGGGTGGGCAAGCACCGCCCCGGGGCGCGGGAGCCGCGGGGGTGGAGGCGCGGGGCGCGCGGGTACCCGTACAGGCTCCGGCACCGCGCAGCCCCTACAGGCGGCTCAGGGAGGCTGCCGCGAACAGGACGTCGCGGATCGCTTCGCGGTCGCCGTGCTGGCCCGCCGCCACGTCTTCCGGGGAGATGTGGCCCGCGGCCAGCTGGCAGAACTCGATGCCGTCCAGGGCGATCTCCGCCACCGTGCGTTCCGGCGACGGTTTCGCTGCCGGCGAGTCCAGCGCGATGTCCCAGCCACCGCCACCCGCGCCCTCGATCTCCAGGTGCAGGGTCCGCCCGGGTGCTCCCGCCGCGACCAGGCCCCGCGCCGGGGCCGCCAGGCCCGCGCGGCGGCGCTGTGCCAGCGCGCCCGGCAGGAGCCGCGCCGCCAGGTCGATCATCCCGTGCAGGTGCGGCCCGGAGGGCGGCTCGTACGGGTAGTCCACCGCGTCCGCGATGTCCCACGCGTGCACCCAGCACTCGAAGGCCCGCTCCAGGAAGGCGTCGCCGAGCGGCAGCGCGAAACCGCCGTAGTCCACGGCGAGTTCTGCGACGCCGCGGCCCGCGAAGGACACCGTACGGACCAGGGTGTGGCCCTGTTCCCGCCACGGCTCGCGCACCTGCCGCGTCGTCGGGTACGCGGACGCGCCCCAGAAGTACTCCGTCCGTACGGTCGGACCGCCCGGCGGCGCGTCCGAGCCGAGCGGGTCGTCCAGCCCGAGCGCGGTGGCGATCAGCCCGTCGACGGTCATCAGGTGTCCGATCACGCCCGCGACCGTGGTCCGCTGCGACCGGCTCCGTTCCTCCTCGAACCACTTCAGGCGCACCGGGGTGTGCCACTCGGAGTCGCCGAAGTCCTGGAGCAGGGCGTCGAGCCGAGCGGTCTCGGTGTCGTACGGGCTCGCCCACACCGGCACCGGGATGCGGGCCGGCCGCTTGCCGAGGCAGTCCTCCAGGACGCGCGAGCGCAGCAGCGGTTTGAGGTCGAGGGTCTCCTCCGGGTGCAGCAGTCCGACCGCGTCGCGCAGCCGCAGCGCCTCCTCCGCGCAGGGCGCGCACTCGGTGAGGTGGTCCTCGACCGCCCGGGTCTCCTCGGCCGAACACGCGGCCAGCGCCCACGCGCCGAGCAGGGATTTCAGCACGGCGTGCGAGGGCGGCGGTGACGGCGGCGGCGTCGGTTCCGCGGGCAGCGGCAGCGGGCGCGGTGCGTGCCCCGGGTCGAGGTCGTCGGCGGCCCCGCGCGGGCCCGGTATCCGCGCCTGGCCGCCGGGACGCTCGTATCCGTCGTCGGGCGACTGGGCGGGGCCGTTCATCGGGGTGTTCCGTATTCGCGCGAGCCGTAACCGGGCTGGGCGGTGTCCTCCTGCGGGAGGGCGTTGGCGGTCGACAGCAGCTGGAGCCCGAGCCGCAGCCTGCGGCGCGCTTCGTCCTCGCTGATCTGGAGGTCGGCGGCGGCCTGCCGGTAGTCGCGCCGCTTGAAGTACGCGAGTTCCAGCGCGGCCCGCAGCGGCGCGGGCATGGAGGTGACGATGTAGTCCGCGCGGGCGGCGGCGTTGGCGCTGCGCACCTTCTGCTCCAGCTCCTCGCGGGAGCCCCGGCCCAGTTCGGCCTGGCGCAGCCGGGCCACCGCCTGGCCCTGGGTGATCCGGGCGACCCAGGAGCGCATGGAGCCCTGCTTGGGGTCGTAGGCGTCCGGGTTCTCCCAGATGTAGCCGAAGACCTCGCGGGTGATCCGGTCCGCCGCCTTCTCGTCGCCCAGCACGCGGTGCGCCAGGCTGTGCACGAGCGAGGCGAAGCGGTCGTAGAGCTCACCGAGCGCGGCGGCCTCGCCGCGGGCGAGGCGCTGCTGCATGCGGCGGTCCCACCGCGGTGGTACGTCCTTCGGCATAAGTGCCCCCAGCCGTGTGTCGACGCAACGAATGTAGTGGGCACATGGCGGATCGCGCCTGTTTTGGACGAAGCTCCCCTCGGAAGTAGGCCCTGCGTGATAGGGGCGTTGCAGGGCGTGAACGGTGGTGCGGCCGAGGGCACATGGGTACACGCGTACGCGCCCCGCCGCGCTCCCCGTGCGCGGGTTCGATGCGGCCGCCTGCTTGACCGCTTCGCTTAACGTGCAGGCCACCAAGGCCTTACGCTCCTGCCTTGTCTTGATCTGAACCCCACGCACACGTGAAGGTGGAACGCCGCATATGGACAGCGCAGAATACGAGCGCAAGATCGCCGCCCGATTCGCCACCTTCGACCAGGACGGGTCCGGCTTCATCGACCGGGAGGACTTCAGCGCGGCCGCGAAGGCCGTCCTGGCCGAATTCGGTACCGCCGCACGGTCGGAGAAGGGACAGGCCGTCTTCGGCGGCGCCGAGGCGTTCTGGCAGGGTATGGCCGGGATCGCGGACGTCGACGGGGACCAGCGGGTGTCCCGCGAGGAGTTCATCACGGGCGCGGCCAAGCGGCTGCGCGACAGCCCGCAGCGGTTCGCGGAGATCGCCCGGCCGTTCCTGCGGGCCGTGATCGCGGTGGCGGACGAGGACGGCCACGGCGCGACGCCGACGGCCGCGGCCCGGGTGCTGCGCGTCCTCGGCACCGCGCCCGAACTCGCCGAGCAGGTGGCGCGCGGCCTCGACACCGACGGCGACGGCCGCATCTCGGAGGACGAGATCCTGGCCGCCTTCGCGGGGTACTGCGGCGTGGAGGCCCCGGACGCGTAACGCCTGCGGCGAGCTCGCACGAACCGGGTGGACCGCCCGACGCCACGCCGCCCGCACAGCGGTGACGGACAGGCGGCCCGACCGGGTGCCCGTGCGTCCTTCCGCGGACCGGGACCCGGGGGCACGACCCCCGTCCCGCGCCGCCCGGGCGCCGACCGGGGACACGGCGGCGAGCCGGTCACGGGCCGTCGGTCCCGGCCGATGCCCGCGGGGCCGTGCCCACGCCGGCGACACGCCACGGGCCCGGCGGCCGGCGCGGGCCGCGGGACACACGGGCCGGACGGCCGACGCGGGCCGCGAGCCGATCACCGTCGGCGCGAACCGGTCGCCGTCGGCGCGAGCCGCGAGCCGCTGGCTGCGGTCGGCAGCCGCCGGTCACGGCCGGCCCGGGCCGGGGCGCGGCCCGTTCGACGCGAGGCGCCAGCCGTCAGGCGAAGACCACCGTGCGGGAGCCGTTCAGCAGTACGCGGTGCTCGCTGTGCCACTTCACCGCGCGCGCGAGCGCCTGGCACTCCACGTCGCGGCCGACGGCCACCAGCTGGTCCGGGGTGACCTCGTGGCCCACCCGCTCGACCTCCTGCTCGATGATCGGCCCCTCGTCGAGGTCGGCCGTCACGTAGTGCGCGGTCGCGCCGATCAGCTTCACACCGCGCGCGTGCGCCTGGTGGTACGGCTTCGCACCCTTGAAGCTCGGCAGGAACGAGTGGTGGATGTTGATGATCCGCCCGCTCAGCTCCTTGCAGAGGGTGTCCGACAGCACCTGCATGTACCGCGCGAGCACCACCAGCTCGACGTTCTCGGCGCGTACGAGTTCCAGCAGCTGCGCCTCGGCCTGCGCCTTGGTGTCCTTCGTCACCGGGATGTGCACGAACGGCACCTCGTACGAGGCGACCAGCTCGGCGAAGTCGGTGTGGTTGGAGACCACGGCCGCGATCTCGACCGGCAGGGCCCCGATCCGCGAGCGGAACAGCAGGTCGTTGAGGCAGTGCCCGAACTTGGACACCATCAGGATGATCCGCATGCGCTCCTCGGAGCGGTGGATCTGCCAGTCCATCTTGAAGGACTCGCCGATGGCGGCGAAGCTCGCCCGCAGCTTCTCCACCGTCACCGCAGGCTCGGCCTCGAAGTGCACCCGCATGAAGAAGAGCCCGGTCTCCCGGTCTCCGAACTGCTGGCTGTCCACGATGTTGCAGCCGGTCATGAACAAGTAGCTCGACACGGCGTGCACGATGCCCTGCTTGTCGGGGCAGGACACGGTCAGGACGTACTGGGGCTGCTGCTGGGCCTGGGCCTCGTTGTGCGGGTCGCTCATGACCGCACAGCCTTTCACACCGCGCGGGTGAGGATCCTCAACACTTCCAGCGAGGTGGGCCGTGCGTCCGGGTCGTCCCCGTCGGCCTGCGCGAGCCGTACGTGCGCCTCGCGCGCGGCACGGACCGCCTCGGGCCACGCGTGGTGTTCCAGGTAGACGGAGACGGGGGCGTCGGGGCCGACCTGGTGCAGGATCCGGAGCACGCGCAGCACGGCGAGGTCGACGAGGGCCGCCTCCTGCGAGTCGCGGAAGATCGTGCCGACGTACTTCTCAGCCGACCAGCTGTCGAGCCACGTGTCCTCGACGAGCCGGTACACGGCGTCGGTGACGTCGCCGTACCCTTCGTCGCCGGCCAGCCAGGTGTCCTCGTGGAAGGCCGGATCGGAAAGCATGTGCAGCGCTGAGCGCACGTTGCAGCGCCAGCGCCACCACGGCATGTCGTTCAGGGGCATGCCGCCCATGGTGGAGGAGCGGCCGCCGCGTTTGGAAGAGTTCTTCGAACCTTGGGCGAATGTCACGCTTTCGATCGTACGTTCCTGTTCAGTGCGATCTTGAGGCGCCTGCAAGCGACCGCGCCCCCGTAATTCACCTCGACGTCACCCGATGTTGTGTCCATCTCACTCGACAGTTACCGGTGGGGCGGAATGGTGCATGGACATGACCATCTCGCGACGCGCAGCATCCCTCTCCCGCACCGTCGTGGCCACGGCGATGGGTGCGTGCCTCGTGGCCGGGTGCGGGACGCTCCCCGGCAGCTCGGGGGGCTCCGGGGGAACCATCACCGTCATGACCTTCGCTCCGGAGGGGACCGGCGCCACGAACATGCCCGGCATGACCGGAATGGCCAAGGCCTACGAGCGCTGGGCGAACGCCAAGGGCGGTATCAACGGCCACAAACTGCGCGTATTGACCTGCAACGAGAAGAACACGCCCAGCGGCGCCGCCGACTGCGCCCGCAAGGCGGTCGCGGAGAAGGCCGTCGCCGTCGTCGGCTCCTACAGCCAGCACGGACGCGCCTTCATGGCCCCGCTGGAGGCGGAGGGCATCCCCTTCATCGGCGGCTACGGCGTCTCCTCCGAGGAGTTCCAGTCCCCGCTGTCCTACCCGGTCAACGGCGGCCAGTCCGTCCTGATCGCCGGCGCCGGCCACCAGCTGGGGCGCGTCTGCGACCAGGTCGCGCTCGTCCGCCCCGACACCATCGCCGGCGACACCCTGCCGGTCCTGCTCAACGCCGGACTGCGGGCCAACAAGATGGCCGACGCCGCCGACATCCGGGCCGCCGAGGACTCCGCCGACTTCAAGCCGCAGGCCAATGAGGCCCTCGCGCACACCACCGGCACGGGCAAGGAGAAGGAGAAGGAGAAGGGCTGCGTGACCGCGGTCCTCGGCGAGCGCACCGAGACGTTCTTCGACGCCTTCCGCCGCACCGAGCCGCAGCGCAAGAAGCCGCAGATCTCCTCCGTGCTGGGCAGCGTCAGCCAGTCCCTGGTGGACCGCACGGGCGGCCGGGAGAGCCCCTTCGAGGGCGCGTACATCACGAGCTGGTACCCGGTGGCCTCCGATCCCGTCTGGGAGCCGATGCGCAAGGTCGTCACCGACTTCGCCTTCGGCGACGACACCGTCGACCCCGACGACAGCGGGGCGCAGACCACCTGGATCGCGTACACGGTGCTGAGCGAGATCGTGAAGCGCTTCGAGGAGGGCGAGGACGTCGACGCCCGCAAGGTCAAGCGGTCGCTGAACGAGTCCCAGCCGGTGAAGACCGGCGGCCTCACCCCGGACCTGAGCTGGCGCTACCAGGACATGCGCGCCGTCGCCGGCTTCCCCCGCATCGTCAACGGCCAGGTCACCTTCCAGATCGTGCAGGCCGGGCGCCTCGTGGCGCAGCCCGGCGAGAAGAGCCTGGACATGACCCCGACGCTGGTGCAGGCCCCGCGCACGGCCTGAGCGCGGGCGGGGCCGGTCACCGGCGACCGGTCTCCGGTCACCGGTCACCGGTCACCGGTGACCGGCTCAGAGCTGGGACTTGTCGCGCTTGGTGAGTCCGTACTTGGCCGCGATCGTGTTCCACAGGGTCGCGGCCGACTCCTTGGCCTTGGTCGCCTCGCCGCTCGACCTGTTGCCTTCGGAGGCGTTCTTGGTGGCCTTGGCCTTGCCGTCCTTGCACTTGTCGTCGTCCACGTCGTCCGCCCACGCGGCGTAGCTGTTGTCGGCGTCCGCCGAGGCCTGCCAGGCCTTGTTCAGGGCGGCGGACAGCTTGGCGTGGTCGGGCAGCTTGTCGACCTTCAACTCCTGCAGCCGGGTGATGAGTTCCTCACGCTGGCGGGCCGCGTCGCGCAGGTCCGAGGCCGCCTGGTCGAGGTTGGTGCAGCTCTTGATGTCCTCCACGGCCTTGATCACCGCGGCCCGGCTGTCGTTGCTGTCCGCGAGGAGCTTGTCCAGCTGGACGGCCTGCGGTCGGGCCGGGTCGACCGGGGCCTCGCCGGGCGCGGCCGAACCGCTGCTCGCGGTCGGCGCGGCGGGCACGGCGCCCGGGTCGTTGTTCTGGGGCTTGCCGTCGGGCAGCAGCGTGCCGACGCCGAGGCCGACGACGGCGAGGCCGATGACGACGGCGCCGATGATCGCGGGCGAGACCTTGCGGGAGGGCTCCGCCGGCGGGGGCGGGGGCGGGGCGTACTGCTGGTGCGGGTGGGGCTGATGCGGGTGCGCCTGCGGTACGGGGGCCTGCGCGCGCGGCGGGTAGGGCCGCTGCGGCGGCCGGCCCCGCAGCACGGGCTCCTGCACGGGCGGCAGGTGCTGGGTGTGCCCGGCGGAGTCGTCACCGCGGAACAGGCCGTCGAACCCCTCGACGCCGGAGGCGGCGGGAGCGCCGGGGCCCGCGGGGACCGGCGGGATGTACTGCGTCGCCGCCTCCTCGTGCGCGGGGGCCATGGGGGCGGCCGGCACGGGCGGTATGAACTGGGTCGCGGCCTCGTCGTGCCCGGGGGGCCCGGGGTACGCGGGGACGGGCGCGATGTACTGCGTCGCCGCCTCCTCGTGCGCGGGGGCCGCGGGATCGGCCGGGACGGGCGGGATGTACTGGGTGACGGCCTCGGGCAGCGGCGGATAGCCGTAGCCGTGCGGTGCGCCGGGCCCCTCGTAGCCGGGCCCGACCACGTGCCCGGGCGCGGCCTCCGCCGCGGGGTAGGCCTGCGGATACCCGTAGGCGGCCCCGGGCTGCGCCTGCTGCGGCTGCTCCGGGTACGCCGGATACCCGGACGCCGGGTCCGGATCCCACGGAGCACCCGGCTGTGGGGCGCCCCCTTGTCCGCTCTGCGTCACCGGGACTCCTTCTCCGACTCACCCGACCGTACGGAACCCCGGCCACGCTACCCGGTCACGCACCGCCACCGTGAGACCACCCGTGACCCGAGAATCAGCCCCGCCCCACCATCCGGGTCCGGGGCACCGCCCCGATCCTGCAGCCCCGCCGGCGATTGAGGCGCGGGGACTCGGGGGCAGCGCCCCCGCAGCGGCGCCGCACGCGGAAACGCACGCGGCAACGCACCGGCAGCGGAACGAGTCGGCCGAGCCCGCCGCTAGGCGACGCGCGCGGCGAACTCCCGTACCGCCGCCTCCTCCCGGTACGGCTCCAGCCGCGCCCTGAAGTCCTCCAGGTACTCCGCCCCCCGGTTCGAGCGCAGCCCCTCCAGCAGGTCCGCCGCCTGCACGGCCGTCTGGCAGGCCTGTTCCACCTCCCGCTGCTGCACCCGCGCCGCCGCCAGCAGCAGCAGCCCGATGGCCCGGCGGCGCGCCTTGCCCGCCGGGAGGCCGCGCAGGGCCTCCTCGGCCTGCCGGGCCGCCGCGTCCGCCTGCCCCAGGTCGCGGTGGCAGTGGGCCAGCTCGTCCGCCAGGTACGCCTCGTCGAAGTGGCGGATCCACACCGGGTCGTCGCCCGACTCCGGCTCCGCCCGCTCCAGCGCGCTCAGCGCCCGCGCGGACAGCACCCCCGTCGCCCGGCTGTCGCCCAGCAGCGCGTGCCCGCGCGCCTCGGCGGCGTAGTACATGGCCTCGACCCGCGGGGTGACCTGCCCGCGCGTCCCCTCCTGCGCGGCCCGCGCCAACTGCGCGATCTCCCGCGGGTTCCCGAGCTCCGCCGCGAGGTGGCTCATGGACGCCGCCAGTACGTAGCCCCCGTACGCGCGGTCCCCGGCCGCCTGGGCCAGCCGCAGCGCCTGGATGTAGTAGCGCTGCGCCAGGCCCGGCTGGCCCGTGTCCACCGCCATGTAGCCCGCCAGCTCCGTCAGCCGGGCCACCGCCGCGAACAGGGCCCGCCCGACGGGTTCCCGGTAGGAGCCGCCGATCAGCCCCGACACCACCGAGTTGAGGTAGTGCACGACCACCGGCCGTACGTGCCCGCTGCCGAAGCGGTGGTCGAGTTCCTTCAGGGCCTCGGTGGTCGCCCGTACCGCCTCCACGTCCGACATGCCGACCCGCGAACCGCCGCTGCGCGCCACCTGGGTGTCCGCGCCGGTGATCAGCCAGTCGCGGCTCGGCTCGACGAGCGCCGAGGCGGCCACACTGGAGCCCGCGAGGAAGTCGCGGCGTCCGACGTCGCTGCGCCACAGCTCGCAGACCTGCTCGATCGCGCCGATGACGGTGGGGGAGAACTGCAGGCCGACACCGGAGGCGAGGTTCTTCCCGTTGGCCATGCCGATCTCGTCGATGGTGACGGTCCGGCCGAGTTTGCGCCCCAGCGCCTCGGCGATGATGCCGGGCGCCCGGCCGCGCGGCTGCTGGCCGCGCAGCCAGCGGGCCACGGAGGTCTTGTCGTAGCGCAGATCGAGGCCGTGTTCGGCCCCGCACATGTTCACGCGCCGGGCGAGCCCAGCGTTGGAGCACCCGGCTTCCTGGATGAGCGCCTGCAGCCGTTCGTTCGGCTGGCGGGCGACGAGAGGCCTGGCTGCCATGAAAACCCCCTGCTGACCGCGGGTGATCCGTTGGAATGATCACTTCCCGCCTGATGTGCGGAGAATCTTCCGCTCTGCGTCGTGTCGCTACCCAGCAACAGCGCCCCGGCCTCCTACGCGCCCCCACGCGTGCATCAGTGCGCCCCATTTGCAGGATCGATGCTCCGGCCGCGGGCGGGTTTACGCCCGTAACCCCGGGTGACCCGGGCAGTTGTGATGGGCGTGGAAGAGACCATGGGAGTCACGGAGACCGCACCCATCCCCAAGCAGCGCGGCGAGCAGCTGCTGGACCATGCCGTGCGGTACGCGGAAGAACGGCACTGGGATGTCTTCGCCGGCACCTGGTTGGAGCCCGGGGACGGCCGGGAGCTGTGCTCCTGCGGGGCCGCGGACTGCCCGGCGCCCGGCGCGCACGCGGCGGTGAAGGACTGGGCGGCGCACGCCACCGGCAGCGCGGTACAGGTGCGCCGGGTCTGGGGGAAGAACCCGCAGGCGTCGATCCTGCTGCCGACGGGCCGGAGCTTCGACGCGCTGGACGTGCCGGACTCGGCCGGCTTCCTGGCGCTGGCCCGGCTGGAGCGCATGCAGCGCACCCTCGGGCCGGTCACGCTGACGCCCGACCACCGGATGCTGTTCTTCGTGCTGCCCGGCGCCGGCGTCAAGGTCGCCGACCTCGTGCGCAAGCTGGGCTGGACGCCGTCCGCGATCGACCTGACCGCCCGCGGCGAGGGCGAGTACGTCGCCGCCCCGCCCACCCGCTTCGGCGGCCGGGGCGCGGTCCAGTGGGCGCGCCGCCCCACGCCCGCGAACCGCTGGCTGCCGGACACGGAGGAGCTGATCGACGCACTGGCGTACGCGTGCGGCAGCGAGGCGGCGGCGGAACGCAAGCGGCGCCAGGGGTGACGGCGCACCGGGCCGTGTGAGACCGGGCCCGGAAACTCATGACATAAGTAACTGATGAGGCCTCTCCCCCTCCTCCTATCGTGAGGAGAGAACGACCAACGGGGACGTGTGACGAGAGGCAGGCGCATGCCGGACCAGGGCGATGCGACGGGTGGAACGCACGGGACGGAGGGCGCGCGAACCGCGCCGTCCGCCGTGCGCGTGGAAGGTCTGTGGAAGCGGTTCGGCGAGCAGGTGGCCGTCGCCGGCATCGATCTGGAGCTGCCCGCCGGGAAGTTCATCGGCCTGGTGGGGCCGAACGGCGCGGGCAAGACGACCACGCTGTCCATGGTGACGGGGCTGCTGCGCCCCGACATGGGGCGGGTCCTCGTCGCGGGGCACGACGTGTGGGCCGACCCGACCGAGGTGAAGGCGCGGATCGGCGTCCTGCCCGAGGGACTGCGGCTCTTCGAGCGGCTGTCGGGACGTGAACTGCTCGGCTACATGGGCCGTCTGCGCGGACTCCCCGGCGAGGAGACCGACAAGCGGGCCACGCAGCTGCTGGACATCCTCGACCTCGCCGGTTCGCAGCACAAGCTGGTCGTCGACTACTCGACCGGCATGCGCAAGAAGATCGGCCTGGCGGCGGCCCTGCTGCACAACCCCGAAGTGCTCTTCCTGGACGAGCCGTTCGAGGGCGTCGACCCGGTGTCGGCGCAGACCATCCGCGGAGTGCTGGAACGATACACCGCGTCCGGTGCCACGGTCGTCTTCTCCTCCCACGTGATGGAGCTCGTCGAGTCGCTGTGCGACTGGGTGGCCGTGATGGCCGCCGGCCGCATCCGCGCCGCGGGCCCGCTGGCCGACGTACGGGGCTCCGCGCCCTCCCTCCAGGCCGCCTTCCTCGAACTGGTCGGCGCGCACGGGCGGGACACGGCCGGGGACTCGCTGGACTGGCTCGGCGGCAACTCCGGGGCTTCCGGGACGGTCGTGCGATGAGCGCGCCCGCCGCCCCCGCCGGGGCCACCGGCGCCTCCGGCACCGCAGGGACCGTCGCGGGAACGGCGCCCTCCGCCGCACCGCTCGCGCTGACCCCGATCTTCCTCCGCATCAAGCTGTCCCTGCTGCGCAACGGGCTGAAGGGCTCCTCGAAGCGCAAGGCCGCCTACTTCTCGACGCTGGCCTTCGCGCTGGTGGTCGGCTTCTTCATGACGCTCGGCCTGGGCCTGCTGCACGGCAACGCGCACGCGGGCACCGTCGTGGTCCTGCTGGCCGCGATCCTGGCGCTCGGCTGGGCCTTCATGCCGCTGTTCTTCCCCACCGGGGACGAGACGCTGGACCCGAGCCGGCTGGTGATGCTGCCGCTGCGCCCGCGTCCCCTCGTACGGGCCCTGCTCGTCAGCTCGCTCGTCGGCATCGGGCCGCTGTTCACGTTGTGCCTGGCGATCGGCTCGGTGATAGCCGTCGCGCGCGGCGCCGCCGGCGCGGTGGCGGCCGTGGTGGCCGTACCGCTCCTGCTGCTCGGCTGCGTCACCCTCGCCCGGGCCGTGGCGACGGCCAACGTACGCCTGCTGACCAGCCGCAAGGGGCGCGACCTGGCGCTCCTCAGCGGCCTGGTGATCGCGGTGGGCGCGCAGCTGGCCAACTTCGCCAGCCAGAGCCTCTTCCAGGCGGGCGGCCTGTCGAAGCTGGAGCCCGTCGAGGCGGTGCTGCAGTGGCTGCCGCCGGCGACCGCCGTCGGGATGGTCGACTCGGTGAGCGAGGGCGCGTACGGGCGGGCGGCGGCCCAGCTGGTGCTGACCGTGGCCGCCGTGGCCGCCCTGCTGTGGTCCTGGGAGCGCAGCCTCACCAAGCTGATGGTCACCCCGGACGGTTCGACGATCGCGGCCTCCGGACCGGTCAAGGGCCGCGACGGCGCCGGCGGCGGCTTCTGGTCGCTGATGCCGGGCGGCCGGACGGGCGCCTCCATGCAGCGCAGCCTGCGCTACCTCGTGCGTGACCCGAAGACGAAGTCGGCCACGGTGACCGCGCTGGCGATCGGCGCGATCGTGCCCGTCTTCAACGCGCTGCAGGGCACCGGGTCGGTGTACCTCGGCTGCTTCGGCGCGGGCATGCTCGGCGTGCAGATGTACAACCAGTTCGGGCAGGACACCTCGGCGTTCTGGATGGTCGCGCAGACCATCTCGAACACCCGTGACGCGTACGTGGAGCTGCGCGCCCGCGCTGCCGCGCTGGCCCTGGTCACCGTCCCGTACACGGTCCTCGTCACGGCGGTCACCGCGGTCCTGTTGGACGACTGGCAGGGCTTCGCCGCGGGGGTGGGCGTGGCCCTGGCCCTGCTGGGCGCGATGCTCTGCACGGGGGCGCTGGCCTCGGCCCGCTTCCCGTACTCCATCCCGACGGACGGCGCCTTCAAGAACGTCGCGCCGGGGCAGGGCGGGCTCGCCTGGGGCGGCATCGCGGCCGGAATGCTGGTGTCGGCGCTGGTGTGCGCGCCGGTGATCGCCCTGGCGATCTGGCTGAACATGGCCGAACACCGGGACACGTCCTGGGTGGTACTCCCGATCGGTGTGGCCTGGGGCTGGCTGGCCGCCTGGGCCGGCCTGCGGCTCGCGGCCCCGACGGTGTCGCGGAAGCTCCCGGAGATCCTGCTGGCCGTCAGCAAGGGCTGACGCGGCCCGCCGCCGTCCCGCTCCCGGCAGACAGCCGGCGCCCCGAACGTCGCCGTGCGGCGGCTCGGGGCGCGAAAGGCGGTGGCGGGACCGGCCGGGTTCAGCGGGCGGCGAGCAGGATCAGCGCGGCGGCGGAGCCGGCGAACACGATGCCGTGGCGGAGGTTCTGCAGGTACGGCATGACCCAGCGGGGGAATCCCTGCTCGGCGGCGCGGAGCATGGACCTGACGTCGATGCGCCGCAGTTCGGCGTCGTCGGACTTGGCGAAGGCGGCGGTCACGGACGGCACGGCTGTCAGGTTGGAGTAGAGGATCACGCAGTTCACGAGGATGACCAGCGGCTGGACGATCCAGGTGAGCGTGTCCGCCCAGGAGTTGCCGGCCAGCGCGAGGACGGCGGGCACGGCCAGGGCAGTGGCGACCCCGACGGGCGCCCAGGTCTCGTGGCCCCCGGCGTCGAGGCGCATGCCGTTCTCGGCCATGACGGTGGTCCGCACTCCCTGACGCCCCAACTCGGCCTCGACGGCGGCCTGGGCGCGGCTGCCGTAGCGGCTGCGGACGAGCGGGATGCTCAGGAAGGCGAGGGCGATCAGGAGCTGCAGGGCGGCGACGGCGTACATGGGGTTTCCTCGTTTCTCAGGTGTTCTCCCGGCGACGTGGAAACCATGACCCGCCCCCCTGAGACCCCCCGAACACCCGACTGACATCCCGCTGACACGCCCTGCCGCGGAACAATGGCGGGATGACGGACGATCTCACCGCACAGGCTTGGGCAGACGGACTGGCGCTGTACGAGAGCCGTTGGGCCTTCGCAGCCGTGGCGCGACGCGATCAAGCGCAATGGTGGTTCGACGTCGCAGCGATCATGCGTGGGGAGACCTCTGACCCGCGTGGCTGGGCGTCGCTCGATCCGTACGAGGACGAGAGCGACCGCGAGGTCGATGCGTTCGCCTGGGTCGAGCCGCCCACGCATCCGGCCGACGTGGAGCGCTTTCAGCGCTCCGTCCGCGAACTCCCGCGTTCTTCGGTCGAGTCGCTCATGGTCCTGCTCGGCGTTGTCGGCATGAACGTCTCGAAGACCTGGGGCTTCGAGGAGCGTCGGCCGGAGATGGAACGACGCGCTCTGGTGCTGCTCTCGCGCTTCCCCGACGGCACCCGCTTCTACTCCAACGTCGGCTGGCAGGGCGAGCGGCCGAACTTCTACGAGCAGCCGGTCAACGGAGTCAGCACGTTCAGCCGCAGCCGCTTCGATGCCGGTCTGATCGCGGTCAACGACACCGAAGTCGCCCTGATCTGGACCTTCGAGTCCTTCTGACCTTCCCGAACCGGCCTGGAGAGGGGCGGCCCGGTCGGGGCCGCCCTGTACGGGCGGGTCGGGGCGGGCCGGGGTCAGGGGGTGGGGGCCGGGATGTCGTCCAGGAAGGGCTCCAGGACGGCGCGCCAGGCCGTCGGCTGGTCGTAGTGGAGGTAGTGGCCGGCGTCGGGGATCTCCGCGTACCGGCCGGCCGGGAGGACGCGGACCATCTCCTGGGCCTCGGCGCGGCCCAGTTCGCCGTCCAGGCCGCGGACCACGAGGGTCGGGCAGCGGACCTGGGCCAGCTCCTCCCAGTGCGCGTCGTGGACCCACGTCTCGCGGGCCGTCAGCATCTGGCGGCGGGAGAAGAGCGGCCGCCAGCCGTCCGAGGCCTCGTGCATGACCTCGGCGAAGAAGGCGCCGCGGCCGGGATCGGGGCGCTCCACGCGGGGATCGTCCTCGCCGAACCAGCGGCGGGCCGCGTCCTGGGTGGGGAAGGGCAGGGGCCAGAGGTGGAACCAGTCCTCCCATTCGCGCTGGGAGGCCGCGCCGAGGGCCGAGGCCCGCATGTCGCAGATGACGAGGGCCGCGACCAGGTCGGGGCGGCGGGCGGCGAGCTGCCAGGCCGTGAGCGCTCCCATGGAGTGGCCGATCAGGGTGACGGGGGCGAGGCCGAGCTGTTCCACGGCGGCCTCGGCGTCGGCCACGAAGGCCTCGCGGCCCAGTGCCGTGTGCGGGGCGGCCGCGTCGGCCGGGCGGTCGCTGTGGCCGTGGCCGCGCTGGTCCAGGGCGACGACGCGGCGGCGTTCGCCGAGCCAGTGGGCGGTGCCGGCCCAGTGGGAGGCACGACCCATCAGGCCGTGCAGTAACAGCACGCCGGGGCGGGGGTCTGCCTCGGGGACCGGTTCTCGGAACTGCCAGGCGGCCAGACGGACGCCTTCGGCCCCTGTCACATCGATGCGCTGTACCACCGCAGATGCACCCCCTTCGCTCCCCGCCAGACTATCGAACCCCCATTCGAAAACGGGGTTCTCGCCCACAACACCGCTCTTTCGAGTGACCTTGCTCAAGGATTGGCCGCCCCTGCCGATGGAGATCCTTTCAACAGGGAGGCGGGCCGCTCGGGGAAGACGGTCCGAGGGGACGACCTTGAGAGCTCGGGGCTCCAGGTCACACAGGGGAGGACCGGTCCCGGCGCCGCAAGGCGCCGGGACCGACCACTACCGAGGACCGATCCGTACGGCTGGGACCTACGAGGTCAGCGCTTCGCCACGAACACGTGCGAGGCGATCTCCGCCTCGAGCTCGGCGGCCTCACCACCACTGCCCACCAGCACACCGCCCGGCGACTCGGTCACGCTCACCACCGAACCGGGCTGCACACCCGCACGACGCAGCGTGTACATCAGCTGGGCGTCCGTCTGGATCGGCTCCCCGATCCGCCGCACGACCACCGTCTTGCCCTCGGTACCCGGGTCCAGTTCGGCCAGGCTGATCATCCCGTCCTCCAGGAACGGCTCCGCCTCGGCCTTCTCCCCCAGCTCCTCCAGCCCCGGGATAGGGTTCCCGTACGGCGACTCGGTCGGGTGGCGCAGCAGCTCCAGCACCCGCCGCTCCACCGCCTCGCTCATCACGTGCTCCCACCGGCAGGCCTCGGCGTGGACCTGCTCCCACTCCAGCCCGATGACGTCGACGAGCAGGCACTCGGCGAGCCGGTGCTTGCGCATCACGCGCGTCGCCAGCCGCCGGCCCTCGTCCGTCAGCTCCAGGTGCCGGTCGGTGGCGACGGCCACCAGGCCGTCCCGCTCCATGCGCGCCACCGTCTGGCTCACCGTCGGCCCGCTCTGGTCCAGCCTCTCGGCGATCCGGGCGCGCATGGGTACCACGCCTTCCTCTTCCAGCTCGAGGATGGTGCGGAGATACATCTCCGTGGTATCGATCAGTCCGGACATTCGTGCCCCTCGGATTGCGTGCGCTGGCCCTGTCCCCAATTCTGACGCATCAGGCCGACAACCGTCCCGTGCCCAGCGGTCAAGACCCGTCCCGTACATCCCCAGGCCCTTCTCACACGGGATTGACGCCCGTATTGACACGCCCTTGGTCCAGACCGCACGGTGAGCGGCGGACACGGACGCACCCCACCTCTGGAAGGGCCTTCGGCGCATGAGCGAGAGCAAGCTGGCCGGTCAGTTCTTCGATGCCGCCATCGGCCTGCTGGAGCGGGTACGGGACGAGGAGGCCCCGCACATCGCCGAGGCCGGCACCCTCATCGCCGACGCCGTCGCCGCCGGCAACCGCCTCTTCGCCTTCGGCGCCGGACACTCCTCGCTGCCCGCCCAGGACGTCGTCTACCGGGCCGGCGGCCTGGCCCTGATGAACTTCCTCGCCGTCCCCGGCACCGCCGGCGTCGACGTCATGCCCGCCACCCTGGGCAGCGCCCTGGAACGGGTCGACGGCCTCGCCGGCGCCGTCCTCGACAGCAGCCCCGCCTCCGACGGCGACGTCCTCGTGATCATCTCCCTCTCCGGGCGCAACGCCCTGCCGGTCGAGATGGCCATGAACGCCCGCGCCATCGGCCTCAAGGTCATCGGCGTCACCTCCGTCGCGTACGCCACCGACACCCGCTCACGGCACGTCTCCGGCACCTTCCTCAAGGACCACTGCGACGTCGTCCTCGACAGCAAGATCGCCGTCGGCGACGCCGAACTGAGCATCGACGGCATCGACGCCCCCTTCGCCCCCGCCTCCACCGTCGTCACCAGCGCGATCATGCAGGCGGTCATGGCGACGGCGGCCGGAGAACTCGCCGCCCGCGGCTTGGAACCCCCGCTGCTGCGCTCGGGCAACGTCGACGGCGGCCACGAGTGGAACGGCCGCGTCATGCAGGAGTACGGCGACCGGATCTTCTTCCGTCACTGACCGGCCGACGGCACCGACCGGCTCGGGCCGGTGGCCGGCTCCGGTCACTGACCCGGCGGGCGCGCCGCCAGGTCCAGGTCCGCCGCGACCCTGGCCGCGACCTCCTCCGCGTACGCGGCGTCCGCGCGCTCGAACGCCACCCGCGAGGGCCCGCGCAGGAACGTCAGCGCACCCAGGGTCCGCCCCCGGCTGCGCAGCACCGTGCACAGCACGTGCGCCGCCCCCTCGGGCCACTGCCGGGCCCGCGCCCACTCCGCGTCCGCCTCGCCGCGCGGGGCACTGGTGCGCACCGAGCCGATCCGGTCCAGCGCCTGCAACGCCGGGTGCCCGGCCGCGTACCGCACGGGGATCGAACCCGGCGCCGGCAGCGCGGGCGGCGACGCTGCGCACCGTACGAGCCTTCGCCGCTCGGAGTCGGCCGCAGGAGCCAGTACGTCGAGCAGCGCGTGCTCGGCGAAGCCGGCGAGCGCGAAGTCCAGGCGCACGGCGGCCGCCTCCGCCGGATCCTCGCACTCGGCGGCGGCCCGCCCCGCCCGGTGGAGCTGGTGGGACCGGAACCGCGCCTGCGCGGCGTCGAGCTGTTCCTGCCGGGCCTCGGTGACGTCCTGGATCAGCCAGCCGACGCCCAGCGGCACCGGTTCCTCCGCGAGCGGCGAGGCCAGCCGCAGGAACCCGCACCGCCAGCACCGGCGCCGCACCCCCTCCGCCGTGCGCACCGCCACCCACATCTCGACGGGCGCGGGCGGCGCCCCCTCCGCGAGGACGTGCTGGAGCGCGCCCTCCAGCTCCTCCACCCCCTGGGTCAGCAGCTCCCCGAGGGGCCGGCCGAGCAGAGCGGTGCGGCCGGTCCCGAAGGCCCGGGCGGCGTGCGTGTTGACCACGGCGGGCCGCAGGTCGACGTCGACGAGGACGACGCCCCAGGAGGCGTCCTCCATCAGGGCCTCGCTGAGCGCGATGGACCGCTCCAGGTCGATCTGCGCGTGCACCTCGCTGAAGGCGCAGTACACCCCCGCGGGCGAGCCGTCCGCACCCGGCACCCCGGCGGACTGCGTCCGTACGAGGACCCGCCCGCCGTCCTTGGTGAGCAGCGCGAACTCGTGGACCTGGCGCCCGGGCACCTGCTGGGCGGACATCAGTCTGTCCTGCACGTCCTGCGCGTCGGCGGCCCGTACCGCCCACCCCTCGAACCCCTTGCGCCCCACGGCCTCCCCGGCCGACCAGCCCAGGATCCGCTCGGCCTCCCGGTTCCAGTGGGTGATCACCCCGTCGGAATCGAAGGCGCACAGCGCGGCGTCCATCCCGTCCAACAGCGCGGCGAGCAGATCGTCGGCGGTCTCGTCACGTCCGGAAGCACTCACCTGGAACCCCCAGCAGGTGTTCGCGTATGCGGCACGTCAGATCATTGAACTCGAACGTGACCCACACCACACCGCTTTCGCCGGATTGGGGACACGAAATCCGGTCAGGCCGGGGCGGCCGGCACATCGCTGCCCCCTCGGAAGCGCCCGCGGGAGGGCCGGCTCCGGCTCCAATAAACAGTTGTGACCGCCGGCGTGCGTGCCTAGGCTCTGACTTACACGAGAAGGGAGGTGGTTCCCGCAATGTACGGAAACCGGACGCGTGAGGTGGCTGCGGGCTAGGGCCCGCCGTCAGTAGCGCACCCAGTGCGGTGCCCGGCGGATCGCCCGGCGCCAATCCCAAGCAGTCACCCGACCCGCGGGCTCGCCGGTAACGTCCGGCCGGCTCCTCTCACTGCAGGAGAGGAACCCGAGCCCGCGGGTCGTCTGTTTTTCCCTCGGCTACGGGCAGAGCCGTTCCAGGCGCCACTTCCCGACCTCCAGCACGTAGTGGAGGCGGTCGTGCAGCCGGTTCTCGTGGCCCTGCCAGAACTCGATCTCCTGCGGCACCACCCGCAGCCCGCCCCACTCCGGCGGGACCGGGACCTGCTCGCCCTCCGGGTAGCGCTCCGCGAGCTCGGCGTAGCGGCTGTCCAGCTCCTCGCGCGAGCCGATCACGCTCGACTGCTCGCTCGCCCAGGCACCCAGCTGCGAGCCGTGCGGCCGGGACCGGAAGTACGCCGCCGTCTCGTCGCGGCCGATACGGGCCGCCGTACCGGTGACGATCACCTGGCGGGCGATGGGGTGCCAGGGGAAGAGCAGCGCGACCTGCGGGTTCTCCGCGAGCTCCCGGCCCTTGCGGGACGCGTAGTTGGTGAAGAACACGAAGCCCCGGCTGTCGAACTGCTTCAGCAGCACCGTGCGCGAGCTGGGCCGTCCGTCGGGGGTGGCCGTCGAGACGACCATGGCGTTCGGTTCGAAGAGGTGCGAGTCGGCCGCCTGCTGGAACCACCTGGCGAACTGCTCCATGGGGTCCTCGGCGAGGCTCTCCTCGTGGACGATCTCCGAGCGGTACTGCTTGCGCATCATTGCGGGGTCAATGTCCTGATCGGTCACGCCAGCCATCCTGCCGCAGGTGGACCGGCGGCGGTGTGCCGTATGTCACGCTTCCGCAGTCGGGACGTAGCGGCCAAAATCTTGGGGCCGGTCCGAAGGTTCCCGCACGGGTGACCATCGGCCGTGCCGGGCATCAACGGGGATGACCGCGCCGGACCGCGAGTCACGCCGGGAGCCGCGCGTGTTCGCACTATCTGAGGAGCCGCCTGATGTCCGACTTCGTACCCGGGCTCGAAGGGGTCGTCGCGTTCGAGACGGAGATCGCCGAACCCGACAAGGAAGGCGGATCGCTCCGCTACCGGGGCGTCGACATCGAAGACCTCGTCGGCCACGTCTCCTTCGGGAACGTCTGGGGCCTGCTGGTCGACGGTGCCTTCAACCCCGGCCTGCCGGCCGCCGAGCCCTTCCCCATCCCGGTCCACTCCGGTGACATCCGCGTCGACGTGCAGTCCGCGCTCGCGATGCTCGCGCCCGTGTGGGGTCTGAAACCGCTGCTGGACATCGACGTGCAGACCGCCCGCGACGACCTGGCGCGCGCGGCCGTGATGGCACTGTCGTACGTCGCCCAGTCCGCCCGCGGCCAGGGCCTGCCCATGGTCCCGCAGCGCGAGATCGACAAGGCCGAGTCCGTGGTCGAGCGGTTCATGATCCGCTGGCGGGGCGAGCCGGACCCGAAGCACGTCAAGGCCGTCGACGCGTACTGGACCTCGGCCGCCGAGCACGGCATGAACGCCTCCACGTTCACCGCGCGCGTCATCGCCTCCACCGGCGCGGACGTGGCCGCCGCCCTCTCCGGCGCCGTCGGCGCCATGTCGGGCCCGCTGCACGGCGGCGCGCCGTCCCGCGTCCTCGGCATGATCGAGGAGATCGAGCGCACCGGCGACGCCGTCGCCTACGTGAAGAAGGCCCTCGACAAGGGCGAGCGCCTGATGGGCTTCGGGCACCGCGTCTACCGCGCCGAGGACCCGCGCGCCCGCGTGCTGCGGCGCACCGCCAAGGAGCTGGACGCGCCGCGCTACGAGGTGGCCGCCGCGCTGGAGAAGGCCGCCCTGGAGGAGCTGCACGCGCGCCGCCCCGACCGGGTGCTCGCCACCAACGTGGAGTTCTGGGCCGCGATCATGCTGGACTTCGCGGAGGTCCCGGCGCACATGTTCACCTCCATGTTCAGCTGCGCCCGTACCGCCGGCTGGTCGGCGCACATCCTGGAGCAGAAGCGCACGGGCCGCCTGGTGCGCCCGTCGGCCCGCTACACGGGCCCGGGCCGGCGCAACCCGCAGGAGATCGAGGGCTACGCGGACATCGCCGAGACCGCCTGACCGGCCCGGCCGACCGCCACCGCGGGGCGCCGCGTCCCGGACTCCCCCGGGGCGCGGCGCGCTGCTGTTCGCCGCGTCCGCGTCCGCGTCTCGGCTGAGCGGGCTCAGCCGAGAGCCGCGTCGAGGATGCGCGACCACTGGGCCACGACACGGGCCCGGCGGGCCGCGTCGTCGGTCAGGACGTTCGCCAGCCCCAGGCCGCGGGCCATGTCGAGGAGGCCCTGCACGGTCTCCCGTACGCCCGGTACGGACTCGTCGGCGCCCAGCAGCTCGACGGCGATGCGGTGGGTCTCGCGGCCGACCCGGGCCTCCAGCTCGGTGACCCGCGGGCGCAGCTGCTCCTCGTTGGAGGCGGCGACCCACAACTGGAGCGCGGCCCGGAAGAGGGCGCCCGTGTACAGGTCCACCAGCGCCTCCACGACGGCCGGGCGGGCGGCCGGGCCAGCGTGGAAGAGGTCGCGCAGGGCGGTGGAGCGCTCCTCGGCGACGTACTCGACGGCGGCGGTGAACAGGTCCTCGCGGGTCGGGAAGTGGTGCTGGGCGGCTCCGCGGGAGACGCCGGCGCGTTCGGCGACGACGGAGACGGTCGAGCCGGCCCAGCCGTGCTCGGCCAGGCAGGACACGGCCGCCTCCAGGAGGTGGCGGCGGGTGACGCGGCTGCGCGCCTGCTTGGGGCCGGTGGCGGTGGCTGCCGTGGCTGTGGCGCCCGTCGGGCCCGTGGCGCCGCCGGTCACAGTGCCCATGACGGGTCCCGGCGCTCGAAGCGGGCGGTGATGCCCTCGCGGGCCTCGGCGGAGCCGAAGTGGTGCGCGGACAGTTCGGTGAGGGCGGCGCCGTCCTGCGCGAGGGCCGCGCGCACGGGTGCGGTGACCAGTCGCTTGGTCGCGGCGAGCGCCTGCGGGCCGGCCTTGCGCAGGCCCGCGAGGACGGGGGCGAGGGTCTCGTCGACGTCCTCCCCGTGGAGGGTGAGCAGGCCGATCCGTGCGGCCTCGGCGGCGTCGAACGCCTCGGCGGTCAGGAAGTAGCGGGCTGCGGCGCGCGGGTCGAGGCGGGGCAGGAGCGGCGCGGAGATGACGGCGGGGACCACGCCCAGGTGCGTCTCCGTGAAGGCGTACGAGGACTGCGGGCCGGCGGCGGCGATGTCGCAGACGCCGAGCAGGCCGAGGCCGCCGGCCCGGACGTGGCCCGTGACGCGGGCGACGACGGGCTGGGGCAGCTCGGCGATCTCGCGGAGCAGGGCCACGAAGTCGGCCGGGGCGGACGGGGACTTGAGGTCGGCGCCGGAGCAGAAGGTGGAGCCGGTGTGCGTGAGCACGACGGCGCGCACGGCCGGGTCCCCGGCGGCCGCGGCGAGGGCGGCGCGGAGCTCGGCGACGAGCTCCGCGGAGAGCGCGTTGCGGTTGGCCGGGGAGTCGAGGGTGAGGGTGGTGACTCCGGCCGCCGTTGTGGCGTGGACGGGTGTGGCCATGGCTCCTCCGGAGCGGTGGGCGGGGTGGGGCGGGGTCCTCCGGGGCGAGGTTATGCGGTGTCCCCTGCGGGGAGCTTGGCGGTATCCGGGGTGGGGCTGCGCCCCGACCCCGGCGGTACCCCTGCGGTACCCCTGCGGGGGCTCGGCGATGTGCGGTGCCCCTGCGGGGGGCTTGGCGGTGTACGGGGTGGGGTGCCCCTGCGGGGGGCTTGGCGGTGTGTGGGGGTGGGGTGGTGCCCCGCACGAGGGTCTCCTCGGCTCGGCGCGTGCGGGTGTGTCGCGGCCGGGCGGCCTGGGTTGCGCGCTCGTCCTGCGGGGACCCTCCTGCGTGTCCCCACCCCACGGCAGCGCTCCGGAAGTGCCAGGGATCCCCTTTGCGTGTCCGGGGCCGAGGGGAGTGGGGACGTGGCGGGGTGTCCCCGCAGGACGAGCGCGCGACCACCGGGTACGGCCGAGACACCCCGCACGCGCCGAGCCGAGGAGACACCCCGGCGGCGGCCCCACTCCCCGAACGGACCGACCCCGCCCCGCCGAACACCCCGCAGGGGCCCGGCCGAGCCGAGGAGACACCCCGGCGGCGGCCCCACTCCCCGAACGGACCGACCCCGCCCCGCCGAGCACCCCGCAGGGGCCCGGCCGAGCCGAGGAGACACCCCGGCGGCGGCCCCACTCCCCGACCGGACCGACCCCGCCCCGCCGAGCACCCCGCAGGGGCCCGGCCGAGCCGAGGAGACACCCCGGCGGCGGACCCGCTCCGATCCCGCCGAGCCGCCCGCAGGGCACCCCGCAGGGGCCCGGTGGCGGCCCCGATCCGATCCCGCCGAGCCGCCCACAGGGTCAGTAGGACTTGGGGAGGCCGAGCGTTTGGTGGGAGATGAAGTTGAGGATCATCTCGCGGCTGACCGGGGCGATGCGGGCTACGCGGGAGGCGGTGATGAGGGAGCCCAGGCCGTATTCGCGGGTGAGGCCGTTGCCGCCGAGGGTGTGGACGGACTGGTCCACCGCGCGGACGCAGGCCTCGCCCGCGGCGTACTTCGCCATGTTCGCGGCTTCGCCCGCGCCCATGTCGTCGCCCGCGTCGTACAGCGCGGCCGCCTTCTGGGTCATGAGGCGGGCCAGTTCCAGTTCGATGTGGGCCTGGGCCAGCGGGTGGGCCACGGCCTGATGGGCTCCGATCGGCTCCTTCCACACCTGGCGGGTCTTCGCGTACCCGATGGCGCGGGCGAGGGCGTAGCGGCCCATGCCGATGGCGAAGGCGGCGGTCATGATGCGTTCGGGGTTGAGGCCCGCGAAGAGCTGGAGGAGGCCGGCGTCCTCGTCGCCGACCAGGGCGGAGGAGGGCAGGCGGACCTCGTCCAGGGTCAGTTCGAACTGCTTCTCCGCCGCCTGCAGTTCCATGTCTATGACCGAGCGGCCGAAGCCCGGGGTGTCGCGCGGGACGATGAACAGGCAGGGCTTGAGGCGGCCGCTGCGGGCGTCTTCGGTGCGGCCGACGATGAGGGTGGCGTCGGCGATGTCGACGCCGGAGATGAAGACCTTGCGGCCGGTGAGGATCCAGTCGTCGCCGTCGCGGCGGGCCGTGGTGGTGATCCGGTGGGAGTTGGATCCGGCGTCCGGTTCGGTGATGCCGAAGGCCATGGTGCGGCTGCCGTCGGCGAGGCCGGGGAGCCAGGTCCGCTTCTGGTCGTCGGTGCCGAAGCGGGCGATGACCGTGCCGCAGATGGCGGGCGAGACGACCATCATGAGCAGGGGACAGCCGGCCGCGCCCAGTTCTTCGAGGACGATGGCCAGTTCGGCGATGCCGCCGCCTCCGCCGCCGTATTCCTCGGGGAGGTTGACGCCGAGGTAGCCGAGCTTCGCGGCGTCGGCCCACAGTTCGTCGGGGTGGCCGCCCTCGCGGGCGACGCGGGTGAGGTACTCGCGGCCGTAGCGCTGTCCGAGGGCGGTGACGGCGGTGCGCAGGGCCTTGTGTTCGGCGGACTCGATGGTGGAGCTCATGACTGCGGTTCCTCCTGGACTACGGCGAGCAGGGCGCCGTACTCGACCTGTTGGCCGGTGACGGCGTGGAGCGCGGTGAGCGTGCCGGAGGCCGGAGCGAGGATGCGGTGCTCCATCTTCATGGCCTCCAGCCAGAGCAGGGGCTGCCCGGCGGTGACGGGGCTGCCGGGGGCGAGGCCCTCGGCGACGCGGACGACGGTGCCGGGCATGGGGGCGAGCAGGGAGCCCGGTTCGGTGCGGTCCTGGGGGTCCGGGAACCGGGGTACGGGGGTGAGGGTGTGGGCTCCGAGCGGGGAGTCGACGTAGACCTCGGTGCTGTTCGAATTTCGTTTCACGTGGAACATCCGCCGGATGCCGTCGACTTCGAGGGTGACGAGGTGCCGTTCGGCCGACAGGACTCGCACGCCGGGGTGGTCGACGGGGTGGTACTGGACCTCGTACTCGGTGCCGGCGGCGGTGTAGCGGCGGGTCTGCGGCTGGGAGCGGAGGTTGCGCCAGCCGCCGAGGCGGGCGGCGAGGGGCGCGTCCGGGGCGGGGGCGGCCTCGGCGAGGGCGGCGGCGAGGGCGGCGGTGCCGGCGTCCGGGGTCGTCTCGGTGAGGGCGGCGAGGTGGCGCTCGTAGAAGCCGGTGTCGAGCTGTGCGGCGGTGAACTCCGGGTGGCGCAGGGAGCCGACGAGGAGTGCGCGGTTGGTGGTGAGCCCGTGGATGCGGGCTCCGGCGAGGGCGTGGGCGAGGGCGCGTACGGCTTCGGCGCGGGTGGGGGCGTGTGCGACGACCTTGGTGAGCATGGGGTCGTAGTGGATGCCGACGGTGTCTCCGCCGGTGAAGCCGGTGTCGACGCGGACCCGGCCGGGGATGTCGAGGGTGTGCAGGACGCCGGTCTGGGGGCGCCAGTCCTGGGCGGGGTCCTCGGCGTAGAGGCGGGCCTCGACGGCGTGGCCGCTGGGCTCGGGGGGCGCCGGGGGCAGGGCTTCGCCCTCGGCGACGCGCAGTTGGAGGGCGACGAGGTCGAGGCCGAAGACGGCTTCGGTGACGGGGTGTTCGACCTGGAGGCGGGTGTTCATCTCCAGGAAGTAGGGCCGTCCGTCGGCGGTGACGAGGAACTCGACGGTGCCCGCTCCCCGGTAGGAGACGGCGCGGGCCGCGGCGACGGCGGCGGCGTGGAGGCTCTCGCGCAGCGGTTCCGGCAGGCCGGGCGCGGGGGCCTCCTCGATCACCTTCTGGTGGCGGCGCTGGAGGGAGCAGTCGCGGGTGCCGAGGGCCCAGACGGTGCCGTGGGCGTCGGCGAGGATCTGCACCTCGACGTGGCGGCCGCGCTCCACGTAGGGCTCGGCGAAGACCTCGCCGTCGCCGAACGCGGAGGCCGCCTCGGCGGACGCGGCGTGGAGGGCCTCCTTGAGGGCGTCCAGGTCGCGGACCACGCGCATGCCGCGGCCGCCTCCGCCCGCGGCCGCCTTGAGCAGGAGGGGCAGGTCGGCGGGGGTGGCGGTGGCCGGGTCGACGGGGTCGAGGAGCGGGACGCCGGCGGCGCGCATGAGTTCCTTGGCCCGGGTCTTTGAGGCCATGGCCTCGATGGCCTCGGGGGGCGGGCCGATCCAGGTCAGGCCGGAGTCCTGGACCTGGCGGGCGAAGTCGGCGTTCTCGGAGAGGAAGCCGTAGCCGGGGTGGACGGCGTCGGCTCCGGCGGCGAGCGCGGCCTTGATGACCAGGTCGCCGCGCAGGTAGGTGTCGGCGGGGGCCGCGCCCGGCAGCCGTACGGCTGCGTCGGCGGCACGGACGTGCAGGGCGTCGGCGTCCGGGTCGGAGTGGACGGCGACGGTGGCCAGGCCCAGGTCTCGGGCCGTGCGGAAGATCCGTACGGCGATCTCGCCCCGGTTGGCGACGAGGAGGGAGGTCAGGTTCGTCATGTGCGGGCTCACATCCGGAAGACGCCGAAGCCGCCACGGGCGCCCTCGACGGGGGCGTTGTGGACGGCCGACAGGCACAGGCCGAGGACGGTACGGGTGTCGCGCGGGTCGATGACCCCGTCGTCGTACAGCCGCCCGGACAGGAACATGGGGAGGGACTCGGACTCGATCTGCGCCTCGACGAAGGCGCGCATCCCGGCGTCCTGTTCCTCGTCGTACGGGAGTCCCTTGGCGGCGGCGGACTGCCGGGACACGATGGAGAGGACTCCGGCGAGCTGCTGGGGGCCCATGACGGCGGACTTGGCGCTGGGCCAGGCGAAGAGGAACCGGGGCTCGTAGGCGCGGCCGCACATGCCGTAGTGGCCGGCGCCGTAGCTGGCGCCGATGAGCACGGACAGGTGCGGGACCTTCGAGTTGGAGACGGCGTTGATCATCATCGAGCCGTGTTTGACGATGCCGCCCTGCTCGTACTCCTTGCCGACCATGTAGCCGGTGGTGTTGTGGAGGAAGAGGAGCGGGATGTCGCGCTGGTTGGCGAGCTGGATGAACTGCGCGGCCTTCTGGGACTCGGCGCTGAAGAGCACGCCCTGGGCGTTGGCGAGGATGCCGACCGGGTAGCCGTGGAGGGTGGCCCATCCGGTGACGAGGCTGCTGCCGTAGAGCGGCTTGAACTCGTCGAAGTCGGAGGCGTCGACGATGCGGGCGATGACCTCGCGGGGGTCGAAGGGGGTCTTCAGGTCGGGCGGGACGATCCCGAGGAGTTCCTCCGGGTCGTAGAGGGGCTCCTCGGCCTTCGGCGGGTCCTGGTGGGGTTTGCGGTGGTTCAGGCGGGCCACGATGCGGCGGGCCTGGCGGATGGCGTCGTACTCGTCGAGGGCGTAGTGGTCGGCGAGTCCGGAGGTGCGGGCGTGCATGTCGGCCCCGCCGAGGGACTCGTCGTCGCTCTCTTCCCCGGTGGCCATCTTGACCAGGGGCGGGCCGCCGAGGAACACCTTGGAGCGGTCCTTGATCATGACGGTGTGGTCGGACATGCCGGGGACGTACGCGCCTCCGGCGGTGGAGTTGCCGAAGACGACCGCGACGGTCGGGATGCCCTCGGCGGAGAGCCGGGTGAGGTCGCGGAAGATCGCGCCGCCCGGGATGAAGATCTCCTTCTGGGAGGGCAGGTCGGCGCCGCCCGACTCGACGAGGCTGATGACGGGGAGGCGGTTCTGCCGGGCGATCTCGTTGGCCCGCAGCGCCTTCTTCAGCGTCCAGGGGTTGCTGGCGCCGCCGCGGACGGTGGGGTCGTTGGCGGTGACCAGGCACTCGACGCCCTCGACCGTGCCGATGCCGGTGACCATGGAGGCGCCGACGGGGTAGTCGCTGCCCCAGGCGGCGAGCGGCGACAGCTCCAGGAACGGGGTGTCGGGGTCGAGGAGCAGCTCGACGCGCTCGCGCGCCAGGAGCTTGCCGCGCTTCTTGTGCCGGGCCGTGTACTTGTCCCCGCCGCCCTCCAGGGCCTTGGCGTGCTCGGCGTCGAGGGCGTCGAGGCGCTCCAGTGCGGCCGTACGGGCCCTGGTGTGCTCGGGGGCTTGGGGGTCGACGGTGGTGCGCAGGCGGGTCATGGGCCGGTCCCCTCCGGGGGCGGGAGCAGGTGGGCGGGGATGTCGAGGTGGCGGGCGCGCAGCCATTCGCCGAGGGCCTTGGCCTGGGGGTCGAAGCGGTGGCCGGAGGCGACGCCGTCGCCGAGGATCCCGGTGACGGTGAAGTTCAGGGCGCGGAGGTCGGGGAGTTCGTGCCGCTGCACGGCGAGGCCGCGGGTCTCGGGGAGCAGGGCCTGGAACCGGTCGACGGTCAGGGTGTCGCGCAGCCAGGCCCAGGCGGGGCCGGAGCAGACCCAGACTCCGACGTTGGCGTCGCCGCCCTTGTCTCCGCTGCGGGCCCCGGCCAGCGCCCCGAGGGGGGCGCGGACGGTCTCCCGGGGCTCCGCCCCGGACCCGGCGGGGGCTGCGCCCCCGACCCCTTCGGGGGCTCCGCCCCCGGACCCCCGCGCCTCAAACGCCGGCGGGCCTGGCGGTGCGGGGGCCGGGGGTGCGGGGGGCTGCGCCGGCGGGGCCGGGGTGGGGGCGGGCATTGGTACTCGGGCGCCGTCCGGGAGGACTGCGGTGTGCGGGACCTCGTCCGCGGGGACGAAGGCCGAGGCGAAGACCCCGTAGGGCTGGGCCGGGCCGGGTGGGGCGCAGACGTGGAAGCCCGGGTAGCTGCCGAGGGCCAGCTCGACGGCCTTCGAGGTCAGGGCGCGGCCGACCCGGTCCGGGGACGGGTCGCGGACCACCAGGCGCAGCAGGGCGCTCGCCGTCTCCTCCGTGTCGGCGTCCGCGTGGTCGGTACGGGCCAGGGTCCAGGCGGCGTCGGCGACGCCCTCCAGGGTCTCGGCGAGCTGGGACCGGACCAGCTCGGCCTTCGCCTCGATGTCCAGGCCGGTCAGGACGAAGACCACCTCGTTGCGCCAGCCGCCGATCCGGGTCACGCCCACCTTGAGGGAGGCCGGCGGGCGCTCCCCCCGCACTCCCGAGATGCGCACGCGGTCGGCGCCGTCGTCGGTCAGCCGGACCGTGTCCAGGCGGGCGGTCACGTCCGGGCCCAGGTAGCGGACGCCCTGGGTCTCGTAGAGGAGTTGGGCGGTGACGGTGCCGGTGGTGACGGCTCCGCCGGTTCCGGGGTGTTTGGTGATGACCGCCGAGCCGTCCGCGGAGATCTCCGCGAGCGGGAAGCCGGGGCGCCGGACGTCGTGGGCGGTGAAGAAGGAGTAGTTGCCGCCGGTGGCCTGCGTGCCGCATTCCAGGACGTGGCCCGCGACCACCGCCCCCGCCAGCCGGTCGTGGTCCTCGGGCGTCCAGTCGAACCACCAGGCCGCCGGGCCGCTGACCAGCGCCGCGTCCGTGACCCGGCCGGTGACGACCACGTCCGCGCCGGCCCGCAGGCAGGCGGTGATCCCGGCGCCGCCGAGGTAGGCGTTGGCCGTCAGGGCGCCGTCCTCGCGCGAGGTGAGGTCGTCGCCCTCGACGTGGGCCACGGATACGGGCACGCCCACCTTGGCGGCCAGCGCCCGTACCGCGTCGGCGAGTCCGGCCGGATGCAGGCCGCCCGCGTTCGTGACGATCCGTACGCCCCGCTCGTGCGCGAGCCCGAGGCCCTCCTCCAGCTGGCGCAGGAAGGTCTTGGCGTAACCGAGGTCCGGGTTCTTCAGACGGTCCCGGCCCAGGATCAGCATGGTCAGCTCGGCCAGGTAGTCCCCGGTCAGCACGTCGAGCGGGCCGCCGGTGAGCATCTCGCTCAGGGCGCTGAAGCGGTCGCCGTAGAAGCCGGACGCGTTGCCGATGCGCAGCGGCCGCCGGCTCATCGTCCCGTCCCCTGGACCGGACCGGCCTCCTGGTCCGGTCCGGCCTCCGGCTCCCGGGCCGCGCCCGGCTCCCGTCCGGCGCCCGGCTCCCGTCCGGCGCCCGGCTCCCGTCCGGCGCCCGGTTCGCGTCCGGCGCCCGCCGGGCCGGCGAAGGCCTGGGCGATGTCCAGCCACCGGTCCGCGTCGGGGCCGGTCGCGGTCAGCTCCAGGTCGGCGCGGTGGGCGCGCTGGGTGACCAGCAGGCAGAAGTCCAGGGCCGGGCCGGTGATCCGCTGCGGGGCCTGCGGCGGCCCGTACGCCCAGACCTGCACGCCGTCGGGAGCGGTCAGCTCCACCCGGAACTCGCCGTCGGGTGCGGGCAGTCCGCGTACGGCGTAGGCGTAGTCGCGGGCCCGTACGCCGATGCGCGCCACGTGCCGCAGCCGCGCGGTCGGGGTGCGGCGCACTCCGAGCGCGTCGGCGACGTCCTGGCCGTGCGCCCAGGTCTCCATCAGGCGGGCGCTGGCCATCGAGGCGGCCTTCATCGGCGGCCCGTACCAGGGGAATCGGGTGTCGGGTGAGGCCGCGGCCAGGGCCTGCGCGAGCGCGTCGCGGGTGCCCCGCCAGCGGGCGAGCAGTTCGGCGGGCGGCAGCGCCGCGCCCTCGCGCGCCCCGTCGTCGACGAAGGAGTCCGGTGCTTTCAGCGCTTCCTCGACCATGACGCCGAAGCCCGTGGCGTCGGTGAGGGAGAGCAGCGAGGCCCGGTCGGTCCAGTGCAGGTGGGCGATCTGGTGGGCGACGGTCCAGCCGGGTGCGGGAGTGGGCCGCGCCCAGTCGGGTGCGGGCAACCCCTCGACGAGGGCGTCGAGTTCACGCCCCTCTTCGCGCAGATCGGTGAAGACGGCGACGGCGTCGTCGACGGCGGACGGATCGGGCACGGTGCGCTCCCCTTCTCGGCGTGAGGGGAAGACTGGCAGCACCCAAGAAAACAATCAAGCACGCTTGCATGATTTTCTCGACCGTCGCCGAGCGGGGTGACACCTTCCCGCCACCCGCACCAAACCGCCCGAATCCAAAGGCAGTTGATCCACATCCGCACCGGCCGCAGGTCTCGCGGTCCGACCGCACCAGGGGCCACGGAGGGCGATTCAGGCCGTAAGCCGGAAACTCGCGATACGTCACCGGATGTCCCGTCGATACTGAACGCTCCGCTCCGGGCCCGGGCGGGCGCCCACGTTCGTGTCACTCGACGAAGAGGATGAACTGACGTGAACCCAGCCGCCCAACCTCCCTTCTCCCTCTATCCCGAACTCGACGCGACCGCCCTCGGCGCCTTCGTCTCCGCCCTGGAGAGCGGCGACGTCACCGGCCTGCCGCCCGCCCGCGCCGCCGAGGTCGCCGAGGCGCGCGCCCTCGCCGTCTTCACCCGCGGCAAGGTCACCGGAGCCGACGGCGACCTCCTCGACGCGGCGCTCTGGCGGCACACCGGGGCCCGGCCGCGCCCGATGATCGTCATGCCCTCGCCCTGGACCAGCCTGGGCTGGCTCGCGTACGCCGTCCAGGCCACTCTGTTCGCGGCCCGCGGCTACAACGTCATCGCCTACTCCGCCCGCGGCTTCGCCGGCTCCGAGGGCCAGGTCGACGTCGCCGGCCCGCTCGACGTCGCCGACGGCAGCCGCGCCCTGGACCACCTGATCGAGCGCAGCACCGGCCCCGTGACGAAGATCGGCTTCCTCGGGGACTCGTACGGCTCCGGCATCAGCCAACTGGTCGCCGCCCACGACACCCGCGTCGACGCCGTGGTCGCGCTCAGCACCTGGGGCGACCTCGGGGAGGCCTTCTACGAGAACTCCACCCGCCACGTCGCGGCGGTGAAAGCCCTGCTCAAAGCCGCCGCGAAGGCCCGGCTGAGCCCGCAGACGCAGAGCGTCTTCGACAACGTCCTGACCGGCAGCGACGTCCGGGGCACCCTGCGCTGGGCCGAGGTCCGCTCACCCTTCACCCACATCAAGGAACTCAACCGCCGCCAGGTGCCGGTCTTCTTCTCGCACGCCTGGCACGAGACGCTCTTCCCCGCCAACCAGACGCTGCGGATGTTCAACGAACTGACCGGACCCAAACGCCTCGCCCTGTCCATCGGCGACCACTCGGGCCCCGAGATGTCAGGCGTCCTCGGCCTGCCGAACCGGATCTGGACGGACGCCCACCGCTGGTTCGACCACCACCTCAAGGACATCGACAACGGCATCGGGGACGAGGGGCAGTTCATCGGCGAGGTCATGTGGAGCAAAACCCTCGAACCCCGACCCACCTGGCCCTCCGTCACCGAACAGCTCCAACGCCTCTACCTCGCCGACGGCGGCGAGCTCGGCCCGGAGGCGGAGGCCGGCTGGACGTCGACCGTGCTGTGCGGGATGGACACCCCGGCGACCGTCGCCGACAGGGTCGTCGAGTCCGGGTACGCGGAGATGGCCGGCCGCCCGAAGATCTACCTGACCGAGGACATCGACCGCACCGTCGCCGCCGTCTGGACGGCCGAACCGGCCGCGGAGACCGTCCGGCTGCGCGGCACGCCCCGGCTCCGCGTGACCTACCGCGCGGCGAACCCGGGCTCCACCTTCGTCGCGTACCTCCTCGACACGGCCCCGGACGGCTCGGCCCACCTGGTCACGCACGCCCCGTACAGCGATCTCGAGTCGCCGCCCGACAGCCTGATCAGCGCGGACATCGAGCTCCAGGCCACGGCGTACGACGTGCAGCGCGGCCACCGCCTGATGCTGGTGATCGACGCCCGCGACCCGTTCTACGCCGACGCCAACCTGCCCCGCGCGACGCTGGCCTTCACCTCCCCGGAGGCCACCCCGTCGTACCTGGACCTCCCCCTCGGCTGATGCCGTACGCCCGCCCAGCCGGTCCCCCGCGGCCGTCCGGGCGGGCGCACGCTCCAGGGATGACGCACGGGACGCGGCTCCGGTTGCGGTGTTTCTGCGGGGCGGAAGTGAAGGGTGTGGGGGGTGGTTGGGGGCGGAGTTCCAGCGGGGCGGGGGTGGGAGGCGTGGCGGGGTGGTGTGGGGCGGCGGTGTTTCGGCCGGGCGGCATCAGGGACGTCTTGGGGGTTTCCCGTCAGTCCCATCGTCTCTCCGGTTCGTGCCGGTCCCTCAAGGGCGCTCCTTCGTCGCGTCGCTACGCGATGTCGCTGCGCTCCACCCTTGACCGCCCGTCCCGCCCCGGAAATCCGAAAGACTGCCGGGAAGCCCCCAAAGGGACAGGCCGGGCCTTCCTTTTCAGGGACGGGCACATCAGTGATGGGCGGGGCGGTTGGGGGAGCGCACCAAATCGCTACGCGCTCCTGTCGGATGGCGTCCGCAGGCCTCTTGGGCTGGACATAGGCCGCCTCAGATCGCTACGCGCTCCTGTCGGAAGGCGTCTGCGAGCCGTCAAGGGCCGGACATAGGCCGCCCTCGATCGCTACGCGCTTCTCCGAGACCGCGTCCGCCCCTTGTTCGGGGCTGGGCGAGGCGGTTTCGGGGGCGGGCGGGCGATCCATCGGCTGAGCCGATGCCAACCCCCATCAAGGCCGAGGTGAGGTCCCAGCCGCGCGCCCAAACAGGGGCAATTGGGGCAAGATGATGGCTCTCCGAGGCCTCCACCCACCTACACCTGGATTGGCATCGCCTCAGCCGTCATCTGACGCTTTTCCTCCCCCCACCGCCCTCGGACGCCCTCCATGAGGAGCGAATCGGGCCTCTGCGGCCTATTACCAGCCCCAGACGGACTGCAGTCGCGCGAGGCAGAAGCGCGTAGCGATCGATGGCGGCCTATGTCCAGCCCCTGACGGCTCGCAGACGCCTTCCGACAGGAGCGCGTAGCGATCCGAGGCGGCCTATGCCCAGCCCAAGAGGCTGGCAGACGCCTTCCGGCAGGAGCGCGTAGCGATTTGAGGCGCTCCGGGCTCTCGCCCGCGCCCTCCGACGCGCCGTCTCTCTATCGATCGCCCGGCCCGTTCCTTTGGGGGCTTCCCGGCAGTCCTCGTATTTCCGGGGCGGGACGGGCGGTCAAGGGTGGCCGAAGGCCATCGCGAAGCGACGCGACGAAGGAGCGCCCTTGAGGGACCGGCACGAACCGGAGAGACGATGGGACTGACGGGAAACCCCCAAGACGTCTCTGATGCCGCCCCGCCGAAACACCGCCGCCCCACACCACCCCGCCACGCCTCCCGCCCCCGCCCCGCCGGAGCCCCGGCCCCGAGGCTCCCTCAGCACACCTGGCCCGGGCTCGCCTGGGACGTGGCGCGGAGGAGGTCGCGGAGGAGGTCGAAGTCGACCTTGGCGGGGTTGCGGAAGCGGAGGCAGGCTTTGCCCATGTCGTGGGCCGCCAGGCGGTCCGCGAAGGCGTCCCGTACGTCCGTGCGCATCAGGTAGAAGGAGATGTACTGCTTCTGGTTCGCCCAGGCGATCTCCCCGTCGGTCTCGCCCGGCCGTACGTACACCGGCATCCCGTACGCGATGCGTTCCTCGAAGCCCTTGAGCTCCGTCACGCACAGCTCGCGCAGGCGGGCGAGGGCCGGGCGGCGGGCTTCGGGGGCGGCGTCCAGGTAGGCGGCGACATCCATCAGGCGGGGTGCTTTCTGATCTGGGAGCGGACCGCGCCCATGCTGGCCGCGATGACGAGGGCGATGGCCAGGGCGTCGAGCGCCGACATGGCCTGGTTGAGGACGAGGAAGCCCGCGGTGGCGGCGATGGCCGGCTCCAGGCTCATCAGGATCGCGAAGGTCGGGGCCGGCATCCGCCGCAGCGCGAGCAGCTCCAGCGTGTAGGGCAGGACGGACGACAGTACGGCCACGCCCACGCCCAGCGCGAGGGTGCTCGGGACCAGCAGGTCCGAGCCCGCTTCGTAGACGCCCAGCGGCAGCGAGAGGACGGCGGCGGCCGCCATCGCGAGGGCCAGGCCGTCCGCCTGCGGGAAGCGGCGGCCGGTGCGCGCGCTGAACACGATGTACGCCGCCCACATGGCGCCCGCCCCGAGCGCGAAGGCCGCGCCCAGCGGGTCGAGGGAGCCGAAGCCGAGGCCGCCCCCGCCGTGCCCGGACAGCAGGGCCACGCCGACGAGGGCGAGGCCGGCCCACAGGAAGTTCACCAGGCGGCGGGAGACGACGACGGACAGGGCGAGCGGCCCGAGGACCTCCAGGGTGACCGCGGGGCCGAGCGGGATCCGGTCGATGGCCTGGTAGAAGAGGCCGTTCATGCCGGCCATCGCCACGCCGAACGCGGCGACGGTGCCCCAGTCGGAGCGCGTGTACCCGCGTACCTTCGGCCGGCACAGGAGCAGCAGCACGATCGCGGCGGCCGCGAGGCGCAGGGTGACCACGCCCGCCGCACCGGCCCTCGGCATGATCATGACTGCGAGGGCGGCCCCGAACTGGACCGAGATGCCTGCCGAGATCACCAGTGCGACCGGGCCGAAGCGGGACCGGGCCCCATCGGCGGAGGGGTCGGCCGGGAGTGCGGCGGCGGGGGTGGTCGTCGGGGACGCGGAAGGTGCGGGCATCTATCCAGATTAAGCCTTCGTAAGGAGTGTCGCCGCGTCTCTTGCCTTACATGTTCACTACGACCGTGTGTCGGGAGCGGCCCGGGAGGCCTCCTGGTCCGCCAGCCCCTCGGCGAGGAGTTCCACGAGGTGACGGGCCCGGACCCCGCCCAGCTGGGCGATCTGCGTCCGGCAGGAGAACCCGTCCGCCTGGACCAGCGCGCCCGGCGGGGCCGTGCGCAGTGACGGCAGGAGCTGTTCCTCCGCGCAGGCCACCGACACCTCGTGGTGGCCGGGCTCGAAGCCGAAGTTCCCGGCGAGGCCGCAGCAGCCTCCGGCGGGCTCGCCCACGAGTCCGGCGCGCTCGCGCAGCCGTCGGTCCGCGGCGTCGCCGAGGACGGCGTGCTGGTGGCAGTGGGTCTGGCCGACGAGCGGACGGTCGAGGCGGGGCGGCCGCCAGGCCGGCGCGTACTCCTCCAGGGTCTCCGCGACGGTCCGTACGGCCGCTGCCAGGCGGGCCGCGCGGGGGTCGTCGGGGAGCAGGGCGGGCAGGTCGGTGCGCAGGGCGGCGGCGCAGCTCGGTTCGAGGACGGTGACGGGGCCGGGGACCTCGCCGAGGGTGTCCAGGGTGCGGCGCAGGACCTTGCGGGCGCGGTCGAGGCGGCCGGTGGAGAGGTAGGTCAGGCCGCAGCAGATCCGGCCGCCGGCGCGGGGGACGGTGACGTCCAGGCCGGCCGCCCGGAGGACGAGGAGCGCGGCGTGGCCGACCTCGGGGGCGAGGTACTCCGTGAAGGTGTCGGGCCACAGGGTGACGGCGGACCCGGCCCCGGACCCGGCCCCGGACCCGGCCCTGGCCCCGGGCCCGGGCCCGGACCCGGCCCTGGCCCTGGCCCCCACCCCGGGCCCGGACACCGGCCCGGGCACCCCCGCGCCGCGCGTGAACGGCCGCTTCGCGAGTTCCGGCAGGGCCCGTTCCCGGGCCAGGCCGGGCAGCGGGACGGGCAGGTGGCGGGCGGCCGCGTTGACGGCGCCCGCTGCCCGCAGGCGGGCGATCAGGCGCAGCCACCCGGGCAGTCCGCCCAGCGTGTAGTGGGCGAGCGGCCGGATCCGGCCGGCCCAGTGGTGGTGCAGGAACTCCGACTTGTACGAGGCCATGTCGACGCCGACCGGGCAGTCGCTGCGGCAGCCCTTGCACCCCAGGCACAGGTCGAGGGCCTCGGCGACCTCCGGCGAACGCCAGCCGCCGGTGACGATCTCCCCCGCGAGCATCTCGTGCAGCAGCCGGGCGCGGCCGCGCGTGGAGTGCTGTTCCTCGCCGGTGGCCCGGTAGGAGGGGCACATCACGCCGGGGCCGCCCGGCTCGGTGGTGCGGCACTTGGCGACGCCGACGCACCGTGCGACCTCGCGGGCGAAGGGGGTGGCCGGGAGCACCTCGAAGCGGAGGTTCTCGTCCAGCCGGGCGGGCCGGACCAGCGTCCCGGGGTTCATCCCGCCCGCCGGGTCCCACACGTCCTTGTACGCGCCGAAGAGCCGGATCACGTCCGGGCCGTACATCTTCGGCAGGAGTTCGGCCCGCGCCTGCCCGTCGCCGTGTTCGCCCGAGAGGGATCCGCCGTGGGCGACGACGAGGTCGGCCAGTTCCTCGGAGAAGCTGCGGAAGCGGGCCACGCCGGCGGCGGAGGCGAGGTCGAAGTCGATGCGTACGTGGACGCAGCCCTCGCCGAAGTGCCCGTACGGGGTGCCGCGCAGGCCGTGGGCGGCCAGCAGGGCCCGGAACTCCCTCAGGTACGCGCCCAGCCGGGCCGGCGGGACCGCGCAGTCCTCCCAGCCCGGCCAGGCCATCCGCCCGTCGGCGGTCCTGGTCGCGGTGCCGGCGGCGTCCTCGCGGATCCGCCACAGGGCCCGCTGCCGGGCCGGGTCGGTGACGACCAGGGCGTCGAGTGCGTCGGCGCCTCGTGCGACGGCCCGCGCCCCGCCCTCGTCCGGCATTTCCACGAACAGCCAGGCCCGCCCGCGGGGCAGCCCCACGGCCCTGCCCGCCCCGCCCGCCCCGCCCGCGGCCCCGCCCACGAGGTCCTCGGCCATGCCCTCGACGGTCAGCGGCCGGTGGGGGAGCAGCCCGGCGGCCGCGTCCGCCGCCGCGCTCTCGTCGGCGTACCCGAGGACGGCCAGGGCGGGCTCGGGCGGCAGTTCCACCAGGCGGACGACGGCCTCGGTCACCACGCCGAGGGTGCCTTCGCTGCCGCAGAAGGCCTGCGCGAGCCGCACCCCGCGTTCGGGGAGCAGTGCGTCGAGGCCGCCGTAGCCGGAGATCCTCCGTGAGAAGGCGGGCGGCATGCCGGTGCGCAGCAGCCCGAGGTGTGCGCCGACGAGTTCGCGCAGGCCTTCGGGGGCGCCGTCCCAGCCGGTGCCGATGCGGTGGGCGGCGCCCGCGTAGGTGGTGACGGCGAGTTCGTTGACGTTGTCGGCGGTGGTGCCCCAGGCCACGGAGTGGGCGCCGCAGGCGTTGTTGCCGATCATGCCGCCGAGGGTGCAGCGGGAGCGGGTGGAGGGATCGGGGCCGAAGGTCAGCCCGTACGGGCGCACCGCGTCCCGGAGCCGGTCGAGGACCAGGCCGGGCTGGACGACGGCGGTGCGGGCGGCCGGGTCGACGGCCAGGAGGCCGTTCATGTGCCGGGTGAGGTCGAGGACGACGCCGACGCCCGTGGCCTGTCCGGCGATGGAGGTGCCGCCGCCCCGCGGGACGACGGGGACACCGGCCTCGGCGCACACGCGCAGGGCGGCCGCGACGTCGTCGGCGTCGCGCGGGGTGACGACGCCGAGGGGGACGCGGCGGTAGTTGGAGGCGTCCATGGTCACGAGGGCGCGTGCCGCGGCGCCGAAATCGACCTCCCCGCGCAGCTCCGCCCGCAATGTCCGCTCGACTTCACCAGGTGTCGTCACGGCGCCCAGCCTGCCACCGTCGCGCCGCGTCTCATCCGGTGGACGCGCTTCCGGAGCGTGGACCCGGACCCGATACGCTCCGCTCGTGGCTGAGATCCAGATTCCCGCTGACATCAAGCCCGCCGACGGACGCTTCGGCGCGGGCCCCTCCAAGGTGCGGACCGAGGCGCTGGACGCCCTCGCCGCCACCGGTACCTCCCTGCTCGGAACCTCACACCGCCAGGCTCCGGTCAAGAACCTGGTCGGATCGGTGCGCCAGGGCATCCGGGACCTCTTCTCCCTCCCCGAGGGCTACGAGGTGATCCTGGGCAACGGCGGCTCCACCGCCTTCTGGGACGTCGCGACCGCCGGTCTCATCGAGCGGAAGTCCCAGCACCTGACCTTCGGCGAGTTCTCCTCGAAGTTCGCCAAGGCCGCGAAGCTCGCGCCGTGGCTGGACGAGCCGTCCGTGATCTCCTCCGAGCCGGGCACGCACCCCGAGCCGGTGGCCGAGGCGGGCGTGGACGTGTACGCGTACACGCACAACGAGACCTCGACGGGTGTCGCGGCACCGGTCAAGCGGGTCGCGGGCGCCGACGCCGGGTCCCTCGTTCTGGTGGATGCGACCTCGGGCGCCGGCGGTCTGCCGGTGGACATCACCGAGACGGACGTCTACTACTTCGCGCCGCAGAAGTCCTTCGCCTCCGACGGAGGGCTGTGGCTGGCGGCGTTCTCCCCGGCGGCGCTGGAGCGCGCGGCCCGCGTGCACGCGTCGGGCCGGCACATCCCGGAGTTCTTCTCGCTGCCGACGGCGATCGACAACTCGCTGAAGAACCAGACGTACAACACCCCGGCGCTGGCCACGCTCTTCCTGCTGGACCAGCAGCTTGAGTGGATGAACAGCCAGGGCGGCCTGGAGTTCACCACGGGCCGTACGGCGGCCAGTGCGCGCAACCTGTACGGCTGGGCGGAGGCGTCCAAGTACGCGACTCCGTTCGTCGTCGACGCCGACAAGCGCTCCGCGGTCATCGGCACGATCGACTTCTCGGACGACATCGACGCGGCGGCCGTCGCCAAGGTGCTGCGCGCCAACGGGATCGTGGACACCGAGCCGTACCGCAAGCTCGGCCGCAACCAGCTGCGCATCGCGATGTTCCCGGCGATCGACCCGGCGGACGTGCAGGCGCTGACGGCCTGCATCGACTACGTGATCGAGAAGCTCTGACCTTCGTACGTCCGGCTCTGCCGAAGCCCCCGGTGACTGCTCGTCACCGGGGCTTCGGCCTTTCCGGCGCTGGTGCGGCGCGGGGACCTTGGTCCTAAAAATCGGGGCAAAGAGCCAGTAAACGGAACACCTGAATCCCCTCGCGGCCTGCGGGTTCACGGCGAAGGACCTTCGACCGCCCCCTCCCCCGCCCCACCGGCGGCCCGCAACCGCGCGCCCTGGGTGTCCCTCATGTCCGGTGTGCCGGGAACCCCGAACTCCGGCTCCCGGCCCGTTCAGGAGGAAATCCATGCGCAAGGAGCTCACGAAGGACGCAAGGATCGAGGTCCACCGCGAGGACGGCACCACCGCCGTCTCGCCGTCGACGCGATCGACACCTTCAAGAAGGACGCCTTCCCCACCGACAAGGTCTACGGGGACACCCGCGGCAGGCCGGAACTGTGGCTCATCACCTGCGGCGGCAACCTCGCGCAGGACCGCCACTGGGGCTCCGACGTCGTCGTGTTCGCCCACCTCACGGGCGAGGCGTAGCCCCGCACGCGATACCTTCAGGAGTTCGTTGGGCGATTCTTGGAGGCAGCGGCGTGAGCGTGCGAGTGACGGCGGCCCAGAGCGGCGTGGACCCCTTCGGCACGGCCCGGCTGCGGCGCGGCGTGCTCGACGCATGGGGGGCCGGCCCCGCCCGGTTCCGCGAGGACGCCAACGCCGAGGAGGACCTCGCGCTCGGCGGCTACCGGGACCGGCTCGTCGTCGAGCTGGCCCAGAACGCCGCCGACGCCGCAGCCCGGGCCAAGGTGCCCGGCCGGCTGCGGATCACCCTCCACGAGGGCGAGGCGGGCCACGCGCTGCTGGCCGTCGCCAACACCGGTGCCCCGCTGGACGCGACGGGCGTGGAGTCCCTGAGCACCCTGCGGGCCTCCGCCAAGCGGGAACCCGCCGCGGAGAGCGTCGGCCGCTTCGGCGTCGGCTTCGCCGCCGTCCTCGCCGTCTGCGACGAACCGGCGGTGCTCGGCCGCCACGGCGGTGTCCGCTGGTCCCTCGCCGAGGCCCGCGAACTGGCCCGCGAGGCCTCCGTGGGCAGCCCCGGCCTCGGCGACGAACTGCGCCGCCGCGACGGACACGTGCCCCTGCTGCGCCTCCCGCTGCCCGCCGAGGGCACCGCCCCCGAGGGCTACGACACCGTCGTGGTCCTGCCGCTGCGCGACGCCGCCGCCGAGGACCTCGTCGAGCGGCTCCTCGCGGGCATCGACGACGCCCTGCTGCTGACCCTGCCCGGACTGTGCGAGATCGTCGTGGAGACCCCGGCCGGCTCGCGCACCCTGGGCCGCCGTGACGAGGGCGCGTACACCGTCGTCGAGGACACCACCGACTCCGGTACGCGCACCAACCGCTGGCGCACCGTCCGCCACGGCGGCGCCATCGAGCGGGCGCTGCTCGCCGACCGGCCCGTCGAGGAACGGCTGCGGCCCGCCTGGGCGGTGTCGTGGGCGGTGCCCGTCGACGCCGACGGCGCCCCGCTGCGCCCGACCACCGCGCCCGTGGTGCACGCCCCGACGCCCACCGACGAGCCGCTGGGCATCCCGGCGCTGCTCATCGCGACCCTGCCGCTGGACACCAGCCGCCGCCACCCCGCGCCGGGGCCGCTGACCGACTTCCTCGTGGAGCGCGCGGCCGACGCGTACGCCGAACTCCTCGGCGCCTGGGACCCGGTGAGCACCGGGCTCGTCGACCTGGTCCCCGGCCCGCTCGGCAAGGGCGAGCTGGACGGGGCCCTGCGCGCCGCCGTGCTGGAACGGCTCCCCCGTACGGCGTTCCTCGCACCGGCCGCGCCGCCCGAGCACGCGGAGGAGCGGGGCGCCCTGCGCCCGTTCGAGGCCGAGGTGGTGGAGGGCGCGGGCGCCGACACCGTACGCGTCCTGGCGGAGGTCCTGCCGACCCTGCTGCCGGCGGGCCTGGAGCGCCGCGCCGAGCTGCGCACCCTGGGCGTGGGCCGGCTCCCGCTGGGCGATGCCATCGAGCGGATCGCGGGCATCGAGCGGACCCCCGAGTGGTGGTACCGGCTCTACGACAGCCTCGCCGGGGTGGACCCCGACCGGCTGTCGGGGCTGCCCGTGCCGCTCGCCGACGGCCGCACGACGATCGGGCCGCGCCACGTCCTGCTGCCGTACGCGCAGACGCCCGCGGACCTGGCCCGGCTGGGGCTGAAGGTGGCCCACCCGGAGGCGGCGCACCCGCTGCTGGAGAAGCTCGGCTCCCTCCCGGCGACTCCGCGCGCCGTCCTGACGACCCCGCAGGTGCGGGCCGCTGTGGCCGCCTCCCTGGACGCCGGGGAGATCTGGGACGAGGACGCCGACACCCTGGACGCCGACGAGCTGGCCGATGTGGTCCTCGGGCTGGTCCGCGACGCGGAGCTGGCGCCGGGCGACGAGCCGTGGCTGGGCGCGCTGGCCCTGCCGGACGAGGACGGGGAGCTGACCCCGGCGGGCGAACTGCTGCTGCCGGGCTCGCCGCTGGCGGCGGTCATCCGGGAGGACGAGGTCCCGTACGTCGACGCCGAGTTGGCCGAGCGGTGGGGCGAGGCCCCGCTGACCGCCTGCGGGGTGCTGGCGTCCTTCCAGCTGGTGCGCGCCACCGACGTGGTCCTGGACCCGGACGAACTGGAGCCGCGGGAGGGTGACTTCGCCGAGCCGGACGACGCGGGGCTGCTGGACGCGGTGGACGTGTGGTGCGAGGACGTGCTGGACCAGCTACCGGACCTGCCCGTCCCGCCGGTGGCGACCGAGCTGGTCGCCGTCCGCGACCTGGACCTCGTCGACGACGACTGCTGGCCGCAGGTGCTGGCGATGCTGGCGCAGCCGCCGCTGCGGGACGCGCTGACCCAGCCGGTGCGGATCCTGCTGCCGGACGGGACGACGCAGTCGGTGCGCCCGTACACGGCGTGGTGGCTGCGCGACCACCCCGTGCTGGACGGCCGCCGCCCGGCGGGCCTGCGTGCGGCGGGCGGCGACCCGCTGCTGGAGGGCCTCTACACCTCGGCGGACGCCACCGGTTTCGAGGACGAGCAGGTGCTGCGGGCGCTGGGCGTACGGACGTCCGTGGCGGCCCTGCTGGACGAGCCCGGCGGTGCGGCCGAGCTGCTGGGCCGGCTCGCCGACCCGGAGCGCGAGGTGACGGACCGGCAGCTGCACGGCCTGTACGGCGCGCTGGCCGATCTCGACCCCGAGCAGGTGACGCTGCCGGACGAGCTGCGGGCGGTGGTGGACGGCGAGGTGCTGGTGGTGGACGCGGCGGACGCGGTGATCGCGGACGCCCCGGACCTGCTGCCGCTGGTGGCGGGGCTGCCGCTGCTGCCGGTGTCGCCGGTGCGGGCGGCGGACCTCGCGGAGCTGCTGCAGGTGCGCCGGCTGTCGGAGACGGTGCCGGCGGAGGTGACGACGCCGGGCGAGGAGCACGAGGTGCCGGAGTCGGTGCGGGTGCTGCTGGGTCCGGCGACGCCGGCGACGTACATCGAGCACGAGGAACTGGTCGCGGGCGGCACGGAGCTGGACTGGCGGCGCACGCCCGACGGCACCCTCCACGCGTCCACCCTGGAGGGCGTGGCGGCGGGCCTGGCCTGGTCGGCGGGCCAGTGGCCGCGCCGCTTCGAGGTGGCGGCGCTGCTGGAGGACCCGTCCCGCACGGCGGAACTGGCCCGGGACCGCTGGTTCGACTAGGGGGTGTCGAGGGCTCGGGCCGGGGCGATGGCGGTCAGTGCCTGTCGTGCGGCGCGGTGGAGTTCCTCGTCCACCCTGATGTCGCCGTAGCGGCGGGGCGAGGTGGTGACCTCGTGCAGGGCGGGCAGGGCCGCTGCCGCCGGGCCGCCGATCGCGCCGAGGATCCGTACGGTCCGCAGGACCAGGGGGGTCGTCGGGTGTCCGGCCAGCGGCGCCAGTTCCGCCAGCAGGGCGGCCACTGCGGGCGCCGCGTCGCCGGTGATCCGCCACCAGGCCTCGGCGGCGCCGACCCGGCTCCATTCGCCGGGGCACGTCAGCAGCGGGCGTACCGCGTCGGCGTACGGGGCGGCCTGCGGGCCCAGGTCGGCCGGGTAGCGCAGCACCGGCTGCCCGAGGCCGGCGCGGGCTGCCGCGCCGCAGACCCGGAGGGACGGTTCCGGGTCGCCGGTGAGGCGCCACTAGGCCCAGGCGGCGGTCTGTGCGCCGCCGTGCCAGGGGTGCCGGCCCGGCCCCCGTTCGTCCATGGCCCGGAGCCTAGGTCCCGGAGGAGGCCAGCGGCAGCAGGTCGGGGCGTTTGGCGGTGCGGCCGTCGCCGGAGGAGCGGCCGCGCAGGCGGCGGCCCAGCCACGGGCCGAGGAAGGCGGCCGCCCAGCGCAGTTCGGCGGCGACGGCCGAGCGGCGCAGTGCGTCCGGCGGGGGCAGCGGGTGCGTCCAGGTGTCGTCGCTGCCGGGGATGCCGACGGCGTGGGCGAGTGCGGCGGCGATGCGTTCGTGGCCGAGGGAGCTGGCGTGGAGACGGTCCTCCGTCCACATCCGCGGGTCCGCCACGGCCGCCGGCAGGGCCGTCTCGGCGACGAACACCCCGTGCCGGGCGGCCGCGGCGCGGACGAGCTCGTTGAGTTCGAGCAGGCGGGGGGCGAGGGGCCGAGCCAGGGGCGCGATCCTGCCGATGTCGGGGAAGGTCACGGTCGCCACGTGCGTCCCCGCGGCCGTGAGCGCGGCGAACATCTCCTCCAGGTGCCCTGCGACGTCGGCCGCCGCGAAGCGGGGCCGCAGCACGTCGTTGACCCCCGCGACGACGGTGGCGATGTCGGGGCGCAGGGCCAGGGCGGGTCCCAGCTGCTCGGCGCGGACCTGGCCGGCGAGCCGCCCCCGGACGGCGAGGTTGGCGTAGAGCAGGCCCGGGCGGGCGGCCTCCAGGTGTCCGGCGAACCGGTCGGCGAAGCCGCGCAGGCCGGCGGTGTCGTCGCCGTCTCCGAGGCCTTCGGTCTGGCTGTCGCCCAGGGCGACGTAACGCCGGTACTCAGTGTGCGTCGGCACGGGTGGCCAGCCTCTCTCGCTCTCGCAGGACGGCCGCGCTGCGGCGGCACCAGTCGCGGTGGCCCTGCTCGAAGGCGATGCCGCGCAGGCAGGTCAGGTACCCGCCGATGCGTTCACCGCGGAGCAGGTACTCCTCCTCGTCCAGGTCGCCGCGCATCTTGCGCAGGACCTTGCCGAGGAGTTCGAGCTTGGCGTCGGCCGCGGACGCCCGCTCTTCGAGTTGTTCGATCACCGGCGCGGTGCCGATCCGGTCGGCGTTCTGGACCTTGACGAGGAGGTCGTCGCGGATGACGGAGGGCTTGGACGCGGCGGCCGCGAACTCCTCCAGCTCGGTCCGGCCGGCGTCGGTTACCTGGAAGAGGCGTTTGTTGGGCCGGGTCTCCTGGACCACCTGCCGACCCTCGACCAGGCCTTCCTTCTCCAGCTTGGCCAGCTCGGTGTAGAGCTGCTGGGGGGAGGCGTGCCAGAAGTTCGCGACGCCGATGTCGAACGACTTCGCCAGCTCGTAGCCGCTGAACTCGCCGTCCAGAAGCGCCGCCAGTACGGCATGTCGCAAGGCCATCGCGGCTGCCCCTTCCCTTTCCTCGCCCTCCCCCGCATGATACTCACGAAACTGACTAGTCAATTCCTTGAGTAGCAGTATCGGTATCAGTATCAGGAGGAGCCGTGGAGTCCGTGATGGAGACCGCCGAACGCTTCCGCGCCGCCGTGGAGAAGCGTGATCTCTCCGCGCTGGAGGACCTGTTCACCGAGGACATCAGGCTGTACAGCCCGGTGAAGTTCCGGCCCTTCGAGGGCAGGCCGATGGTGCTGGGGCTCTTCGGGGTCCTGCTGCGCGTCTTCGAGGACCTGCGCTACGTCGGCCACTTCGAGGGCGCGACCGAGACGAGCGCGGACGGCACGCAGGCCCCGGCGGCGGTCCTGCCGTTCCGGGCCACGGTCGACGGCAAGCAGATCCACGGCATCGACATGCTGCACTTCGACGGGGCGGGCCGGATCAGGGAGTTCACGGTGATGGTCCGCCCCCAGTCCGCGGTCCACACCCTCGGCCAGGCCGTCCTGACCGGTCTGCAGGCGGACGGCCTCGCCTGAAAGACGTCCTGCCGGTCAGGCCGGGAACTTGCGGTCGACCCAGCGGAAGGTGAACTCGATGAGGGTCGCGGCGGCCGCCGCGACCGCCACCGCGGTCCACGGCATCGTGGTGCCGACCAGCTTGAGCTGGAAGAACTCCTGGAGCCACGGCACGATCAGGACGATCAGGAAGGCTCCGCCCATCGCGCCCACCAGGGCCACGCGCCACCAGGTGTACGGGCGGGCGATGATCGCCAGGACCCACATCGAGGTCAGGAACAGCGTCAGCGTCGCCGCGCTGGTCTCCGCGGACAGGGCTTCCGCGCCCGTGTAGTGGTGGCGGGCGATCAGGTAGGTGACGAAGGTGGCGGTCGCCGCGATCACACCGCCGGGGATGGCGTACCGCATCACCCGTTTCACGAAGTGCGGCTGCGCACGTTCCTTGTTCGGGGCCAGCGCCAGGAAGAAGGCCGGGATGCCGATGGTGAGGGTGGACAGCAGGGTCAGGTGGCGCGGCAGGAAGGGGTACTCGACCTGCGAGCAGACCACCAGGATGGCCAGCAGCACCGAGTAGACCGTCTTCGTGAGGAAGAGGGTGGCCACGCGCGTGATGTTGCCGATGACCCGGCGGCCCTCGGCGACCACCGACGGGAGGGTGGAGAAGCTGTTGTTGAGGAGGACGATCTGCGCGACCGCGCGGGTGGCCTCCGAGCCGGAGCCCATGGAGACGCCGATGTCGGCGTCCTTGAGGGCGAGCACGTCGTTGACGCCGTCGCCGGTCATGGCGACGGTGTGGCCCTTGGACTGCAGGGCGCCGACCATGTCCCGCTTCTGTTGCGGGGTGACGCGTCCGAAGACGGAGTTCTCGGCGAGGACCTCGGCCATCTCGGCCCGCTCCGGGGGGAGCTTGCGGGCGTCGACCGTCTTCTCCGCGCCGGGCAGGCCCAGCTTGCCGGCCACCGCGCCGACGGAGATCGCGTTGTCGCCGGAGATGACCTTCGCCTTGACGTTCTGGTCCTCGAAGTAGCGCAGCGTGTCGGCGGCGTCGGGGCGCAGCCGCTGCTCCAGGACGACCAGGGCGGTCGGCCTGACCCCGGTGGCGACGGCTTCGTCGTCGAGCTCGCGGGCGGAGCGGGCGAGCAGCAGGACCCGCAGGCCCTGTTCGTTGAGGTCGTTGATCTCGTCGAGGGCGGGGTCCCCGGCGGGCAGCAGTACGTCGGGCGCGCCGAGCAGCCAGGTGTTGTTCTCGCCGTCGCCCTCGCTGAAGCTGGCGCCGCTGTACTTGCGGGCGGAGGAGAAGGGCAGGGACTCGGTGCACCGCCACTCGGCGCTGACGGGGTAGGCGTCGATGATCGCCTGGAGGCTGGCGTTGGGGCGGGGGTCGGACTCGCCGAGGGCGCCGAGCACCTTCTTGACGTACGCCGGGTCCGCGCCGCCGAGCGGGCGGAGCTCGGTGACGTCCATGCCGCCCTCGGTGAGGGTGCCGGTCTTGTCGAGGCAGACCACGTCGACGCGGGCGAGGCCCTCGATGGCGGGCAGCTCCTGTACGAGGCACTGCTTGCGGCCGAGGCGGATGACGCCGATCGCGAAGGCCACGGAGGTGAGGAGTACGAGCCCCTCGGGGATCATCGGGACGATCCCGCCGACGGTCCGGGCGATGGCGTCGTTGAGGTTGTTCTCCTTGACGACGAGCTGGCTGATGATCAGGCCGATGGAGGTCGGGATCATCATCCACGTGACGTACTTGAGGATGGTGGAGATGCCGGAGCGCAGCTCGGAGTGGACGAGCGTGAAGCGGGAGGCCTCTTCGGCCAACTGGGCGGCGTAGGCCTCGCGGCCGACCTTGGTGGCGGTGAACGCGCCGCCGCCGGCGACCACGAAGGAGCCGGACATGACGTGGTCGCCGGGCTTCTTCAGGACGGGGTCGGCCTCGCCGGTGAGCAGGGACTCGTCGATCTCCAGGCCTTCGGCCTCGCCGACCGAGCCGTCGACGACGACCTTGTCGCCGGGGCCGAGTTCGATGACGTCGCCGAGGACGATCTCGGAGGTGGAGATCTCCGCGGTCCGGCCGTCGCGGCGCACGCTGGGTTTGGCCTCGCCGATGACGGCGAGGCCGTCGAGGGTCTTCTTGGCACGCAGTTCCTGGATGATGCCGATGCCGGTGTTCGCGATGATCACGAAACCGAAGAGGCTGTCCTGGATCGGTGCGACGCAGAGCATGACCACCCAGAGGACGCCGATGATCGCGTTGAACCGGGTGAAGACGTTGCCGCGGACGATGTCGGTGGTGGAGCGCGAGGAGCGGACGGGGACGTCGTTGACGTCTCCGCGGGCCACGCGCTCGGCGACCTCGGCGGTGGTCAGCCCGCCCGGCTTGAAGCGGGGTGCCGGTGGCCGCACGGGGTGTACGGGGTCGAGCTCGGCCCCTGCGTCGATGGCCGTGCCGGGGCCGCTCGGCTCCGGCCCGTCGTGCTCGATGCTCGCCCCATGCGTCATGGTTCCGACGGTAAGCGGGGTTCGAACGCTTCACCCGCCGAAAAGTCCGAAGATCCGACTTGGGGATGACCCGAATCGTCCGCTGGTCGCGGCCCGGCGGCCCCCGCATCAGGGTCGAGCCCGCGGGCCTGACCGGCAAGATCCGGAAGGGGCGGCCTAGGCCTCCGTGGCTTCGCCCGGCCGGCCGTCCTGCTGGGCCTGCGCGGCCTGCGCGGCGGAATGCCGCTTGAGGGCCGCCTCGCGGCCGCGGACGTACCAGATGCCGATCAGGCCGAGGAAGCCGCCGGCCGCGCAGGTCCAGACCCACCACAGCTGGCCGCGGTCGGCGAACCACCCGTAGAACGGCAGCTGGACCACGAAGAGGGCGAACCACAGGATCGTTCCTCCCGTGACCGTCGCGACGACGGGGCCCTCGAGGGGCTCGGGCGCCTCATGCTTCGCAGTCCATTTCGCCATGCCGCAAGTTTAAGCGGGAGCGGTCCGGCCGGGGCCTCCGCCCGCCCCGCGAGGGTCTACGCGCGGAGATGGACGGCCTTTCCCTTATGTGTTCATACTGAAACGGTTTGGGCGCGGCCCATTTTCTTCGTATGAACCACCAATGAGGACCGTATGAGCACCCCTGCTCCCGCCCCCGCATCCGCCACCCCGGAGCCTTCCCCCCGGGAGCCGTCCGGCGGGCTGGACCGCTACTTCAAGGTCTCCGAGCGCGGTTCGACCGTCGCCCGCGAGGTCCGCGGCGGCTTCGCGACCTTCTTCGCGATGGCGTACATCATCGTGCTGAACCCGATCATCCTGGGCAGCGCGAAGGACATGTACGGCCACCAGCTCGACAGCGGCCAGCTCGTGACGGCCACCGTCCTGACGGCCGCCTTCACCACCCTCCTCATGGGTGTGATCGGCAACGTCCCCATCGCGCTCGCCGCGGGCCTCGGCGTGAACACCGTCGTGGCCCTCCAGCTCGCCCCGCGCATGAGCTGGCCCGACGCGATGGGCATGGTGGTCCTGGCCGGCTTCGTGGTGATGCTGCTGGTCGCCACCGGGCTGCGCGAGCGCGTCATGAACGCCGTCCCCCTGAGCCTGCGCAAGGGCATCGCCATCGGTATCGGCCTGTTCATCATGCTGATCGGCCTGGTCGACTCCGGCTTCGTCTCCCGCATCCCGGACGCCGCGCACACCACGGTCCCGCTCCAGCTCGGCAGCGACGGTCACCTGCACGGCTGGCCCGTCCTGATCTTCGCGATCGGCACGCTGCTCACCCTCGCCCTGCTGATCCGCAAGGTCCCGGGCGCGATCCTGATCTCCATCGTGGCCATGACCCTCGTCGCGGTCGTCGTCCAGCTCGTCGCCGACCTGCCCGACTCCGGCTGGGGCCTGACCGTCCCGGCCTGGCCCGGCAACCCGGTCGCCTCGCCGGACTTCGGGCTCGTCGGCCAGGTCAGCCTCTTCGGCGGCTTCGGCAAAGTCGGGCTGCTGACCGGCATCCTGTTCGTCTTCACCGTGCTGCTGTCCTGCTTCTTCGACGCCATGGGCACGATCCTGGGCGTCGGCGACGAGGCCAAGCTGATCGACAAGAAGACCGGCGAGTTCCCCGGCATCAACCGGGTCCTGTTCGTCGACGGCCTCGCCGTCGCCTCGGGCGGCGCGACCTCCTCCTCGGCGACCACCTGCTTCGTGGAGTCCACGGCCGGTGTCGGCGAGGGTGCCCGTACGGGTCTGGCGAACGTCGTGACGGGCGGCCTCTTCGCCGTGGCGCTGTTCTTCACCCCGCTGGCCACCATGGTCCCGTCGCAGGCCGCCACGCCCGCACTGGTCGCGGTGGGCTTCCTGATCCTGGCGGGATCGGTCAGGGACATCGACTGGAGCGACTTCACCGTCGCCGTCCCGGCCTTCCTGGCCATGGTGATGATGCCCTTCACCTACTCGATCACCAACGGCATCGGCATCGGCTTCATCGCCTTCAGCGTGCTGCGCCTGGCGACCGGCCGGGGCCGCGAGGTCCCGACCGCCATGTACGTGGTGTCGGCGGTGTTCGTCTTCTACTACGCGATGCCCGCGCTCGGCCTCGGCTAGCCGGCTCCGGGCGAGCTCACGTCAGCCCGTAGAACTTCTCCGTCTCGTCGACGGCCGCCTTGAAGCGCTCGTCGAAGTCGTCGCGAATGAGCGTCCGGACCACATAGTCCTGGACGCTCATTCCGCGTTTGGCGGCATGGATCCGGAGCCTGTCGAGGAGCTCCCCGTCTATGCGCATGCTCAGCACATGTGTCCCCATGCCGAAAGAGTCGGGGCAGAGGGGGCGCACGCGGGTCACTTTCGGCCGCCGACTCACCCGTACGAGTGACCTGGCACATACCGGGTGCATGACCGGGAAACCCGGTGTTCTTTAGCGAGAGTAATGAGTTATTCTAAGTACATGCCTGACCTCTCCCATGGCGACGATGCTGCCGCCGTGAACGACCTCCGCTCCGCCGTCATGCGGCTGGGGCGGCGCCTGAAGCACCAGCGCGTCGACGAGTCGCTGAGCCCGACCGAGATGTCGGTCCTCGGCACCCTCGCCCGCTGCGGCCAGGCCACACCCGGTGAACTGGCGCGGCGGGAGCACGTCCAGCCGCCGTCCATGACGCGCATCGTCGCGTTGCTGGAAGCCAAGGGACTGGTCACGCTGGAACCGCACCCCGACGACCGCCGCCAGAAGGTGGTCCGCCAGACGGAGGAGGCCGAAGCGATGCTCGAAGAGAGCCGCCGCAAGCGCAACGCCTTCCTGGCCGGGCTCGCGGCAGAGCTGACCGAGGACGAATGGGCCAAGCTGCGCGCGGCCGCCCCCGTCCTGGAGAAGCTCGCGCACCTGTAGGAACGACGCCAGGAGGCGAACGCTTTTGAGTACGGGAAACGGAGCAGACTCCGCACCCGGCCACATATCCACCACCACTACCGCCGCGCGGCCCGCGGCACCCCCGAGCAGGAACGGGGGGATGTTCAGCTCGCTGAGGATCCGCAACTACCGGCTCTTCGCGACCGGCCAGGTCGTCTCGAACACCGGCACCTGGATGCAGCGCATCGCCCAGGACTGGCTGGTCCTCTCACTGACCGGCTCCGCCTCCGCCGTCGGCATCACCATCGCCCTGCAGTTCCTTCCGATGCTGGTGTTCGGCCTCTACGGAGGCGTACTCGCGGACCGGCTGCCCAAGCGGCCCCTGCTCCTCGCCACCCAGAGCGCGATGGGCCTGACCGGCATCGCACTCGCCGCCCTCACCCTCGCGGGACACGTCCAGGTCTGGCACGTCTACCTCGCGGCCCTCCTCCTCGGCCTGGTCACCGTCGTGGACAACCCGGCCCGGCAGACCTTCGTCCCCGAGATGGTCGGCAAGGACCAGGTCGCCAACGCCGTCAGCCTCAACTCGGCCAACTTCCAGTCCGCGCGGCTGATCGGCCCGGCGATCGCCGGTGTGCTGATCACCGCCGTCGGCTCCGGCTGGGCCTTCCTGCTCAACGGCCTGTCCTTCGCCGCACCCATCGCCGGCCTGCTGATGATGCGGACGAAGGAACTGCACCCCGTCGAGCCCCGTCCCCGCGCCAAGGGACAGCTGCGCGAAGGCCTGCGCTACGTCGCCGGCCGGCCCGAACTGGTCTGGCCGATCGTCCTCGTCGGCTTCATCGGCACCTTCGGGTTCAACTTCCCGATCTGGCTGTCGGCATTCGTGAGCGACGTCTTCCACGGCGACGCGGGCACCTACGGGCTCTTCAACACCCTGATCGCGGCCGGCTCCCTCGCGGGCGCCCTGCTCGCCGCCCGCCGCGGGCACTCCCGCCTGCGACTGCTGGTGGCCGCGGCCGCGCTGTTCTCCGTACTGCTGCTCGTGACGGCCTTCGCACCCGGCTTCTGGCTGTTCGCCGCGCTGCTCGTGCCCATCGGCGTCTTCGGCCTGACGGTCAACGTCACCGCCAACTCCAGCGTGCAGATGGCCACCGACCCCGAGATGCGCGGCCGGGTCATGGCCCTCTTCATGATGGTCTTCACCGGCGGCACCCCGCTGGGCGCCCCGCTGCTGGGCTGGATCACCGACACCTACGGCGCGCGCATCGGCATGGCCTCGGGTGCGCTGATCTCCCTGGCCGCGTCCGTGACCATCGCCGTGGTCCTGGCCCGCGTCGGCAACCTCCGGCTCCGGGTCGACCGCCACGGGGTGGCGTTCGTCCCGGCCGTCTCGCGCCGCCGCGAACTGGTGACGGTGGCCTGACCCCGGCGCCTCCGGCGGGGCCCGCGCCTCCAGGGCCCCGCCCCGGCCCCCGCCGGACCCCGCCCGGCAGCGGCGCCGCACCCGGATACGCTCGCCGCATGAGACTGTTCGCCGCCGTACTGCCGCCGGACGCGGCCGTCACCGAACTGCGCGAAGCCGTACGGCCGCTCCGCGACGACCGGCTGACCTGGACCGCGGAAGCGGGCTGGCACTTCACGCTCGCCTTCATGGGCGAGGTGGACGACGACGTGCTCCCCGAGCTGCACGCCCGCCTGGAACGAGCCGCCCACCGTACGGCGCCCTTCGCTCTGCGCCTGCACGGCTGCGGGCACTTCGGCGACCGCGCCCTGTGGGCCGGCGCCGCCGGGGAGCTCGACGCCCTGCGTCTGCTCGCCGACCGGGCCGACGCCGCCGCGCGGCGGGCCGGGGTACCCATGGAGCAGCACCGCCGGTACACGCCGCACCTCACCCTCGCCCGCAACCACAGCCACCGGCACGGCCACGGGCATGGGCACGGCACGCCCCTGCGCCCGTACCTGGACGCCCTCGCGGACTTCGAGGGCACGGCATGGCGGGTGGACACGCTCAGCCTGGTCCGCAGCAACCTGCCCGTGAGCGGGGTGCCGGGTGAACAGCCGCGGTACGAGACCGTCCGCGCCTGGCCGCTGGCCGGCTGATCCGCGTACGCGGCTCGCGAACGCCGTGAGGCGGCCCGTCCTGCAGGGACGGGCCGCCTCACGTGTCCTCACTTCAGGTGCTTACCAGCCGCCGGTGCCGATCTCCTTGCGGGCGCCCAGGGTGCCGGCGCCGGTGCCCGGGTAGAGGAAGAGCTTGCCCGTGGAGTTCTGGACGGCGATCAGGTCGTCCGACAGCTGCGAGTTCAGCAGGTCGCCGCCGATCAGGTCGGACATGCCGTTCCAGCCGCCCGAACCGATCTGGATGCGCGGGCTCAGGTAGCCCTTGTCACCGGGGTACATGAACAGCTTGCCCGTGGACTTCTCCACCGCGACCAGGTCCTGGCGGCCGCTGTTGTTCAGGTCCATGCCGGTCAGGTTGGACATGCCGTTCCAGCCGCCCGAGCCGATCTCCTTGCGTGCGGCGAGCTGGCCGCTGGACGTGCCCGGGTAGAGGTACAGCTTGCCGGTGGACTTCTCGACGCCCGCCAGGTCCGCGATCTTGTCGCCGTTGAGGTTGAGGGCGGTCAGGTTGGACATGCCGTTCCAGCCGCCGGTGCCGATCAGGACGCGGCTGCCGCCGGAGGCGATCGTCGAGTTGTCGGCGCCCGGGTAGAGCCACAGCTTGCCGGTGGACTCCTCCACCGCGACGATGTCGTCCTTGCCGTCGCCGGTGAAGTCGCCGCCGGTCAGGTTGGACATGCCGTTCCAGCCGCCGGAGCCGATCAGGACGCGGCTGCCGCCGGAGGCGATGGTGCCGTTGGACGCGCCCTTGTAGAGCCACAGCTTGCCGGTGGACGCCTCCACCGCGGCGACGTCGACCACGTTGTCGCCGTTGAGGTCGGCCGAGGCCAGGTCGACCATGCCGGTGGAGCCGGTGCCGCCGTCACCGGGGCCCTCGGGCTTCGGGTCCGGGGTCTTGGTCTCGCAGTTCTTGCTGGTCAGCGACTTGGACCAGCGGTCGGAGCCGCCGAAGGGGGTGCCGTTGAAGGTCGTGCGCTGGTCGACGGTGTCGTGGCGCTGCTCGAAGTGGAGGTGCGCGCCGGTGGACCCGCCGGTGCTGCCGACGATGCCGATCTGCTGTCCGGCCTTGACCGTGGCGCCGCTGGAGACGTTGAAGCCGTTGAGGTGGGCGTAGACGGTGGACCAGCCGCCGCCGTGGTTGATGACCACGTACTTGCCGTAGCTGGAGCCGCCGAGGTCCCTCACCTTGGACACGACGCCGTCGGCGCTCGCCACGACGGGGGAGTTGAGCGTCGAGCCGCCCTGCGTCCAGTCGATCGCGTTGGGAGACGGGCTGTGGTTGGGGCGGGAGGCGCCCTGCCAGGTCTCACCGCACTTGAACGGCATCTGGAAGTCGGGGCGTTCGTCGCCGGCGGTGGCCGCCATGGCCGTCATCATCTGCGGGGCCTCGGGCAGGCCGAGGTCGGCTGCCGTCAGTTCGGTCATGTCGCCGTGCGGGTCCTCCGGACCGCCGTCGGCGTTGGCGCCGCCGGCAGAGAGGGCCACGGCGGCGACGGTGGCGCAGACGAGGCCGGTGGCTATGCGGACCCGGCGGGACATGAGGCGGGAGAAGGCGGAGGTGGAGGAGGAGGTGGTGGAGGCGGTGGTGGCGGAGGTGGTGGTCTCAACAGACATGGGAGTGCTTCCAAACCGGCACGGAGGTGCCAAAAAGGGTGTCAGGGAAGGGAGTTGCGAAAGGAGAGCGGGGAGATGCGTCGGGCGTGCGGCTACCAGCCGCCGGTGCCGATCTCCTTGCGCGCCCCCAGACCCGTGCCGGTGCCCGGGTAGAGGTAGAGCTTTCCGGTGGCCTTCTCGACGCCGACGAGGTCGTCGTTCGCGTTCGAGGTGAAGTCGCCGCCGGTGAGGTCGTTCATGCCGTTCCAGCCGCCCGAGCCGATCTCGGTGCGGGCGTTCAGGCCGGTGCCGTTGCTCTTGTAGAGGAAGAGCTTGCCCGTCGAGGTCTCGGCCCCGACGATGTCGGCCTTGCCGTCGTTGTTGATGTCCATGCCGACCAGGTCGTGCATGCCGTTCCAGCCGCCGGACCCGATCAGGACGCGGGTGCCGCCGCCGCCGATGGAGCCGGCGCCGTTGCCCTTGTAGAGCCACAGCTGGCCCGTCGACTTCTCGACGCCCACGATGTCGGCCTTGCCGTCGCCGGTGAAGTCGCCGCCGACCAGGTCCTTCATGCCGTTCCAGCCGCCGGATCCGATCTCCTTGCGGGCGCCGACACCGCTGCCCGTGCCCGGGTAGAGGTAGAGCTTCCCGCTGGACTCCTCGGTCGCGACGAGGTCGTCCTTGCCGTCGCCGGTGAAGTCGCCGCCGGCGAGGTTGGACATGCCGTTCCAGCCGCCGCTGCCTATCTCCACGCGGGTGCTGCCGGTCGCGATGGTCCCGGCGGAAGTGCCCTTGTAGAGCCACAGCTTGCCGGTCGAGGCCTCCACGCCGACCACGTCGTCGACGGCGTCGCCGTTGATGTTGACCGCGACGAGGTCGGTCATGCCGGGTGCGGGCGCCGGCGGCGTGGTCACGTCGTCCACGACGTTCTTGTTGCGCACCGGGACGAAGGGGCCGTAGCCGTCGTAGTACGGGTAGTCGTAGACGCGGTGGTGGACTCCGCTGGGGGTGAAGTCGAAGCCCCAGTACTTGGTGCGGCTGGAGTCGACCCACTTCTCGAAGAGGACGATGTGGCCGTTGGGACCGGAGCCGTCGTCGAGGAGGGCGTCGCCCGCCTTCAGCTCCCCCTTGGAGATCTGCTCGGTCACGCCGCGGGGGCCGAAGGTGTCGGTGAGCAGCGAGGAGTCCAGGTCCCAGGCCATCGAGACGAACCCGGAGCAGTCGGTGCGGTAGCCGCCGTGGCGGCCGCCCCCGCCGTAGCGCAGGCCGATGCCGACCCAGCTCTTGGCACGGGCGATCACCGAGCTGCGGGTGATCTTCGTGCTGGCCGCGGAGTAGAGCGACGCCCGGACCTCTCCGTCGACCGGCTCCTCCGCGCCCTGGCCGGTGCTGCCGTAGTCGTCTGCGACGGGGGTTTCGGCGGTGGCGGCCGCCGGGGCGGCGAACGCCGCGGTGTCGACGGCGACCACGGTGCCGGCGGCGACGGCCCCGGCGATGAGGGCGGCTACGGCGGCATGGCGGGTGTTCAACCCGTATCGGGACATGGCTGTGCTCCGGTTCTGGTCAGGTGAGGTCTGGGGGCCGGGAGCGGGGGCTCGACCGGCGGTGATGCGACGTGTGGCGTGCGACGTGCGACGTGCGAGGTGTGGCGGACGGACAGCTGTCCTGCAGGTACAGCGGTCCTGGGGGCCCTGCGGGTGGGTGCGGGCGCGGCCGGACGGGCTAGCGGGGGCTGGTCACCGCGGTGAGCGGGGGGAGCGGGGTGCCCGCCGGGCCGGCCGTTCCGGTCGCCGGGGCCGGGTGGGCCGGGGCGTGGGCGGAGGCCATCGGTGCGACGGAGGTGATGCCGAGGGTGAGGGCGACGACCGCGGTGGCCCGGAGGATTCCAGTACGCATGGGAGTGGTTCGTCCTTCCTGAACGAATGGGCTGGTGGCGTGAACCCGTCGCCCTCGGACGTCCCGCGGTGGCGTCCGTTCAGGGCTTTCAGGGCCTTCGGTGCTCGTCTCCGGGGGGCTGCCCCGGTGACAAGCAATAGATTCGCCGCTGTCCGGGCCGGGCGGAAGAGAGATCGACTGGCCCGAAAGGGCCATGGCCGGACCTGTCCACACTGGCCTGATCCGCTCCCCCGCACACACGAAAGCCGCCGGGCGGGACCACTCTCGCGGTCCCGCCCGGCGGCTTTCGTGTTCCGTGTGTCGTGACTCCTAGGCGCGCGTGGGCAGCCAGCCCTCCTGGACGGCACGGACCCCGGCCTCGAAGCGGCTGCGGGCGCCGAGGCGTTCCATCAGCTCGTTCGCGATGCGCCGGGCCGTGCGCGAGGAGACCCCCAGCCGCTTGGCTATCGCGTCGTCCGTGTGCCCTTCCGCCAACAGCCTTACGGCGGCCGCCTGTTGCGCGGTGAGGCCGTCCGGCCCCAGGACCGCCACCTCCGCCAGCGGCTGCGCCTGCGCCCACGTCGACTCGAAGAGCGCGCAGAGGGCGACCAGCATGCCGTGGCCGGTCAGGACGACCGCGCCCGCCGCGGAGTCGTCGCTCACCGGGATCAGCGCCGTCCTGCGGTCGACGATGAGCATCCGCGTCGGCAGCGACGCCACCGTACGGACCTGCCCGCCCAGCTCCGTGAGCCAGTTGGCGTGCTCGACGGAGGGCCGGCTGTTGCGCACGCTGTCGAGATACAGGGTGCGCATGCGGACGCCCCGTTCGAGCAGCGTCCTGTTCAGAGGGCGCGAGGCGGCCAGGGCGGACTCGCTCAGTGTGGCGTCCGGCGAGAACGCCAGCAGCTCCTCCTTCGTCTCCCGGGTCAGCGCGACCAGCCGGTCGCGGACGGCGTCGAGGCCGATCAGCTGCTCCACTCCGGGATGGCTGGCGGTCGGCCGCAGCTCCGAGTACTCGGAGATCAGCCGGGCCGCGGCGGCCCGGGACGCCTCCAGCCGCTGCTGCTGCGCGGCGAGTTCGGCCTGCCCCCGGGCCATCAGGATCTCCATCCCGATGTCCGGGGAGACGGCGCGCAGCCGCCCGCTCTCGTCGGCGGACGGCTGGACCAGGGCCAGCTCGCTCAGCAGGTCCAGGGCCTCGCGCACGTCGCCCTCGCCGATCCCCACGGCATCGGCGAGCGCGGTGACGCCCGACCCGGGTTCCATGAGCATGGCGCGGTAGACGGCCTCGGCTCTCGCGTCGAGGCCCAGTTCGGTCAACATGTGGTTCCCCCCACCCCGTTGGTACTCCGATGGGAAAGATCATCTCAAAGAAGCGCCGGTTGGACAGATGTGTCCACGGCCACAAACGGCCAGCCGGATGGGTGTCCTGCACGGGTCCGTCGGGGCGACGGTGGAGTCATGTACCTCGTCCATGCCCGTCTGCGGACGGTGCCTCCGGTGGAAGTACCCGATGATCTGCGCGCGGCGGCCCGTGCGGGGCTGTGCCCGAGGGACCGGGTGGAGCACCTGGCCGTGCACCCGCAGTCCGCGGAGCACTTCACCCTCGGCTTCTACCTGCTCTCGGACTCCCTGGAGGAGGCGGAACGGCACGCGGAGGCCGTCTGCCGCCGCCTGCTCGGCGCGCGGGCGCTGCCTGCCGCACACCTGCTGGACGTGGGCGTCCCCCTGATGCCGCTGTCCGTGCTGGAGCGACGGAGCCCCTGACGGCGTCGTGTCGTGTCGTGTCGCGGGCGGGGGCGGTCCGTGTCCTCATCCGTCCACGGACGGTTTGGGCCAGCCGATATCCCTTCTCCCCCCGCTGAGCTGCGGCTTAGCTATGTCTCACCGGAAAGGGACAGCGCCACCGCGGGGTGCGGGACCGACCGGGAAGCCACCGTCGACACGCCTCACGGCACCCCGAAAGGACACCGGACACCATGAACTCCACCCGCATCTTCAAGGCCGCCGCGGTCGTCGCCCTCGCCCTCGTCCTCGGCACCCCGGCGGTCGCCTCCGCCGCCCCGCTCACCGCCGCGAAGCCCCCGGTCGCCGCGCAGAACGGCGACATGAGCTGGCAGTGACCGCCCGGCCACGGCCGGCATCGCACCCACCACGGCACAGCCCCTGCGTCCACGATGCGGGGGCTGCCGCGTTAGGCTCGACGGGTGGATCCCAAGACCAGAAACCGTGTGATGGCCGGCGTGCTCGTGCTGATGTTCCTCGTCGTCGCCGTGGCGGCCGCCACCGGCCAGTAGTACCGACCGGCGGCGGCCTCCGGGCGACGGCTACCAGGCGAAGGCCTCCGGGGACGGCCCCGGCCCGGGGAAGACCTCGTCCAGCCCGGCCAGCACCTCCTCGCCCAGCTCCAGCTCCACGGCGCGCAGCGCCGAGGCGAGCTGCTCCGGCGTGCGCGGCCCCACGATCGGCCCGGTGACCCCGGGACGTGTCAGCAGCCAGGCCAGCCCGACCTCGCCCGGCTCCAGGCCGTGCTTGTCGAGCAGGTCCTCGTACGCCTGCACCTGCGCGCGCACCGCGCTGTTCGCGAGGGCGTCCGCCGACCGTCCGGAGGCCCGCCGGCCGTCGACGACCTCCTTCTTGATCACACCGCCGAGCAGCCCGCCGTGCAGCGGCGACCACGGGATGACCCCGAGCCCGTACTCCTCGGCGGCCGGGATGACCTCCATCTCCGCGCGCCGCTCGGCGAGGTTGTAGATGCACTGTTCGCTGACCAGGCCGAGCCGCCCGGTGCGCGCCGCGACCTCGTTTGCCTGGGCGATCTTGTAGCCGGGGAAGTTCGAGGAGCCGACGTAGAGGATCTTGCCCTGCTGGACGAGGACCTCGACGGCCTGCCAGATCTCCTCGAAGGGGGTCCGCCGGTCCACGTGGTGGAACTGGTAGAGGTCGATGTAGTCGGTCTGCAGCCGCTTGAGGCTGGCGTCGACGGCCCGCCGGATGTTCAGCGCCGACAGGCGGTCCTCGTTGGGCCAGGTGTCCCCCTCGCGGGACATCGAGCCGTAGACCTTGGTGGCGAGCACGGTCTTCTCGCGGCGCCGGCCGCCCTGGGCGAACCAGGTCCCGATGATCTCCTCGGTGCGGCCCTTGTTCTCGCCCCACCCGTACACGTTCGCCGTGTCGAAGAAGTTGATCCCCGCGTCGAGGGCGGAATCCATGATCGCGTGGCTTTCGGGCTCCCCGGTCTGGGGTCCGAAGTTCATGGTGCCGAGTACAAGTCGGCTGACCTTGAGGCCGGCACGTCCGAGCTGTGTGTACTTCATGGGGCACTAGCCAACTGCTTCGAGTGCACTCGAAGCAAGACCCGTTCGTGAATGGTGTGTTACGCGCCGCGCTCGGGGCGGTAGGGGCCGCCGATGCCCCAGGCCTGGTGCAGGACCGCGGCGAACTCCCCCGCCAGCCGGTGCTCGCCGGAGGCGTTGGGGTGGGTGCCGTCGTAGGTGTCCCGGTGGATGTCGTACGAGGCCGGGCGCGCTGCCAGCAGGATCGGCGAGGCGTCCGAGGTGAGGTCGGCCACGGCCTTGGCGAGGAGCTCGTTGAAGCGGGCCACCTCGGCCGCGAACGGGGCGTCCTCCTCGGCGCGGCTGTTCGGGATGACCGGCAGCAGCACCATGCGGACGCCGGGGTGGGCGGAGCGGGCTCCGGCTGTGAAGCGGCGGACGTTGTCGGCGGTCTGCTCGGCGTCGGTGTAGAAGCCGAGGTCGATCAGCCCCAGGGAGACCAGCAGGACGTCCGGGCGGTGTGCGGCGACGGTCTCGCCCATGACGGGCGCCATGTGCTGCCAGCCCTCGCCCCAGCCGGCCAGGTGGCGGCGGGCGTGCTCCGGGAATCCCGGGTCGGCGTACTCGTGGCTGACGGGCGCGTCGGCGGCGGTGTCGTAGACCTCGCAGCGCGGGCCGACGATGCGGTAGGGGCCGCCGAAGGTCGAGTTGAGGTGCTGCCACATCCGGTAGCGCCAGGTGTAGTCGCCGGCGCGTCCGATGGTCATGGAGTCGCCGACGAACATGAAACGCATCCGGTCATCATCGCGGATCGCGCGACAGAAACCCCTGTGACGCCGGACACGCGGCACGTACTGGCAGGCTGGGAGGATGCGCCTGCCCCTGCCGTCCGCCGCCGCCCTCGCGACCACCGCCACCGCGACCGCCCTCGCCGCCGCCGTCGTCGCCGCCGTGCTGCCGGGCACGGCATCCGCCGCGCAGTCCCCCGGGTCGTCCTCGTTCACCATCTCCGATCCGAGGATCAAGGAGTCGAGCGGGCTGGCGGCCAGCCGCGTCCATCCGGGCGTCTACTGGACGCACAACGACAGCGAGGACGGCCCGTACGTCTACGGGGTGGACTCGGCCACCGGCAACACGGTGGCCCGGGTGACGCTGACGGGGATCGGCCGGCCGCGCGACGTGGAGGCGATCTCGCTGGGTCCGGACGGGCAGCTGTACGTCGGGGACATCGGCGACAACCGGGGCGGCACCTGGGACCACGTGTGGATCTACCGCTTCCAGGAGCCGCGGCAACTGGGTGATGTCACGCTCAAGGCAACGCAGTTCACGGTGCGGTACGAGGACGGGCCGCGCGACGCCGAGTCCCTGATGGTCCATCCGGTGACGGGCCGCGTGTACATCGCGAGCAAGAACGAGAGCAAGGGCGGCCTGTACGAGGGTCCCGCGGAGCTGTCGACGGGCGGGGCCAACGTCTTCCGGCGGGTCGCCGACGTCCCGTGGGTGACGGACGGCGCGTTCTCCCCGGACGGGAACCGGCTGACGCTGCGCGGCTACTTCACCGCCCGGGCGTACCCGTGGAAGGACGGCCGGCCGGAGGGCGAGGGCGAGCGGGTGGACGCGCCGTGGCAGGGGCAGGCGGAGTCGGTGACGTACACGTCGGACGGCTCCACGCTCATGTTCGGCTCGGAGGGCGCGAGCAGCCGGGTGATCGCGGTCCCGGTGGCCGCGGCCTCCTCGCCCGGCGGTTCGGCCTCGCCGCAGCCCGGGTCGCCGCCGGACGCGGCGACCTCGCCGGAGCCGACGGGCAGCTTCGGCAAGGGCGCCCTGGTCCTGGCGGGCGGTCTGGTCCTGGTCTTCGCTGCCAAGCGCCTCTTCCGCCGCCGCGCGCGGGACTGACGGCGCGGAGGGGCCCGTACTCCCTCCGGCGGGCCCGCAGGCCCCCGTACGGGTTACGAGTGGCCGAGGTCCAGATCCGCGGCCTGGGCGTCCGGGACCGGGACCGAGCCCGTGTCGGCGGCCGGCCGCAGGACGAACTCGTCGGAGGCCATCGAGTCGAGGACCGGCGGGGCCGGCCTCGGCGGCGCCGGCATGACCGCGGCCTCGGAGTGGCCGCCGCAGCCGTAGGACAGCGACACCAGGCGGCCGTCGGCCGGGCTGAACTCGTTCGCGCAGACGCCGAAGGCCTGGCCGAGCGAGCCGCCGACGGCGACGAGGAAGCCGCAGGAGACACAGGACGCGGGGGCGGCCTGCGCCATCGGGGTCTTCGCGCCGAAGGACTCGTCCCAACGGTCGGCCGCGCTGTGCAGCCCGTAGCGGGAGAGCACGCGCGCCCGGCGCATGCCGAGCTCCTCGGCGACCGCCGTGATGGAGCCGCGGACCGGGACGGTCACGCGGTCGGTGACGTCGGCGTCCTCGGCCTCGACGAGCTCGGCCATCTCGGTGGAGACCACGGAGTTCGGCGGCGGGGCGTCCTCGCCCGACCAGCCCGGCTCCAGCCGCAGGTCGTCGGCCTCGGTGGGCAGCAGGTCGCCGGGGCCCATGTCGCCGGGGCGCAGCCGCTCGCTCCACGGCACCCACTCGGGGGCCAGCAGGGCGTCGTCGCCGGGGAGCAGCACCGTTTCGTCGAGGGTGACGTTCTTGGCGCGGGAGGCGCGGGCCACGGTGACGGCCCAGCGCCAGCCGCGGTATCCCGGTTCCTTGGACTCGAAGAAATGGGTGACGACGCGGTCGCCCTCCGCCACGGCGGAGACGTGGGCGCCCACCACACCGGGGAAGGCTGCCTCCTCGGCGGCCGCGCGGGCCAGTTCCACCGCCTCGACGCAGAGGCGGTCGGGGGTACGCGGGGTACGGCTTCGCGTCGTCGCAGCACTCACTGGTCTCGTTCTCTCCTACGCCGTCTCACGTGTGCGCCGTCCGTACTGTCGTCCACAACGACCCGGTGGTGCTGTCCGTACGAGGCGCGGGCGGAGCGGACCAGAGGGCCGCGTCGACGTCCGCACCCGATCGGACTCCGGGCGCACCTCACTGCGATCCATTCTGCGGGATCACGAAGAGGCGCGCGGCCAGGAGCAACCGCCGGTGGCGCGCTACGCACGCTACCTCCTCTTAAGCCCTGGGCACACATGCAAGGTCCGATTCGCGGACAAGCCGCCGGTTCCACGACGCGCCGGGAGGCTCCCCGTGGGGGCCGGGTGGGGCACTATGTCGAGTGTGGCACCCGTACGGTCGTCCGACGACGGCTCGGGACCGGCCAGGCGGGCCGGCCGGGCTGTCGGGCGTGCCCTGCACCGTCCGATCACCGGTCCGGCCAAGGGGATCCGGCGGGCCACGCACGCGCACGGGGCGGGCGAGTCGGGCCTGGGCAAGCTGATCGAGCTGCACGCGATCAACGGCGCGGGCGACATGATGATCACGGTGGCGCTGGCGTCGACGGTGTTCTTCTCGGTGCCCACGGACGAGGCGCGGGGCCGGGTGGCCCTGTACCTGGCGATCACGATGGCGCCCTTCACCGTGCTGGCCCCGGTGATCGGTCCGCTGCTGGACCGGCTGCCGCACGGCCGCAGGGCCTCGATGGCGGCGGCGATGCTGGCGCGGGCGCTCCTCGCGGTGATGATGTCGGGCGCGGTGGCCACTGGGGGGCTGCAGCTGTATCCGGCGGCGCTGGGCGTGCTGGTGGCGTCCAAGTCGTACGGGGTGGTGCGCAGCGCAGTGGTGCCCCGGCTCCTCCCGCCGAATTTCTCACTCGTCAAGGCGAACTCCCGGGTCACGCTGGCCGGTCTGCTGGCCACGGGCGCGGCGGCGCCGGTCGCCGCCGGACTGAACTCGATCGGGCCGCAGTGGCCGCTGTACGGGGCCTGCGTCGTCTTCTTGTGCGGCACCTTCGCGGCGTTCACGCTGCCGCACAAGGTGGACGAGGCGAAGGGCGAGCGGCGCGCCCGGCTGTCGACGCACGAGGCGCACTCGAAGCGGCCCGGGCTGCGGACGGTGAGCCGGAGCGTGCTGTGCGGGCTGCTGGCGAACGCGGCGATGCGCGGGCTGTCCGGGTTCCTGATCTTCTTCCTGGCGTTCCTGCTGCGGGAGCATCCGCTGGCGGGGCAGAGCGCGGCGGTGTCGCTGGGCATCGTGGGCGTGTCGGCGGGTGTCGGCAACGCCTGCGGCACGGCGGTGGGCGCGTGGCTGCGGGCGCGGGCGCCGGAGGCGATCATCGCGTCGGTGCTGTGCGTGACGCTCGGCGTGGCGGTGCTGGCGGCCGTCTTCTTCAGCGGGCTGTTCGTGGCGGTGCTGGCCGCGACGGCGGGCTTCTGCCAGGCGCTGGCCAAGCTGTCGCTGGACGCGATGATCCAGCGGGACGTGCCGGAGGCGGTGCGGACCTCCGCGTTCGCCCGTTCGGAGACGCTGCTCCAGGTGGCGTGGGTGCTGGGCGGGGCGATCGGCATCGTGCTGCCGCTGAACGGCGTACTGGGCATGTGGGTGGCGGCGGCGATCGTCGCGATGGGCGCGACGATGGCCGTCCGCGGCGTCATCTCGGCCCCCCGCCACCACCCCCAGCAGCGCACCTCCCGCCCCCGGGTCGCTTGACCCCTCGCCCCCGACGCACAGGCCCGGCCCCGCCGGCGTCCGAGGCGCGGGGGCCCGGGGGCCCGGGGGCAGCGCCCCCGCAACGGCGGCGCGCCCGGTCCGAAAGGTTCACCCGGGCGGGAGCCGAACGGCGGCGCGCCCGGGCCGAACGGTCACCCCGGCGGGAGCCACGCCGCAGGCCCGCGGGACCCCGTGCAGCGGCGCAGCCCAGGGGCCCGATAGCCTTCGGCTCATGACCGCACCGCTTTTCTCGGGTAGGGCCCGCCGCAGCGTCGCGGCCCTCGGAGCCGTGTCCGCCGGCCTCCTCCTCCTCTCCGCCTGCGACAAGCCGACCCCGCTCGCGACCGTGACGGTCGGCAGCGAGTCGGTGTCCGCCGAGGCCTCTTGCCACAACGACGGCAAGGAGCTCTCCGTGGACGAGGTCCAGGAGTGCCTCACGAACCTGAAGAACCCCAAGACCATCGAGTACGGCCGTGGCGACACGCTGCGGCTCGGTGTCGAGCCGGAGATCGTCGAGGACGGCAAGCGCTGGTCGGCGGTGCTCGACGGCCAGCCGATCACCGAGCCCTCGTCGAACACGTACCGCAGCTTCCCGGGCGCCGACGTCTTCGCGACGGGCGGCCAGGGCGAGGCCCCGACCTCGAAGAAGCTGGCGTTCCTGCAGATCGACGCGGCCGGCAAGCCGCTCGCCGTCTGGTCCTACAACCTCAAGCTCAAGTAACCGGACGACACCGGTGCGCGCGCTCGTCGTGACGGCGGTGGGGGCGGAGTCGGACTCCGTCCTCACCGGTCTGACCCCTCATCCGGACAGTCCCGGCCCTGAGCCGCGCACACTTCCCGGCAGTTACCCCATCACCCGCCGGGACCTGCCGGGCATCGCCTTCGACGTGCTCGTCGGCGGCGTCGGTCCGGCGGCGGCCGCCGCGGGCACCGCCACGGCGCTGGCCCTCGCCGAATACGGGCTCGTCGTCAGCGCCGGCATCGGCGGCGGGTTCGCGCCCGCCGCACCGGTCGGTTCCCTCGTGGTCGCCGATGCGATCGTCGCGGCAGACCTGGGGGCGCAGACCCCCGACGGGTTCGTCGACGTGGCGTCGCTGGGCTTCGGGCGCAGTGTGCACCTGCCGCCCGCCGAGCTGGCCGCCCGGGCCGCCGAGGCGACCGGGGCGCTGCTGGCGCCCGTGCTGACCGTCTCCACCGTGACCGGGACCGCCGACGGGGCGGCCGCTCTCGCGGCCCGGCATCCGATGGCCGGGGCCGAGGCCATGGAGGGCTTCGGGGTCGCGGAGGCCGCCGCCGCGCACGGGCTGCCCGTACTGGAGATCCGCGCCGTGTCCAACGCCGTGGGGCCGCGCGACCGTGCCGCCTGGCGGATCGGGGACGCGCTGGCGGCGCTCGCCGAGGGCTTCCGCGTACTGGGGCCCGTACTCGCGAACTGGGGAGAACGCCATGAGCAACACCGTGGTCGAAGCTGAACCGCTGAAGATCGCCTATTCGCCCTGCCCGAACGACACGTTCGTCTTCGACGCGTGGGCGCACGGCCGGGTGCCGGGCGCGCCGGCCCTGGACGTCACCTTCGCGGACATCGACATCACCAACGGCATGGCCGAGCGCGGTGAGCTGGACGTGCTGAAGGTGTCGTACGCGGTGCTGCCGTGGGTGCTGGAGGAGTACGCGCTGCTGCCGTGCGGCGGTGCCCTCGGGCGCGGCTGCGGCCCGCTGGTGCTGACCCGCGAGCCGGGTCTGGACCTGGCGGGCAGGACGGTCGCGGTGCCGAGCGAGCGCTCCACCGCCTACCTGCTGTTCCGGCTGTGGGCGGCCGACGTGCTGCCGGAGGGCGTCGGCAAGGTGGTCGTCCTGCCGTTCCACGAGATCATGCCGGCGGTCCGCGACGGCCGGGTGGACGCCGGACTGGTCATCCACGAGGCCCGGTTCACCTATCAGGAGTACGGGCTGCACTGCCTGGCCGACATGGGCGAGCACTGGGAGTCCACGACCGGCCTGCCGATCCCGCTCGGCGCGATCATCGCCAAGCGGTCGCTGGGCGCGGAGCGGCTGCGCGCGCTGGCCGCGTCGGCGCGCGCCTCGGTCCGGATGGCCTGGGACGACCCGCAGGCCTCCCGCCCGTACGTCCGCGCGCACGCGCAGGAGCTGGACCCGGCCGTGGCCGACCAGCACATCGGGCTGTACGTCAACGAGTTCACGGCGGACCTGGGCGACTCCGGCTACGCGGCGGTGCGCGGGCTGCTGACGCGGGCGGCGGCCGAGGGACTGGTACCGGCCATCGCGCCGGGCGCGCTCACCTTCCCGTAGGGGTCTTCGCGCCGCGCGCGGCTGCGCCCCGCCCCTCGTGCGAGGGACGGGGCGCAGGCGTGCGTACGCGGGTCAGACGTCGAGCTGGTCGGCCACCGCGCGCAGCAGTCCGGCGATCTTCGTGCCGTGCACCTTGTCGGGGTAGCGGCCGCGCTCGAGCATCGGGGTGATGTTCTCCAGCAGGGTCGTGAGGTCCTGCACGATCGAGGCGAGCTCGTCGGGCTTGCGGCGCTGGGCAGCCGCGACGGAGGGCGCCGGGTCCAGGACGGTCACCGAAAGTGCCTGGTCACCGCGTTGTCCGGCGACGACGCCGAACTCGACTCGCTGACCGGGCTTGAGGGCATCGACCCCGGCAGGGAGCACCGACGAGTGGACGAAGACGTCACCGCCGTCGTCGCGGGAGAGAAAGCCGAAGCCCTTCTCACTGTTGAACCACTTGACCTTGCCGGTAGGCACGTCCGTCCTCTGTCCTTGTGCTCGTCGGGGTCCGGAGGGCCGCGAACGGCTCCGGACAACAGCGCAGCGGGCCATGTGTGACCCGCCACCTCAAGGCTAATGGTCGGGGGCCGGGTGACAAGACGTTCCCCGGTCCTTCACGGTCGGCTGCTTCGGCCAGGGAACTACCCTGGTGGGGTGACTGTTACTCCTCATTCAGACGAAGCGCGGCCCGGCGACGGACTGGTCAAGGCCGGCGGCATCGTGTTCATCGCCGGGGCCGTGGCCACTCTGGCCACGATGGCCCCGCTGTTCCTCGACGTGGACCCGTTCCCGTCGTACGCGTGGGCCGTCTGCATGCTGATGGGCGTCGGCTTCGCGATCTCCGCCGCGGGCGTGCTGCGCTCGGCGGCCGCCCAGCGCAAGGCGGCGCGGGCCTCCCAGTCCTAGGCCGTGGCTAGACGGGCTGTGCGGCGACGTACTGCGTGAGCCATTCGGGCAGGGCGGTGAGGTCCGGCAGGATCACGTCCGCGCCCGCCGCGCGCAGTTCCGGCTCCGGGCACGGGCCGGTCGGCACGGCCACGGACAGCGCGCCGGCCGTGCGGGCGCCGCGTACGTCGCCGACGTGGTCGCCGACGTAGACCTGCGCGCCGTGCTCGCGCAGCGCGCCCGCCTTGGCCTCCGCCCACAGCCAGCCGATGACCGCGTCCGGCTCGATGCCGAGGTGCTTCAGGTGCAGGCGGGCGTTGGGCTCGTGCTTGGCGGTGACGACGATCGCGCGGCCGCCCATGGCCTGGACGGCGGCGACCGCCTCGCGGGCGCCGGGCATCGCGGGGGTCGGCTCGATGGCGTGGCCGGGGTAGATCTCCCGGTAGCGGTCCGCCATGGCCGGGATCTCGGCCTGCGGGAACCAGTGCGCGAGCTCCTCGTCCAGCGGGGGGCCCAGGCGGGTGACCGCCGCGTCGGCGTCGATGTACGTGCCCGTCTCGGCCGACAGCGCCCGGTAGGCGGCCCGGATGCCCGGGCGGGAGTCGATGAGGGTCATGTCGAGGTCGAAGCCGACGGTGAGGTTCATACCGCCCATTGTGCCGAGGCGGGCGGACGGCCGTGAACGGTGCGGCGAACCTTCCCGGAACTCGTGTTCAACCTTTTCGGCGCGGCGGCGCTCAGGACGGGGGTGACGGACACGATGTGAGAGGGAGGGCGGATGCCACCAGGCGCCGAACACAACGCAGCGCGGGACTTCGGGCCCGAGTACGGGCAGGGGCACGGGCCCGGACACGGGCAGGGGTACGGCCGGGGGCAGCACGGCCCCGGCCCGGCGGCCGAGCGCGACGCGGCGACCGGCGGCCTCGACTTCGAGACCTTCGCCCGGACCGCCCAGCGGGGGCTGTACCGGACCGCGTACCTGCTGTGCGGGAACGCCGACGGCGCCCGTGATCTGACCCAGACGACGCTCGCCAAGCTGTTCCAGCACTGGCGGCGGGTGGCCGCCGCCGACCACCCGCAGGCGTACGCCAGGACCGTGCTGACCCGCACCTTCCTCGCCGAGCGGCGCCGCCGGCTGCGGGACCTGCTGGCCCACCGGCGGGCCGACCCGCCGCCGGCCCCGCACCACGCCGACCTGCGGGTCACGCTGCTCGCCGCGCTGGCCGAGCTGCCGCCGCGGGCCCGCGCGATGGTCGTCCTGCGCTACTGGGAGGACCTGAGCGTCGAGACGGTCGCGGAACTGCTGCGGTGCAGCGAGGGAACGGTCAAGAGCCAGTGCTCGCGCGCGCTGGCGAAGCTGCGCGTGCGGCTGGGCGACGCCCACGTCTACGCCACCGACTACGCCACCGAGAGCTGAGGAGACGTCATGGGTACCAATGAGGACACTGCCGACGCCCGTACCGCTCTGCTGGTGCGCGAGGCGATGGACCGGGCGACCGCGGAACTGCCCGCGCTGATGGACCTGGCGGGCCCGGCCCGCGCGGAGGGCCGCCGCCGCAAGGCGCGCGTACGGGTGGCGATCGGCGCCGGGGTGCTGGCCGTCGCGACGCTCGGCGCGGTCACGGCCTCGCTGCTGCCGGGCGGTGGCGGGCAGCGCCCGGTCGAGGTCGTGGTGGCCGCGCCGCCGTCGCCGACGGCTCCGCCGCAACCGCTCCACATCGAGCCGACGCCGGGCGAATCGTCGATGGCCGACCTGCCGCCCGCCGAACGGGCCCGGCAGGAGAACTTCCAGAACCAGGCCGTCGGCGTGCTCCAGAGCCTGCTGCCCCCGACGGTGGGCACCGTGCAGCGCACGGACCTGAGGGTGAACTTCTTCCAGGCCACCAAGGACGGCACGGCGTTCCCGGTGGTCTTCTCGGTGCGGCCGTCGGGCGAGAAGCCCCAGCCCTGCCAGGAGGTCCGGGGCCGCGTCTGCGCGAAGGCCGTACTGCCCGGCGGCATCGAGGCCCACGCCTCGACGATCCCGACCGGCACGGCCACCGAGACGGAGGTCTCCTTCCGCTACGGGAAGTGCAACGTCAGGCTGTCGGTGTTCCCGCACGAGGCGTCGAACACGTCGGCGCCCGTCACCCCCGCCCAGCTGCTGGAAGTGGCCAAGTCGCCCGCATTCCTCGACCTGGTCAGGGCCGCCGAGGCACAGCCGATGGAGAAGGAGCAGCGGAGCATCCCCGGCGGCTGACCGGTGGCGCGCTGCCGGGACGCTCCTCGGTGACGGGCTCAGCGCCGGCGGGCGCGCCACACCAGGTACAGCACGGACGCCAGCGCGGCGCCCCGCAGCAGCCACGGCCACATCCCCTGGACCGCACCGCCGACCTGGTCGTCGGCCAGGGTCTCGCCCCACTTGCCGTTGGTGCGGCCCCACAGCCACACCGCGGCGCCCGCGAGGACCACGCCGGGCGGCCCGAAGACGGCCCACTTGCGTTCGGCGGGCCGCAGCACCCGGGAGGCGTACGGCAGGAGCCAGCCGATGACGAGCAGCAGCCAGTGGCCGCTGACGACACCGACGACGAGGACCGCCGCGGCCAGCAGCAGGAAGGCGTTGGGGCGCGGGCGGGCCGGGGCGGCTGCGGCCTCCGGCTGCGCCCCGGCCTCCTCGGCGGCCTCCGCCTTCGCGCGCCGCCGCTCGCGCAGGAACCGTACGAGGGTCCGCGTGCGCGAGTCCGGCGGACCGGGCGGGGCCCCGTCCTCCTCCTCCGCGTCCTCCTCCGGCCCTTCCTTGAACAGGTCCGGGATCTCGATGCCGCCCGCGAAGCCGTCGACCTGCGGGCCGCGTCCGTAGGTGCCGGGCGTCATCCGCCACCAGTCGGGCTCGGCGCCTCCGGACGGGCCGAGTTCGTCCAACCCGGCGAGGTGCGGCGGTACGTTCTCCGCTTCGGGCTCCCGTGCCAGCGTCGGCCGCGGCGGGGGCACCCCGGGCAGGCGCAGGCGGCCGGGGGCCCGTTGGGAGGGCACCGATGGGGCCGGTTCGGCGGGGGCGGCGGCGGGGGCCGCGCCCTGCCGGGAGCCGAGGGTGTCCAGGACCTCCTCGGGCGTGCCGATCCGGTCCAGGATGCGGCGGACGGCCGCCGGGGTCTCCGGGTCGTACTTGGCGCGCCGACGGTCGATCTCGTCCCGCAGGCCCGCCACGAGCCTCATCCGGTCGCCGGAGGAGAGGTGGCGGCGTTGCGCCAAGTCCCCGACGGCGCTCAGATATTCGTAGACCAGGTGGTCGCTTTCGATCCCCACGCCCAGGCTCCTCCCGTACCGCCTCTCCCGAAGGTAGCGCGTGCGCCCGTGGAGCCGCCCCGGGCGCAGCGGATACCGTTGGCCGGATGGGGACCGGCCGATACGACCGGCCGACGCGACCGGGAGGCGACTGTGCCCGAGCCAAGCACTGCTGCGGGAGCTCCGGAGAGCGGGACCGGGGCGAGCTCCCCGCGTTCCCTCGCCGAGGCGCTGCGCGCCCGCGACGACGCCGCGCTCTCCGCCCTGCTGCACTCCCGCCCCGACCTGCTGAACCCGGTGCCGGGCGACGTGACCCAGCTCGCCACGCGCGCCGGGACCCGGGCCTCGGTGGTGCGGGCGCTGGAGCGCCTGGACCGGTTCACGCTGCAGACGGCCGAGGCCCTCGCCGTGGCCCCGGACCCGTGCCCGTACCCGGTGCTGGAGGGGCTGCTGACCGGCGGCGAGGACGAGCGGGCCCGTGCCGCGCTCCCCGGCGCCCTGGGCACGCTGCGCGACCAGGCGTTGGTGTGGGGCGACGAGGACCGGCTGCGTCTGGTGCGCACCGCCCGCGAGCTCCTCGCGCCGTCCGCGCAGCGGCCGTCGCCGACCGGGCTCGGGCCGACCGTCGCCGAGGCCACGGCCGGGATGTCGCCGACGCGGGTGCAGGAGATCGTGGCGGCGGCCGGGCTGCCCGCCACGCACGATCCGGTCTCCGCGGTCACGGCGCTGACCGCGCTGTTCACCGACCCGGAGCGGATGTCGGCGCTGCTGGACGAGGCCCCGGCCGAGGCGCACCAGGTGCTGGGGCGGCTGGTGTGGGGGCCGCCGTACGGGGAGGTGACCCCGAACCCGGCGCCGCCGGTGCGCTGGCTGCGCGACCGGGGGCTGCTGCTGCCCGCGACGGCGCGGACCGTGGTCCTGCCGCGGGAGGTGGCGCTGCACCTGCGCGGCGGCCTCGCCCACAGGGACACCTCGCCGGTGGCTCCGCCGGTGACCGTGCACCGCGAGCACCGTCCACAGCTTGTGGACGCGAACGCCGCCGGTCAGGCGCTGGCCGCGCTGGCCACCGTCGAGGAGCTGGTGAAGTCCTGGGAGCACACCGGTCCGCCGGTGCTGCGGGCGGGCGGGCTGTCCGTACGGGACCTGAAGCGGGCCGCGGCCGTCCTGGACGCCACCGAGGCGTCGACGGCGTTCTGGATCGAACTCGCCTACGCGGCGGGGCTGCTGGCCAGCGACGGGGAGGCCGACGAGCGGTACGCGCCCACCCCGGCCTTCGACGACTGGCGCGAACTGCCGCCCGCCGAACGGTGGTCGGCGCTGGTCGCCGCCTGGCTGCCGGCGACCCGTACGGCCGGCCTGGTCGGCGAGCAGGACGCGAAGGGGCGCACGCTGTCGGTGCTCGGCCCCGAACTGGACCGCTCCGCCGCGCCCGAGGTGCGCCGGCGGGTCCTGGAACTCCTCGCGGACCTGCCGGAAGGCGGCTCGCCCGACACGGAGGCGGTGCTGGCGCGGCTCGCGTGGGAGCGGCCCGTGCGCACGACGAGCGACCTGCGGGCCCGGCTCGCGGGCTGGGCGCTGACCGAGGCGGAGGTCCTCGGCGTGACCGGCCGGGGCGCCCTGTCGGGGCCCGGCCGGGCCCTGCTGGAGCACCGGGACCCGGCGCCGCTGCTGGCGCCGCTGCTGCCGGAGCCGGTGGACCACGTGCTGCTCCAGGCCGACCTGACGGCGGTGGCGCCGGGACCGCTGCGCCGGCCGCTCGGGGACACCCTCGCCGTGCTCGCGGACGTGGAGTCCAAGGGCGGGGCGACGGTGTACCGCTTCACACCGGGGTCGGTGCGGCGGGCGCTGGACGCCGGGCATGCCGCCGCCGATCTGCACGCCTTCCTCAAGGAGCACAGCCGTACGCCGGTGCCGCAGCCGCTGGCGTACCTGATCGACGACGTGGCCCGCCGGCACGGGCACCTGCGGGTCGGCGCGGCCTCCTCGTACCTGCGGTGCGACGACGACGCGATGCTGGGCGAGATCCTGGCGGACAAGCGCTCGGCGGCGCTGGGCCTGCGCCGGCTGGCGCCGACGGTGCTGGCCGCGCGGGCCGAACCGACCGCGCTGCTGGAGGGGTTGCGGGCGATGGGGTACGCGCCGGCCGCGGAGTCGGGCACCGGCGACGTGCTGGTGGCACGGGCCGACGCCCACCGCACCCCGGCCCGCTCGGCCCCCGTACCGGTGCCGGACGGTCCGCCGGTGCCGGACGCGACGCTGCTGGGGGCGGCCGTACGGGCGATCCGCGCGGGCGACATGGCGGCGACGGCGGTCCGCAAGGAGCCGGGGCCGGCGTCCGCGGTACCGGGCGAACTCCCGCGCACGAGCGCGGCGGAAACCCTGGCGACGGTCCAGGCGGCGGCACTGACCGGGTCGGCGGTGTGGATCGGCTACGTGAACGCGGACGGCGCGGCGAGCCAGCGGGTCATCGCCCCGGTGCGCGTCGAGGGCGGCTTCGTCACCGGCTACGACCACACGGCGGACGAGGTCCGCACCTACGCCCTCCACCGCGTCACGGGCGTGGCAGAACTGGCGGACGACCACCTCTGACCCACCCGCCGCACAGCCGGCCCCGCCCCCTCCGGCCCCGCCGGCGATCGGGGCGCGGGGGCCCGGGGGCAGCGCCCCCGCTCTTCCAGCCCCGCCGGCGTTTGAGGCGCGGGGGTCCGGGGGCAGCGCCCCCGCAACGGCGCGGCACCCGCAGGGAAAACGGCTGGCGGCGTGGCCCCGGCGCCGGACACCCTGAGGCCATGCACGCCGTACCGCACCGCCAGATCCGCGCCGCCCACACCGACACCACCGTCACCGTCTACCAGGCCTACGCGCCCCACCTCGGGGTCCCGGCGGCCCGCGACAACCGCTTCCCGCCCGCCTGGAAGCGCGAGCGGATGACGTGGATCAAGCCGTCGTTCCTGTGGATGATGTACCGCTGCGGCTGGGCCACCAAGGCCGACCAGGAGACGGTGCTCGCGGTCGAGATCACCCGCGAGGGCTTCGACCGGGCACTGCGCGAGGCCTGCCTGTCGCACTACGAGGCGGGCGTGCACGCCGACCGGGCGGCCTGGCAGGAGTCGCTGCGCCGGGCGCCCGCCCGCGTGCAGTGGGACCCGGAGCGCAGCCTGCGCCTGGGCCCGCTGCCCTACCGCTCGCTCCAGCTGGGCCTGTCCGGTCCGGCGTCGCGGGCGTACGCCGACGAGTGGACGGTCTCCATCCGCGATGTGACCCCGCTGGTCCGCGAGGTCCACGGCCTGCTCCGGTCGGGCGCGGAGGGCGCCGAGGACGCGGCCCGCGCGCTGCTGCCGGTGGAGACGCCCTACCCGTCGGGGCCGCTGGAGCACCTGGGCGCCTGAGCGCGCCCGCCCTGCCGTGCGCTGCCGTGCCGTGCCCTGCCGTGCCGTGCCCTGCCGTGCCGTCAGTCCCGGATGAGCAGGACGATGAAGCCCACGACGGCACCGACCAGCAGTGCGAGCAGGCAGTAGCGGGGCCGTGATTCGCGCAACACCGGGAGGTAGTGGTCGGCGGCGTAGCGGCCGGGCCCGGTGAGCGTGAGGGCGATGACCGCGGCGAAGAGCACCACTTCGAGTTCCACGCCCTTGGGCGGGAAGTAGGCGTCGAGGCCGCGGACGTCGAGGATGTTGATGAAGACGCCGGTGAGGGCCGCGCCGGCGAGCGGGGTGAGCAGGCCGAGGGCGAGACCGAGGCCGCCGAGGGTCTCGGAGAGGCCGGCGATGACGGCCATGGCGTCCCCGGCGGGATAGCCGGCCATGGAGAAGCCCTTGCCGGTCGCGGTGAGGCCGGGGCCGCCGAACCAGCCGAAGAGCTTCATCGTGCCGTGGCCGGCCATCGTGAGGCCGACGACGAGCCGGAGCACGAGCAGGCCGACGTCGTGGACGACGGTGGAGGCGGGGGGCGAGGAGTCGAAGAGGAGCGAGCGGTCGAACCGTGTCTGCGTCATGAGCGTCCGTTCGTCAGGAGCGTCCGGTCCCCCCTGGTCGCCTGAGCGACGGCCACCCTATGACGGTGCTTTCACGATCATCCGTCCGCAACGTCGTGGGGTGCCGTCCTCGACCCGTTCGGCCCCGGCGCGGCTCGCCCCGGGGCGATGCGGCGGGTCCGGGCGGCCGGCCCGCCGGGCGCCGTGTTCCCAGCCCCGGCCCCGTACGGCACACTGGAGGTTTGACCTGAGTGAAACGGGGCGCCGCGCGTGAATGGTCCACTAATCGTCCAGAGCGACAAGACCCTCCTGCTCGAGGTCGACCACGAGCTCGCCGGAGCCGCGCGCCGCGCCATCGCTCCGTTCGCCGAGCTGGAGCGGGCACCCGAGCACATCCACACCTACCGGATCACCCCGCTCGGGCTGTGGAACGCCCGGGCCGCCGGACACGACGCCGAGCAGGTCGTCGACGCGCTCGTGGAGTACTCCCGCTACCCCGTGCCGCACGCGCTGCTCGTCGACGTCGCCGAGACCATGGCCCGCTACGGCCGCCTCACCCTCTCCAAGCACCCCGTGCACGGCCTGGTGCTGACCAGCACCGACCGGCCGGTGCTGGAGGAGATCCTGCGGTCGAAGAAGATCACCCCGCTGGTCGGGGCCCGGCTCGACCCCGACACCGTGGCCGTGCACCCCTCCGAGCGCGGGCAGATCAAGCAGACGCTGCTCAAGCTGGGCTGGCCGGCCGAGGACCTGGCCGGCTACGTCGACGGCGAGGCGCACGCGATCGACCTGGCCGAGGACGGCTGGGCGCTGCGCCCGTACCAGCAGCAGGCCGTCGAGGGCTTCTGGCACGGCGGCTCCGGCGTGGTCGTACTGCCCTGCGGCGCCGGCAAGACGCTGGTCGGCGCGGGCGCGATGGCGAAGGCGAAGGCGACCACGCTGATCCTGGTCACGAACACCGTCTCGGCCCGCCAGTGGAAGCACGAGCTGGTGAAGCGGACGTCGTTGACGGAGGAGGAGATCGGCGAGTACTCCGGCACCCGCAAGGAGATCCGGCCGGTCACGATCGCCACCTACCAGGTGCTGACGACGAAGCGGAAGGGTGTCTACCCGCACCTGGAGCTCTTCGACTCCCGGGACTGGGGCCTGATCGTCTACGACGAGGTGCACCTGCTGCCCGCGCCGGTCTTCAAGTTCACCGCCGACCTCCAGGCGCGGCGCCGGCTCGGCCTGACGGCGACGCTGGTGCGCGAGGACGGGCGCGAGTCGGACGTCTTCTCGCTGATCGGGCCGAAGCGGTTCGACGCCCCGTGGAAGGAGATCGAGGCGCAGGGCTACATCGCGCCCGCCGACTGCGTGGAGGTCCGGGTCAACCTGACCGAGTCCGAGCGGCTGGCGTACGCGACTGCCGAGACGGAGGAGAAGTACCGCTTCTGCGCGACGACGGCGACGAAGCGGAAGGTCACCGAGGCGCTGGTGCGCAAGCACCGGGGCGAGCAGACCCTCGTCATCGGGCAGTACATCGACCAGCTCGACGAGCTCGGCGAGCACCTGGACGCGCCCGTCATCAAGGGCGAGACGTCCAACGCGCAGCGCGAGAAGCTCTTCGACGCCTTCCGCCAGGGCGAGATCAGCGTGCTGGTCGTCTCGAAGGTCGCGAACTTCTCCATCGACCTGCCGGAGGCCACGGTCGCCATCCAGGTGTCGGGCACCTTCGGTTCGCGCCAGGAGGAGGCGCAGCGCCTGGGCCGCGTCCTGCGCCCGAAGGCGGACGGCCACGAGGCGCGGTTCTACTCGGTCGTCGCGCGGGACACGATCGACCAGGACTTCGCCGCGCACCGCCAGCGGTTCCTCGCCGAGCAGGGGTACGCCTACCGGATCATGGACGCCGACGAGCTGCTGGCGAACGACTGACCGACCGGCCGTGGGCGGTGCGGACCCGCGCGACGAGCACCGCGAGCAGCGGGACGCACCAGACCCACAGGCCCGGCCCGTCCAGCACGAGGGCGCGGCCGGTGGTGGCCAGGTGCCGGGACCAGAACGCGGCGGACTCCTCGGGCAGGACCAGCCGCCCGAGCAGGGCGGTGGCGGCGAGGGCGGCCAGCGCCGTCAGCCCGGCCCGCACCCGGCGGGTGGCCAGCAGGTACGGGACGAGGACCGCCGGGGTCAGGGTGATCCCGGCGGCGATGCCCAGCGCGAAGCCCTTGCCGAGCGCGGCGCCGGGGCGGGCGAGGTCCCACACGACCAGGCAGGCCAGGGCGAGGTTGATCTGGCCGGGGAGCGGGGCCTGGAAGATCGGCTCCAGCCACAGTCCGGCGATGGTGGCGGCCAGGACGGGGCCGGTCCTGGCCGGCAGCCCCGCGAGGCGGCAGGACAGGGCGATCAGCAGGGCGAGCAGTCCGGCGTTGCCGAGGACGAGCACGGCCTTCAACAACCCGGTCGGCAGCCAGGCGGCGGGCGTGAACAGGATCGCCGCGAACGGCGGATAGCCGGCGGGCGGGCGCCACTCGGCGGCCGAGAAGTCCTCGACGAGGTCATCGGCCACCGGGACGCGCAGGGCGATGCAGAGCACGCCCAGCACGAGCAGCGAGCCCGTCACCAGCACACCGGCGAGGGACGCCGGCGAGCGGCTGGGGGCGGGGCTCAAGGTCACGCGCGTGACCCTAGTGGATCTAGGCGTTCACTCACAGCTCATTGCAACGCGCATCCAGACCGCCCATTGCATTCAGCGTCATATTCATTGCAACGAGAGCCAGTATTTGCTCAGAATTACAGGGAATAGGCCCCTCAATGTTCGTTGACTGATCAGTGAACGCAATGTAGCTTCGGAGTCGTTCAGCAGTTCTCGAACACAGACCACGGGGAGATTCATCATGGGCAAGAGCAACGGCGGCTTCTCCGGAGCAGGGCTGCGCAAGGTGCGCGACGTGCTGACGCGGCACGTCGACTCGGGGAAGATCCCCGGAGTGGTCGCCCTGATCGGCTGCGGCGAGGAGACGTACGTCGAGGCGGTCGGGACGATGCGCCACGACGGCGGCGCGCCGATGGGCCGGGACACGATCTTCCGGATGGCGTCCACCTCGAAGCCGGTCACCATGGCGGCGTCGATGGCCCTGCTCGACGACTGCGCGCTGCGGCTGGACGACCCGGTGGACCAGTGGCTGCCCGAACTCGCCGGCCGTCAGGTGCTCAAGCGGATCGACGGCCCCGTGGACGACACCGAGCCCGCGCGGCGCCCGATCACCGTACGGGACCTGCTGACCTCCACCTTCGGCCTCGGCATCGACCTGACGGCACTGGGCTCCCCGATCATGAACGCGATCTTCGAGGGAGGCGTCTTCAGCCAGGGCGCCGTGCCGCTGCCCGAGCAGGACGAGTGGATGCGCCGCCTCGGCACGCTGCCGCTGATGCGCCAGCCCGGCGAGCACTGGCAGTACCACCTCAGCCACGACGTCCTCGGCGTGCTCGTCTCACGCGTCACGGGCAAGCCCTTCGAGACGTTCCTGCGCGAGCGCGTCCTCGACCCGCTCGGGATGAAGGACACCGCCTTCCACGTGCCCGCCGACAAGATCGACCGGCTGCCTCCCAGCTACGCCCCCGACCCGCAGACCGGGGAGTTCACCGTGTGGGACGAGGCGAAGGGCGGGCAGTACAGCGCGCCTCCCGCCTTCCAGGCGGGCGGCGGCGGGCTGGTCTCCACCGTGGACGACTACCACGCCTACTTCCGGATGCTGCTGAACCACGGCACCCACGCAGCCGAGCGGATCCTGTCCCGGCCCGCCGTCGAGCTGATGACCACCAACCGGCTCACCCCCGAGCAGGAGGCCACCCGGTCGGCCCTGGCCCGCGGCGCCGTCCACGTGTCCTTCGGGCAGGGGCAGCAGGGCGGCTGGGGCTTCGGGATGGCGGTGCGCACCTACCGCGGCGACTACGCGCCCGTCGGCCAGTTCGGCTGGGACGGCGGAACCGGCACCTCGGCGTACGCCGACCCGGAGAACGGGCTCACGGGCGTCCTGCTCACGCAGGTCGGACTGACCACTGCGGCTCCGGCTCAGCTCATCCACGACTTCTGGACCACGGTCTACCAGGCGGTCGACGCCTGACACCGCGCCGAGGCCGCGGGCCCGGGCACGGCCGGGGGGCGGGGCCACAGGGCGGGAGCGCAGGGCGGGAGCGCAGGGCGGCGCCTCAGCGGCGTATGACGCCCGCGTCCTCGGCGTACTCACCCAGCACGACGACGCTCACGGCGGCCGCCGCGAACACCTTCGCGGCGTGCAGCATGCTGCCGAGGCGGTGGCGGGGCGTGGAGTCGGAGACGGCGGTGGCGCCGCTCGGGCGGCCGCCCTGAATCGGGGTGAAGGTTGCGGTGCTCATGAATCCATGGTGCTCCGCCGCCGCCGGATCCACATCGCTCCGGAGGCCTAATCCCACGGCCCCCGGCCTCCTCCTCCCGTCGCATGCCGCCCCCAGGCGACCCTCCCCAAGGTCTGACACTCCCGGGTACGACACCCGTACGGAGGTCCCGGGCCCGGCGGATTTCCGGCCCGGTGAATTCGTTCGCGCGGGCGCGCCGCGCTGGCTAGAATCTCCGCTCTTGCCGCCTCCCACCGCCTCATCGGGGAGAGCCGCCCGCCGGCCGGAAACCGGGGGCTTCTGTTCCGTACCAGCAGCTGGAGGCATTCCCGTGCCCGCGCACGCCCCCGAGACCACCCCCGACGACGCGACCGCGCCCGCCGACCCGCTGGGCCGCGAACGGGCCCACCTCGCCGCCTCGCGCTCCGCCCTGCGCGCCATGCGCGAGGACGTCGAGGCCCTCGACATCCGAGACGTCACCGCGAACTGGGTCAACGCGATCGTGCTCCAGGCCCAGATCGACGAGCGCATCAAGGCCCTCGCCGACCTCGCCCACACACCGCTCTTCTTCGGGCGCCTCGACTACCTCCACGCCCCCGGCGCCGACCTCGCCGAAGGCGCGGAGGGCGAACAGTTCTACATCGGCCGCCGCCACGTCCACGACGCCGACGGCGACCCGATGGTCATCGACTGGCGCGCGCCCGTCTCCCAGCCGTTCTACCGGGCGTCCAAGAAGGACCCGCAGGACATCGCACTGCGCCGCCGCTTCGGCTACACCGGCGGCGAGCTCACCGCGTACGAGGACGAGCACCTGTCCGACCCGGCCGAGGCGGCCGCCGTCAGCAAGCTGCTCCAGCAGGAGATCGAGCGCCCGCGCGTCGGCCCCATGCGGGACATCGTGGCCACGATCCAGCCGGAGCAGGACGAAATCGTCCGCTCCGGCCTGTCCGGCTCCGTCTGCGTGCAGGGAGGCCCCGGCACCGGGAAGACGGCCGTCGGCCTGCACCGGGTGGCGTACCTGCTGTACGCGCACCGCGAGCGCCTCGCCCGCACCGGCACCCTCGTCATCGGGCCGAACCGCTCCTTCCTCCACTACATCGAGCAGGTCCTCCCCGCCCTGGGCGAGCTGGAGGTCAAGCAGGCCACCGTCGACGACCTGGTCGCCCGCGAGGGCCTGGAGGTGCGCGGCACCGACCCCGCCGAGACCGCCGTCGTCAAGGGCGACGCCCGCATGGCGGAGGTGCTGCGCCGCGCAGTCCGCTCGCACGTCGGCCGCCCCACGGAGCCCCTGATGGTGGTCCGCGGCTCACGCCGCTGGCGCGTGCCGGCGTACGAGCTGGAGGAGATGGTCGAGGAACTGCAGAACCGCGACATCCGCTACGGAGCCGCCCGCGAGGCCCTCCCCCAGCGCATCGCGCACGCCGTCCTGGTCCGCATGGAGCAGGCGGGCGAGGCCCCGGACGACCGCGTCCAGGACGCGGTGGCCCGCAACGCGGCCGTGAAGGCCGCGGTCAAGGAGGTCTGGCCGCTCGTCGAACCGGCGAAGCTGGTCCTGCGGCTGCTCTCCGACCCGGACTTCCTCGCCGAGCACGCGCAGGACGTCCTGACGGCGGACGAGCAGAAGCTCCTGCTGTGGCCCAAGCCGTTCCGGAGCGTGAAGTCGGCGAAGTGGTCGGCGGCGGACCTGGTCCTCATCGACGAGGCGTCCGACCTGGTGGAACGCACCCACTCGCTCGGCCACGTCGTCCTCGACGAGGCGCAGGACCTCTCCCCCATGCAGTACCGGGCCGTGGGACGCCGCTGCACGACCGGCTCGGCGACGGTCCTGGGCGACCTCGCGCAGGGCACCACGCCGTGGGCCACGCGCAGCTGGGACGAGGCCCTGGCGCACCTGGGCAAGCCGCAGGCGGTGCTGGAGGAGCTGACGGCGGGCTTCCGCGTACCGCGCGAGGTGATCGCCTACGCCTCCCGCCTGCTGCCGTCGATCTCCCCCGGCCTGGCCCCGGTCTCCTCGGTCCGCGAGACGCCGGGTTCCCTGCGGATCGCCGAGGTCACGGATCTCGACGCAGCGGTGCTGGAGGCCTGCCGCGAGTCCCTCACCCACGAGGGCTCGATCGGCCTGATCGCGGCGGACGCCCGGATCCCCGCCCTGGCCGAGGCCCTGCTGGCGGCGGGCCTGCCGTACCTGTCCCCCGGCGAGGAGACGACGGCGGAGTCCCGCCTGACCCTCGTCCCGGCCTCGCTGGCGAAGGGCCTGGAGTACGACTACGTGGTCCTCGACGAGCCCGCGGCGATCGTCGACGGCGAACCGGACGAGCGGACCGGCCTGCGCCGCCTGTACGTCTGCCTCACCCGAGCCGTCTCGGGCCTGACGGCGCTCCACGCGGCCCCCCTCCCGCCGGCCCTGGCCTGACCGCCCGGCCCTTGCCTGACCGCCCGGCCCTTGCCTGACCGCCCGGCCCTTGCCGCCGTTCCCCGGGGCTCCGCCCCGGACCCCGCGCCTCGAACTTCCCCGGCCACCGCGGGGAGGCGCCCCCGGGCGGGGCTGGTTCTCCCGGCCGCGGAGCGCGATTTCAGCCTCGCGGCGATCGAGGCGCGGGGTGCCGGGGGCAGCGCCCCCGGCACCGTGGCGGCCGCCGGTCAGTCGAGTACGGCCCGCCACTCGGCGACGGCCGCCGCCGAGACGGGGTGGTGCCAGCCCGCAGGGCGCGCCGCACCGCCGATGTGGAAGGCGTCGATCCCGCCCGCCCGCAACACCGGCACGTGCGCGAGGGTGAGCCCGCCACCGACGAGGATCCGCGGCCCGTACCCCGGCTCGCCGCCCCGCACCGCCTCCGCCAGCAGCACCGCCAGCCCCTCGTCGACCCCGGCCGCCGAGCCCGCCGTCAGGTAGGTGTCCAGGCCGGGCAGGTCGGCCAGCGCCTTGCGCAGCTGGTCCCGGTCCGCCGCGCGGTCGATCGCCCGGTGGAAGGTCCACGCGCAGCCGTCCAGCTCCGCGACGACCGCCTCGACTGCCGCCAGGTCGGGGCTGCCGTCCGCGTTCAGGAAGCCGAGGACGAACTCCCGTGCCCCCTCAGCCCGCAGCTCCCGCGCCGTCGCCGCCAGGACGGAGACGTCGCCCGCGGCGAAGCCGTCCGCCTTGCGGATCATGACGCGCAGCGGGATGTCCACCGCCGCCCGGATCGCCGCGAACACCTCGCGCGCCGGGGTGAGGCCGTCGGCGGCCATGTCGGTGACCAGCTCGAGGCGGTCCGCCCCACCTGCCTGGGCCGCGACCGCGTCCTCCACGTCGAGGGCGATCACCTCCAGGAGCGCACGGTTGCTCATTCGATCCCATCCTTCGGAAGAACGCTCACAATAGGTCTAGTCCAATATCCAGGGTACGGGCCTCCGGCCGCGCTCCACCAGCACCATCACGCCACCCCCACAATGTGCGCATGGACATAGGCATCCCGAGCACCGACACCACGGACCTCCGCGCCCGCTGGCAGGCCACCGTCGCCGAGGCCGGCGCCCCCGCCGACCGCGATCCCGCGCCCTACGCCGACCGCCTCCTCGCCGCCTGGGCGGAGCCGCAGCGCCGCTACCACACCACCGCGCACCTGGCCGACGTACTCGCACGGATCGACGTACTGGCGCCGTACGCCGCCGACCCCGCCGCCGTCCGGCTCGCCGCCTGGTTCCACGACGCCGTCTACCGCCCCGACCGCTCCGAGAACGAGGAGCGCAGCGCCGCCCTGGCCGAGCGCGCCCTCCCCGAGCTGGGCATCGACGCCGCGCGCACCGCCGAGGTGGCCCGCCTGGTCCGGCTCACCGTCACCCACGACCCCGCCCCCGGCGACACCGACGGCGAGGTGCTCTGCGACGCCGACCTTGCCGTCCTGGCCGGCACCCCGCAGGCGTACGCCGCCTACGCCGCCGCCGTCCGCGACGAGTACGGCTTCGTCCCCGAGGACGCCTTCCGCACCGGCCGCGCCGCCGTGCTGCGCCAGCTCCTCGGCCTGCCCCGGCTCTTCCGCACGCCCCACGGCACGGCGCACTGGGAGGCCCCGGCCCGCGCGAACCTCGCCTCCGAGCTGGCCGCGCTGACGTCCGGGGATTCACACCACTGACACAGACGACCCACGCACCGGGGGAATTTGATCGCGTTCACACGGGTTGGTGACAGTCATGCCCGCAGATGCCGTACGCCCCCGCATGCCCGTCGCCGTCTACGTCCTCGGACTGTCCGTCTTCGCACTCGGCACCAGCGAATTCATGCTCTCCGGGCTGCTGCCGCCGATCGCCGACGACATGGGCGTCAGCATCCCGCAGGCGGGCCTGCTCATATCCGCCTTCGCGATCGGCATGGTCGTCGGCGCACCCCTGCTGGCCGTGGCCACCCTGCGCCTGCCCCGCCGCACCACCCTCATCGCCCTGATCAGCCTCTTCGGCCTCGGGCAGGTCGCGGGCGCGCTGGCCCCCTCCTACGAGCTCCTCTTCGCCTCCCGCGTGGTCGCGGCCCTCGCCTGCGCCGGTTTCTGGGCCGTCGGCGCGGCCGTCGCCATCGCCATGGTCGACAAGGACCAGCGGGCCCGCGCGATGGCCGTGATGATCGGCGGCCTGTCCATCGCGAACGTCCTCGGCGTCCCGGCCGGCGCGTTCCTCGGCGAGCACCTGGGCTGGCGCTCCGCGTTCTGGTCGGTCGGCGCGGCCTCCGCGGTCGCCCTCGTCGGCATCCTGGCGCTGATCCCCAGGATCCCGCTGCCCGCCGAGCGGCCGACGCTCCGCCGCGAGCTGCGCATCTACGGCGACCGCCAGGTGTGGCTCGCCATCGGCATCACCGCGCTGGCCGCGGGCGGCGTCTTCTGCGCCTTCAGCTACCTGTCGCCGCTGCTCACGGACGTGGCCGGGCTGGAGTCGAAGTGGGTGCCGTGGATCCTCGGCCTCTTCGGGATCGGCGCGCTGGTCGGTACCACCATCGGCGGCCGGGTCGCCGACGCGCACCTGTTCGGCGTGATGATCTGGGGCATCGCCGCCTCCACCGTCTTCCTGGCCGTGCTCGCCCTGCTGGCCTCGGCCGCGGTCGCCGCGATCGCGCTGTCCTTCCTGCTCGGCGTCTCGGCCTTCTTCACCGCCCCGGCGCTCAACGCCCGCATGTTCAACGTGGCCGGCGCCGCCCCGACCCTGGCCGGGGCCACCACCACGGCCGCCTTCAACCTCGGCAACACCGGCGGCCCCTGGCTGGGCGGCACCGTCATCGACGCCGGCCTGGGCTTCTCCGCGACCGCCTGGGCGGGCGCCGCCATGACGGTCACCGCGATCGCCCTCACCGTCCTCGCCCTGCGCCTGGACCGCCGCACGCCGCCGCGCACGACCCGCATCGTCACCGGCAGCACCGCCGCCCCGGTGCCCACCCGCGCCTGACGACGCCGCTACCCGTCCCCGAAGACCTCGTCGGCGGAGGGCGCGGTGACGGCACGCCGGAGCCGGCGCCCCAGGGCCTCGGCGTCACCGCAGCCGGTGATCCGCTCACGAACCGCCTCGGGCTTCCTCCAGGGTGCTGCGGCCCCGCCACCAGCGGGCACGGGGTGAGCAGGGGCCACTGCGGAGGCCCGAAGCGGACCGGACGAGCATCCCATTCGGCGGTGGTTCAGCCGGAGGGGCGGGTCCCGGGCGGTTCGGTCAGGCAGCCGCGGCAGCTGCCGGGGGCGGCCCCACGGAAGGCGCGGTCGCAGACCTCGCAGTTCCGGAGCGGGTGTCTGACGGCGTCCGCCGCTGCCGGGGCGCTGAACGGCGGCACCGGTGGGAGCTGGGCGGCGAGGCGGTGGGCCAGGAGCGCGGCCGGGCGGTGCAACGGCTCCGACGGCAGGCCGGTCGTCAGGGCGTGGTGCACGGCGCTCGGCGGCAGGTCGCGCTCCAGCCAGGCCGCGACTCCGGGGGCGAGGTGCTCGACCTCCGTGGCGGAGAGCAGCAGGCGGGGATCCCCGCGGCGGAGGCCGGCGAGGACCTCGACGGCGGACCCCAGCAGGTCGGGGGCCGGGTACGCGGGCTGCGGCACGGCGGGCAGGGCGCGGCGCGGCGGCTCGCCCTCCCGGCGGGCGGGGCGCCGGGCCCGCGGCTTCGCCTCCGCCCCGCCCGTGGCGCCGGACCGGCCCGGCTGGTTGCACGAGACCGTGCGGGTGACGACGCGGCCGCTTCTGGTGCGCTCGCAGGTGCGGCGCAGATAGCCGTGGGTCTCCAGTTCGCGCAGGGCCGCGGCGATCCGCGTCTTCCCCTCGGGGAACCGGCTCGCAAGGGTCCTGATGTCGATGAGCGCACCGCCGGGCAGGGACTGGATGTGCACCGCCAGGCCGATGGCCAGCAGCGACAGCTCGGCGTGCTGGGCGAGGTGGTTGCCGATCACCGTGAAGCGGCTGGTGTGGCGGGAGTTGTCGTGGATGACGCCGCCGGATCGGGTGTTCGCGCGGGTGCCCCGGGAAGGGTGGTTTTCCCCGCCGTTACGGGACCGGGCGTGCGGGCGCGCGCTAGTGTTCTGGGTATCCATCGGGAAGGCCGACTTCCTCGGTGGTCAGGCCCCCGCACCGGGATTCGCACTCCCGGCGGGGGCCGACGCATGTCAGGGGTGATCTGCTCTGTCGCGCCGAGCGTAGATCAGGCAACCCGCCCCGAAGCCAGCCAAGTTGGTCTTTTTCACTCAAGCGAGTGAGCGTGCGCCACGGGCGGGACGGGTGGGGCCCGGTGGGGCTTGGTGGGGCTTGGTGGGGGTCCTTTCCACTCGTGTCTTGAGTGCCGGGACCGTCCCCGCCACCGGCGTCCCACCGCACGGACTCCGGTCCCGGTCGCCGCCGCGGACCCCGGTTCCTACGATGGGAAGGTCGGCTCGGGGACCGCACACCGCTCGGGGACGTGCCTTCAGAGGGGATCCTCCATGGGCCGGTACCGCACGCCCACCGTCCTGGCCGCCGCCTCCCTGCTGCTGACCGCACTGTGCGCGGGCCAGGCTCCCGCCGCCGCCCCGCCCGGCCGGGTCGGCATCGACCCGGTGATCGCCGAGAAGCTCGACGACGCGATCACCGCGGCCATGCGCGAGGCCGACATCCCCGGGGTGGGAGTCGGCCTGTGGATCGACGGCGACGACGCCTACGTGCGCGCCTTCGGCACCTCCGACAAGGCCACCGGCGTCCCCATCAAGACCGACATGCACACCCGCATCGGCAGCGTCACCAAGACCTTCGCGATCACCGGCGTCCTCCAGCTCGTCGACGACGGCGAGGTACGGCTCGACGCGCCGATCTCGACCTACCTCGACGGGGTGCCCGGCGGCGGGCAGATCACCGTCCGCCAGCTCGCCGAGATGCGCAGCGGCCTCTACAACTACACCGAGGACCCGCGCTGGATGGCCGCCCTCAAGGCCGACCCGTACCGCTCCTGGACCCCGCAGCAGCTGCTGGACATCGCCTTCCGGCACCCCGCCGACTTCCCGCCGGGCGCGCGCTGGGAGTACTCGAACACCAACACCGTCCTGCTCGGCCTGCTCGTCGAGAAGGTCACCGGTCAGCCCCTGCACACCTATCTGGAGCAGGAGGTCTTCGAACCGGCCGACCTGGACTCGACCTCTCTGCCGACCGGCGCGGAGATCACCAGCCCGTACGTGCACGGCTACACGAACTTCACCCCGGACGGCACGACCGTCGACGCGTCCCAGTGGAACCCGTCCTGGGGCTGGGCGGCCGGCGCGATGATCTCCACCATCGACGACCTGCACTCCTGGGTCCCGACCCTGGTCAGCGGACGGCTGCCCGACGGCGACCGCATGCTGGAGCCCGGCACCCAGGCGCAGCGGCTGCGCATGCTGCCCACCGGGCACCCCGGGGTGCGCTACGGGCTCGGCATCGCCGACATCGCCGGCTGGATCGGCCACAACGGCGAGCTGCCCGGCTACGAGACCATCGCCGTCCGGCTCCCGCAGGACCGGGCCACCATGGTGATCGTCGTGAACTCCGACGTCGACGGGAAGTTCGGCAGCCTGAGCAGCCTCATCGCCAACGCGGTCACCGAGATCGTGACCCCGGAGCACGTATGGGAGCTTCCGGCGGCGGCCCAGCCCAACCCGGTCCCGCAGCCGTCCACGCCGTCCACGCCGTCCACGCCGTCCACACCGTCGACCCCGGCCCCCAAGCCCGCCCCGAGCAGCTAGGAGCCTCCCGCCAGTCGGGCCGTTCGGTCCGGCCTTCGGCCCTGTCGCCGCTGACCTGCGGATTCCTGGACTCACCGCATGAGCGACAACAGGCTCCGCCCGTCGCGCACCGCACACCGCGCTGCCGCTGCCTAGGCCGCCGGGCGGCCCTTCGGGCGGCGCAGGCCGGCCGCGGTGAGGCGGCGGACCAGTTCCTTGCTGCCGATCTCGACCGCGCCCGCGCCGACCGCGTCGGCATAGCGGTACGAGGGCACGTCGTAGTGGTCCCGCTCGAAGGCCCGCGGCGGACAGCCGATGCCCGCCGCGAAGGCGTGCAGTTCCTCGTACGAGACGTCGCTGACCAGGTGGGACCACATGCGGCCGTGGCCCGGCCAGGTCGGCGGGTCGATGTAGACGGTCATCGGCGGCTCACCTGAGACCGAGGACGGGACCCAGGCCGCCGACCGCGGCCACTCTCACGCCCGCCTCCGAGCACACCCAGTGCGGGTCGGGTCCCAGCTCCGGCTCCACGTCCAGCGCGTGCGGATCGCCGTGGGTGCATACCGGGCACAGCGGCCAGCGCCCGTACTTCTCCAGCAGCGAGTCCTGTACGTCCTGGGCAACGAGCCCCGGCAGGTAGTCGGCCCCCTCCGGCCACTGCTCCACCCACCACCGGCGGTGCGTGACCGAGTCCTCGACGAGGGAGACGACATCGGCATCGGCGACCTCACCTGCGGCGAGATCGGCGAGCACGAGTGCGCGGGCGACGTGCAGCGCCTGTTCCAGGGGGGTCGTATGGTCCATGGGGCCATTGTGGACCTGCCGGGTGCCGGTGAAGAAGGCCCGCCCGTCGTGGGCCCAATGGCGGATTGACCGCCACCCCGCCTGAAAATAGCTTTCGAGCGTGACGAGGGAGCCGAGAGAGACCTCCGCCCGGTCGGCCGGTGACCCGGCCGAACGCATCGCAGTCCGCCCCGCTCGCCTCCCCGGCCGCCGCGCCCTGCGCCCGTGCCGTCCCTTCCGGCCCGTGCGGCGCGCGACGACCGGCCCGGGCACGTGGAGCCCCGCCCACCCGCCACCCGCCGCCCGGGGCGACCGGCACGGCGCCCCGACCGCACAAAGCCCTCCCCACCGCCCGAACCACCCAATCGCCGAACCGCCGGAGGCTCCCGTCATGACCGCGTACGCCGAACTCCGCGCCCAGCTGGAGACGCTGACCACCGAGGCCTTCCGTCCCGAACTCGCCGAGATCGACCGGCTGTCCACCCTCGACATCGCCCGCACCATGAACGCCGAGGACGCCACCGTCCCGGCCGCCGTCGCCGCCCGGCTGCCGCAGATCGCCGCCGCCATCGACGCGATCGCCGACCGCATGGCCCGCGGCGGCCGCCTCGTCTACGCCGGCGCCGGAACGGCCGGCCGGATGGGCGTCCTGGACGCCAGCGAGTGCCCGCCCACCTTCAACACCGACCCGGCCGACGTCGTCGGCCTGATCGCCGGCGGCCCCTCCGCCATGGTCAAGGCCGTCGAGGGCGCCGAGGACTCCAAGGAGCTGGCCGCCGAGGACCTGGCCGCGCTGCGCATCGGCCCGGACGACACCGTCATCGGCATCTCCGCCTCCGGCCGCACCCCGTACGCGATCGGCGCCGTCGAGTCCGCCCGCGCCCGCGGCGCGCTCACCGTCGGCCTGTCCTGCAACGCCGGCTCCGCGCTCGCCGCCGCGGCCGACCACGGCATCGAGGTCGTCGTCGGCCCCGAACTGCTCACCGGCTCCACCCGCCTCAAGGCCGGCACCGCGCAGAAGCTCGTCCTCAACCTCATCTCGACGATCACGATGATCCGCCTGGGCAAGACCTACGGGAACCTCATGGTCGACATGCGCTCCTCCAACGAGAAGCTGCGCGCCCGCGCCCGCCGCATCGTGGCCCTGGCCACCGGCGCTCCCGACGAGGAGATCGAGGCCGCGCTCACCGCCACCGGCGGCGAGGTCAAGAACGCCATCCTCGTCGTCCTCGGCGAGGTCGACGGCCCGGCCGCCGCCGAACTCCTCGCCGCCTCCCGCGGCCACCTCCGCGCGGCCCTCGCCCACGCCCGGACCCGCTGACCCCACCCCCTACGGCAAGGCGACCACCACATGCCCACTGAGCCCACCGAGCCCACCGACAAGAACCGCGCCACAGCCGCCGCTATCCTCCCGCTCGTCGGCGGCCCGGACAACGTCACCTCGATCGCGCACTGCATGACCCGCCTGCGCATCGCGCTGCGCGACCGCTCGCTCGTCCAGGACGAGGCCCTCAAGGCCCTCCCGGCGGTACTCGGCGTGGTGGAGGACGACACCTACCAGATCGTGCTGGGCCCGGGCGCGGTCGCCCGCGTCACCCCGGAGTTCGAGGCACTGGTCGAGGAAGGCCGCTCGGCGGCGCCCCCGGCCGCGGCAGCCCCCCACGCGGTCACCGCCGACGGACTGGCCGCCCAGGGCGCGGCCCTGAAGGAGGCCCAGAAGGCGCGCAACGCGACCCCCTTCAAGCTGATGCTGCGCCGGATCGCGAACATCTTCGTGCCGCTGATCCCGGCCCTCATCGGCTGCGGGATCATCGCGGGCCTGAACGGCCTGCTCATGAACCTGGGTTGGCTGCCCGGCGTCGTCCCCGCGCTCGCCGCCATCGCCTCCGGCTTCATGTCGCTGATCGCGGTGTTCGTGGGCTACAACACCGCGAAGGAGTTCGGCGGCACCCCGATCCTGGGCGGCGCGGTCGCCGCGATCATCGTCTTCCCCGGCGTCGCGAAGATCACCGCCTTCGGCACGGAGCTCAGGCCCGGCCAGGGCGGCGTCCTGGGCGCGCTCGCCGCCGCCCTCCTCGCCGTGTACGTCGAGAAGCGCTGCCGGCGCCTGGTCCCGGAGGCCCTCGACGTCCTGGTCACCCCCACCCTCACGGTCCTGATCTCCGGCCTGGTCACCCTCTTCGGCCTGATGTTCCTCGCCGGTGAGGCCTCCGCCGCCATCGGCGCCTTCGCCGACGGGCTGCTCTCCACCGGCGGCGCCTTCGCGGGCCTGGTCCTCGGCGGGCTCTTCCTCCCGCTGGTGATGCTCGGCCTGCACCAGGCCCTGATCCCCATCCACACCACGCTCATCGAGCAGTCCGGGCACACCGCCTTGCTGCCGATCCTCGCCATGGCGGGCGCGGGCCAGGTCGGCGCGGCCATCGCCGTCCACTGCCGGCTCCCGCGCAACGGCTCCCTGCGCGCCACCATCAAGTCGGCCCTCCCAGCGGGCTTCCTCGGCATCGGCGAACCGCTGATCTACGGCGTCTCCCTGCCGCTCGGCCGCCCCTTCGTCACCGCCTGCGTCGGCGGCGCGGCCGGCGGCGCCTTCGTCGGCCTCTTCAACCAGTTGGGCATCGCCTTCGGCTCCACCGCCATCGGCCCCTCCGGCTGGGCCCTCTTCCCCCTGCTGGACGGCACCTCGAACCCGGGCGTCACCGTCGCGATCTACGCGGGCGGCCTGCTGACCGGCTACCTCGTGGGCTTCGCCGCCACCTACTTCTTCGGCTTCACCAGCCAGATGCTGACCGATCTCAACTCCGACCCCGACCCGGACACCCCGGACGCGGTGTCCGGCCCCCCGAAGGAACCGGCCCTGACATAGCCGCTGGCGGGCGGGGCGCGCGATGGGCGAGGCTGTCCGCGTGAAGCTCCCCGCCACCGCCGTCGGCGCCACCACCCGCCTCGACGTGGTCCGTATCTCCGCCGGTCCCGAACGCTGGGGCGAACCGATGACCGGCGAGGTGACGGCCCGCTGGGAGGGTGCGGAGGCGTCCCGCGCTCTGGCCCTGATCGGGAAATTTCCCACCGCTCAGCCGAACCTCTGCGGCTTCGCCCCCGGCTGGGGCGTCCGCGCGTACGGCGCCGACCCGGCCGCACCGCCCCTCTTCGAAGCCGCGTTCTGCTACGGCTGCGACGAGGCCTGGCTCTGGGGACCGACCGTTCCGCATGGCCTGGGCCGCCAGTTGTTCGACTCGGACTCCCCCAACGCCCAGTACGTCCTGCTGCGCTTCCGCGAGGCGGCAGGGATGATCGGACCATGATCGATCCGATACCTCCCGTGGTCCCGGCCGGCCGGATGCGCGCACTCGCCCAGCCGGAACTCGCCCTCCCCGGCGGGATGCTGGTGCGCCCCTGGACCCCGTACGACGCCCCCGCGCTCGTCGCGGCCCACGGGGACCCGGACATCCGGCACTGGAACCGCCCGAGCCGGCTGGACCTGGCCGGGGCCGAGGCCCGCATCGCCCTCTGGCACGACCGCTGGCAGGCGGAGAAGGCCGGGACCTGGGCGATCGCCCCCGAAGGCGGCCGGGCCGTCGGTCTGATCGGCCTGGCCGACATCGACCTGGCGGGCGGCAGCGGCGAGATCCTCTACTGGCTGCTCCCCGCCGGGCGCGGCAGCGGCGTCACGGTGGAGGCCACCGACCGCCTGGCCCGCTGGGCCTTCGACGACCTCGGCCTGCACCGCGTACGCATCACCCACTCCGTGGCCAACCCGGCCTCCTGCGCCGTCGCGACGAAGGCCGGCTTCCCCCTGGAAGGCACCATGCGCGGCGCCCTCCTCCACGCGGACGGCTGGCACGACGAACACCTCCACGCGCGCCTGCGCACCGACTGACCTGGCTCAACGGCCCGGCACCCCTGCACCTTCAACGCGCCCACACAACGACGACCGAAAGGTCGAGTTCACCCTCTTCGCCTTCGATTCCCCCAAGGCCGCCAGCGCCGCGGCCAAGAACATGGCGGCGAAGAAGCGCAAGGGCGACCCCGCACCCACCCCGACGAAGATCAATGCCGGGGCGGACGAAACCCAGGCGTTCACCTCCGGCAAGTCCACGGACGTGGTCCTGCGCGTCGGCAACACCGATCAGCCGCCGGACGGCCACTCGCCGATCACGTCGGTGAGCGGCCGGGTCGCGACGGCGGCCACTCCGGGCTCAGGTACCTCCGGCTCCGGCGGCCGTCCGAAGGAAGCGGGTCATGTCCGCCACGGAGTAGCCGAGCTTCGGCCCCCGCTCCGCCGCCATCAGCAGCAACTGGCCGACGATCTCCGCGCCCCACCCGTCCGTACCGTCCGCCGACCACTCCCCCACCTTCTCGACCCCGAGGTCGGCCATCAGCAGACCGTGTTCGCGGCGGATCTCGGCGCACGTCTCGGCGACCGCGTCGAGCAGCCGGCCGCCGGGCCGCTCGCACCGGAGCCCGAAACGCCCTCCGACATCGTCCGGCACGCACCCCCGCGGCGGCTGCGCCCTGACCGCCTCGTAACGCGGATCCCCGCTGCCGGAACCGCCATCCACAGGGCTGTGGATCAGGGTGAACCGGTGCCAGCCCGGCGGTGGAGGGGGCTGCGGCCGCCACCCCTCCACCCCGAACGCCTCCTGCACCAGAGCGGTCGCCTCATCCGCCGTCTCCGCCGTCTCCCGCAACCGGGCCCTGCCGTCGTCACCGACCGCGTCCCACAGCCCGCTGCGCTCGTCGCGGCGCACCCGCACCGCCAGACCCGTACCCGGACGCCGCCAACCGGGCCCGACCACCTCCCGCTCCAGCAGGCAGAGACTCAGCGCCAGCTCGAACTCCCAGCTCTGCGCCACCTCGAAGAAGCTTTCCAACGCCGCCTCCACCCGGGGCCGCTCGCACTCGCTCACGGGTGGGCCCGCTCGTGGAGTACGGCGGCCAGCCGGAGCGCGGTGTCCAGGTTGCAGCGGCCCAGGTCGACCAACGGCAGCCCGTACGTACCGGCCGCCGAGACCCCTTCCACGCCCAGGGAGGGAAAGACGACGCCCACCCCGTCGAGGGCTTCCCTCAGTTCCCGTACGGCCTCCTCGGCCGCCCGGATCCGTTCAGTGGGCGTGAGCACCATGACATGTCACCTTTCTACTCTGAGTGGTCGGGTTCTGCACACAGAGTGGTGATCGCCTGGCTAGCCTTTCAAGGAAGCACCGAGAACAACCCCACCTGTTGGCCTTGGAGTTGCCGTGGCAGGTAAGAACCTCGACCCTTCCTCCTCACCCCGAGCCCTGCTCGGCGCCGAACTGCGCGTGGCGCGCGAGCGGGCGGGCATGAGCCAGGCCGAGTTGGGCGAACCGCTTTTCGTGAGCGGTTCGTTCATCGGCCAACTCGAAGCGGGCACGCGCCGGATGCACATCGAATTCGCCCGCCAGATCGACGACATCCTCGACGCGAACGGCTTCTTCGCCCGCAACTGCGGCGCGGCGGCCAAGTCCAAGTACCCCGACCACTTCGCCGCCGCGGCAGAAGCGGAGGCTCTGGCGAGAGCCATCCGCGAGTACGCGCCCCTGATCATCCCGGGGCTGCTGCAGACCGAACCGTACGCCCGCGCCGTCTTCCGCGCTTACCAGCCGACGGCCACGGAGGAGACCATCGACGAGCTGGTCACGAACCGAATGGCTCGCGCCGCCCTACTGGAGGATCCAACAACCCCACTGTTGTGGACCGTCCTTGACGAGGCAGTTCTTCGGCGGGAGGTTGGCAGCCGACAGGTGATGGCGGACGCGCTGCGTCATCTCGCGGCCCTGGCACGGTCGCACCGGATAATCCTCCAGGTGATCCCCTTCACCGCCGGGGCACATCCCGTCCTGGGCGGCCCGCTCAGGCTGATGTCATTCGATGACGCTCCGCCTCTGGTCTACGTTGAAGGCCTGGAGACGGGACTGTTGCTGGACGATCCGGCCACCGTCAACCAGCGGACGCTGACCTACGATCTGCTGACGGCCAGCTCGCTACCACCTCGGGAATCACTGGCCCTGATCGAGTCCGTGGCGGAGGATTACGACCATGATGAGCACGCCTGAGTACGACCTCGCAGCGGCCACCTGGCACAAATCGAGCTACAGCGCCGGGGACGGTGGCAACTGCCTGGAGATGGCCACCTGGCGGAAGTCCACCCACAGCGGGGCCAGCGCCAGCGTCACGGTTCCCGTCCGGGACTCGAAGGTGCCGGACGGGCCACACCTGACCTTCCGCGGGCCCGCCTGGAAGGCGTTCGTCACCAGCCTATGACTCGCTTCAGGGCTACATACGACGGCAGTTCGCCCGCCGGGTCCAGGTTCACGAAGGTGTAGCCCTCGACGCCCGTCGGGTAGATCTCGAACCGGCGGCCCAGCGGGACGTCCCGCAGGATCGTGGGCTCGGCCTTCGGCCTGCCCGTGGTGCCGTCCAGGTGCCACAGGTGCGTCCGCGCGGCGGTCGACGTCACCACGTCGACCCCGCCCGGGGCGCGGCCCTGCGCCAGGCCGAGGACCGTGGCCCCGTCGAGCCCGGCGTGCCATGCGCGGCGGCCGTCCAGCAGGGAGTACGCGGAGATCCCCGGGACCTTGCCCTTCACCGGAAGGACCAGCAGGTCACCGCTGACCAGCGGGCCCGGTTCCGCGAGGAGGTCCTCTTTCGGGCCCGCCACCGGTATCGCGCCGCGCTCGCGCCCCGCGTCGTCGAAGAGCCGCACCGCGTCCCCCGCGCGCAGCGCGATCGGGCGCGCCGACAGCATCCGCAGCTCACCGCGAGGGACCCGCAGCGGGGTCTGCCAGGCCGGGATGCCGGTCCGCGCGTCCAGTGACGTCAGCCGCGCGGTGCCGGTACCGGTGCCCGGGCAGTCCTCCACGTACAGGACCCGGTCGGCCGCGCCGTCGAGCGCGCGGACCCGGCAGTCGGCCGGGGCCGGCGCCCGCCAGCGTTCCTCGCCGCTCCGCAGGTCCAGGCCGAGGAGGGCGCCGTCCGACACGACCACGGCGGTGTCGTCGACGACCGCGACGGCCGGTGTGTCCCCGTCGGCGGGCGGGGCAGCCGGGAGGTCCTTGGCCCACAGTTCCTCGTCCTGCTTCAGGTCCACGGCCGATACCCGCGTGCCGCACCCGCCAGGGGTCCGCGCCGCCGCGACCAGTCCGACGTCGTGCGCGACGGTCCGGCTCAGGGCGCAGAAGGCAGTGCCCTCGGGGGCGGCCCGCCCTCCGGCCGAGCGGCCCTCACCGTTGTACAGGTGCAGCCCGTCGGTGCGGGCCCGTACGAGTCCCGCCCCCGGAAGCTGCCAGGCGCCGATCGGCCGGGCCGATTCCGGGTTCTCCCGCTGCCACCAGGTCCATGCGTACGCCTGCGGGCCGCGCATCCACGCGTACCCCTGCCACGCCGGCCACAGCGCGGCCAGCGCGACGACCGCCGCCACGCAGCGGACCGCCGCGCCCCGGGAACCGCCGCGCCCGCGCGCCAGCAGTACGTACGCGAGGACCCCGAGGGCCGGGGTGAGCAGGAGCAGCCAGCCCCGGCCGCGGGTCCAGTCGACGGAGACCAACTGGCTCAGCAGGAACAGGTACAGGGCGGTCACGGCGGCGACGGCCGTGCCGGAGATGAACAGGGCGCGCGGCAGCCACCGCGCGCCCTGGAGCGTGCTGTTGTTCATGATCCCCCTCGGGCACAGCCTAGTCGGCGCCCCCGAAAGGGGGCCCCGTCAGAGGCCGTTGGTGAACAGCAGCTTGTCGGGGCCGTTGTCGCTGAGGTTCTGGATGACGTCCTCCGCCGAGGCGGGCGGAGAGGATGTCCTGGCCGGGGGCGTAGAGGTCGAGGAGTTCACCCCAGTGGGAGAAGTCGGTCTCCTGGTCGAAGCGGGGGCCGTTGTCGGCCCCGGAAGGATCACCCGTACGGTCCGCCGCCACCCCAGGGGGCGCACGGCCGGTGCGCCGCCCGTGCGCCCGCCACACCCCCGGACGTCGTTGACCCGCACCGCGGCGCGTGATGGCCTCCCCCCATGCGCATCCTCCTGAGCCGAGCGGGCCGAGCCCTGCCCGTGGTCGCGGCCGCCGCCGCGCTGGCCGCCGTCACCGCCCTGCCCATGGCCACGGCCACCGCCGCCGTGGCCTCGCCCGTGGCCCGTGCGGCCGTCGGCGACGAAGCCCCCTACATCGTCACCGTGCACAAGGACGTCGATCCGGCGACGGTGGCCCGGATGGTCGGGGCCTCCCCGGACTACGTCTACCGCACCGCCCTGCACGGTTTCTCCGCCCGGCTGAGCCCCGGCCAGGTCGTGGCCCTGCGCGTCATCCCCGGCGTGGAGTCCGTACAGGAGGACGGCGGCGTGTCCTCCTTCGGCACGGCCGACTGACCGGAGCGCCTCCCCGGCACGGCCCGCCCCGGCCGCGCCGGCTCCCCGGCACCTCTCCGTCCTCACCCGGCGCTTAGGGTTACGTGGATCAACTCACCGGTTGGTCACGGGGGGATCGGGGGGAGACCGATGAACAGCGCGACCGATGTGTTCCAACCGCTGCGGGCTGACGATCCGCAGACCGTGGGCGGCTACCGCCTCGCCGCGCGGCTGGGCTCGGGAGGCATGGGCCGGGTGTACCTGTCGCACACCCAGGGCGGCCGCCCCGTCGCGATCAAGGTGGTGCATCCCGAGCTGGCCGAGGACCCGACCTTCCGGCGGCGCTTCCGCCGGGAGGTGGAGGCCGCGCGGCGGGTCCGGGGCGCGTACACGGCCGAGCTGATCGACGCCGACGCGCAGGCGACGCCGCCGTGGCTGGCCACCGTCTACGTGCCCGGCCCCTCGCTGTCGGAGGCCGTCGCCCGGCGCGGGCCGCTGCCCGACGCCGCGGTGGTGTGGCTGATCGCGGGCGTGGCCGAGGCCCTCGTGGCCGTCCACGACGCGGGCATCGTGCACCGGGACCTGAAGCCGTCGAACGTGCTGCTGGCCGCCGACGGGCCCCGGGTCATCGACTTCGGCATCTCGCAGGCCTCCGGCCTGACGGCCACCGCCACGGGCAACACCATCGGCACGCCCCAGTACATGGCCCCCGAGCAGGGGCTGGCGGGCGAGACCACGCCGGCCACCGACGTCTTCGCGCTCGGGCAGACCGCGGCGTTCGCGGCGCTGGGCAAGCCGCTGTACGGGGACGGGCCGTCCATGACCGTGCTGTTCCGGATCGTGCACTCCCAGCCCGACCTGACCCGGCTGCCGGAGCCGCTGCGTCCGCTGTTCGCGCTGTGCCTGGCCACCGAACCGGCAGAGCGGGCCACCCCGGCGGAGATCCTGGCGTGGTGCCGCGCCTACCTGGGCGAGGAGGCCACCGCCGGCGGCGGACCGGCCGTCTGGCGGGAGGTGGCCGGCCTGGAGGAGGAGGTACCGGAGCCGGTCGCACGGCCCGCCGCGGCAGGCGCGACGTCGGGGAGCGACACCTCGGGCGGCGCGGCCTCGGGGGACGCGGCCCCGAGCGGTGCGGCCCCGGGCGGTGCGGCCCCGGGCGGTGCGGCCCCGGGCGGCGCGGGACACGTGACGGCCGCCCCGGCGGGAGCCGCGGCGTCGCCGGCGACATCGGCCGCGGCGGCGGCGGCCGCCGGGCTCAAGCGGCGGCGGACCGCGCGGGTCGCCACCGTGGCGGCGGTGACGGGTGCGCTGACGCTCGGGGGCCTGGGCTGGAAGCTCATGGACGTGACGGACCGGGCGGCCGAACGTGAGGCGGCGGCCGCGGCCAAGCCGTCCGGCCCGGCGCCGGCGACCGGAGCCACCCCCTCGCCCACTCCGACGCCGAGCGCGTCCCAGCCGCCCAAGCCCGTCCCCTACCCGGGGCTGGAGCTGAACGAGAAGAACTCGATCAGCATCAAGGAGCCCGTCCAGCACGACGACGGCGACCGCACGGGGGACATCCGCATGAAGTGCGGGCTGGCCAGCGGCTGCACGATGCAGAGCGACGCGAGCGTGTTCTCCATGCCGCAGAAGGCGGGCACCGGCAACCTCGAAACGTGCCGCGAGGAGCTGAGGTTCGCCAGGGAGAACGACCTGACGCTGCATGTCCTGGCGGCCGGCAGCGAGGTCTGCGTCAGACACCCCTCGGGGGACATCGCGCTGTTCGTCATCGGGATCAAGTCGGCCCCGGGCCTGTCGAAGGACCCCAGCTGGATCAGGGCCGACATGACGGTCTGGCGCGCGGCCTCCTGACGCAGGGCGTCACGCCGCCCGCTGCGGCGCGTCCGCGTCGAGGGCCACGACGAGGAAGGCGTCCCGGTCGAGGTCCATCACGACGGTCGCCCGCTGGCCCCGCTCCCGGCACCTGGCCGCGTACTCCTCGGCGGGCCAACTGCCGTAAGGGTCACCGGCGGGAAAGGAGTTCAGCACCTTCGTACGGCGCACGGCTTCCACCTCCTGCTCCTGGACGACGAACCGCCCTCACCGCCCGGATGCCCCGTCCCCCGCATCCCATGCGCCGCCGCGTCACGGGGCGTGGACGGCCGTGCCAACACCGATCGTGTTGCCGCGGCCCACGGACTGCGGCCCACGGCAGTCGTGCCGGGGCCGTCGGCATCGGCGTCGGCACCGGCGCGGCGTCGGCGTGGGCCCCGCGATTCAGCCGCGGGCCGCCTCGACGAAGGCGCGGATCAGCTCCGGAGACTTCACGCCGCGCTCCCGCTCGACGCCGCTGGACACGTCCACGCCCCACGCCCCGGTGGCGGCGAGCGCCTCGCGCACGTTGCCCGGGTTCAACCCGCCGGCCAGCAGCCACCGGCCGTCGGGCGCGGTGAAGTCCGCCGAGCCCCAGTTCCACGGCTTGCCGGAGCCCGGGTCGGGGGCGTCGAGCAGCAGCAGGTCCTCGCCGTACTCACCGCAGCGCTCCACCCGCCGGGCCGTGGCCCGCAGCAGGGTGCGGCCCTCGGCGCGAAGCGCCGCGAAGTCCTCGGGGCCCTCCTCGCCGTGCAGCTGTACGCCCCGCACTCCGCTCTCCTCGGCGAAGCGGCGCACCTCCTCGACGGACTGCCCGCGGAACACCCCGACGGTCAGCACCGTGTCCGGCACCCGGGCCGCCAGCTCGCGCGCGGTGGCGGCGTCGACCGTACGGGGGCTGCCGGGCGCGAACACGAACCCGACGGCATCGGCCCCGGCCGCCACCGCGGCGTCGACGTCCGGCGCGGTCCTGAGCCCGCAGATCTTGACGAAGAGGTCAGCCATGCGTCCAGCCTATGCGGACCCGGACGGCCGGGCCGGAGCCGGGCCGGAGCCGCCGGCATGCCCGACCGCCCGCGCGCATGCCGGCGTACTCCGGCCGGGCGTCGCTCACCGCCCCACCTGCACAGGACCGAGCACGGTCCCGCCGACGAAGGCCGCGAGATGGGCGGCGCCCGCGTCGTCGGCGGTCGCGAAGTGCACGTAGACGGTGTGCCGCCCGTCGGGATGGTCCTCGTTGAGGTCCAACTCCACACGCTGGTTCGTCGGGTCGGCCGACGAGGACGGTATGCCGGGCACGTCCGGCCAGGCTCCCCGCCACAGCATCGTGGCCGCCCCGCCGCGCAGCGCCCGCAGGAACGCCTGCTCCACCGGCCCGGGAGCCGCGTACGCGTCGACGGTCAGCGGCAGCGCCGCCGCCAGTTCGCGGTCGTCGCGCGGCAGTTCGGCACCCAGGTACCAGGTGTCCGCCGCCGCCCAGTAGTCCGACGGATCGAACATCCCCGCCGGGAGCAGCGCCGCCATTCCCCGGGCCTCGGCGACGCTCTCGGTCCGCGCGCACAGCCACATCTCCGGTTCGAGCGGCCGCATCCGCCCGCACAACATCCGCGCCCGCCGGTACGCCTCACCGACGTCATCGGTCCGGTACACGGGATACGCCCGCGAACTCCCCATCCCGCCCTCAGCCCTGCTCCGGCTCGCCCAGCACGGCCCCGCCGATCGCGGCGGCGAGCCGCTCGGCCCGGCCGGGGTCGCCGTGCTTGGTCACGTGGACGTAGAGCGAGTGGACCCCGGTGGTCCGCCGGCACCATTGGCTTTCGTCGCTGTTGAGGACGAGCTGCACACCGTCGTAACCGGGTGAGGGGTACGAGCCGAACTCGGGCTCGTCGGGCCAGCACCCCTCCCACCGCACCGAAGCCGGCCCGGCGCCCACGGCCCGGACGAAGTCCTCGTCGCGGACCCCGCCCGGCAGCTCCTCCACGGCGCAATAGAGCGGAAGCTCTGCGGTCAGCTCGGTGTCGGCGGCCGTCGCCACGTCCAGAGCGAAGTAGAGGGTCTCGCCCGTCACCGGATCGCTGCGCCCCTCCACGTAGTCGTGGATCGCATCCGGCAGCAGCCCCGCCAGCCGACGCAGGTCCGCGACCGTCAGCGCCACGGCGCCCACGTACACCTGCGCGTACCTCTCGGCCAGCAGCCCGCACAGATGTCGCGCCTTTGCATAGGCCTCGGCCGGATCGGCGGTGCGCAGCACGGGATGAGCGACGGAGTTCCCCATGGCCGTACGTTCACACGCCCCCGCCCACCCCGGCCAGCGGTTTTCACCGCCCGATCGGGCCCATCCGGAGGAATACGGGGACGATCATGATCGAGCGGGCCACACCGGCCGGGAACGCCCGAGGGCGGCACCCCCCGCGGGGGGTGCCGCCCTCGTTCGAGAACAGCCGATCAACCAACAGGTCGATCAGAAGTCCATGTCACCGCCCGGCATGCCGCCCGGAGCGGCCGCAGCCTTCTCCGGCTTGTCGGCGATGACGGCCTCGGTGGTCAGGAACAGCGCGGCGATCGACGCGGCGTTCTGCAGCGCGGAGCGCGTGACCTTCGCCGGGTCGATGATGCCCTCGGCGATCATGTCGACGTACTCGCCGGTCGCGGCGTTCAGGCCGTGGCCGATCGGAAGGTTGCGCACCTTCTCGACGACGACGCCACCCTCGAGACCACCGTTGACGGCGATCTGCTTGAGCGGGGCCTCCAGGGCGAGCTTCACGGCGTTGGCGCCGGTCGCCTCGTCACCCTCGAGCTCCAGCTTCTCGAAGACCGCGGAGGCCTGCAGCAGGGCCACGCCGCCACCGGCGACGATGCCCTCCTCGACGGCCGCCTTCGCGTTGCGGACGGCGTCCTCGATGCGGTGCTTGCGCTCCTTGAGCTCGACCTCGGTCGCGGCACCGGCCTTGATGACGGCCACGCCGCCGGCCAGCTTCGCGAGGCGCTCCTGGAGCTTCTCGCGGTCGTAGTCCGAGTCGGAGTTCTCGATCTCGGCGCGGATCTGGTTCACGCGACCGGCGACCTGGTCGCTGTCACCGGCACCGTCGACGATGGTGGTCTCGTCCTTGGTGATGACGACCTTGCGGGCGCGGCCGAGCAGGTCGAGACCGGCGTTCTCCAGCTTGAGGCCGACCTCCTCGGAGATGACCGTGCCGCCCGTGAGGATGGCGATGTCACCGAGCATGGCCTTGCGGCGGTCGCCGAAGCCCGGGGCCTTGACGGCGACGGACTTGAAGGTGCCGCGGATCTTGTTGACGACCAGGGTCGACAGGGCCTCGCCCTCGACGTCCTCGGCGATGATCAGCAGCGGCTTGCCGGACTGCATGACCTTCTCCAGGAGCGGCAGCAGGTCCTTGACCGAGCCGATCTTGGAGTTGACGATCAGGATGTACGGGTCGTCGAGGGACGACTCCATGCGCTCCATGTCGGTGGCGAAGTACGCCGAGATGTAGCCCTTGTCGAAGCGCATACCCTCGGTGAGCTCCAGCTCCAGACCGAAGGTCTGGGACTCCTCGACGGTGATGACGCCTTCCTTGCCGACCTTGTCCATGGCCTCGGCGATGAGCTCGCCGATCTGGGTGTCGGCGGCGGAGATGGAGGCCGTCGAAGCGATCTGCTCCTTGGTCTCGACGTCCTTGGCCTGGGCGAGCAGGGCGGCGGAGACGGCCTCGACGGCCTTCTCGATACCACGCTTGAGGGCCATCGGGTTGGCACCGGCGGCCACGTTGCGCAGGCCCTCGCGGACGAGCGCCTGGGCCAGGACGGTGGCCGTGGTCGTACCGTCGCCGGCGACGTCGTCCGTCTTCTTGGCGACTTCCTTGACCAGCTCGGCGCCGATCTTCTCGTACGGGTCCTCGAGCTCGATCTCCTTGGCGATGGAGACACCATCGTTGGTGATCGTGGGGGCGCCCCACTTCTTCTCAAGGACGACGTTGCGACCCTTGGGGCCAAGGGTGACCTTGACGGCGTCGGCGAGCTGGTTCATCCCACGCTCGAGGCCGCGGCGGGCCTCCTCGTCGAACGCAATGATCTTGGCCATCTGAAGTGGTCCTCCCGGACAGCGGTGGATTGCTCCCAGGACCGCGCCCGCGCCCGCGACGGACGGCCTGCGTGCCCGGCGGTTCCTTCCCACCGGACCCTGCGGGCCTCACCGACCCGGTCCTCGTTTCAGTAGCACTCTCACTCGGAGAGTGCTAACGCCAATGATTAGCACTCGACCCCCTGGAGTGCAAGCGGCTTCGACGAAGGCCCAGGTGACACGCGAGGGGCCCACATCCCGTGTCCGGGATGTGGGCCCCTCGTAGGTCTTCCGGGTCTTCGACGGAAGACCGAGCGTCTGTGGTCGATGCTCCAGGACTAGCCGAGCGCGAGCTTGACCATGTCCGCCTGCGGACCCTTCTGGCCCTGCGAGATCTCGAACTCGACCCGCTGACCCTCTTCAAGGGTGCGGTACCCGTCCATCTGGATGGCGCTGTAGTGGACGAACACATCCGCACCACCGTCGACCGCGATGAAGCCGTAGCCCTTCTCCGCGTTGAACCACTTGACGGTGCCCTGAGCCATGCCTAACTCCCCTATTACTGGCCCTTGCGCGGGAACGCACTTCGCGTTCCCGGGTCAGAACTTGCGTCGGAACGCGTCGACCGAGGCTGAATGTATCTGCGCGAGTGCTGTCTGCAACAGGTCAATCCGACGAGAATTCTGGACACCGAGAAACATTGAAATAGAGTGAAAATTTGGCATATTCCAGGGCAACTCGGGCCTGGCAAATTTCGCCAAAGCCCCATACCGCACCTGCACATTGACCCGATGTCGACCCTCACGCGACCCGTTCATATGCAGCGGGCAAGTCCAGCGGAGGGGACTTCCCCAACTCTACCGTGCCCAATCAAGCAGAATTACCCCCTCCGCTTTTAGCGGAGGGGGTAATTTCGGTTTACCGGGAGGGTCAGCAGCCGCCCGCGACGGCCGGGATGATCGAGACGCCGGCGCCGTCCGGCGTCACCGCCGCCAGCCCGCCCTCGAAGCGCACGTCGTCGTCGTTGACGTAGACGTTCACGAACCGGCGGAGCTTGCCCTGGTCGTCCAGGACGCGCGCGGCGATGCCCGGGTGGTTCTTCTCCAGGGACTCGATGACCTCGGCGAGGGTCGCGCCCTCGGCCGGGACTTCGGCCTGACCGCCGGTGTAGGTGCGCAGGATGGTGGGGATGCGGACGTTGACGCTCATGGCGCTACTGCCTTTCCGGGAGTGAGGAGATGTGGTCAGGCCAGGCCGGCGGCGCGGAACGCGTCCAGGCTGGGGCGGATGGTGGCGGTCTGCCCGCTGTCCGCGGCCACCGCCTCCAGGGTCTTGAGGCCGTCACCGGTGTTGAGGACGACGGTGGTCAGCGCCGGGTCGAGCTGCCCGTTCTCGATGAGCTTCTTCGTCACGCCGACGGTCACGCCGCCCGCGGTCTCGGCGAAGATGCCCTCGGTCTGCGCGAGGATCTTGATGGCCTCGACGACCTGCTCGTCGGTCACGTCCTCGACGAAGCCGCCGGTGCGGCGCGCGATGTCCAGGACGTACGGGCCGTCCGCCGGGTTGCCGATCGCGAGGGACTTGGCGATGGTGTTCGGCTTCTGCGGACGGACCACGTCGTGACCGGCCTTGAAGGCGGTCGACACCGGGGAGCAGCCCTCGGCCTGGGCGCCGAAGATCTTGTACGGCTTGTCCTCGACGAGGCCGAGCTTGATGAGCTCCTGCAGACCCTTGTCGATCTTCGTCAGCTGCGAGCCGGACGCGATCGGGATGACGATCTGGTCGGGCAGCTGCCAGCCGAGCTGCTCGCAGATCTCGTACGCCAGGGTCTTGGAGCCCTCGCCGTAGTACGGGCGGAGGTTGACGTTGACGAAGCCCCAGCCCTCGCCCAGCGGGTCGCCGATGAGCTCGGAGCAGAAGCGGTTGACGTCGTCGTAGTTGCCCTCGATGCCGACCAGCTCGCCGCCGTACACACCGGCCATGACGACCTTGCCCTGCTCCAGGTCGTGCGGGATGAACACGCAGGAGCGGAAGCCGGCCCGGGCGGCCGCGGCGCCGACGGCGCCGGCCAGGTTGCCGGTGGAGGAGCAGGACAGGGTGGTGAAGCCGAAGGCGCGGGCGGCCTCGACGGCGATGGCCACGACGCGGTCCTTGAAGGAGTGCGTCGGGTTGCCGGAGTCGTCCTTGACGTACAGCTTGCCGGTGACGCCCAGCTCCTTGGCCAGGTTGGCCGCGTCGACGAGCTTGGTGAAGCCGGGGTTCAGGCTCGGCTTGGAGGCCACGTCCGCGGGGACGGGCAGCAGCGGCGCGTAACGCCAGATGTTGTTCGGGCCGGCCTCGATCGCGGCGCGCAGGGCCTCGGGGTCACCGGTGGGGAGCTCGTAGGCGACTTCCAGGGGTCCGAAGCACTCGGCGCACGCGAAGATGGGACCGAGTTCGAAGCGGGTACCGCACTCGCGACAGGAAAGGCCCGTGGCAGGTCCGAGATCGACAGAGGTGGCGACAGTCTGTGCAGCCATGATGGCGAGGCCCTTTCTCCTCATCTTCCCCATGGCGCATTTCGCCATGAGACGGAATTGGCACCTTCCCTAGCCGGGGACCTCGCTGACGAGCGCTGCTGCGCGATCGCGAGAACCGACTGGAGGGTTGCCGGGGCTTCAACGGGCCGTGTCCCTCTGCCCCTCTGGATGAGCGGTATGGCACCGGCACACGCGCTCTGTGGCGCGCCGGTGCGTTTGTACGCGGGGGACCCCGGCATGCGGTGGTCCTTCGCGTTGTTCAAGACTGTAACCGAAGGGGCGGGCGGTTGAGACAGCCGTCCGAACCGCGAGATGGATCACATAACGGCCGATAACGCCGACGAGCAGGGAGTGCTGAGGGTGCTGGAAGAGGTGGAGCGATGGCTGGCCGACCGCTCCTGGTCCGCCGCCGACCGACCGCTCGACCAGCTGCTCGACCTCAAACGGGCGGCCGGGACCACGGTCAGCGTGGTGCTGCCCGCGCTGGACGAGGAGGCGACGGTCGGCGCGATCGTCGAGGTCGTCCGGCGTGAGCTGATCGAGGGACTGCCGGTCCCGCTCGTGGACGAGCTGGTCGTGATCGACTCGGGTTCGGCCGACCGGACCGCCGAGGTGGCGGCGAAGGCCGGCGCCCGCGTGGTGCACCGCGACGAGATCCTGCCGAGGGTCCCGGCGCTGCCCGGCAAGGGCGAGGTGCTGTGGCGCTCGCTGCTGGCCACCACCGGCGACATCGTCTGCTTCGTCGACGCCGACCTGCGGGACTTCTCGGCCTCCTTCGTCTCCGGGATCGTGGGCCCGCTGCTGACCGACCCCGGCGTGCAGTTCGTCAAGGCCATGTACGACCGGCCGCTGGGAGACGCCCCCGGCCAGGGCGGACGGGTCACCGAGCTGGTCGCCCGCCCGCTGCTGAACCTCCACTGGCCGCAGCTGGCCGGCTTCGTCCAGCCGCTGGGCGGCGAGTACGCCGTACGGCGCTCCCTGCTGGAGCGGCTGCCGTTCCCCGTCGGCTACGGCGTCGAGCTGGGCCTGCTGGTCGACGCACTGCACACGGTCGGCCTGGACGCGCTCGCCCAGGTGGACGTGGGCGTACGCCTCCACCGCCATCAGGACGGTCAGGCGCTGGGCCGGATGGCCGCGGCGATCTACCGCACGGCCCAGGTACGGCTCTCGCGCGGGCACCTCGTACGGCCGGAGCTGACGCAGTTCGAGCGGGGCCCGGAGGGCTTCGTGCCGCGCACGTACGCCGTGGACACCGAGGAGCGGCCGCCGATGCTAGGCGTGAAGGAGTACGGCCGGCGCCACGTGGCATGACCGTGTCCATACGTTTGAGCGAGCGCGGGCCGGGCTAGGTTCGGCGCATGGCTTCTCAGGTACTCGTCGCGGCGAACCGCGGCCCGCTCTCCTACGCCCTCTCCGACGACGGCACGCTCAGTGCCCGGCGCGGCGGGGGCGGTCTCGTCTCCGGACTCTCGGCGGCCCTCGCGGAGCAGCCGGGGGCACTGTGGATCTGCGCGGCGCTGTCGGACGCGGACCGGGAGGCGGTCCGGCAGGACGTCTCCGAGCCGGGCGTCCGGATGCTGGACATCGATCCCACGATGTACGACGACGCGTACAACGGCATCGCGAACTCGGTGCTGTGGTTCACCCACCACCACCTCTACGACGTGCCGCGCGAACCGGTCTTCGACGCGGCGTTCCGGCGCCGCTGGGCCTCGTACGTCGCGTACAACGAGGCCTTCACGCGCGCCCTCGCCGAGGAGGCGGCGCAGGGGGCCCGCGTGCTGGTGCAGGACTACCACCTGGCACTGGTCCCGGGGCAGTTGCGGGAGCTGCGGCCGGACCTGCGGATCGCGCACTTCACGCACACGCCGTGGGCCTCGCGGGAGTTCCTGGACATGCTCCCGCAGGACATCCGCGGCGAGCTGCTGTGGGGCATGCTCGGCGCCGACGTGGTGGGCTTCCACACCCGGGCCTGGGCCGACGCCTTCGCGGGCGCCGCGCAGCCGGACGACGCGCGGCGCGTGGCCGTGTTCCCGCTGGGCGTGGACGCCGACGAGCTGCGGGCGCTCGCGCACCGGCCCGAGGTGGACGAGAAGCTGGCGCAGCTGCGGGCGGAGGTCGCGGGCCGCAGGACGATCGCCCGGGTGGACCGGACCGAGCTGTCGAAGAACATCCTGCGGGGCCTGCTGGCCTACCGGGAGCTGCTGGAGGTCCACCCCGAGTGGCGGGGCCGGGTGGTGCACCTGGCCTCGGCGTACCCGTCGCGGCAGGACCTGAAGGTCTACCGGGACTACACGGAGGCCGTCTCGGAGCTGGCCGCGGAGATCAACGCGGAGTTCGGCACGGAGGACTGGCAGCCGGTGCTGGTGTCGGTGAAGGACGACTTCGCGCGGTCGCTGGCGGTCTACCGGATGGCGGACGTGGCGCTGGTGAACCCGGTGCGGGACGGGATGAACCTGGTGGCCAAGGAGATCCCGGTGGTGTCGGAGGCGGGGTGCGCGGTGGTGCTGTCCACGGGGGCGGGGGCGTACGAGGAGCTCCGCGAGGACGCGCTGACGGTGAACCCGTTCGACGTGTCGCAGACGGCGGAGGCGCTGCACGCGGCGCTGTCCATGCCGGATGAGGAGCGTGCGGAGCGCACCAAGCGCCTGGCGGCGGCCGCGACGGCCCTCCCCCCGTCGGCCTGGTTCACGGCCCAGCTCGCCGCCTTGGCCTGACCCACTGCCGGGGCTCCGCCCCGGACCCCGCGCCTCAATCGCCGGCGGGGCTGGATTTTCCAGCCGTCCGGCGTCTGAGGACCGGGTCCGGGCAGCGCCCGGGTGTCAGCGTCGCCCGGGGGCGGCGTCGCGCCCGGCAGCGGACGGTCAGCCCCGCAGGGCCACGGCCAGCGCGGCGAGGAAGGAGGCCACGGAGCCCGGTCCGGGGAGGACCAGGTCGGCGCGGGCGGCGAGTTCGGGGACTTCGGCCGAGCCGCTGCACACCAGCAGCCCCGGCAGGCCGTCGGCCCTGCGCTTCTCGACGGCCGAGTACGCGGCGAGGTCGCCCAGGTCGTCCCCGGCGTACAGCACCGTCTCCGCGTCCCGCTCCGCCAGGAACTCCGTCAGGGCCACGCCCTTGTCCATGCCCGGGGGACGCAGCTCCAGCACGGCCCGCCCCGGCTCGACCATCAGCCCGTGCCGGGCGGCCAGCTCCGTGAGGGGCTCGCGCAGCGCCGCGAAGGCCGCCGCCGGGTCCTGCGCCCGCCGGGTGTGGACGGCCAGCGCCCGGCCCTTCTCCTCTATCCAGGTGCCGCGCCAGGCCCCGATGGAGTCCAGGAACCCGGGCAGCTCGGCCCGTACGGCCGCCACCCCGGGGTGCTCGGCGGGGGCGTGGACTATGCCGGACACGGCGTCCCAGCGTTCGGCGCCGTAGTGGCCGAGGACGACGAGGTGTTCCAGTCCGGGCACCCCGGCGAAGCCGCCGTAGCGGACGGCGACGCCCGCGGGCCGCCCGGTGACCACGGCCACCGAGTCCACCTCGGGGGCGAGCGCCGAGAGCGCGGGAACGGCTTCGGGATGTGCCCGGGCCTGGTCCGGGTCCGGGACGATGTCGGCGAGTGTGCCGTCGAAGTCCAGGGCGACCACGGACCGGCGGGGTGCGCGGAGCAGGGCTTCGAGTCCCTCGCGTCCGGCTGCGGTGACGGGCATCGGCAGATCGTGCGGATGGCTCCCCATACGCACGACCCTAACGGCCCGGCGGGTCGACGGCTACGGCTATCGCCGGGCTCGCTGGGCCTCGCGGATCCTCCGCAGGCGGTTGACGGTGCCCGGGGCGTGGGCCAGGGCACGCGGGTCGTCCATGAGGGCGTTGAGCAGCTGGTAGTAGCGGACGGGGGTCATCCCCAGTCCTTCCCGTATGGCCCGTTCCTTGGCTCCGGGCCCCGGCCAGGTGCGTCCCTCGTACGCGAGCACCGCGGCCTCCGTGGCCGTCAGCTGCCCCTCGTCCGTCATACCGCCAGATTAACGCCGCCGTCTGACAGGCGGCGGCGTGGTCAGCCCTTGTCCGCCGCGCGCGCCGAGGTGGCGATCTCCTCCAGCAGCTTGGCGGGCTGTCCGCCGGGCTGGACGGCCGTGCCGATCTTCTGCTTGATGTCCTCGCTGACGCCCGCCCAGGACTTCTTGCCGACCGGGTAGAGCCGCGAGCTGGGCAGCGCCGCCAGGAAGGGCTTCAGCTGGGCCGCCGAACCGTTCGTGGCGGCCTGCTTGGCCTGGTAGCCGCTGGTGGTGGCGGGCAGCAGGTCGTACTTCTCGGTGAAGGCCGTCACGTTCTTGGGCTGGTACAGGTAGTCCAGGAACTTGCCGGACTGCTCGCGGTGGCCGTTCTTGAAGGCCATCACCCAGTCCGCGACGCCCATCGCCGGCTGCGGGGAGCCGTCGGACGTCGGCAGCGGCACCATGCCGTACTTCACGCCCTTGGCCTCGGCCTGCTTCATCAGCGTCGGGTGGCCGTTGAGCATGCCGACCTCGCCCTTGGCGAAGGCCTCGAAGGCGGCCTGGCGGTCCAGCTTGCCGGGCTCGACGGGCCCGACGAGCTGCTGCCCGACCATCTTGTCCCGCAGGAACTCCAGCGACTTGATGTTGTCGGCGGAGTCGATGGAGTAGCCCTCTTCGTTGTCGGTGTAGCCGCCACCGCCCGCGAGCATCCACATCATCGTCTCGGCCTGCGCCTCCTCGCGGCCCAGCGGCAGCGCGAAGGGGACGGGCACGCCCGCGCCCTTGAGCTTCTTCGCCGCGGCCTCCAGGTCGGCCCAGCTCTTCGGCTGCCAGCCCTTGCCGTCCTTGCCGGTCACGCCCGCGTCGGCCAGCAGCTTCTCGTTGTAGAAGAGCAGCCGGGTGCTGGAGACGAAGGGCATGCCGTACTGGGTCTGCTTGACCTTCCCGGCGTCCGCGAGCGGGGCGAGGAAGTCGGCCTCGGTCTTCACCGAGAGCAGCTCGGCCGTGGAGTACAGCTTGCCGGCGGCGGCGTAGTCGGCGTAGGCGCCGATCTGCGCGATGTCGGGGGCCTTGCCGGCCTTGACCATCTCGGCGACCTTGGCGTCGACCTCGGACCACGAGTAGACGCTGACCTCGACCTTGACGTCGGGGTGGTCCTTCTGGAAGCCCTCGGCGAGGCCCTTCCAGTAGGCCGCCGAGGAGTTCTGCGGATTGTCCCCGTAGTCGGCCGCCACGACCCGCAGGGTCACCTCGTTGTCTCCGGTGAGTCCGCCGATGGCTCCGCAGCCCGTCAGCGTCACGGCGGTCAGGCACAGCGCGGCGCCGGACGCGGCCAGGCTCTGGTAACGGCCCTTCACAGGTATCGATCCACCCCTTGTTGTACGTACGATCCACGTAAGGTCTACACCACTTTGGCGGCTCGTCCACATCAGGCCCCCCACCAGGGCGCCCGATTTGTATGGTCACTCAACAATCCCCCTCAATGGACTAGACCTTTCCCCGCCGAGCACGCGAGACTGTCTCTGTGAAACCCGTGAAACACGTCATCGCCCTCGATGTGGGCGGCACCGGGATAAAAGCCGCCCTCATCGCCGAAGGGGGGCACCACCCAGCGGTAGCTGGGGGAGGCACCCTGCTGCACGAAGCGCGCCGCGCCACCGGCCGCGAGCGGGGCCCCGACGCCGTCGTCGAGACGATCCAGGACTTCGCCGCCGAGCTCCTCGCCACCGGGCGGGAACGCTTCGGACGGGCCGCCTCGGCCGCCGGCGTCGCCGTCCCGGGCATCGTCGACGCCGACAACGGAATCGCCGTCTACGCGGCGAACCTCGGCTGGCGCGACGTACCGCTGCGCGCGCTGCTCACCGGGCGCCTCGGCGGGATCCCCGTGGCCCTCGGCCACGACGTGCGCACGGGCGGGCTCGCCGAAGGCCGCATCGGCGCCGGCCGGGGCGCCGACCGCTTCCTCTTCGTCCCGCTCGGCACCGGCATCGCCGGCGCCATCGGCATCGCCGGCCGCATCGAGGCCGGCGCCCACGGGTACGCGGGCGAGATCGGGCACATCGTGGTCCGCCCCGGCGGCCCCGACTGCGGCTGCGGCCAGCGCGGCTGCCTGGAGACACTCGCCTCCGCCGCGGCCGTCAGCCGAGCCTGGGCGGCCGCCTCCGGCGACCCCGGGGCCGACGCCGCCGACTGCGCCAAGGCCGTCGAATCGGGTGACGCGCGCGCCCGCGAGGTCTGGCTGGCCGCCGTAGGAGCCCTCGCCGACGGGCTGGTCACCGCGATCACCCTGCTGGACCCGCGCACGCTGATCATCGGTGGGGGGCTCGCCGAGGCGGGGGAAACCTTGTTCACACCACTACGGAAGGCCGTGGAGGAGCGCGTGACGTTCCAGCGGCTCCCCCACATCGTGCCGGCGGCCCTCGGGGACACCGCCGGCTGCCTGGGCGCAGGGCTGCTCGCCTGGGACCTACTCGCCACGGAGGTACCGGCCTGATGTCCGGAAGCGCACACAGCACTGTTCTCTCCGGCGCCAGGGTGGTGCTGCCCACCGGGACCGTGGCGGGCGGCCGGGTCATCGTCGACGGCGGCCGCATCGCCGGCAGCGCCCGCGAGGGCGCCGAGATCGTCGACCTGACCGGGCACTGGATCGTCCCCGGCTTCGTCGACATGCACAACCACGGTGGCGGCGGCGCCTCGTTCACCTCCGGCACCGCCGAGGACGTCCTCCGGGGCGTGCGCACCCACCGCGCGCACGGCACCACCACCCTGGTCGCCTCCACCGTCACCGGGGACCTCGACGAACTCGCCCGGCGGGCCGGGCTGCTGGCCGAGCTGACCCAACAGGGCGAGATCGCCGGCATCCACTTCGAGGGGCCGTTCATCAACGCCTGCCGCAAGGGCGCCCACAAGGAGGACCTGCTCCGCGACCCCGACCCGGCCGAGGTCCGCAAGCTCATCGACGCGGCCCACGGCGCCGCCCGCATGTTCACCCTGGCCACCGAACTGCCGGGCGGCCTGGACTCCGTACGGCTGCTGGCCGAGCACGGCGTCATCGCCGCGATCGGGCACACCGACGCCTCGTACGAGCAGACGCGCGCCGCCATCGATGCGGGCGCGACCGTGGCCACCCACCTCTTCAACGCGATGCCCGCGCTCGCGCACCGCGAACCCGGCCCGATCGCCGCCCTCCTGGAGGACGAGCGGATCACCGTCGAGCTCATCAACGACGGCACCCACCTGCACCCCGCCGCCCTCGAACTGGCCTTCCACCACGCGGGCGCACACCGCGTGGCACTGATCACCGACGCCATGGACGCGGCCGGCTTCGGCGACGGGACCTACCACCTCGGTCCGCTGGAGGTCGAGGTCAAGGGCGGTGTGGCCCGCCTCGTCGAGGGCGGTTCCATCGCCGGCTCGACGCTCACCCTCGACACCGCCTTCAAGCGCTCGGTGACCCTCGACAAGCTGCCGGTGGAGTCCGTGGTCCAGGCGATCTCCGCCAACCCGGCCAAGCTGATCGGCCTGTACGACGAGATCGGCTCGCTGGAGCCCGGCAAGTACGCGGACCTCGTCGTCCTGGACGCCGCCTTCGACGTCAAGGGCGTCATGCGGCGCGGCGAATGGATCGTCAGCCCGGCCCTCTGAGGGTCCTCCTGACGGCCGAGCGGCTGGACGGGACGAGGCGGCCGGCCCGTGGGACCGGGCCGACCGCCTCGCCCCCGGCTACCGCTGGGAGGTACCCCCTGGCATGATCCCGGCAGCAACAGACCCGGGGGTGCCCATGATCCTGACCGTGACGCTCAACACCGCACTCGACGTCACGTACCGCGTGCCGCGGCTGCTTCCGCACGCCTCGCACCGGGTCACCGCCGTGACCGAACGGCCCGGCGGCAAGGGGCTCAACGTCGCCCGCGTCCTCGCCGCGCTCGGCCACAAGGTCACGGCGACGGGCTTCGCCGGCGGCCCGGTCGGCTCCGTCGTACGGAGCGCGCTGGCCGCCTCCCCCGGGGTGGTGGACGCCCTGGTCCCCTGCGGGGGCGCCTCGCGCCGCACCCTGGCCGTGGTCGACGAAGCCTCCGGCGACACCACGCAGTTCAACGAGCCGGGCCCGCTGATCACGCCCGCGGAGTGGTCGCGGTTCCTCGCGCACTACGAGGAGCTCGTGTCCGGGGTACGGGCGGTGGCCCTGTGCGGCAGCCTCCCGCCGGGCGTGCCCGTGGGCGCGTACGCGGTGCTCGTACGGACGGCCCGCGCGGCCGGAGTCCCCGTCCTGCTGGACACCAGCGGCGAGGCCCTGCGCCGCGGGGTCGCCGCCCGCCCCGAGATCATCAAGCCGAACGCCGCCGAGCTGGCCGAGCTCACCGGCTCCCGCGACCCGCTCCCCGCCAGCCGCGACGCCCGCCGCCGCGGCGCGCACGCGGTGGTCACCTCGCTGGGACCGGCCGGCCTGCTGGCCGCCACCGCCCAGGGCACCTGGCAGGCGGCCCCGCCGCGCCCGCTGTCCGGCAACCCCACCGGAGCAGGCGACTCCGTCGTCGCCGGCCTGCTGTCCGCCCTGGCGGAGGGCCTGGACTGGCCGGACCGTCTCACCCGCGCGGTCGCCCTCTCGGCAGCCACGGTCCTGGCCCCGGTGGCGGGAGAGTTCGACCCCGGCGTCTACGAGGAACTGCGGCAGACCGTCCGCGTGAGGAACGGCAACTGACGCGGCAAACGCTTCTGGCCCTGCCGCTCGAGCGGCAGGGCCAGAAGCGTTCAGCGGGTCTCGGTCAGCGCTTGGTGTGGCCCGAGGCCAGCTCCAGCTGGTCGAAGATCACGTCGCACTGGTTGCCGGGCTCGCACGAGATCTTCATCGCGTTCGAGCCCTTCTTGAGGGTGATCCACGCGTAGGTGCGCGTCCAGCCCTTGTCCCAGGCGCCGTCGGCCGCCTTGGCGAAGTTGGCCAGGTTCAGCCCCTGGGTCGGGGTCTGCCCGTTGACCGTGAGGGTCGCCTTGCCGTCCTTGCCGGGGACGCCGTAGTTGACGAACAGCGTGTAGTCGCCCGCCTCCGGCACGTCCACCGTCCAGGTGAGGGCCGCACCGGGCTGGTTGAAGCCCGCGACGTACTGACCGCCCGAGCTCTTCGAACCCGGCACCGTGCTGTCCAGCTTCGCACCGCCGGTCAGCACCATGCCCGCACCGGCCGCCTCGCCCTTCGGCAGCGGGGCCTGCGAGGGCTTCGTGCTCGGGGTCGGGCTCGCCGGGTCCTTCGGGGCCGCCGACTGCTGGCCGCCGTTCGCGGTGTCGTTGCCCTTGTCCTCGGCCTTGCCCTTGTCGCCGAACGCGAGGGCCGCACCGATGCCGATCACGACCGCGCCGACCACCGCGACGGCCGCGATCAGCAGGCCGCGCCGACTGGAGCCACCGCCACCGTGGCCGCCGTGACCGCCGGCCTGCCCGATCGTCTGGGTCTGGTGCTGCGGGGACTGGGGCTGCTGCGGAACGCCGTAGCCGCCCGCCTGGAGCGCCTCGGGGGCCTGGTACTGGGCCTGGTAACCGGGGCTCTGCTGCTGCGGGACGGGGCCGCGCTGGCCGCCGTTCCTGCGGTCGCCGACCGTACGCACCTGGTGGTGCGAGGTACGGGGGACACCGGGCTGTGCACCGGGGTGACCGCCGACCGCCCCGCCGGGGTAGCCGTACCCGCCGCCCGACGCGGGCGGGGTGGCTCCGGCCGCCTGGCCATCCTCGTAGAGGTAGCCGAACGGATCGTCGTCCTCGGGCTTGTTCGCCCCACCGTGCGGACCGTTGTTCGCGGGCGTCGTCATCGCAGGTCACTCCTTTCGACCCCCGGGAGCCTACCCCGAACAGGTGCACACACGGGTGACGGACCGCCTCAGCCCGCCCGGCGGTGTGCCTTGGAGCGGGACCTCTTCTCGATGTACATCCGCTGGTCGGCGGAGCGCAGCACCTCGTCCGCGGACATGCCGCAGCTGGCCCAGCCGATGCCGAAACTCGCGCCTACACGCACCGCACGGCCGTCCACGCGGATCGGCGGGATGATCGCGTTGCGCAGCCGGACGGCGAGGTCCGCGGCGTCGGCGGCACCGAGGCCGTCGGCCAGCACGACGAATTCGTCACCACCCAGCCGGGCGACGGTGTCACCGTCCCTGACGCCCGTCGTCAGCCGCCGGGCGACCTCGATCAGGACCGCGTCGCCCGTGTGGTGCCCGAACCGGTCGTTGATCGACTTGAAGCCGTCGAGGTCGCAGAAGAGCACCGCCAGCCCCTTCGTCCCGTCGTCGACGTCGGCCGCGGGGGCCACCGTGTGCACGTGGTGGTCGTACGGTCCGTCCGTCGGGGCGGTCGGCGCCCCGGGGAAGTCGAAGGGGTCCGATGCGGCGTACCGGTCGGGGCCGTCGGGCTGAAACCCGTGCTCGCCCGCACCACCCGCCTCCACCCGCACCTCGTGCCCGTCGTGCCCGCCGTGCACCTCGCGCCCCTCGTAGGCCGCGTCCAGGGCCTCGATGGCGCTGGCCCGCGCGGACTGCGGCCTGCGGCACAGCCGCGCGCCGAGCCGGGCCCGCAGCTCGGCGCTGTTGGGCAGCCCGGTCAGCGAGTCGTGGCTGGCCCGGTGGGCGAGCTGGAGCTCGTGGCGCTTGCGCTCCTCGATGTCCTCGACGTGCGTGAGCAGGAAGCGCGGCCCGTCGGCGGCGTCCGCCACGACGGAGTTGCGCAGCGAGACCCATACGTACGTGCCGTCCCGGCGGCCCAGGCGCAGCTCGGCGCGGCCCCCCTCGGCGGAGGTGCGCAGCAGGGTGCCGATGTCCTCGGGGTGGACCAGGTCGGAGAAGGAGTAGCGGCGCAGCACGGAGGCGGGGCGGCCGAGCAGCCGGCACAGCGCGTCGTTGGTACGCAGCAGCCGGCCGTGCTGGTCACCGCCCATCTCGGCGATGGCCATGCCGCTGGGCGCGTACTCGAAGGCCTGGCGGAACGACTCTTCACTGGCGCGGAGCGCCTGCTGCTCGCGTTCCAGCCGGACGAGGGCGCGCTGCATGTTCGCGCGGAGCCTGGCATTGCTGATCGCAATCGCCGCCTGGAAGGCGTACATCTGGAGCGCTTCGCGGCCCCAGGCACCGGGCCGGCGGCCGTTGCGCGGTCTGTCCACCGAAATGACACCCAGAAGTTCCCCGCCGGACGCATACATGGGTGCATAGAGCCGGTCCTCGGGGTGCCACTCGTCCTCGAAGCGCGGATCGGGGCCGTCGGTGTGCCACTGGGGGACGTCGTCCTCCAGCAGGACCCAGCCCTCCGTGTGCGGGATGAAGCGGAGCCCGTCCCAGCACTCACCCATCGTCAGACGGCGCTCCCAGGAGGCGCGGGAGCCCACGCGACCGGTGATGAGGGCTTCCGCGGCGGGGTCGCCCGCGAAGGCGGCGACGACGAGATCCCCGTCGGGGCGAACGAGGTTGACACAGGCGAGCTCATAGCCGAGGCCCACGACGATGCCGTCCACGACGGTCTGCAGAGTGTCCGCCAGGCTCCGGGCCGTGTTGAGATCGGCCACCACCCGGTGCAGCTGCCGCAGGGTCGCAAGACGGACGTACGGCTCCGACTCGGTCTCCATTGCTCGCTCTCCCCGAGACCTCGACAGCAACTCCAGGTTTGTCATCGGCGTTTCGTTGCGGTGTCCCGTCCACTGAATCACAGTGAGCTGTGCGGCAGGTACACAGGGTCAACAAATCTTGCCCTCTGTGACTCAAGTCACATGAGATGAATAACGGTACGCGCTGGAACGGTTCGGACTGGGAGCGCTCCCCCGCCTTCTCGTGAGCAAACGATACGCCCGGGCCTAGGCCGAGGGGCGGGGGCACGACTCGGACCAGGGCCCGATGTGCCGCACGGGAGGGCGGGATTAGCGTTCAAGGGTGCTGAAGACGACCCCCGTACCCGCCCCGCCCGACACGAGCCCCCATGCTGAGGGGGTGAGCAATGACGAGTTCCGCGCCGCGATGTCCCGGCTGACCGCGGGCGTGTGCCTGATCACCGCACACGAGGCCCCGCTGACGGCCGGCGGGCCGCGCGGCGAGGACGTCGGCATGACGGCGACCGCCTTCATGTCCGTGTCCCTCGACCCGCCCCTGGTCCTGGTGAGCCTGCGCGAGGGCTCCCGCATGGACGACCTGCTGGCGGAGCAGCCGCTGTGGGCGGTCTCCGTCCTCGCCGACCACCAGCTCCAGATCGCGGGCCGCTTCGCGATGAAGGGCCGCATCAGCGACCGGCTGCTCTTCGCCGACCTCCCGTACGTACGCGGCGAGGCCTCCGGCGCGCCCCTGCTGAGCGGCGCCCTCGCCACCCTGGAGTGCCGTACGGAGAACCGCGTCGAGGCGGGCGACCACACCCTGGTGATCGGCCGCGTCCTGACGGCCGCCCTGCCCTCCCCGGACTCCCCGCCGCTGACGCACTTCCGCGGGCGCTATCGGCACCTGGGCTGATCCGCAGGCCGTGCTCCCGCCGCGGCTACCAGTCCCGGCCGGTCCGGCCCCGCTTGGTCTCGGCCCGCGCCTTCTTCTCCCGCAGCCGCCGCTCGTTGATCCCGCGCGGGATCTTCGTCGCGCGGCGCTGCTTGGGCGGCGGCGCCGTCGCCTCGGCCAGCAGCGAGGCCAGCCGGACCAGCGCCATCTCCCGGTTGCGCAGCTGCGACCGGTGCTCGGAGGCCCGTACGGTCACCACCCCGCCCACCAGCCGGCCGGCGAGGCGCTCCAGCGCCCGCTCCTTCCAGACCTCGGGCAGCGCCTTGGTCGCCGCCAGGTCGAACAGCAGCTCCACGCGCGAGTCCGAGGTGTTCACGTGCTGCCCGCCGGGCCCGGAGGACCGCGAGAAACGCCAGGAGAGCTCCCCCTCGGGGAGCGCGACCGAACCGCGGATGACATAGGGACCAGGCATACCCCCTATGATCCGTGCCCGCCCGGCCCGCGTCACCCGCATTTGTCGTCATCCGGAATTCAGGACGGGAACCCGACCGGCCTCTCGTCGCGTTATAGAGGTCAGCGGTACCTTGACCGCCTGTACGTGCATGTTGGATGAGGAAAGGGACATTCCCATGGCTGTCAGCCTGTCCAAGGGCGGCAACGTCTCGCTCACGAAGGAGGCCCCGGGCCTCGCTGCCGTCACGGTCGGTCTCGGCTGGGACGTCCGTACGACCACCGGTGTCGACTTCGACCTCGACGCCTCGGCCATCGCCGTCAACCCGATGGGCAAGGTCGTCTCCGACGGCCACTTCGTCTTCTTCAACAACAAGTCCACCCCGGACCAGACCATCGTCCACACCGGTGACAACCGCACCGGCGAGGGCGCGGGCGACGACGAGGCCATCAACGTGAACCTCGCCGGCCTGCCCGCCGACGTGGACAAGATCGTCTTCCCGGTCTCCATCTACGACGCCGAGAGCCGCAGCCAGAACTTCGGCCAGGTCCGCAACGCCTACATCCGCGTCGTGAACCAGGCCGGCGGCGCCGAGATCGCCCGCTACGACCTCTCCGAGGACGCGGCGACCGAGACCGCCATGGTCTTCGGCGAGCTCTACCGCAACGGCGCCGAGTGGAAGTTCCGCGCGGTCGGCCAGGGCTACGCCTCCGGCCTCACCGGCATCGCCCAGGACTTCGGCGTCAACGTCTGAGTCCGCACGGTCCGGCGCTGACGGACACCAGCGCGGGCGAAGCCCCCTCCCGGCCGTCCGGGGAGGGGGCTTCGCTACCGTTCCACAGGTGATCCTCCAACCCCTGGTCCCCGTGGACGGCGCCCTCCCGGGCCCGGTCCTGACCGAGATCGCCGCCCTCTACTCGACCAACCACGCGTTCTTCGAACTCGGCGGCGACTTCCCCGACCCGAACCGCATCACGGTCGAACAGGTCGCGGCCTCCCTCGCCGACGAACTCGCCCACGACAGCGCGGAGATCCTCCTCGCCCGCAGCGCGGGCCGCCTCGTCGGCCTCGCCGCCACCCTGGACCGCAACCCGGCCGCCGCCCCCGGCGACGACGACCCGTGGATCGGGCTGCTGCTCATCGACGCCACCGCGCACCGCGAGGGGTACGGCCGCGCCGTGGCCACCCTGGTCGAGGACCGCTTCCGCGCCGCCGGACGCACCGGCGTACAGATCGCCGTACTGGACAACAACCCCAAGGGCCTGGCCTTCTGGCAGTCCCAGGGGTACTCCCCCGTGCGCCGCGCCAAGGACCGCGAACTGGGCCGCGACTGCACGGTGCTGCGCAAGCCACTCGACGCGGCGTAACCGGGACGGCAGTCCTACTTCGGGCGGTCCTTCCCGTACAGCCAGACGTCCCAGACCTGCTTCAGGTCGTGGCCCGTCCTCTCCTGCGCGTAGGCGGTGAAGTCGGCCGTACTCGCGTTGCCGTACCGGTGGTCGGCCGCCCAGCCGCGCACCAGGGCGAAGAACTTCTCGTCGCCGACCTCCTGCCGGATCCGGTGCAGGACCATCGCGCCGCGCTGGTACACCGGGCTCGCGGAGATGTCCTCCGGCCCGGGCGGGTCGGCCGGCGGGAAGGCCTCCCAGCCGGAGTCGGCCGCCGCGTCGACCTCCGTGTCACCGGCCAGGAGGGCGTCGAAGTGCTGCTGCGCCGTGGGCCCGCCGTGGTCCTCGTCCCACAGCCACTCGGCGTAGGTCGCGAAGCCCTCGTTGAGCCACATGTCCTTCCAGGTCTTCGGCGACACCGAGTTGCCGAACCACTGGTGGGCCAGCTCGTGCAGCACCAGCGCCTCGTCCTCGGGCGCACCCGGGTACACCGGCTTGGTCTGCGTCTCCAGCGCGTAGGCGAGGGTCCCGGCCGGCAGCACGACCGCACCCGCCGTACCGAAGGGGTAGGGGCCGAACCGGCCGCTGCCCCACTCGACCATCTCCGGCAGCCGCGCGAGCGACCGCTCGCTCGCCGCCGCCTCCTCGGGCGACACCGCGTTGTAGACGGACACCCCCGAAGGCGTCTTCCCGGTGGTCACCTTGTACGGGCCGACGACGGCGGTCGCCAGATAGCTGGCCATCGGCTCCGGACTGTGCCACGCGAAGCGCGTGCGCCCGCCGGTGACTTCGGTGCGGGAACGCAACTCCCCGTTCGACACGGCCTCGTAGCCGCGCGGGACGGTGATCGTGATGTCGTACGCGGCCTTGTCGCTCGGGTGGTGGTTGCCGGGGAACCAGGTCATCGAGCCGACGGGCTCGCCGACGCCTACGGCGCCGTCCTCACCGGTGATCCAGCCCTCCCTGGAGCCGTCCGCGTCCGTGAGGGCCTTCGGCCTGCCGCTGTAGGCGACCTCCGTGCGGAAGACCTGGCCCTTCTTCAGGTCGTCCGCCGGGCGCACGGTCAACTCGTTGCCGGTCCGGTTGAACCGGGCCCCCTCACCGTCGACGTCCACGCCCTCGACGCGCAGGCCGCTCAGATCGAGGTTGAAGGAACTGAGCCCCTGCCGGGCACGCGCGGTGATGACGGCCCTGCCGTGCAACACCCCGTCCGCGGGGTCGTAGTCCAGGTCCAGCCCGTAGTGCTCGACCTCGTAGCCGCCATTGCCGGCCTTGGGGAAGTACGGATCGCGCAGCCCCGACGCACCCGGCCGCCCCTGCACCGGGCCCCCCGTGCACGCCGTGGTGACGGCGAGCAGGGCGGCGACGGCAGGAGCGGCGAGGCGGGGAAGTACGCGGTGGTCCACACACTCGATCCTAAGCGGGCAAAGCGCGCGATTTACTTGCCCAGCGCGTCCACGCCGGCCTTGGCGAACTTCTCGTCCAGGTCGCCGCTCGGGGCGCCGGCCACGCCGATGCCGGCGACGGGGGCGCCGTTCGCCTGGACCGGGGTGCCGCCACCGAGGAAGAGGGTGCCGGGGATGTCCTTCAGGTTCGGGGTCTGGGCCAGACGGCCCACGAGCACGGAGGTCGGGGCGTTCCAGGACACGGCGGTGAAGGCCTTGCGCTGCGCCGACTCGTAGGACTGCGGGCCTGCGCCGTCGCCGCGCAGGGTGACGATGGTGTTGCCGTTGCGGTCCACCACCGCGACGGTCACCTTCTGGTTCTCCGCCGCGGCGGCCCGGAGGGCGGCCTGGGCGGCGCGGGTGGCGGCGTCGACGGTCAGGTGGGTCGTCGTGGTGAAGTCCTTGTCGCTCGGGCCGTCCTTCTTCCCCGGGACGGCGGCGGCCTGGGCGGTGGTGGCGGCGGGGCTCGCGCTGGCGCTCACGGCACCGAAGGCTCCGGCGCCCAGGGCGACGGCGAGGACGGTACCGGTGAGAACGCGGGTGCGGGTCTTCATCTCTGCTGCTCCTGAGAACGGTGGCACGGTGACGGCATCGGGTCGGTCCGGGCCGGTCGGGCCGGCTCCTTCACTGCTCCAAGCCTGTGGCCCGGGCCCCCGCCACCCCGTCCCCGTACCGGCTCGCCCCGCCCACCGCACCGGCTGACCCGGGGGTCAACCGATCGGCCGATGCGCTTCGCCTCCGGCGCGGTATTTCCTGGTCGGACCCGAGGCGATCCAGCCGCGCCGACCCCGGGGCCCGGCGCGGAGCCCCGCCCTTTCAGCATCGCCGGCGCGGGGCCCGGGGGCGGAGCCCCGGGAGCGGCGCCGCACCTGCCGCCCCCACCGCCACGCGCCGCGGGCAACCGGCGCCGCAGCCGACAATGGACGCATGCCCCCGACCGAGGAGCACCCCGTGACACCCGCCCCGCCGCGCGACGACACCCGCACGCTGGCGACGGTCGCCCACACCGCGTTCTTCCTGCTCCTCGGCGCCTCCGTGGCCCGCTTCCTGCTGCGCCACCCCGGCGAACCCCGCACCCCGTGGGTCATCGCCCTCAGCGTCACCCTGGCCCTGCTCTACGTACTCGGCCCCGCACTCGGCGCCGCCCCCACCCGCCGCCGCCTCCTCTGGCTCGGCCTGGTCGTCACCACCTGGGTGGTCCTCGTCGTCCTCGCGCCCAGCTTCGCCTGGTGCGCCGTACCGCTCTTCTTCACCGCCCTGCGCACCCTCCCGCCACGCGCCGCCATCGTCCTGGTGGCCCTCCTCACCGCCTTCGTCGTGACGGCCCAGCTCCAGCTGTCCAAGTCCTTCGACCCCAACCTGCTGCTGGCCCCGCCCGCCGTCGCCGCCCTCGCCACCGCCGTCTTCGTCCACATGGAACGCCAGGCCCAGGCCCAGCGGGCCCTGATCGACGACCTGATCCGGACCCGCCGGGAGCTGGCCGCCACGGAACGCCGCGAAGGCACCCTCGCCGAACGCCAGCGGCTGTCCATGGAGATCCACGACACCCTCGCCCAGAACCTGTCCAGCCAGCAGATGCTGCTCCAGGCCGCGGACCGCACCTGGGACACCGACCCCGCCACCGCCCGCGGGCACGTCCGTACCGCCACCGGCATCGCCGCACACGGCCTCGCCGAGGCCCGCCGACTGGTCCACGACCTGGCCCCCTCCGAGCTCGCCGACGGCGCCGGCCTCGCCGAAGCCCTGCGCTCCCTCGACGCCGGACCCGACATCGAGGTCCGCTTCCACCTCGAAGGCGTCCCCGCCCCGCTCCCGGACCGCGTCCAGTCGGCCCTGCTGCGCATAGCCCAGGGCGCCCTCGCGAACGTCCGGGAGCACTCGGGCGCCCGTACGGCCGCACTCACCCTGAGCTTCCTCGGGGACCAGGTGGTGCTCGACATCGCCGACGACGGCCACGGCTTCTCCGAGCCCCGCACCGACGCCGACGGGCGCGGGCACGGCCTCCCGGCGATGCGGGCCCGCGTCCGCCAGCTGGGCGGCACCCTGACCATCGAATCCACGCCGGGCGAGGGCACCGTCCTCTCCGCGGCCATTCCCCTGGAGCCCGCTCCATGACGACGATCCTGCTCTGCGACGACCACGTGGTGGTCCGCGCCGGCCTGTTGGCCCTCCTCGGCAGCGAGCCCGACATCGAGGTCCTCGGCGAGGCCGGCAGCGGCGAGGAGGCGGTCGCCCTGGCCGCCAAGCTCCACCCCGACGTGGTCCTCATGGACCTCCAGCTCGGCGAGGGCATCGACGGCGTCGAGGCCACCCGCCGCATCACCGCGCTCCCGCAACCCCCGCACGTCCTGGTCCTCACCACCTACGACACGGACGCGGACATCACCCGGGCCATCGGCGCGGGCGCCACCGGCTACCTCCTGAAGGCCGAACGCCCCGAGGAGCTCTTCGCCGCCATCCACTCCGCCGCCCAGGGCCGCACCACCCTCTCCGCACCGGTCGCCAGCCGCGTCATGGCCCACATGCGCGGCAGCCGCCCCACCCTGACCGACCGCGAACTGGACATCCTCGGGCAGCTGGCCCGCGGCCTCGGCAACCGCGACATCGCCCGCGCCCTGTTCATCAGCGAGGCCACGGTCAAGACCCACCTGGGGCGGATCTACGACAAGCTCGGCGTCGACACCCGCGCGGGCGCCGTATCGGTCGCGAAGGAACAGCGCCTCCTCCCCTCCTGACGACCGGGGTGGGGACCCGCACGTACCCGTGACACCATCGGGTACGTGCTCGACATCGGCTACTCCCTCTCCCGGCGCTTCCCCGACCCCCCGCAGACCGACTACCGCTCGGCGGACGTCCACACGCTGCGCCACGACCTGTTCTGCGGGGACGTGTACCTCGCCGACACCAACTCGGACCGGGAAGTATCCACAGCCTGGGGATGGGTGCCCGTGCTGGACTTCGCCTGGGCGCTGTGCGACATCGTCGAGCAGCTCGACCGGGACCCGCGCGGCAGCCGCTCCGCCAACCGCCAGTACGCCGAGCTCGACTTCACCGAGTCCACGGACCGCATGCTCTTCGAGCGCCGCTTCGGCTGGGTCGACGTCGAGGCCGACTGGATGCCGGCCGAGGAGGCCCCGCTGACCTTCAGCCACCGGCTGCTGCGCCGCGAGGCCCGCGACTTCCTGCACGACCTGCTCGCGGACCTGATCGACATGCACGACGGCCTCGGCGACAACCCGGCCATCTGGACCCTCCAGGCCCGTTTCCCGCGCGTCCCGGCGTAGTCAGAGCCGTCCTCCGGTCAGATCCGCCAGTCGGTCAGGGCCGTCAGCCGGTCAGAGCCGTCAGCCGCCGGACAGGAACTCCCGGAACACCTGCGCGGAGCGCGGGTTCTGCCCGCACTGCCACACGCCGTGCGGGCAGTAGTCGGTGATGCTGTGGTAGAGCGGCTCGTGCTCGGCGAACCACGCCAGCATGCCCCGCACGTACTCGGGATTGTCGCCGCGGCGGAACAGGCCCCATTCGGGGTAGGAGATCCGCTTGCCGTGCGCCTTGGCGAAATCGACCTGCTGCTGGAGCCCGTAGGGCTGGGTGACCTGCTCGTCGAAGGTACGGCCGGGCTCCTGGTCGTAGGAGTCCATGCCGACGACGTCGACCACGTCGTCACCGGGATAGCAGCGCGTCCAGGCGATCGCGTCACCCCCGCGGTTGGGGGCGTAGTCGAACCGGAACCGCTGCCCCTGCACCGACCGCATGGCGGCCACGATGCGCCGCCAGTACGTCTTCCAGTTCTCGGGGTCGGGACGGCAGCGGTGGGCGTAGTCGAAACCGTTCATCTCCCAGCCGAGAACGATCACCGTGTCCGGCACCCCGAGGTCGACCAGCCGCCCGGCCAGCCGCCGGAAGTGGTGGTCGTTCGCACCCCGGGCGCCGGCGCGGATCAGCTCCGCGACCCGTGCGTCGGGGACGCCGGCCTCGTTGCGCTCCTGCATGGGCACGTTCAGGACGAAGAGCCGGTCGGCCCTCTCCTTGCGCCACCGCGCCCAGGTGCGCAGGGAATCCGGGGCCCCCTCGATGTTCGCCCAGGTGTCGCCGGGGAGGTACGTGTGCCCGGCGCGCAGCTCGGTACCGCCGAGCCAGCGCGAGAGCTCCGCCATCCGCTCGACGCCGGGCGAGCCGTAGTGCAGGTAGGCGCCCACGGCCGTCCCGGCGGCCCCCTCGCCGCCCCCGGCGCCTTGCCGCGCCGGCCGCGGCCCGGGGCCGCCGACCGCGAGGAGCAGGGCGACGGCGACCGTACTGGCGCCGGCGCCGACCAGCCATCGGATCCGGCGGCTCCGGTGGGACATGACACCTCCACAGGCCTCGTGCACCGGTGTGTCTGCCAGCACGTTAGGCACCCGCCCCGGCATCCCGCCCGTCGGGACACCGACGGCTCGGCCATTCGCCACAGCCACCCGCGCCCGCCCCGCCCCCGCAACGGCACCGCGCCCGAACCACGGACACCCCGCCTACGGCACCACGCGCACCCCCAGCTGGGAAGCGAGCGCCGGAGCCAGGTCGAACAGCTGCGCCGGGCTGATCACCGCCCCGGCCAGCGCGTCCACCCCCCGCGCGATCTCCAGTACGGCGGCCTCCCGCAGATCCACGTCCGCCATCCGGACCCCGCTGAAGTCCACCCCGCGCAGCGCGCAGTCCCGGAACTCCACCCGTTCCAGCACCGCGCCCCCGAAGTCCGGCTCCACCAGCACGCACCCCTCGAAGACCACGTCACGCAGCCGCGCCTTCCGCAGGTTCAGGTAATCGATCTTGCCGCCCCGGACCACCACCCGCTCCAGCCCGGCCCCGTGCAACTGCACCCCGCCCAGGCGCGCGTCCACCAGCTCCACGTCCCGCAGCGAGGCCCCCGACAGGTCGGTCCCCACCCCGCGGACCCCTTCCAGCACCGAATCCAGGATCCGCGCCTTCGCCAGCCCCGCTTCGTCCAGCGCGCAGCGCCGCACCGCGCAGTCCATGAACCGGGCCCCCACCCCTTCCTGCCCCGCCAGGTCCAGGTCCGCGAACTCCAGCCCGTCGTAGTCCCCGTCCGGCTCCAGCTCCCGCCCGTCCCAGGGCGCCAGCTCCGGGAGCCGCAGCTCCGGTCTCCGCGCCGCCTTCACCGACTGCTGCCGCCCGCTTCGCACCATGCCCCCATCGTGACCGACCGCACTGACAACGGCCCGCGCCCTTGACCTCAACCGAACTCCAGGTCGCAGCCTGGGTCCATGCCCACCGACACGCACGCCACCATGAACGCGGTCCGCCTCCACGCCTTCGGCCCCGCCGAGAACCTCACCCACGAACGCACCGCCGTCCCCGTCCCCGCCCCCGGCCAGGTCCGCATCGCCGTCGCCGCCGCCGGCGTCCACCTCCTCGACACCAGCCTCCGCCAAGGCATCCAGGGACCGCCCGCCCCGCTCCCCGAGCTCCCGACCGTCCCCGGCCGCGAGGTCGCCGGCACCGTCGACGCCCTCGGCCCCGGCACCGACCCCGCCTGGCTCGGCCGCGACGTCGTCGTCCACCTCGGCTTCGCCCCCGGCGGCTACGCCGAGTACGCCGTCGCCGACGCGGCCCGGCTGCACCCCGTACCCGACGGCCTCGACGCCGCCCGGGCAGTCGCCATGATCGGGACCGGCCGCACCGCCCTCGGGATCCTCCAGTTCGCCGACCTCGGACCCGGCTCCGTCGCCCTCGTCCCCGCCGCCGCCGGCGGCATCGGCACCCTGCTCGTCCAGTACGCGAAGAACGCCGGCGCCACCGTCGTCGCCCTCGCCGGCGGAGCCGCCAAGACCGCCGTCGCCGCCGCGAACGGCGCCGACCTCGCCCTCGACTACACCGACCCCGCCTGGCCCGAAGCCGTCCGCGCCCGCCACCCCGACGGCGCCACCGTCCTCTTCGACTCCGTCGGCGGAGCGACCGCCCGCGCCGCGCTCGGCCTGCTCGCACCCGGCGGCCGGCACCTCGTCTTCGGCTGGTCCGGCGGCCCCCTCGACCTCACCGACGCCGAACGCGCCGACCTCACCGCCCGCGGCATCACCACCCGGGGCGTACTGGGCCCCGCCATGCTCCAGCGGGCCGGCGGCGAAGACCCCCTGCGCCTCCTGGAGACCCGCGCCCTCGCCGAGGCCGCCGCCGGCCGCCTCCGCCCCGCCCTGACCCGCTACCCCCTAGCCCGAGCCGCCGAAGCCCACCACGACCTGGAGACCCGTGCCACCACGGGCAAGGTCGTCCTCGAACCCTGACCGCTGGCCCCGGCCTACGCCCGGCCGAGCGCGGCCAGCGCACCGTCTGTCAGCCGGTACACCGACCACTCCTCCTGCGGCCGCGCGCCCAGGGCCTCGTAGAAGGCGATGGTCGGCGCGTTCCACTTCAGCACCGACCACTCCAGCCGCTCGTAGCCGCGCTCGACGCACGTACGCGCCAGCTCCGCCAGCAGTGCCTTGCCGTGGCCGCCACCGCGCACGCCCGGCCGTACGTACAGGTCCTCCAGGTAGATGCCGTGCACACCGCGCCACGTGGAGAAGGACAGGAACCACACCGAGAAGCCGACCGCCTCCCCCTCGTCCGTCTCCGCGACGTGCGCGAACACCGCAGGGCGCTCGCCGAACAGCGCCTCCCGCAACTGCTCTTCGGTTGCCCGCGCCTCGTGCGGCACCTTCTCGTACTCCGCGAGCTCACGGATCATCGCGTGGATGACGGGGACATCGGCGGCTTCGGCGTTACGGATCATGCCCGCAGCCTAGGGCGGATCACCGCCCCAGCAGCAGCTGTGCCACCGCCAACTGCTCGTCGTCCAGCCGCTCTTCGCCGTCCTCCACGTCCCACAGGCAGTTCTGCAGCACCCGGCCCAGCGTCCAGGCCCGCGCCCGCTCCCGGTCCAGCCCGGCCGCCTCCGTCAGCAGGTCGAACCGCCACCGCACGTCCTCCGCACGGAAGTTGTTGATGATCGCCGGCATCAGGTCGAAGCCGGGATCGCCGGCCAGCGGCTTCGGGTCGATCGCCAGCCAGGGCTCCCGGCCGCCCGCGAGCACGTTCTCGTAGTGCAGGTCCCAGTGCAGCAGCCGGTCCCCGGGCTCGCCCGCCACCTCCGCGACCGCGGCCGCGCAGTCCCGCAGCAGCCGCCGGTCCCGCTCGTCCACCAGCCGCTCCAGCGCCTGCGGCACCTCCTCCAGCATCGCCGCGGCCATGTCCCCGAGCCCGCGCAGCCCCGCCGGAGCGGGCACCGCCGTCAGCCGCGCCAGCAACTCCCCGATCACCCGCACCGCCTGCCGCGCATCGCGCCGCGCGAGGTCCGCCAGGTCGTGCCCCGCGTCCAGCCGCTCCAGCAGCAGCGTGCCGGTGTCCGCGTCGTGGTCCAGCAGCCGTACGCAGCCGTCCCCGTCCCAGGCGCGCAGCGCGACCGGCTCCCCCACGCACTCCTCGTCGAGCGCCACCAGCTTCAGCACGGCCCCGCTGCCGTCGGCCCGCTCCACCGGCAGCACCAGGGCCGTCACCCCGTGCATCACCGGCCCGGTGCGGCGCAACCCCCACCGCTCCAGGAACTCCGCCGCCCGCGCGGGCAACGCGGCGATGAACTCCCGTCCGGCATCGCCGTTGAACCCGACCTGCGCCTCGACCAGCCCGTCCGGAATCTCCGCGATCTCGACCATGGGTCGACGCTATCGCCCTGCGGTGTCGGCCTGGCCGACCGTTTCCGGGCGCTGCCCGGACCCGCGCCTCAAACGCCGGCGAGGCTGAAATGGTGCGGCCCTGTCGGACCGGTCGGCGCGGTGAGCCCGCCACCGGGCCCCTGCGGGGTGCCCTGCGGGCGGCTCGGCGGGATCGGAGCGGGGCCGCCACCGGGCCCCTGCGGGGTGCTCGGCCGGGCCCCTGCGGGGTGTTGGGCGGGGCGGGGTCGGTCCGTTCGGGGAGCGGGGCCGCCGCCGGGGTGTCTCCTCGGCTCGGCCGGGCCCCTGCGGGGTGTTGGGCGGGGCGGGGTCGGTCCGTTCGGGGAGTGGGGCCGCCGCCGGGCCCCTGCGGGGTGCTCGGCGGGGCGGGGTCGGTCCGTTCGGGGAGCGGGGCCGCCGCCGGGGTGTCTCCTCGGCTCGGCGCGTGCGGGGTGTCTCGGCCGTACCCGGTGGTCGCGCGCTCGTCCTGCGGGGACACCCCGCCACGTCCCCACTCCCCTCGGCCCCGGACACGCAAAGGGGATCCCTGGCACTTCCGGAGCGCTGCCGTGGGGTGGGGACACGCAGGAGGGTCCCCGCAGGACGAGCGCGCAACCCAGGCCGCCCGGCCGCGACACACCCGCACGCGCCGAGCCGAGGAGACCCTCGTGCGGGGCACCACCCCACCCCCACACACCGCCAAGCCCCCGCAGGGGCACCCCACCCCGAACACCGCCAAGCCCCCCGCAGGGGCACCGCAGGGCAACCGTCATCCGGCAAACCGTCGGGCCCCGCCGCGCGACATCCCGTCCCTGGCACGCCGTGAGGGAAAGGGTGTAGCAACTCCCCCATGACGATCAACGGCGGCATTTCCTTCTGGTACGCGACCGACCACGGCACCACCCCGGCCACCCCACCCCGCACGCCCCTCACCGCCCACACCACGGCCGACGTCGTCATCGTCGGCGGCGGCTACACCGGCCTGTGGACCGCCTACTACATGAAGCAGGCCGCCCCCGACCTGCGCGTCACCGTCCTGGAGCAGAAGTTCTGCGGCTACGGCGCCTCCGGCCGCAACGGCGGCTGGCTCTACAACGGCATCGCCGGCCGCGACCGCTACGCCGCCCTCCACGGCCGGCAGGCCGCCCGGCGCCTCCAGCAGGCCATGAACGCCACCGTCACCGAGGTCATCGACGTCGCCGCCAAGGAGGGCATCGACGCCGGCATCCACCGCGGCGGCGTCCTCGAAGTCGCCCGTACCCCGGCCCAGCTCGGCCGCCTCAAGGCCTTCCACGCCGCGGAGCTCGCCTTCGGCGAGACCGACCGCGAGCTCCACGACGCCGCCGCCACCCGCACGCGCATCGACATCGCCGACGCCGTCGGCTCCAGCTGGAGCCCGCACGGCGCCCGCATCCACCCCCTCAAGCTGCTCAGGGGCCTGGCCGAGGCCTGCGAACGCCTCGGCGTGGTGATCCACGAATCCACCCCGGTAACGGAGATCTCCGCGGGGAAGGCGGTCACCCCCTACGGCACGGTCCGCGCCCCGCACGTCCTTCGCTGCACGGAGGGCTTCACCGCCGCCCTCAAGGGCCAGAAGCGGTCGTGGCTCCCGATGAACTCCTCGATGATCGCGACCGCCCCGCTGCCCGCCGAGACCTGGGCGCAGCTCGGCTGGTCGGGCCGGGAGGTCCTGGGCGACATGGCCCACGCGTACATGTACGCGCAGCGGACCGCCGACGACCGGATCGCGATCGGCGGGCGCGGGGTCCCGTACCGCTTCGGCTCGCGCACCGACAACGACGGCCGCACCCAGCCGGCCACCGTCGACTCCCTCCGCGACCTCCTCTTCTCCTTCTTCCCGGTCCTCGCCGGTACGGAGATCACCCACGCCTGGTCGGGCGTCCTCGGCGTGCCGCGCGACTGGTGCGCCACCGTCACCCTGGACCGCACCACGGGCGTGGGCTGGGCGGGCGGGTACGTCGGCTCGGGCGTCGCCACCGCCAACCTGGCCGGCCGCACCCTGCGCGACCTGGTCCTCGGCGAGTCCACCGAGCTGACCACCCTGCCGTGGGTGAACCACCGCGTCCGCCGCTGGGAGCCGGAGCCCTTGCGCTGGCTCGGCGTGCAGGCCCTCTACGCCGCCTACCGCGAGGCGGACCGCCGGGAGGCGGCCACCCACACCCCGACGACGGCCCCCCTGGCCCGCCTGGCCGACCGCATCTCGGGCCGCCACTGACGGAGCCCGAAAACGCCGGAAGGCCCCGGACGATCGCCCGGGGCCTTCCACTGCCGGAGCCCCCTGTCGGATTCGAACCGACGACCTACGCATTACAAGTGCGTTGCTCTGGCCGGACTGAGCTAAGGAGGCACGGAACACCCGCCGAGTACTGCGAGCGAAGCCGCCATCACTCTACACAGCGCGCGAATCCCCCTGCCATCACATTCGCCGGCCCTCCACTGGGTACCCCGTGGCCGCCACCGCTCCCGCCACGACCCCGGGGTCCGCCTCCGGGTTCAGGGCCCCGACCACGTCACCCGTGAGGGGGCGCAGGGCGAACACGTGACGGATCGCGTCCAGGTCCACGGACCGCTCGTGGTAGTCCTCGGCGAAGTCGCGGTAGGCCTCCGGGGTGCCCGCCGCGAGCACCTCGAAGAGGTCCCGGGCACCGTCGCCGTAGCCGCCGGGCCCCTCGGGGATCTCCACCGGTCCCGTGCGCCAGGCCCCGTCCGCCGCCTCCCGCCAGAACACCACCGTGACCCGCGGGACGGGTCCGTCGCCGTCGTCGTCGCAGAACGCCGGCTCCGTCACGTACGGGCGGAACACCTCGGGCACGTCGTCGACCAGCCCCGGCCAGACCTCGACGTCCTCGCCGCCCCACGGGCTCATCCGGGATTCGTGGGCGAAGCCGCGCGCGTACGCGCCCGCCGCCGAGAAGACGACGGCGTAGTCGTCGCCGGAGCCGTTGTCCATCAGGGCGACCTCCTCCGTCTCGGACCAGTCGGCGGCGTACGCGAAGAACGGGTCCCGGGGGTCCATCACCGCCTCCAGCACGGCCAGGGCCCGGCAGCGGTCCCGCAGGGCCGGGACGTCGGGGAGGACCGGGAGGATCTCGTACACGCTCATGGGCGCATCGAAGCAGGCCGCGCCGACAATCCCACACGGCCGCGGTGCTGACAGACGCCGTCGTGGGAGGTAGCGTCGGGCGGAGTCCGGTTTCTGGACTAGACCTTCCACTCGGATCGTCCGGCACGTTCCTGCCGGTAGAAGGGATTCATCACCATGGCTTCTGTCACCTTCGACAAGGCGACTCGTCTGTACCCGGGCGGCGACAAGCCCGCCGTCGACCAGCTGGAGCTGGAGATCGAGGACGGCGAGTTCCTCGTCCTCGTCGGCCCCTCCGGCTGCGGCAAGTCCACCTCGCTGCGCATGCTCGCCGGCCTGGAGGACGTCAACGGCGGCGCCATCCGCATCGGTGACCGCGACGTCACCCACCTGCCGCCCAAGGACCGGGACATCGCGATGGTGTTCCAGAACTACGCGCTCTACCCGCACATGACCGTCGCCGACAACATGGGCTTCGCGCTCAAGATCGCCGGCGAGGACAAGGCCACCATCCGCAGGAAGGTGGAGGACGCGGCGAAGATGCTCGACCTCACCCAGTACCTGGACCGCAAGCCGAAGGCGCTCTCCGGCGGCCAGCGCCAGCGCGTCGCCATGGGCCGCGCGATCGTGCGCAAGCCGCAGGTGTTCCTGATGGACGAGCCGCTGTCGAACCTCGACGCCAAGCTCCGCGTGTCGACGCGTACGCAGATCGCCGCCCTCCAGCGCGACCTCGGCATCACCACCGTCTACGTCACCCACGACCAGGTCGAGGCCATGACCATGGGCGACCGGGTGGCGGTGCTCAAGGACGGTCTGCTGCAGCAGGTCGACACCCCGCGCAACATGTACGACCGCCCCGCGAACCTCTTCGTCGCCGGCTTCATCGGCTCCCCGGCCATGAACCTGGTCGAGGTCCCGATCACCGACGGCGGCGTGAAGTTCGGCGACAGCGTCGTCCCGGTGTCGCGCGCCGCGCTGTCCACCGCGGCCGACGCGGGCGACCGCACCGTCACGGTCGGCGTCCGCCCGGAGCACTTCGACGTCGCCGAGACCGGCGGTCTGACCATCACGGTGAACGTCGTCGAGGAGCTCGGCGCCGACGGCTACGTCTACGGCTCCACCTCGGCCGCCGAGGGCTCGCAGGACCTCGTCGTCCGCGTGGGCGGCCGCCAGGTCCCGGAGAAGGGCTCCAGCCTGCACATCGTGCCGCGGGCCGACGAGATCCACGTCTTCTCGACCTCTTCCGGGCAGCGACTGTCCGACTAGTCGTACCGGCACGGAGGTTGGAGGGGCGTCCCGCCAAGGGGCGCCCCTCCGCCGTTCGTTGCCGGAGGACATCCCGCAGGAACCCCGGCAGACCGGGCCATTCGGGCGGGGTCGTCAACCCGGAATTCGAAAAGCCACGTCGAACCATCCCCCGACAGGGTGACTAAATGTCGCCAAATCTTCACCGAGCGCTACTCTCGCCCTCGTGACCCACACTGCCCGCCGTATCGGCCGTTCCCTCGCCCTGGTCCTGCCCGTCGTCCTGGTCCTGTCCGGGACCCTCGCGGTCACGATGGTCCCCTGGGCGGACACTTCCTCCTCCCAGCTCGTGACCGCTTCCGCCGAAGGCGTCTCCACGCCCGCGAAGCCACGCGCCGCCCACGAGGTCCTGCGCACGCAGCTCGTCGGCGAACTGCAGCAGGGCCAGGAGCCGGACGACGTCCTGACCCACCTCCAGCAGGAGGTGAACCGCCGGCCGTCGCTCGCCGAGCACTGCGTGGGGATCGCCCGGGCGCTCGGACGCGCCGCCGTCGAGGCGTACGGCCCGACGAAGGCCCAATCGTTCGCCCGCCCCGTCTGCGACACCTCGTACGCATCCGGCGTCGCCTCCATGGGCTGACACGCACCCCGTCCCTACGCTGGCCGCCATGACCGACGACCCCCGATCCGCCTCCTCCGCAGCCGCGTTCCCCGCCGCACCCACCCAGGCAGTCGTCCTGGCGGGCGGCCAGGGTTCGCGGCTGCGTCCGTACACCGACGACCGCCCCAAGCCGATGGTCGAGATCCCGGGGACCGGGCTGCCGATCATCGGGCACCAGCTGGCCTGGCTGGCGGCCGAGGGGGTCACCGACGCCGTCGTCTCGTGCGGGCACCTCGCCGGGGTGCTCCAGGAGTGGCTGGCCGAGGCGCCGTTGCCGCTGCGCGTGACCACGGTGGTCGAGGAGGAGCCGCTGGGGCGCGGCGGCGGACTGAAGTACGCCGCACGGCACCTCCCGGACCCCGAAGGGGCCTGGTACGCGACGAACGGCGACGTCTGGACCCGTTTCTCGCTCCGCGAGATGGCCGCCTTCCACGACGAGCGCGGGGCGGTCGCGACGCTCGCGCTGGCCCGGCCGCGGATCCCGTGGGGGGTGGTGGAGACCAACGAGTTCGGGCACGTACTGGACTTCATCGAGGCCCCGCTGTCGCCCTACCCGGTGAACGCCGGCGTGTACGTCTTCGGGCCCGAATTCGCCGCTCTGCTCCCGGATTTGGGGGACCACGAGCGCACCACCTTCCCGCGGCTGGCGCGGGAGCGGCGGCTGGCGGGCTTCCCGCTGCCCCAGGGCGCCTACTGGCGGGCGATCGACACGGCCAAGGACCTCACCGAGGCCGCACGGGAGTTGGCGGCGCAGAAGGGCCCCTGAGGCCCGCACGGACCTCGCGGCATCCTGCCTTCCGTACCCGGCGCTCCGCCTTCCGTACCCGGCGCCCTGCCATCCGCACCCCCTTGCGCACCTCCCCGACACACCGCAGGGGCCCGGCACGCTCGCGCGTACCGGGCCCCTGCGTGCCGGCCCCTGGCGGAGGGCTCAGCCGATGAGCCCGCCGATCAGGCCGGGCTGCTTGGTCGGAGCGGTGCCGCCCCCGCGGGTGCTGCTGCCCGACGAGGAGGACGGCGACTTCGGCGCCGTCGACTGGCGGGGGGTGCTGCGCGGGGTCTGCTGCTTGCCGGTCGTGCTGCCCCGGGTCGCGGTGGGCGACTCGGAACCCGCACCCGCCGTCTCCCGGGAGGGCGCGCCCGAAGCGGTCTTCCCGGCCTTGGCGGAAGGCTCGGACGGGGAGGGCGTCGGCGACGACTGCCGGGTCGGCTGCTGCTGCGCGGGCTGCTGCCTGGCCGGCGCCTGCGGCAGCGGGCGGCCCGGCAGGTAGTTGCTGGGGGCCTCGCCGGGACCGGGGACGGTGACCACGGTGGTGGAACGGACGGCGCCGCCCAGGAGCGAGCCGATGAGCAGGGTGAGCCCGCACACCACGGTCGCCATGACGGCGCCGCGCCGCAGCACGCGCCGGCGCAGGCGCCAGACCTCGGAGCGCGGCCCGAGGGTGCGCCAGGCTTCGCCGGCGAGCCGCCCGTCGAGGGAGTAGACCGGCGCGCCCGCGATGATCAGCGGGCTCCAGGCGGCGAGGTAGATGATGTCGGGCGCGTCGTAGGCCGGGACGGTCTTCCAGCTCACCGTCATCAGCAGTGCGGCGGACAGCAGCGCCCCGAAGCAGGCGGCGAACCGCTGCCACAGGCCGAAGACCGTCAGCACGCCGACGATGACCTGGAGGAAGGCCACGCTGAGACCCGCACCGACCGGGTGCGCCAGCGCGAAGTCGCGCAGCGGCTCGGCCAGCGCCCACGGGGTCAGGGTGTGCAGCCAGGTGACCATGGAGCCGCGCTCGCCGCCGTCGAAGTAGACGGGGTCGCACAGCTTGCCCATGCCGGCGTAGATGGAGATGAAGCCGAGGAAGACGCGCAGCGGGAGCAGCACGACGCCGAGGTTCATCCGGCGGCCGGGGTAGTAGGAGGCCTGGCCGCGGTTGTCGGCGGCCGGGCGCCGGGCGTCCGGCACGGGACCGGCCCCGGGGCCGTGCGGATGCTCGTACGGGAGGTCCCGTACGGCGGCCAGGGGGCGGGTCTCGGCGGGGTCCCCGTAGCTGCGCTGGCCGATGACGGTCGGCGTGGCCAGGGTGTCCTCGGCGAGGTCGTGGTCCAGGTCGATGCGCGGGATGACCTGGGTGGCGCCGCCGTCGTACTCGTCGTGGCCGCGCACGGCCTGGAGCAGTCCGCCCATGGCCGCGGCGGCGTCGCCGGTGTCGGACTTGCCGCTCCAGACCACGGGGGCCCGGCGGCGGGTGGCCCCGGCGGCGGCCACCACGGCGCCGCCCAGGACGGGCGCGCGGCCGGGGGCCTTCGCGGGCTTGGAACGCGCGCTCGGGCTCGGTGCGAGCCGCACGCGGAAGCTGGCGTGGTTGACGATGACCTGTGCGGGGTCGCACGGCACCTTGACCATGCTCAGCGCGGGCTGGTCGTCGAACCCTGACGTTCTGGTGTCCACACTCATCTAACCGAGTGATCAGTGTTTAGGACACTGCCTTGACATCAGGGATCTGTCCGAGACCCGTCAAGATCAAGCCACCCCGCCCTAAACGGGCGGGGTGACACGCTCACGGGTCATATGCGGTGAGCCAAGTGGATCAAGGCGATCAGGTGCGGGGCTGTGCGGTACGGCGGCGGGCCGCCTCGTACAGCACGACGCCCGCGGCCACACCGGCGTTGAGGGACTCGGCGCCGCCCGGCATCGGGATGCGCACGAGGTAGTCGCAGTTCTCGCCGACGAGGCGGCCGAGGCCCTTGCCCTCGGAGCCGACGACGATGACGACCGGGCCGCCGAGCGCCTCCAGGTCCTGCACCTCGTGCGTGCCCTCGGCCGCGAGGCCGACGATGGCGATGCCGGCCTTCTTGTACTCCTGCAGGGCGCGGGTGAGGTTGGTGACGCGGGAGACCGGCGTACGGGCGGCGGTGCCGGCCGAGGTCTTCCAGGCACCGGCGGTCATGCCGGCGGCGCGGCGCTCGGGGATGACCACGCCGTGGCCGCCGAAGGCGGAGACGGAGCGGACGATCGCGCCGAGGTTGCGCGGGTCGGTGACACCGTCGAGGGCGACGATGAGCGGGTCCTCGCCGTTGTCGTAGGCGGCGTCGGTGAGGTCCTCGGGGTGCGCGTACTCGTACGGCGGGACCTGGAGGACGAGGCCCTGGTGGTTGAGCCCGTTGGTCATGCGGTCGAGCTCGGGGCGCGGGGCTTCCATCAGGTTGATGTTGCCGCGCTCGCTGGCGAGCTGGAGCGCCTCGCGGACGCGCTCGTCGTTGTCGATGAACTGCTGCACGTAGAGGGTGGTGGCGGGGACGCCGTCGCGCAGCGCCTCGAAGACCGGGTTGCGGCCGACGACCATCTCGCTGGTGCCCTTGGGGCCGCCGCGGCGGGGGGCCGGGCGGCGCTTGGCGGCCTGACGGGCCATGGCGTTGGCGATGCGGTTCGCCTTGTGCTTCTTGCGGTCCTCGGCCTTGGGCGTGGGGCCCTTGCCTTCCAGGCCCTTGCGCCGCTGGCCACCGCTGCCGACCGTGGCGCCCTTCTTGTTGGACGTGCGGCGGTTCCTGCGCTGGCTGTTCCCGGCCATGACCTCTACCTGTTTTCGTTGGTGCTGCGATATGTACGTATGAAGAGTGTGCCGCCCGGGAGGCCGGGCGGCACAGTCGGACTGCTCCGGGTGCCGGGGGCTCAGCGGGGGCCGAGCGTCCAGCGCGGACCCGTCGGGCTGTCCTCGATGACCAGACCGGACTGCTGGAGCTGGTCGCGGATGGCGTCGGCGGTCGCCCAGTCCTTGCGGGCGCGGGCGGACTCGCGCTGCTCCAAGACGAGGCGTACGAGGGTGTCGACGGCTCCGTGGAGGTCCTCGCCGCGGTCGGCCTCGCCGGCCCAGTGCGGGTCGAGCGGGTCCAGACCGAGGACGCCCAGCATGGCCCGCACCTCGGACAGGCGCGCGATGGCCCCGTCCTTGTCGTCGGCGGCGAGCGCGCTGTTGCCCTGGCGGACGGTGGTGTGGACGATGGCGAGCGCCTGCGGCACGCCGAGGTCGTCGTCCATGGCCTCGGCGAAGGCGGGCGGGACCTCCTTCGCGGCCTCGACGGGGCCGCCGGCCTTCTCCACCACGCGCTGGATGAAGCCCTCGATGCGGGCGAAGGCCGACTCGGCCTCGCGCAGCGCCTCCTCGCTGTACTCGATCATCGACCGGTAGTGCGGGGTGCCGAGGTAGTAGCGCAGGACGACCGGGCGCCACTGCTTGACCATCTCGGAGACGAGGACCGAGTTCCCGAGGGACTTGGACATCTTCTCGCCGGACATGGTCACCCAGGCGTTGTGGACCCAGTAGTTCGCGAACGCGTCGCCGAAGGCCTTGGCCTGGGCGATCTCGTTCTCGTGGTGCGGGAAGATCAGGTCGAGCCCGCCGCCGTGGATGTCGAAGGCCTCGCCGAGGTACTTGTGGGCCATGGCGGAGCATTCGAGGTGCCAGCCCGGACGGCCGCGGCCCCACGGGGTCTCCCAGGACGGCTCGCCCGGCTTGGCGGACTTCCACATGGCGAAGTCGCGGGGGTCGCGCTTGCCCGTCTCGCCCTCGCCGGAGGGCTGGAGCAGGTTGTCGAGCTCCTGGTTGGACAGGCTCAGGTAGCCGGGGAACGAGCGCACGTCGAAGTAGACGTTGCCGTCGGCCTCGTAGGCGTGGCCGCGCTCGATCAGGCCGCGCATCATCTCGATCATCTCGGGGACGTGGCCCGTGGCGCGCGGCTCGTAGGTGGGCCGCAGGCAGCCGAGGGCGTCGTACCCGTTGTTGAAGGCCTGCTCGTTGTCGTAGCCGATGGACCACCAGGGGCGGCCCTGCTCGGCCGACTTCGTGATGATCTTGTCGTCGATGTCGGTGACGTTGCGGATGAAGGTGACGTCGTAGCCGCGGTACGCGAACCAGCGGCGCATGACGTCGAAGTTCAGGTAGGACCTGATGTGCCCGATGTGCGGGGCCGCCTGCACGGTGGCGCCACAGAGGTAGATCGAGACGCAGCCCGGAACGAGCGGGATGAAGTCGCGGATCTGCCGGGCGCTGGTGTCGTACAGGCGAATAGTCACGGCATCCAGGGTAGTGCGCCTGTAGCAGTGCCCCGCGACCTTTGGGGGCGCGGGGCCGCTTTGTTGCCGAAGATGTGCCGTCTCCGCGGGCGTTCAGGCCCGGTTCGTCCGGTACACGAGGGCGGTGGCGATGGCGGCGAGGCCCTCGGCCCGGCCGGTGAGGCCCAGTCCGTCGGTGGTGGTGCCCGATACGGAGACGGGGGCGCCCGCGGCGGCCGCGAGCGCCTTCTGTGCCTCTTCGCGCCGCTTGCCGATCTTCGGGCGTACGCCGATCACCTGGATGGCGATGTTGCCGATCTCGAAGCCCTCCACGCGCACGATCCGGGCGGCCTCCGCCAGCAGGGTGACACCGGCGGCGCCGGACCACTCGGGGCGGGAGGTGCCGAAGTGCGCGCCGAGGTCGCCGACTCCGGCGGCCGAGAAGAGGGCGTCGCAGGCGGCGTGCGCGGCGACGTCGCCGTCGGAGTGCCCGGCGAGACCGTCCTCCCCCTCCCAGAGCAGGCCGGCGCACCACAGTTCGCGGCCGGTCTCGAAGGCGTGCACGTCGGTGCCGATCCCGACGAGCGGGATCAGCGCGGCGTCGAAGCTAGAACCCATCGTTGGCCCTCCTGCGGGCGAGTACGGCCTCTGCGAGGACCAGGTCGAGCGGTCGGGTGACCTTGAAGGCCTCTTCGTGTCCCGGGATCACCACGACGGGGACGCCGAGGCGCTCCACCATGCCGGCGTCGTCGGTGGCGCCCTCGCCGGCGACGGCGATCGCGGCGTGCGCCTCCAGGAGCGTGGCGAGGTCGAAGCCCTGCGGGGTCTGCACGGCGCGCAGGCGGGCCCGATCGGGCGTGGCGACGACCGGCTCGGGCTCGCCCGGCTTGCCGGGCTCGACCTCCTTGACGGTGTCGGCCAGCGGGAGCGCGGGCACCACGGCGCGGGCGCCGTCGCGCACCGCCTCGACGACGGCGTCCACGGTGTCCACCGGGACGAGCGGGCGGGCCGCGTCGTGGATGAGTACGGAAGTGACGTCCTGCGGCAGCGCGTCCAGGCCGGCCCGTACGGACTCCTGGCGGGTCTCCCCGCCCGGGACGACGAGGACCTCGGTCCGCTCGGGCAGCGCGTGCTCGCCCAGCAGGAGGCGCACCTCTGCCGCTTCGGCGGCCGGGGCGACGACCACCACGACGGACACCGCACGGGAGCGGGCCATCGCGCGGACGGCGTGCACGAGCATCGGGGTGCCGCCGAGGGCCCGCAGCGCCTTGGGGGCACCGGGGCCGAGGCGTACTCCGCGGCCCGCGGCCGGGATCACCGCGGCGGTGCGGCGGGGGCGCGTTACATCAGACATCAGTAGCTCCGAGCCAGGTTTCCGAGCCAGGTTTGTGACTTCGGCCGACATGGGTATGGCCTGAAGGGTGCCGGGTGCGACGCCCTCGCCCCTTCCGTGACGACCGGTCGAGCAGGCTGCCCGGACCCGGCACGCCAGTGAGAAGTACGAGTACGGTTCACGATGACGGGTACGAGTACGCAAGAGGTACGGATACAGACATGCCGCAGCGCCCGGCAACAGGCCTCTCGTGGAGGAGAGACCTTGTCATCGGGCACCGCGGCAAGCTGTGCACACCGTGCACGGGGCCTCGCGTCAGGACGCGAGAACCTCGTCGAGGAGGGCCTCGGCCTTGTCCTCGTTCGTGTTCTCAGCGAGCGCGAGCTCGCTGACCAGGATCTGGCGCGCCTTCGCGAGCATGCGCTTCTCGCCCGCGGAGAGCCCGCGCTCGCGCTCACGACGCCACAGGTCACGCACCACTTCGGCGACCTTGATGACATCGCCAGAAGCGAGCTTCTCCAGATTTGCCTTGTAGCGCCGGGACCAGTTCGTCGGCTCTTCTGCATACGGTGCACGAAGCACCTCGAAGACCCGGTCCAGCCCGTCCTGGCCGACTACGTCGCGAACGCCGACGAACTCCGCATTGTCCGCAGGCACACGAACCGTCAGGTCGCCCTGGGCGACCTTGAGCACCAAGTAGGTCTTGTCCACGCCTTTGATCTGGCGAGTCTCAATGGCCTCGATCAGCGCGGCCCCGTGATGGGGATAGACCACGGTGTCGCCAACCTTGAACGTCATGTGACAGGTACCCCTTCCGTGGCTATCCAGGGTAACACGAGAACTGACTGTTATGAATGGCGTTTTCGCAGGTCAGGGCACATCTCGGGGCTTGACAACAGCAACAGGAACGTGCTGCGGAAGGCTTCCGGAAGGGGGTATTCGCAGGTCGGGGGCGCTGCGCGGACCGGGCGAAAGGGCCACGCTACACCCGCTCCACACCCCCACCAGTGTGACGTACGTCCCGTTTTGCCGGGTTGAGAGTCGCGAAACCCAACTGCTCCGTTCGGCTGGCGAGCACCCGTACGGGAGCCGGTTCCGGCCCAATCCGGAATTGATCACCGAGTGGCGTTCGGGGGAATCCCGGAATTGATCAACGGACGGCGGTCGCACGATATGCGAGCGCCACATGATCGGCGAGGGGAACGGCAAGGCGAACGCCGGGCGGAATGCAAGATCGGGGACCACCCCCAGGGCGGCGGCCGCCCTGCGGAGGGTCGGGTGCGGGGGCGGGGCGGCGGCTCGGTAACCTAAGCGCGCTGACACACCCTTAGAGCGGCTTTACCTCGGCCTCTCCGGGGGTACCTCCCAGCGGTTGCCGGGAGAGCCCACCCTTCCGTTCCGTTCGTCCAAGGAGTTGCCGCCGCCGTGAGCCGCAGCCTTCGACGCGGCGCCCTCGCCGCCACTGCCGTCGTGTTCTCGATCGCCTCGCTGGCCGCATGCGGTGCGGGCAACGACGCGCAGACTCTCCAGATCAAGCCGGACAATGCCGCCGCCACCAAGGGCGACATCGAGATCCAGAACGCTCTGGTGATCACCCAGGGCGAGAAGGACAAGAAGGGCCCGGCCGTCGTCTCGGCGACCGTCTTCAACAACGGCACCAAGGCACAGACGCTTGACGGCATCACTCTTGCGGATGGCAAGGGCAAGGTCGTGCTGAAGCCGGCCGGAGGCGCCGGCAAGATCACCGTGCCGGCCGGCGGCTCCGTGGTGCTCGGCGGCAAGGACAACGCCTCCGCCGTGATCGAGAACGGCTCCGAGGCCGCCAAGAACGGCGACGTGCAGAAGGTCGTCTTCCAGCTGAGCAGCACGGGCGGCGTCGAGCTCCAGGCCTTCGTGGTCCCGGCGGCCGGCATGTACGCGGGCTTCGGCCCGTCCGCGGCCCCGGCCCCGGTCGGCAGCCCGTCCGGCAGCCCCTCGGGCACGCCGTCGGGCTCCCCGTCCGGCTCCCCGGCCGGTGCGGCCTCGGGCAGCCCGTCCGGTTCCCCCTCGGGCGCCGCGGGCGCGGCGCCGTCGGGCTCCGCCTCGCACGCCGCGGGCCACTGACGCACGCCGTACACGTACGCATACGGGAAGGGCCCCCGTCCGCACCAGCGGACGGGGGCCCTTCCCGTGCGGGTCCCGGTTTACGGCTCGAACTTGTATCCCAGGCCGCGGACCGTGACCAGGTAGCGCGGCGCGCCCGGGTCGGGCTCGAACCCCTCCCGCGTGCGCCCCTCGCACGACGGCCGAGGGGCACGCCGGTCCCGGTTTACGGCTCGAACTTGTAGCCCAGGCCGCGGACCGTGACCAGGTAGCGCGGCGCGCCCGGGTCGGGCTCGATCTTGGCACGCAGGCGCTTGACGTGGACGTCGAGGGTCTTGGTGTCGCCGACGTAGTCGGCGCCCCAGACCCGGTCGATCAGCTGCATGCGGGTCAGCACGCGGCCCGCGTTGCGCAGCAGCATCTCCAGCAGGTCGAACTCCTTCAGCGGGAGGTCCACCTTGCCGCCGGCGACGGTGACCACGTGGCGGTCGACGTCCATCCGTACGGGGCCCGCCTCCAGGGCCGCCGGGGTGACCTCCTCCGGCTCGCCGCGGCGGCGCAGGACCGCGCGGATGCGGGCGACCAGCTCCCGCGAGGAGAAGGGCTTGGTGACGTAGTCGTCCGCTCCTATCTCCAGCCCGACGACCTTGTCGATCTCGCTGTCCTTGGCGGTCACCATGATCACGGGCACGTTCGAGCGGCCGCGCAGCTGCCGGCAGACCTCGGTGCCGGGCAGGCCGGGGAGCATCAGGTCGAGGAGGACGAGGTCGGCGCCGTTGCGCTCGAACTCGTCGAGCCCGTCGGGGCCGGTCGCCGCGATGGCGACCTCGAAGCCCTCCTTGCGGAGCATGTAGGACAGGGCGTCGCTGAAGGATTCCTCATCCTCGACGACGAGCACTCGGGTCACGGAAGGACCTCCGGGGCAGGGATGGCTGGAGCGGTTCTGGTTCAGGCTGGGGTCGGGTGGGTGCGGGGGGCGGCCGCCGGGGACGACGCGGCCGCTTCGGGGAGCCGCAGGGTGAAAGTGGAGCCCTGGCCCTCCGAACTCCACACCGACACCTCCCCGCCGTGCGAGGCCGCCACGTGCTTCACGATCGCAAGGCCGAGGCCGGTGCCTCCCGTGGCGCGGGAGCGGGCCGGGTCCACGCGGTAGAAGCGCTCGAAGATGCGCTCGCGGTCCTTCTCCGGGATGCCGATGCCCTGGTCGGTCACGGCGATCTCGATCAGGTCTCCCCCGGGCGCCGCGACCCGGCGCCCGGCTATGCCGACGCGGGTACGGGCGGGACTGTAGTTGACGGCGTTCTCGACCAGATTTCCGAGGGCTGCGGCGAGCTGCCCGCGGTTGCCCCAGACGCGCAGGTCGGCGGTGCCGCCCGCGGCCATGGTGATCTGCTTGGAGGACGCCGTGTGCCGGCAGCGGTCGATGGCCTCGGCGACCAGCGTGTCCACGCGGACGGGCTCGGCGTCCTCCAGCGGGTCGTCGTTCTGTACCCGGGAGAGGTCGATGAGCTCCTGCACGAGGTTGATCAGCCGGGTCGACTCGATCTGCATGCGGCCGGCGAAGCGGCTGACCGCCTCGGGGTCGTCCGCGGCGTCCATGACGGCCTCGGACAGCAGGGAGATCGCCCCGACCGGGGTCTTCAGCTCGTGGGACACGTTGGCCACGAAGTCACGGCGCACGGCCTCGATGCGGCGGGCCTCGGTGAGGTCCTCGACCAGGAGGAGCACCAGGCGGGAGCCGAGCGGGGCGACGCGCGCCGAGACCGCGAGGGCCTCGCCCCGGCCCGTACCGCGGCGGGGCAGGTCCAGCTCGACCTGGCGTATCTCCCCGTCCCGGCGGGTGTCGCGGGCCATGTGGAGCATGGGCTCCACGGCCAGCTTGCCGCCGCGTACGAGCCCGAGGGCGTAGGCGGCGGACGAGGCCTTGACGACGGCGTCGCCCTCGTCGAGGACCACGGCGGAGGAGCGGAGCACGGACAGGACGGTGTCCACGCCGGGCGGCAGCACCGCGTTGATGTCGGGGCGCATGGAGCTCCGGGTGGGGCGGGCCTGGTCGCGCTCGCTCCAGCGGAACGCCAGCATCGCGATGACGCCGGTGCAAAGACCGGCGATCGCTGCAGCTGCGGCGACCGCCGCGTTCACGTCCATGGATCCAGGTTAAGCAGGCGCGACGACACTTCCACAGCCGTTCGGGTGGCACCTCGAACAGTCGTCGCCCAGAGTTCACCCTGGCGACGGGGTTGATTCACTTGTGGTGCCGGAGTCGGACGCGTTTGCGGCCCACCGTGTCAACGTGGGGCAGAAGGCCGCCCCGGCCCGCCCCGGGCATCACCGCAGTAGTAGGTCGAGAGAGGGACACGAGACATGCGCGACGCGTACCACGAGGAACTGGACTCGATCGGAGAAGGCCTGGTCGAGATGGCCCGGCTCGTCGGTTCCGCGATCGGGCGGGCCACGACGTCCATGCTCGATGCCGACCTCAAGCTCGCCGAGAGCGTCATCGCCGCCGACCAGAAGGTCGACGACCTGCAGCACGACCTGGAGGCCCGCGCCATCGCGCTGCTGGCCCGCCAGCAGCCCGTCGCCACCGACCTGCGGATCGTCGTGACCTCGCTGCGGATGAGCGCCGACCTGGAGCGCAGCGGCGACCTGGCCCAGCACGTCGCCAAGCTCGCCCGGCTGCGCTTCCCGGACCGCGCCGTCCCGCGGGACCTGCACGCCACGATCCTGGAGATGGGGCAGCTCGCGCAGCGCCTGATGGCCAAGGCGGCCGAGGTCATCATCACGAAGGACGTCGACCTGGCGCTCCAGCTGGAGCAGGACGACGACGAGATGGACCAGTTGCACCGGACGCTGTTCCAGCACCTGATGGACGACCGCTGGAAGCACGGCATCGAGACGGCGGTGGACGTGACGCTGCTCGGCCGCTACTACGAGCGCTTCGCGGACCACGCGGTGTCGGTGGCCAAGCGCGTGGTCTACCTGGTGACGGGTGAGCACGCGGACGACCTCCAGCAGCCGACCCAGATCGAGGGCGTCTGACGCTGCGCGCGGCGTGCGACGGCGCAGAGCCGCTTCGGGCTCCCGTGCGCCGTTGACGCGCCGGTGCGGCTGGGCATGAATGAGGGCGAGGGCGGTCAGTCGTACGAAGTCCCGTATGCCGCGGGGCACCGCCCCGCCGAGGAGGAACCATGCCCGATTCCCCCGTCCCCATCACCCCGGAGCAGGAGCAGCCGCCGAGGCCCGAGCCGCTGCGGCTCCCGCTGCTCGCGGCCTGTGGCTGCGGCTCCGGCTGCGGCTGCGGCTGCCAGTCCGGTGCCCCCTGCCAGTGCGGCGGCTGACCGGGCCCACCCGGTTCGCCACCCCGCCGCACGTCACCGCACCCGGTGCGACGAGAGGCCCCCTGCCCGCGGACATCCGCAGGCGGGGGGCCTTTCTGCGTACGAGGCCTGCTGAGGCCGGGCTCGTGCGGCTGCGATGCCGTCGGGCGGCTCCGCCCTCGCCGCCGGCGGCACCGCTCGCGCCGACCTCGCCAGGTTCACCGCGTCGTGGCCGGCGGACCGGGCGCGGTCGGACCGGGCGCGGCCCGGCGCCTCACCTCAGGAGCCACTTCCGGGTCAGCTCCATGACCTCCGCGCGGCTGCGGCCGCCGTGGTCGGCGGCGATGAAGTGGGAGCCGATCCGCAGGGAGAAGGTGATCAGGGAGCGGACCTCGACGTCGTCCTCGTCGGCGCAGAAGGCGCGGAAGAGCGAGCGCAGGTACTCCATGCGCCGGCTGTCCGCGCGGCGCAGCCGCTCGGCGACGGCCTCGTCGCGCCGGGCCCAGTCGCGGATCGCCAGGTCGGCGTCGACACCGACCACCGGCCCCTCCTCGTAGGAGGCGACGATCGTGAACAGCCGCTCCAGCCTGGCCCTGGCGTCTCCCCCGCCGCTCTCGACCAGCTCGATCACCGCCTCGGAGACCTCGCGCTCCCAGGTGTCGAGCATCTCGGTGAGCAGTGCGCCCCGGCTGCCGAAGTATCCGTAGAAGCCCCCCTTGCTGACGCCGAGCGCCTGCGCGAGCACCTCGACGCGTACGGCCTCCGGGCCGCCGGCGGCCAGCGCCCGCAGCCCCTCCTCGATCCACTTGCCGCGCGGTGTGCGGGTCGCGCCCATGGTGTGTCCCTCCTCACGCACCCCCGTCTATACGGTGCCGTATAGACGGGTGCTAGCCTCGATCTATACGGCATCGTATAGACAGGGGCTTACTCATGAGACTCCCCAGAACCGCGCACACCTCCCGTCCCTGGCGGATCCACGAGATCGCCGGAGACTTCCGGGTCGAGGACGTGTGGGCGCTCCCGACCCCGGGCGGGCCGGACGACCTCGCTCGGCTGGTGGGCCAGTTCGCGAGGGACACGGGGGACCCGGTCCCCTCCCGCGTGGGGCGCGCGCTCTTCGCGATCCGGTGGAAGCTGGGCGCGCTGCTCGGCTGGGACGCGCCGGCCGACGGCCTCCGCTCCCGGGTCCCGACGCTCCGCGACCGGCTGCCGGCGGACCTCCGTGCGGGCGACCGCGGACCCGACCTCCCCTCGCTCCCGTTCACGTCCGTCTACCAGACGCACGACGAGTGGGCGGCGGAGACGGCGAACAAGACGATGCACGGGGTGCTGCACATCGGCTGGGTCCAGGACGGGAACGGCGGCCACCACGGCCAGATGACGGTGCTGGTGAAGCCCAACGGCCTCCTGGGCTCGGCCTACATGCTGGCCATCAAGCCGTTCCGCTACCTGGGCGTCTACCCGGCCCTCATCCGCTCGATCGGCGCGGAGTGGCGGAAGACCACGCCGACGCCCTCGACACCCGCGAAACCCACCCCGAACTGACCCCGGAGACGACGACAGCCCCGGCCCGCCGACGAGCAGCGGGCAGGGGCGGGGGACGGACCGGTCAGCGCTTGAGGTCGATCGTGAAGCGCCTGGTGCCCGGAGCGATCGTGTCGGCGTGGACCGAGCCACGGGCCCGGTCGAATGCACCGGTGCCGCCGGTGATCCCGTTGTCGAACGAAGGGGGAGGTCCCGGGACGAGGTGGCCGAAGACCATCCCCTGCACGGAGAGCTGGCCGCCCGGGAGGGTGTAGGTCACGACGCACTGCTCCGCCCCGCCGTTGTCGACCCGGGTGGTGGTACAGGTGCCGCCGGTCTCGCCGACCTGTTTGTCGTCCTTGTCGAAGAGGATCGAGCGGAAGACGGTCCGATCGCCCTGGGCGGGCGCCCCGCCGGGGTTGACGGGGAAGCGCGTCTGCTCCGCGAGCCGGCCGGTGAGTGTGATGACCCGGCTCTTGCCCTTGTCGTGGTCGGAGTCGGAGTCCGTCGCGGCGGCGGCCGCGGCGGGGGCGCAGGCGATGAGGGTGACCAGCGCGGTGGCCGTGCCGAGACGGGCGGCTCTGATGGGGCGCATCGTGCGGCTCCTGAGGTTGATGCTCTCGGATGGTCGGACGACGAGACCGTCATCCGATTTCCTTCATAACCTCGGCTCCGGCACCGCCCGGAGGTTCCCGGCGCGACCCACCGGCGGATCCGACCGATCGGACCACACCGGACCCCGGACAGACGAAAGCTCCCGACCCGCACCGCACGTGCAGGTCAGGAGCCTCCTCTTACGTCAGGGTTACTTCTTGCCCTGGTTCTTGACGGCCTCGATGGCGGCCGCGGCCGCGGCCGGGTCGAGGTAGGTGCCGCCCGGGTTGAGGGGCTTGAAGTTCGCGTCCAGCTCGTAGACGAGCGGGATGCCGGTCGGGATGTTCAGGCCCGTGATGTCGGCGTCCGAGATGCCGTCGAGGTGCTTGACCAGACCGCGCAGGGAGTTGCCGTGCGCGGCCACCAGGACCGTGCGGCCCGCCAGCAGGTCCGGGACGATGCCGTCGTACCAGTACGGCAGCATGCGCTCGACGACGTCCTTGAGGCATTCGGTGCGCGGACGCAGCTCGTTCGGGATCGACGCGTAGCGCGGGTCCTCGGACTGCGAGAACTCCGTACCGTCCTCGAGCACCGGCGGCGGGGTGTCGTAGGAGCGGCGCCACAGCATGAACTGCTCCTCGCCGAACTCGGCGAGGGTCTGCGCCTTGTCCTTGCCCTGCAGCGCGCCGTAGTGGCGCTCGTTCAGGCGCCAGGAGCGGTGCACCGGGATCCAGTGGCGGTCCGCGGACTCGAGCGCGAGCTGCGCGGTGCGGATGGCGCGCTTCTGGAGGGAGGTGTGCAGAACGTCGGGCAGCAGGCCGGCGTCCTTGAGCAGCTCACCGCCGCGGACCGCCTCCTTCTCGCCCTTCTCGGTGAGGTTGACGTCCACCCAGCCGGTGAACAGGTTCTTCGCGTTCCATTCGCTCTCGCCGTGGCGGAGGAGGATCAGCTTGTACGGTGCGTCGGCCATGCGTACGAGCCTAGTGGACGCGCGGGCGCGCTCGCGCGCGGTGTGCGGCGGGCGCCGATTGACGGTCCCGGTCAATTGACTGGCGTCCCGAGCCCGCCCCCTCGTAATGTGCACCTCGCCAGAGCGACGCTTACACCCTCGGGGGGATTCCGTATGTCCGCTGCCAGTCTGAGACGGGCCGTCCGGGAGAGCGTCTCGGGTCTGCCCCGGGCGTTCTGGTGGCTCTGGACGAGCACCCTGGTGAACCGCCTCGGGGCTTTCGTCGCGACCTTCATGACCTTGTACCTGACCCTGGACCGGGGCTACTCGGCCTCCTTCGCGGGACTCGTGGTCGCCCTCCACGGCCTGGGCGGCGTGATCTCCTCGCTCGTCGCGGGCGTGATGACCGACCGGCTGGGGCGGCGCCCCACGCTGTTGGCGGCCCAGGCCTCGACCGCCTTCTCGGTGGCGCTGCTCGGCTTCATGGAACACCCGGCGGCGATCGCGGCGGTGGCCCTGCTGGTCGGCATGACCTCGAACGCCTCCCGCCCGGCGGTCGCGGCGATGATGGCGGACATCGTCCGCCCCGAGGACCGCGTACGGGCCTTCGCGCTCAACTACTGGGCCATCAACCTCGGCTTCGCCGTCAGCGCGACCGCGGCCGGCCTGATCGCCGAGTACAGCTACCTGGCCGGCTTCCTGGGCGAGGCCGCCCTCACGCTGGCCTGCGCGGTGCTGGTGTACGTCAAGCTGCCCGAGTCCCGGCCGGAGCGCGGCGGGTCCGGCGGGTCCGGCGCGGCCTCGGACAAGAGCGGCGCGGAGCCGGAGATCGGGCTCGGGAGCGTGCTGCGGGACGGGCGGTTCATGGGCGTGGTCGGCCTGTCGTTCCTGATCTCGCTGATCTTCACGCAGGGGTCGGTCGGCCTGCCGGTCGCGATGGGCTCCGCCGGGTTCTCGCCCGGGGACTACGGGCTCGTGATCGCCGTGAACGGCTTCCTGATCGTCGCCCTGCAGATCCCCGTCACCCGCCTCATCGAGCACCGCGACCCGCAGAAGCTGCTGGTGGTCTCGGCGCTGCTGGCCGGCTACGGCTTCGCGCTGACGGCCTTCGCCGGACCGGTGTGGGCGTACGCGCTGACGGTGTGCGTGTGGACGCTCGCCGAGATCGTCAACTCGCCGACCCAGATGGGCCTGGTCGTACGGCTCTCGCCGGTGCACGGGCGCGGGCGCTACCAGGGCGTCTACACGATGTCCTGGGCGGTGGCCGCGCTGGTGGCGCCTCTGATGGCCGGCTTCATGATCGACCGGTGGGGGGCCGACTGGCTGTGGGCGACCACCGGCGTGCTCGGCACGGTGGCGGCGGTCGGCTACTGGCTGCTCATGCGGAACCTGCCCGCGGGGGACAGGAGTACGCAACCGGCCGCGGCCGGCGGCACGACCGCTGCCGGCGACGCCGAGCCGAAGACGGCCCCACCGCTTCCCGCCGAACCGGCTCCGGCCGGGCCGCTGCCCACCTCGGGCCCCGTCGGGGCGAGCTGACCGGCCGAGGCCGGGGGCCGGGGCCGGGTGGCCGGGGCCCGGTGGCCGGGGCCGGGGCCGGGGCCCGGGGGCCGAGGCCGGGGCCGGGGCCCGGGGGCCGAGGCCGGGGCCCGGGGGCCGAGGCCGGGGCCCGTGGCCGGGGCCGGGTGGCCGGGGACTGCGGGCGCCCGGTCCCGGCCGGGCGGGGCCGGGGCTGGGGCCGGGCGCGCCGTTCGGTGCGGTGCGGTGCGTCAGCCGATCGGAGTGCCGGGCCCGGCGGCCGGTTCGCCCTGCGGCCGCGTCAGGTGCTTGAAGGCGTCGAGGTTGAAGGTCGGCTCGCCGCGCGAGACCCGCCAGTCGTACTCGCGCCGGATCGCGCTCGCGAAGCCCAGCTCCAGCAGCGTGTTGAACGAGCCGTCCGCGGCCTCCAGCACCGTGCCGAGCAGTCGGTCCAGCTCCTCCGGGGTGACGACCGACAGCGGCAGCCGGGCCGTCAGGTAGATGTCGCCGAGCCGGTCGACCGCGTAGGCCATCCCGTACAGCTTGAGGTTGCGCTCCAGCAGCCAGCGGTGGACGCCCGCCTCGTTCTCGTCGGGGTGGCGGATCACGAAGGCGTTGACCGACAGCGAGTGCCGGCCGATCTTGAGCGAGCAGGTGGTGCTCAGCTTGCGGGTGCCGGGGAGCTGGACGACGTACGTCCCCGGCTGCGGGCTCTCCCAGCCCAGCTCCGCGGCGGTGAGCGCGCTCTCGATGATCTCGGCGGTGTCAGCCATGGTGGGAGCGTACGCGACGGCGATGATCGTGCATCGCCGCCGTGTAGACGTCGGCCGTGCCGCTCGCCGCGGTGTCCCAGCCGAAGAACTGCGCGTGCCGCGCCGCCTCGGCCCCCATCCGGTCGGCGAGCCCCGGTTCGTCGACGAAGCGGCGCAGCTGGCGCGCGTAGTCCGCCGGGTCGTGCCCGGGTACGAGGATCCCCGTGACGCCGTCGTTGACGGCGACGGGCAGCCCCCCGACCTCGGCGGCCAGCACCGGGGTGCCGGCGGCCTGGGCCTCTATCGCGACGAGCCCGAAGGACTCGCTGTAGGAGGGCATGACCAGCACGGACGCCGCCCGGAACCAGTCCGCGAGGCCGTCCTGGGCGACCGGCGGGTGGAAGTGCACGAGGTCGGCGATGCCCAGCTTGGCGGCGAGCTTCTGCAGGCCCTCGGGCTTGGCGAGGCCGCTGCCGCTGGGGCCGCCGACGACGGGGACGAAGAGGCGGCGGCGCAGCGAGGGGTCCCGGTCGACCAGGACGGCGACGGCGCGCAGCAGGATGTCGGGGGCCTTCAGCGGCTGGATCCGCCCGGCGAAGAGGGGGATGACGGCGTCCTGCGGGAGCCCGAGGCGGGCGCGGGCGGCGGCCCGGCCGTCGCCGACGGTGAAGCGTTCGAGGTTCACGCCGGGGTGGACCACGGCCACCTTGGACGGGTCGGCCTCGTAGTACCGCACGAGCTCGTCGGCCTCTTCGGCGGTGTTGGCGATGAGCCGGTCGGCGGCGGAGACGATCTGCGTCTCGCCTATGACGCGGGCGGCGGGCTCGGGGGTGTCGCCCTCGGCCAGCGCCGCGTTCTTGACCTTGGCCATGGTGTGCATGGCGTGCACGAGGGGCACGCCCCAGCGCTGGGCGGCGAGCCAGCCCACGTGCCCGGAGAGCCAGTAGTGGGAGTGGACGAGGTCGTAGTAGCCGGGGCGGTGGCCGGCCCAGGCCTGCATCACGCCGTGGGTGAAGGCGCACAGCTGGGCCGGGAGCTCCTCCTTGGCGAGGCCCTCGTAGGGGCCGGCGTCCACGTGCCGTACGAGGACGCCGGGAGCCAGCTCGACCACGGGCGGCAGCCCGCCCGTGGTGGCCCGGGTGAAGACCTCGACCTCGATGTTGATCGCGGCGAGCCGCCTGGCCAGCTCCACGATGTAGACGTTCATCCCGCCGGCGTCGCCGGTCCCGGGCTGGTGCAGCGGTGAGGTGTGCACGCTGAGCATGGCCACGCGGCGCGGTTTGCGGTGGTGGCCGACGGCCGGCAGGCGCAGCCGGGGCGGCTCGTGGCGGGTGGCGGCGCGGGCGGCCGCGAGGCGCCCGGTGAGACTGCCGCCGAGGCGGGACACGTACTGGCTCAAGGAAGCGCTTCCTCTCGGCTCGGACGGTGCGCGCGCGACGCTCGGACGGCATGACTGCGGGGGCGCGTAGGGCGCCCTGCAAGGAGTGCAACCCGGATGGCCGTCCCCCGCATTCCGGGGGATCCGCATTTCCTGCGGGTTCCTCGTTTTTCTTGGGGGTTCCTTCGGGCTTCCTTGGCGCGCCCTCGGGGCTTCCCTCGGGCTCGCTGGGGGCTTCCTGGGGGGCGCCGGGAGATTTTCATGGTGTGCGGGCCCTCCGCTTACCCTCGGCTCATGGCCTCCCGCAGTACCCCTTCGCCGTCACCCAGCCGCGCCTCCGGCCGTCCTGTGGGCTCGGTGACGCGCGGGACGACGAACCCGAACCGGTTGCGCCGGATGGACCGCTGGATCGCGGCCACCCACGGGGCCGCGTTGCGGCGTGCGGGGGATCCGGTGGCGGTGGACCTCGGCTACGGGGCCGCGCCCTGGACCGCGGTCGAGCTGCTGGCGCGGCTGCGGGACGCGGCGCCGCGGGTGCGTGTGGTCGGCATCGAGATCGAGCCGGCGCGGGTGGCGGGGGCGAAACCGTACGAGCGCGAGGGGCTCAGCTTCCGGCACGGCGGCTTCGAGGTGCCGCTGGAGGGCGGGGAGCGGGCGATGCTGATCCGCGCCGCGAACGTGCTGCGCCAGTACGACGAGGAGCAGGTCGCGGAGGTCTGGGCGCGGCTGTGCGCGCGGCTGGCCCCGGGCGGGCTGCTGGTGGAGGGGACCTGCGACGAGATCGGGCGGCGGCACGTGTGGGTGGCGCTGGGGCCGGAGGGCCCGCGCACGGTGACGTTCGCGACGCGGCTGGGCTCGCTGGAGCGTCCCTCCGACCTGGCGGAGCGGCTGCCGAAGGCGCTGATCCACCGGAACGTGCCGGGGCAGCCGGTGCACGCGTTCCTGCGCGACTTCGACCGGGCCTGGGCGGCGGCTGCTCCGTACGCCTCGTACGGGGCGCGGCAGCGCTGGATCCGGACTGCGCGGGCGCTGTCCGCCGACTGGCCCCTGGCGGACGGGCCGGTGCGGTGGCGGCAGGGGGAACTGACGCTGCGCTGGGAGGCGTTGCGCCCGGTGGGGTGAATGCGGTGCGGCGGGGAACCGGGGGCGGGTGTGCCCCGTTCGATCCGTGAGGGGCAGGGCTCGGGGTCCGTTGGGGCAGACAAGATCGAAATGACGTCCACAAGGGTGTCGGAATTCATCGACTCGTGGCACCATCCCGATGGCAGTGCGAAGTTACTGATGAATAGTCAGATCTGATGTCAGGTCTGGCTCGGGTGCCTGGGGGGACCATGGGGTCGGTAAGGCGACGACGAGGCGCAAGCTCTCTCGTGCTGCTGTGCGCGATGGCAGTGCTGACGGCGCCGGGACTCGCGACGGGCACGGCGTACGCGGCTCCGGCGGTGCCGGGCGCGCCCGCCGCTCCCGCCACGCCGGGAGCTCCGGCCACTCCGGCCGCTCCCCTGCCCGGGCCTGGCGGCAAGTCCCTGGAGCAGGTCCGCAAGGACATCGAGGAGCTCTACCGGCAGGCGGGCACCGCGACGGACGCCTTCAACCTCGCCGAGGTCGAGACCAAGGCCCAGTCGGACAAGATCGTCGAGATCGCCAACCTGATCGTCGCCGGCAAGGAGCGCATCGCCACGCTGAAGAGCCGCGCGGGCGCCGCGGCCCGCGCGCAGTACCGCGCGGGCGGCCTGCCGCCGGGCGCACGCCTGGCGTTGAGCGACGACCCGAACCAGTTCCTCGACGGGGCCGACCGGTTGCGCCAGGGCGAGAAGGCCGCCTCGGACCTCCTGACCGAACTGGACCGCACCCAGACGGACTTGCAGCGCTACGCGGAGGAGGCGAGCGAGCGCTGGCAGAAGCTGGAGGCCAACCGGGTCAAGCAGGAGGAGTCCAAGAAGCAGATCGAGGAGAAGATCAAGGCCGCGGAGGAACTGGAGAGCAAGCTGGAGGCCGAGGAGAAGGCCCGGCTGATCCAGCTGGAGCAGGAAGCCCAGTACCGCGCACAGACGGCGTGGCTGTCCACGGGCGCGATGAAGGACGTCAACGGCAAGGCGACGGACGCCGGCAAGCAGGCCGTCCAGTTCGCCACGGCCCAGATGGGGAAGCCGTACAAGTGGGGGGCCGTGGGCCCCGACTCCTTCGACTGCTCCGGACTGACCTCCCAGGCCTGGCGCGCGGCGGGCCGGGGCATCCCGCGCACCTCGCAGGAGCAGCTGCGCCTGCTGCCGAAGATCGCGCTCAAGGACATGCGTCCGGGCGATCTGATCATCTACTTCGACGACGCGAGCCACGTCGGCATGTACGTGGGCGACGGCGCGATGGTCCACGCCCCGCGCCCCGGCCGCAACGTGACGATGGCGGGCGTGGGCTCCATGCCGATCAAGGCGGTAGTCCGCCCGGACGCCTGACCCTCCCGGGCGGACCAGCCGCCCCCCGGGCCCACAGCCCGCCCCAAGCCCCGGCCCGCCCGGCGCCCGCCGCAGCGGGCCGGAGGCCGTCCGCCGGGCAGAAGCCGCGGACCGTACGCCGCTGCCGGTGCCCGGGGCCTGAGGCCGTTCACCGAGCCGCGGTCCGCCGGGCGGGCCCCGGCGCCGCAGGACGCGCCCGGGACTCGGGCCGCTGCCCAGCAGCGCAGGCCGGAGACGATTCACCGGTCCGCGGCCGCACCCCCCGCCGCGCCGCGGGCCGCGCGCCCCCGCCGGGCCCAGGCGGCGTCCAGCCCCTCGGGCCGGCCCTGACCCCAGCCGGCGGCTCTCGCCACTTGCCCGCTCCGCCGCAGGCGGGCCCTGGGCGGGGGTTCGGCCCCTTCGTACCCCTTGCAGGGGCCATCGACCCCCGAGCCCCGCACGGCCCGGCGCCGCAGACCGTGGCCCGGAGCTGCCGCAGAAGTCGGCGTCGCCGCAGGCCGGGCCGTGGCCGAGCAGCGCGGCCGCCGGCGACGGCCCGGCTGCCGCCGGCGTAGGGCCGCACGGGCCTTCGCGCCGAGGCGGAGCGGTGGGTGGGGCCGGGCGACACGGTGGCCGGGGCCGCGGGGCGCGCTACGTCCCCGGGGCCTCGGGCGGCTGCCCGGGCTGCGGAAACGGGGCGAGGGCGGGCAGCAGGTCCGAGGCCGTCGATCCGGGGCCCGGGGAATCGGGTGGTGGGGGCGAGGCAACCCGGTGGAGGTGGGGGACGTCTCGGTAGACGGGACGGAACGCGGCCCCGCCGTGACCTTTGTCATCCAGTGAGGCCGATTTTCCCCCGTGATGACGGCATATGACGGAGGCCCCCGCCAAGAACGGCATTCCGTTCGCGGGGCCGGGACCGCTAGGGTCTGCCGGAGCGCACCCTCGGGGGGAGGGAAGGAACCGGAAACGATGCCCGTACCCGTACCGCGGCAGAGGGACACCCCCGCCACGGAGAGCGGTCAGGCCGTTCTGCACACCGCCGCACCGCCCGCCTCCATCGGTGCCGGTGTCGCGCAGGCGACCCCTCAGACCACCGCCCTGACCCTCCTGGTCATCGAGGACGACCCCGCCGGCGGGCTCACCGTCCCCGAGATCCTCGACGCCGACGGCCACCGCATCCGGCTCCGCACCGCCCGCAACCTCACCGAGGCCGAGCGGCTGCTCACCCCCGACGTGCACTGCATCCTGCTCGACCTGTCCCTCCCCGGAAGCGGAAACGGAAGCGGAAACGGAACCGGCCCCCGCGTCGCCGGCGGAGCCACGACCACCGCCACCCTGGACCAGCAGCTCGCCGTCCTCCACCAGGTGCTGCGCCTCGCGCCCCGCCACGCCGTCCTCGTCCTCACCGACGAGGACGACGCCGAGCGCGCCGCCGAGGCCGTCCGCGTCGGCGCCCAGGACTTCCTCTTCCGGGACGAGCTGGACGGCCGCCTGCTGAGCCGCGCCATCCGCTACGCCGTGGAGAGAAAACGGGCCGACATCGCCCAGTACAAGCTTGCAGAATCGAAACTGCGCGCCCAGGAGAACGCCCGCCTGGAGCGCGGCCTGCTCCCCACCCCCCTCCTGGAGGGCTCCGATCTGCGCTTCGCCGCCCGCTACCGCCCCGGCCGCAGCCGGGCCCTCCTCGGCGGCGACTTCTACGACACCGTCCGCACGCCCGACGGCACCGTCCACGCCATGATCGGCGACGTCTGCGGCCACGGCCCGGACGAAGCCGCCCTCGGCGTCGAGCTCCGCATCGCCTGGCGCGCCCTGACCCTGGCCGGGCTGTGCGGCGACGACCTGCTGGCCACCCTCCAGGAGGTGCTGGAGGTGGAGCGCCCCTGCGAGGAGATATTCGCGACGCTGTGCACCGTCGACATCGCCCCGGACGGCCGCCGCGCGGGCCTGTGCCTGGCCGGCCATCCGGCCCCGCTGATCTCCCGTCCGGGCCGCCGCGCGCAGCTCCTCCCGTACGAGAACAGCGGCCCGGCCCTCGGGCTGCTGCCCCGGGCCCGCTGGCCGCGCCGGCAGGTCGAGCTCGGCGGCACCTGGAGCCTGATGCTCTACACCGACGGCCTCATCGAGGGGCGGATCGGTGAGGGCAAGGAACGCCTGGGCCAGGACGGCATGGTCGAGATGATCAACCGCCACCTGGACCGCGGTCTGAGCGGCGAAGGGCTGCTGGAGGCCTCCGTCACCGAGGCCCGCCGCCTCAACGGCGGCGAACTCACCGACGACGTGGCCGTGGTCCTGCTCTCCCGTGCCGAAGGCTGAGGGTTACCGGCCGCCGTTGTAGGGGCCGTACGGCCCGTCGCTGCTGCTGCCACCGCTGCGGCGGCCGCCGCCCGAGACCTGCTTGAGGGCGGGTCGTACGTCCACGAAGAACACGATGGTCGCCACCAGGCCCGCGATCTGGAGGAAGAGCATCCCCAGGAAGGCGTCCACGAGCACGGTGATGCCGAGGATGACCAGCCAGAAGGTCTTGCTCTGCTTGTCGGCCGCCCGGTACGCGTCGTCACGGGCCAGCAGCGCGAACCCGAAGGCCACCACCGCGAGCACCAGCATGGCGAGCCCGAGCAGCGGGACCACCCCTCGATCGAACCCGTCCATCAACATCGCTTCGACCGCCTTCTCATGCTTGCGCTTCGCACTTCCGATGCCGCCTCACTCCACGCTACCGGCACACGCCCCTCCATCAACCACAACGGGCCGGGCCCTGTAAGGGTGCCCGGCCCGTGGTCGCCCATGCGGGCGCGGTTCAGCTCGCGTCGTCCGCGGTGACGACGGCCTTCTTGGCCGTGCTCTTGCGCGCGGCGGGCTTCTTGGCCGCGGGGCGCTCCTCGGCAGCGGCCTCGGCCACCGGCTCGGCCTGCGCCTCGGGGGTCGGCTCGGGCCGCGGCTCGACGACGACGGCGATGTCGACGATCTCGTCGGAGACCTCGCCGCGCCAGGCCCGTACCGCCTGCTCACCGTGCTCGGCGACCTTGTCGTAGGTCTCCTTGGCGCGCACCGCGTACTCGGCGGCCACGCCGACCCCGCGCAGCGCCAGGTCCTGGGCGGTCTCCCCGATCTTCTTCGGGTCGATCGCGCCGAACACCTCGGCGACCTTGGCGGTGACCGCTTCCTGCACGGCCTTCGGGTCCGTGTTCTTCACGGCCTCGATGCGCGCGGGGGCCTCGGCGCGCAGCTGCTCGATGAGCTCCGGCACCTTCTTCGCCTGCTGGACGGCGAGGTCGGCGGTGCCGGCGGCGAAGTAGAGGGGAGTGGGGTCGGTGAGGGTCTTCTTCAGGTCATCGGCGATGGCCATGTGCTGGTCCTCCCGGATCAACTTCAGTCGGTCTTAGGCGGCATCTCGTCGGCGGGCTTGTCGGGCGTGTCCGTCATGCCGGGTGTGCCGGGCGTGTCCGGCCCGGCGGGAACGGCGGGCGCGTCGAGCGCGTTCTCCTTGCGGAACGACTCGTAGATCTGGAGCAGCACCTGCTTCTGCCGCTCGTTGATCGACGGGTCGGCGAGTATGACGGCTCGCGTCTCCACCTCGTCGCGGTCCCGCTCGTCCAGGATCCCGGCCTGCACGTACAGCGTCTCCGCGGAGATCCGCAGCGCCTTGGCCAGCTGCTGGAGGATGTCCGCGCTCGGCTTGCGCAGCCCGCGCTCGATCTGGCTCAGGTACGGATTCGACACTCCCGCGGCCTCGGCCAGCTGCCGCAGCGAAAGCTGCGCCTGCCGCCGTTGCTCACGGAGGTATTCGCCGAGGTTTCCGACGTTGAGCGATGCCATGCTGCAGATCCTGCCCGACTCCGCTAACTTTTGCAAGCAGATGCTTGCAGCATCTCCCACTTCCTCAGGCGTCGAAGCTGAGCCTGAGCACGATAGGTGTCGCATTTGCACGACAACTGCCGTAGGGAGCACGGAACTACGCCAGACCGATCAGGCCGCGAGCACGGAAGCCTCGGATCCCGCGTCACCTCGCGGGTGCGGCCGGTGTACACACGCCGCGCGGCGCCCGATGCCGGGCCCCCGGTCAGCCGGCTTCCGTCAGGGCCGCGTGCGCGGCGGCGAGGATCTCCTCGGAGAGCGGGGAGCCCTGGGCGGCCCGGGACAGGACCAGAGCACCAACCAGGGTGCACAGCCGAGCGAGGCCGCCCTCGCCGCCCCCGACGGCCTCGGCGGGGGCGAGGAACGCGGCGAAGTCGGCCACGCCCTCCGCGTAGGTACGGCGCGCCTCGCGGCCTTCGGGTCCGCGCGCGATATCGGTGGCGAGAGCCGCGACCGGGCAGCCGTCCGCCGCGTTGTCACGGTGTTCGACGGAGAGGTAGGCGTCGATCAGGGCCCGCTGAGCGACATCCCGCTGCCCGTCGTGCCGATCGAGCCCGGCCACGTTGCGCCGTGCGATCTCATCGAAGACGTGGGCGGTGACCTCATCGACGAGCGCCTCCTTGGAGGCGAACTGCTTGTAGAAGGCGCCGTGGGTGAGGCCGGCCGCCTTCATGAGATCGGCGACGCTGACGTGGGTGCCCTGCTCCCGGAACAGCCGCGACGCGGTGTCCACCACCCGCCGGCGATTTTCCTCCGCCTGCGCCTGCGATACGCGGCCCATGGCCACCTCCCGTTTGGATGTTGACTGGCATCTATCATAGCCCTGTGTTTAGATTGTGCTTGCAATCTAAATGACGCGGGTGCTCCGACGGCACCTGCGAAGGACAGGAGCGAGCATGGAACTCAAGAACGCGGTCGCGGTGGTCACCGGCGCCAACCGGGGCCTCGGGCGGCACCTGGCCGCCCAGCTCGTGGAGCATGGCGCCAAGGTGTACGCGGCGGCCCGCCGTCCCGAGACGGTCGACCTGCCGGGCGTCCGCCCACTGCGCCTCGACGTGACGGATCAGGAGTCGATACGGGAGGCCGCCCGCATCGCGTCGGACGCGACGCTTCTGATCAACAACGCGGGCGTCTCCACCGGCGCGACGCTGGTCGGCGGCGACCTGGACGAGGTACGTCGCGAGATGGAGACCAACTTCTTCGGCCCGCTCGCCGCCACACGGGCCTTCGCCCCTGTCATCGAGGGCAACGGCGGCGGCGCCGTACTCAACGTCCTGTCCGCCCTGTCCTGGTTCCACCCGGCAGACCTCGGCTCCTACGCGGCTTCCAAGGCCGCCGCCTGGGCGCTGAGCGACGCGAGTCGCGAGGAACTGGCGCCCCGCGGGATCACCGTCTCGGCGCTGCACGTCGGCTACATGGACACCGACATGGCCGCCGGCGTGCCCGCCGATCAGAAGGTCGCCGCCGCCGACGTCGCGGCCCAGGCCCTTCACGGCATCGAGACCGGCCTGCCCGAGATCCTCGCCGACGAGACCAGCAGGTACGTCAAGCAGAGCCTGTCCGCGGCGCCCCAGCCGAACGCGGGCTGACGCTCACCCCTCCACCACGGCACGACGGCCTTCCAGGCCCCCTTGCGCAAGGACTTCTCATGCGTTACACGGCCTTCGGCCACAGGGCCGGACTGCGCGTCTCCGAGTGCGCGCTCGGCACCGCGAACTTCGGCACGGGCTGGGGCACCGGCGCCGAGCCCGACGAGGCCCGCCGGATCTTCGACCGGTTCGCCGAGGCCGGCGGCACCTTCCTCGACAGCGCCGACAGCTACCTCGCAGCCCTCGACGTCCAGCTCACCGACGAGCAGTACGCGCGCCTCGGCAAGGTCGGCGCCATGCCGCTCGGCGTACCGCACGAGGGCGTCGCGGGCTCGCTGGGACTCCTCCAGGGCGGCGACGGGAGCAGCGTCATCGCCCCGGTCGTGCCGGTTGCCTGAGCCCGGAAACACGGCCGCCGCAGGGCTCTCCGCGCAGGGACTGGCCACTGCCGTGCCGACGCGGAGCGCGCGGACCAGAAGACACCACAGACTGCCTCGTAAAGAGACAAACCCCTCACAGACAGAACACCCCTCCCGCTTGAACGGGAGACCACACGAACGGAGATGACGATGAAGGCCTTCAGGGTCGAGAAGTACGGTGACGCGTCCAACATGCGTGCCACCGAGATAGCCGACCCCCAGGTGGGCGCCGACGACGTCCTGGTCAGGATCGACGCGGCGAGTGTCAACCCACTGGACATGAAGATCCGCGACGGTGACCTCAAGTCGATCCTGCCCTACCGTCTCCCGCTCGTCCTGGGCAACGACCTCGCCGGGACCGTCGTCCGCGTCGGATCGTCCGTCACCCGCTTCGCGGTGGGAGACGAGGTCTGGGCGCGGCCCGACAAGGACCGCATCGGCACCTTCGCCGAACTCCTCGCCGTCCACCAGGACGACCTGGCTGCCAAGCCCGCTACGCTCACCATGACCGAGGCCGCCTCCCTCCCCCTGGTCGCGCTGACCGCCTGGCAGGCCCTGGTCGAGCGGGCGAACGTCCAGCCGGGCCAGAAGGTCCTCATCCACGCGGGCGCCGGCGGCCTGGGATCCATCACCATCCAACTGGCCAAGGCACTGGGCGCGCACGTCGCCGCCACCGCGAGCACCGCCAAGATCGACCTCGTCAAGGACCTCGGCGCGGACGAGGTCATCGACTACCGCACCCAGGACTTCTCCGAACTCCTCACCGGCTACGACCTCGTCCTGGACTCCCTCGGCGGCGAGAACCTCGCCAAGTCCCTGCGCATCCTCAAGCCCGGCGGCCTGGCCATCTCCGTCGCGGGCCCGCCCGACACGGCCACCGCCCGCGAACTCGGCTCGAACCTGGTGCTCCGCCTGGGCATCGCCGCGCTCAGCGCCAAGATCCGGCGCCAGGCCAAGCGTCTCGGTGTCACGTACTCCTTCCTGTTCATGAAGGCCAGTGGCGACCAGCTGCGCGAACTCACCCCCCTCATCGACGCCGGGAAGATCCGCCCCGTCGTCGACCAGGTCTTCCCCTTCGACGAGACCCTTCAGGCCATGGAGTACGTCGAGAAAGGCCGCGCGAAGGCCGGCAAGGTCGTCGTCTCCATGACGTGAACCCAGGGCAACGGCCCTGCCGGACGCCGAGAACGCCGCCCGCCACAACGAGAAGAACCCGCCCCACGCTCCTTTCTCCCACACCAGGACCCGATCACGAACGCACCGTCCAGCTCCCCCACGCCCACCCCGTCGTCGTACGAGAACGCGCCGACCCCGCGCCGTGTCCGCGCACGGCGTGGGCGTCGCCTACCGGCAGCACGGTCCGGACGACAACTTGCCTGCGAAGAGTGCGGATCACGTCAGGAAGGATGCGAATTCGGCGACAGATGTCGCGCTCAGAGCTTCGCAAAAGGGCAGGTCGGGACGGAAGGATGACAACACCTATCGTGCTAAGTCTCAGAAGCGGAGCCCGGGCCGGGTCCAGAGGGTGAGGTCGCTGCTGGTGGCGACCGCCAGGGTCAGGCCGGAGGGAGAGAACCCGGCCGCACGGAGTTCCGAGTGCTCGGAGTGGAAGACGTGCCACCACGTCCCTCCCGCCGGGCCCTTGCGGGCCCCGCCGTCGGCGGAGAGGAGGACGCGGTCGTGGGCCACTCGGGGCTGACGACGTCCAGGGTCCAACCGTCCGGTGTGGTGCTGTGCAGGCCGCCGCCGAAGAGCCCTGCGATGCGCACCGGCGTGCCCTCGATCGGACCGAGCCCGGGACAGGTGAGCTCCGGCGACGCGTCCGGAGTGCTGGTGTCGGGGTCCGGGTCCCGGTCGCGGGCGACCTTCTCGCCGGTGACCGCGTCGAAGAGGCCATGGCCGTCGCGGGACACGACCATGACGAGGTCGTGCCCGCTGTCGGGATCGACGGCGAAGCCGATGCCGAGCAGCCCCCCGACGGGAGTCCGGCGGTCCAATACCGGCCGCCACGGCTCCGGCGCCGGCATGACGGTGGCGGCGAGGTAGCGCTCGCGCAGCCGCTGCTGGTATTCCGTGATCAACGCGTCCCCCACGTGGCGAGCCCACCGCCCGGCAGCGAGACGAAGCGCCGGCCCTGCGGCCCTGTGACCTGCCAGGCCTCGAACGACGCGACGGCCGGGCAGACCAGGTGCAGGCCGCTGTCGAACACCATCCGCAGGCTGCCGGACTTGAACGCGACCGCGGACGCCACCTCGGCCCCGAACAGCGGCAGGGCCGCAGCCACGTCCTGGATCTCCGGTATCACCGCTCGGCGGGAACCGAGCGCCCCGACCGAGAGCCGGGCCGGCGCCTCCAGGACGACCTCCCAGCCGCCGTCGAGGACCAGCGTCAGCCGGAAGTCGATGCCGATCCGGGTGACGGCCAGGCCCCGCAGGTTCAGGATCCACCGATCCGCGCCCTCCACCGGCGGGGTCGTCGTCGCCATGTTCATCGCCTCACCGTCGTCTTGATGTGATCAGCCGCCGAAGCCGAGGGCCAGGGCGACCACCGCCGGCGCCGCATAGACCACCGGGAACGGCACGTGCGCGTACGCCCGGGCCCGGACCACGGTGACCACCGCCCCCGCGAAGTACGCCGCGACCCCGACGGCCGCGAACACACCCGCCGCCTTCGCGACTCCCAGCCACACCCACCAGGCCCGCGGGACCCCGTACTGCACCGACCAGAGCGAAGACAACAGCCGTCGTGGACATCCGGCACTCCCCCCAGGCGGACGCCCGCGCGGACCGCGCCGGTCAGGACTCCCGCCTGTCTGGCGGATCCGAACTCCTGCCCCGCACCCCGAATCCGGTGGCGGGAAGGCGTTCCGCCGACGGAGACTGGCCGCATGCCGCGCCGCTCCGCCTACGTCTGCCTCGACTGCCGGGTGTCCTTCAAGCACTCCGCGTACCGCGAGTACCGCTGCCCCCGGTGCCGCCGGGCCCTCCTCCTCGCCGGCGACGCCTTCGAGGCGCCGCCGCGGCGGGACCGGGACGCCTGGCGGGTCCTGTCCGTGCTCCTGCACGCCGGGCTCGACTTCCGGCAGGAGTGCTGCGGCTGCGGACCCGGCTACCGGCCGCGGAGCCTGCGCGAGGTGCGCGAGCGGCTCGCGTACGCCCGGCGCACCGGGGTACCGGCCTCCCGAGCGCTCGCCACCCGGTAGGCACACTGCCCCCGGCCCCGGCCGCGGGCCCCGCTCAGGACGTGCCGATCACCACCGTCGCGTACAGCTCCTGCGAACTGACCGCCCGGACCGACAGACCGGCCGAGGTCAGCGCCGACGCCGTCGACGGGGCCTGCCGGGCGCTCGTCTCGATCAGCAGGCGCCCTCCCGGGGCCAGCCAGGCCGGGGCCCCCGCCGCGACCCGGCGGTGGATGTCCAGCCCGTCGGCCCCGCCGTCCAGCGAGACCAGCGGCTCGTGGTCGCGCGCCTCCGACGGCATCAGCCCGATCTCCTCCGTGGGCACGTACGGGGCGTTGACCACCAGAACGTCCACCCGCCCGCGCAGCTCCGGCGGGAGCGCGGCGTACAGGTCGCCCTCCCACACCCGGCCGCCGTACGGGGCCACGTTGCGCCGCGCGTACGCCAGCGCCGCCGGGTCGATGTCGGCGACGTGCAGCTCCACCCCGCCCGGTGACTGCGCCGCCACCGCCGCACCCAGCGCGCCGACCCCGCAGCACAGGTCCAGCACCACGGCACCCGGCCGGGTCAGCGCCACCGCCTCCTCCACCAGGAACTCGGTGCGTCGGCGCGGTACGAAGGCCCCCGCGCCCACCTGCACGCGCAGCCCGCAGAACTCCGCCCAGCCCACTACGTGTTCGAGCGGCTCACCGCCCACCCGGCGGGCCAGCAGCTGCGCCAGGTGCGCGTCGTCCCGGGCGGCGCCGCTCAGCAACTCCGCCTCCTCCTCCGCGAAGACGCAGCCGGCCGCGCGCAGGGACTCCACAAGTGACGTCACAACCTCAGCCCTTCGATCCGTATCCGTCATCCGCCGTCCGCCGTCCGCCGTCCGCGATTTCAGAAGACGTCCGGACACCACGGACGGCGCGCGGTACGGAACACCGCGTCCGCCAGCGCGACCGCGCCCGGCCGCTCCTCGGCCACCTGCCCGAGCGCGGCCAGCCGCACCGCGGACGCCTCACCGAGGTACAAGGATCCCAGCGCGGACACGTCCAGCCGCAGGTCGGCCGCCTCCTGCGTGCGCTCGCACACGCCCGCCCCCGCATCCAGCCGGTAGCGGCCGGCCGCCGGGCCGGCCTCGTCCGTGACCTCCAGTACGAGGACCCCGGGCACCTCGTACGTCCGCGCGCCCAGCGCCCGTACGACATCCAGGACCCGCACCCACAGGAAGTCGGCGGAGGTGACGACGCGGGCCGAACGCGGGTCGGGCAGCAGGTGCGGGAGGAGGTCGTCGGGGGCCCGGTAGCCGGTGCGGACCTTCAGCACCCAGTCGATGGAGCACAGGAAGTGCCACAGCGCCCGCTCCGCCTGCGGGGTGAGCGCCAGCAGGTCCTGCACCTGCACGGTGTTCTGCGGGACCTTCGCGTCCGTCCAGTGGTCGTCGGCGGTGTAGACGGCCACGCCGGCCACCTCGCCCTCCGCCGTCCGGTACACGGCGTGGAACTTCTCCTTGTAGGGCCGGTGCGACATCTCCTCCACCCCGGTCGCCAGGTTCCACCAGCGCTCGTCCCGGTTCACGGCCCCCGGCACGGCCGCCCGCACCTTGTCGTGCAGCCCGGGGCCGAACCGCCGGAACTCGGCGGCGTCCACCAGGTCGATCCGCCCCCCGTCCGCGGGCGCCGACCACCTCCGGTCCAGCCCGGTGCGCGGTACGTCGATCTCCCATTCCGTGAGGGCGGTGGCGGGCCCGAACCCGTACCGCCCGTAGATCGGGTACTCGGCGGCGATCAGCGTCGCCAGGGCGTCGCCGCGCTCCGCGGCCGCGGCGAACTCGGCGGCCATCATCCGGGTCAGCAGGCCTTGGCGGCGGTGGGTGGGCAGCACGCCCACGTTGGAGACCGCGGAGACGGGGACGGCGGCCCCGCCGGGCACCGTCAACTCCTGCGCGAAGGACCGGAAGGCCCCCACGCAGCGGCCGGTGCCGGGGTCGAACGCGCCCTGGACGCGGGCGAGATCGTTGTACTTGGCGCGCTGGGCGAGATCGGAGTCGGTGACCCGGGTCGCGGTCAGGAAACCGGTGTGGACGGCGCGCACCCAGTCGTGGAGTTCGGATTCGGCGATCGGCCGGACGTCAGCACTCATAGCGGCCCACGCTAATCGCCCGACCGGCGCGGGTCGCCCGAATTTCCTACGCGAGCAGGTCGTCCACCTGCGCTTCTCCCTCCCGGTACCGGCGGGTGATCTCCGCACTGCACTCGTCCACCGTGCGCTGGAGCTGCTGTCGGCGCCACGAGACCTGCTGCTCGTAGCGCACCAGCTGCCCCATCCCGTCGTGCAGTTCGCCGTCGGTGCGGGCCTCCAGGTCCGACAGCTCCACGTCGGCGAGCATCTCCGCCGCCAGCACCCGGTACTCCTCGCTGTGCGGGGTGCCGAGCGTGACGTGCCGGGCTGAGGCGCTGCGGCTGGAGGGAGCGTCGGCCAGGATCACCGAGAGCCGGTCCACCACCGGCGCCTCGGGATCGGTCCGCCGGGCGAGCTCGGCGCGCAGGATGTCGATACGGCCCTGGAGCAGTCTGCGCACGTAGCTCAGATCGGCCTCGTCGCGCTGCGCGTCCCGGCGCAGCGCGCGCAGTTCGGGCAGCCCGAGCGCGGTGGCCGGGGCCGCGGGCCCCTGCTCCTGCGTCTCGGCCGTGCGCTGCGCGGGCGGTCGTACCGCGGCAGCTGCGACGGAAGCGGGTGATGCAGGTACGGAGGTACCAGAAGTATTCATACGAACGGGTCCGTCCCCTCGACCGGTGCGGCGCACCCGCACCGCCTGCGTGCATCGTGCCACTCTCCGTGGCCCCGGTGCAGTCCCACTCCACCCGATCGGCCCCGGACGGGTGCACGGCTGGTACACAGGTGGTATGCGAGCTGTGGTGCAGAGGGTGGACGGCGCGAGCGTCGTCGTGGGCGGCGAGACCGTGGGCGAGATCGTCGGCGAGGGGCTGTGCGTGCTGGTGGGGGTGACCCACGACGACACGCCGGAGAAGGCGGCGCTGCTGGCGCGCAAGCTGTGGTCCGTGCGGATCCTGGAGGGCGAGAAGTCCTGCAGCGACAACGGGGCGCCGCTGCTGGTGATCTCCCAGTTCACGCTCTACGGCGACGCCCGCAAGGGGCGGCGACCCACGTGGAACGCGGCGGCGCCCGGGCCGGTCGCCGAGCCGCTGGTCGACGAGGTCGTGGCGCAGCTGCGCGCGCTCGGCGCGACGGTGGCGACGGGCCGGTTCGGGGCCGACATGCGGGTGTCGCTGACCAACCACGGCCCGTTCACCATCGTCGTCGACGTATAGGCCCGGGCGTCAGGGGGCTACGACGACCTCCTGGGCGGCGGCCGTGCCGCCCACCAGCAGCGGGGCGTCGACCGGGACGTTCCGCTTGACCAGGGCGAGGGCGATCGGGCCCAGCTCGTGGTGGCGGACGGCGGTGGTCACGAAGCCCAGCTGGCGGCCCTCCTCGCCGTCGGCGGCGAGCCGGACCGGGGCGCCGTGGGCCGGGAGGACCACCTCGGAGCCGTCCAGGTGCAGGAAGACCAGGCGGCGCGGGGGCTTGCCCAGGTTGTGGACGCGGGCGACCGTCTCCTGGCCGCGGTAGCAGCCCTTCTGCAGGTGCACGGCGGTGCCGATCCAGCCCAGCTCGTGCGGGATGGTGCGGTGGTCGGTCTCCAGGCCGACCCGCGGCCGGTGTCCCTCGACGCGCAGGGCCTCGTAGGCGAGGAGGCCGGCGGCCGGTCCGTGCGCGGCGGCGAAGGACTCCAGCTCGGCGCGGGGCAGGAAGACGTCCCGGCCGTACGCGGTCTCGCGTACGGCGAGGTCCTTGGCGACCTCGGCGATGGAGCCGGCCGGCAGGTGCACGACCGCGAACTCCTCGGTGCGGTCGGCGACTTCGACGCGGTAGAAGAACTTCATCGACTCCAGGTAGGCGATCAGCTCGCCCTGGGTGCCGGGCTCCACGTGCGCCCACGTCGTCTCGCCGTCGTCGACGAGGTAGAGCGCGTGCTCGATGTGGCCGTTGGCGGAGAGGATCAGTGCCTCGGTGGCCTGCCCGGCCGGGAGCTCGGTGACGTGCTGGGTGATCAGCAGGTGCAGCCAGCTCAGCCGCTCCGGTCCGGTGACGGCGACGACCCCGCGGTGTGAGAGGTCGACGAAGCCGCGGCCTCCGGCGAGGGCGCGCTGTTCGCCGTAGAGCTCGCCGTAGTGGGCGGCGACGCCCTCGTCGCGGCCTTCGGCCTGGACGGCGCCGGGAAGATGGAGCAAGGGGCTGCTGGTCATGCGACCAAGCCTACGACCCTGCTACGCGTGGGCGGCACGCTGCTTGGCGGCGCACTTCTTGCACAGTCCGAAGATCGCGAAGTGCTTCATGTCCGTCTCGAACCCGAAGGTCGTACGGAGCTTCGCGGTGAACTCTGCGGCGATGTCGAGGTCCGCCTCGATCACGTCGGCGCAGTCCCGGCAGACCAGGTGGATGTGGTGGTGGCGGTCGGCCAGGTGGTAGGTGGGGGCCCCGTGCCCGAGGTGGGCGTGCGAGACCAGGCCGAGCTCCTCCAGGAGCTCCAGCGTCCGGTAGACGGTGGAGATGTTGACCCCGGAGGCCGTCTTGCGCACTTCCGCCAGGATCTCGTCCGGGGTGGCGTGCTCCAGCGCGTCCACGGCTTCCAGGACGAGCTGGCGCTGCGGGGTCAGCCGGTAGCCGCGCCGCCGCAGGTCGGTCTTCCAGTCCGCGCCCGGGGTTCCCTCGGTGCCGACGGCGTTCTCGGTGCTCTCGGTGCTCACCACCCCGTCAGTGTATGTGTGCGAAGGGGACCGCGGTCGAGCCCGCGGTCCCCTTTCGTGCACAGCCTGGGGAGGTTTCCGCTCAGCGGAAGAAGGCGATGCCGTCGTCCGGCATGTCCGGGAGGTTGCGCGCCATCTCGGCGACCTCCTCGGGCGTGACGACCTTCTTGAGCTGGGCCGACATGTACGGGCGCAGTTCGACGTCCGGGGTGGCCTTCTCGCCGACCCACATGAGGTCGCTCTTCACGTAGCCGTAGAGCCGCTTGCCGCCGCTGTACGGGCCGGAGGCCGCGGTACGGGCGACCGCGTCCGTGACCAGGTCGATCTGGGGCTTCTGGTCGGCGAGCTCGCCGTACCAGACCTCGACGACGCCCTGGTCGCGGACCATGACGATCTCGACCTTGCGGTCCTTGTCGATGCGCCAGTAACCCGACTCGGACTCCAGGGGCCGCACCTTGTTGCCCTCGGCGTCGAGGACCCAGGTGTGGGAGGTGTACTCCAGGAAGTCCCGGCCGTCGTGGCTGAAGACGACTTCCTGGCCGAAGTTGCACTTCTCCTCGCCGGGGAAGTCGAAGACTCCCGCACCCTCCCAGTTGCCGAGGAGGAAGGCGAGGGGGACGAGGCCCGGGTTCAGGTCGGACGGGATCTGGATCATGTGTGGCTGCTCAGGCGATCTGTGGGAGGGGTTCCGGGGCGGTCAGCTGAGCCGGTGCTCAGCGCTGACCCTGGTACAGCTTCTTGACGGCCAGGCCGGTGAAGGCCATGACGCCGACGCAGACCAGGACCAGCAGGGAGGTGAAGACTGCCTCAAGCACGGGGTGCTCCTCGGAATCGTTTCGGGGCTGTACGGGGCCGGTCCCCAAGCCTACTGGCCCGGGGACCGGCGCACGGTGTGAGGTGGGCCGTACCGGTCGGCCCCCGGCGGTCAGCCCAGCAGCTGGCTCTGCAGGATCACCGTCTGGTGGAAGGGGACGGGGGCCACGTCTCCCTTGCGGGACTGGATGACCATGCCCAGGACGTCACCCGTCCGGAGGCAGCCGACCTTGGTCTGCTCCTCGCCGGTGACGGGCTTCATCTCCTGGTACACGCTGAGGTCGGTGCCGTCGAAGTTGGCGGCCCCGGGGAAGTCCAGCGTGGTGCTGTTCATCTGGGTGTTCTTGGCCTTGCTCCAGACGTCGTCCAGGTCCAGGGCCGAGACGCCGTTCAGCTGCGCGTTGGTGTCGCAGCCCTTGAAGGCGTCCACGAAGCCCGACGAGTGGAAGCGCAGCAGGTAGACGTGCGTGCGCGTGCCGTCCGGCGCCGTCCAGCCCCGGCCGACGATCTGCCGGAGCCCGTCCCATTCGAGGGACGTCTTGAGCTTCTCGCGGGCTTCGGGCGCGTACTCCTCCAGGAAGGAGTCGACCGGCACCGTGCCGTCCTTGTCGGCCTTGACCGCGTCGTCGGCCTTGGCGCCCTGGGGAGCGGGCAGGAGCAGGCCGGTGAGCTGGGCGTAGTGCGTCCCGTCCTTGTTGTCCGGGCCCTGGGGCAGGGGGGCGCCGGCGGGCAGCGCGGGCTGGGAGAGCTGCGGGAACGTCCAGCGGCCGTCGCCCTCGGTGGACAGGCCGGGGATGTCGGTGCGCTCCGGCACGGTGATCCCGTACGCGACCCCGGCGCCGACCGCGGCGAAGACGGCGACGGCGGCGGTCCAGCGCAGGGCGGCGCGCAGCGCCCGCCGGTCCTTCGGCGGTGCGGGCGGGGCCGCCCAGGGGGAGGCCTCGGACGAGGGCGCGGCGGCGGGCACCGGCACGGTCTCGGGCACGGGCACGGGCTCCGGAGCGACATCGGGCGAGGGCGCGGGCTCGGGCGAGGGCGCGGGCTCGGGCGAGGGCGCTGGCTCGGTCACGGCCTCAGCGGCGGGCGCGGGCTCGGCGGCCGGCGCCGGCTCGGCCACGGCCTCGGCGGCCGGCGTGGGCTCGGACGAGGGCGTGGGCTCCGCCTCGGGGCCGGTGGTGGTCTGCTCGCTGCTCACGCGGACTCTCCGGGGGACTTGAGGTGGTCGAGTTGCTGCTTGAAGAGGCCCGCGGCGTCCTTCACCGCGAATCCCTTGCTCCCGTACATGCGGAAGGTCACGAGGACGTCCCCCTCGACGGCCACGCAGTCGAGGGCGTCGATCTTCTCCTTGCCGTCCTTCCCGCCCTTGAGCGAGTCGTCCAGCCCGCACTTGGCCTGCGGGTAGCCCTCCACCTGGGGCGCCCCGCCGGCGGCGGTGAGCTCGATGAGCTTCTTGGTGAACTCGGCGAACTTGGCCAGCTGCTGCGGATCGGCCTGGATGAGCCGGATCTCGGCGACCGCGCCTCCGTAGCCCTCGCCGCGGCCGTAGCTGCGCCCGGCCATGCCCTTGAGCTTCAGATCGGCCAGCAACTTGTCCCGTTCGGCCCGCTCACTGCTGGAGAGGCCCGTACGGGCGTCCTTGAAGCTCTGCAGCGCCTTGTCGCTCGGGAGGTAGTAGTAGTTGCCCTCGGGGTCGAGGTCGGGACCGGGCCAGTAGTTGGCGGGCAGCGGCATCAGCTTGCCCGTCAGCTCGTTGGGCGGCACGGACGGGACCGGGGCCGCCGTGCCGCCGGTCGTGTGGTCCTCGGCCACCCAGTACCGCGTCGGCGAGGTCCGGTCGGCGTCCGCGAGCGCGGCCGCGGCGGCGACACCGCCGCCCGCGAGGACGACGACGCCCACGGCCGCCGAGACCAGCGCGAGCGTCCTGCGGTTCTTCTTGCGCACGGGCGCGGCGGCGGGCTCGGCCGCGGGCTCGGCCGCCACTGCGGGTACGGGCTCGGCCTCGGCCGCCGCTACGGGTGCGGGCGCCGACTCGGGCCCGGTTGCGTTCTGCTGCTCGCTCACAGCCGCTCCATCTGTCGCTTGGCCAGCTCGACCAGGGCCTTCTCGTCGACGTCGCCGCGGTTGTTCGTGTACTCGATGCTCATCACGATGTCGCCGCGCCGGACCACGGCGCGGCCCTGCCGGATCGGGTGGTAACCGGGCTCCTGGTGCGCCTTGGAGTCGATCCACATGTGGCCGAAGTCCGCCGGAGCGCCCGGGAGGTCCTTGCCCGTGTTGCCCGCGTGGTCCTTGTCGGGCATGTACTGGACGATCTCCGTGTAGAAGTCGTCGGCGCCCGCGCGGTCGCGGAACTGGAGCAGGTTGATCTCGATGAAGTTCCGGTCGTTCTCGGCCCACCGGGCTGTGGCGAGCCGCTTGGCATCCCTGATGAGCGAGCCGACCGCCTGGGACGGCTCGAGGAAGTAGTCCGCCGAGAACGCGTCCGTGGAGACGGGTCCCGAGAAGCTGTCCTGCACACCGCCGGGGACGTCCAGCAGCTTCTTGGCCAGGTCCTCGTCCGCCTTGTGCCAGCGGGTGGCGTTGATCGAGCGCCGGCTCGTCGCGTCGTTCATGGCGGCCGGCTTCGGCCCGTCAATCTTCTGCTGGGCCAGCGGCGGCAGCGGGGTGGGCTCGCGGTGGTACTGGACCGCGTAGCCGGTGACGGTGCCGGCGAGGACACCGAGCACGGCGGCGCCCGCGATCAGGAGCGTGGTGCGCCCCGCGCGGCGTCGGCGCGGGGCCGAAGCGGCCGAAGTGGCCGAAGTGTCCGGCTCCGGTGCGCTCTCCCCCTCTTTCCGCTGCTCAGGGATGGTCTGTTCGTGTTCCAACGGGGTCCCCCACAAAACCGGAAGCGCGGGCTGGTTACCCGCGCGTACCCCATGACCCACAGTGCGGCAGAGCAGTTGTACGAAGCCTGATCACGTTCTTGTCTCGTGTGCGCTTCAGTCCTCGCGGCGCCGTTTTCCGTCCAGTTCGTCCCACCATTCGTCGGACTTCGGATCGCCCGAGGGGTCGTCCCACCAGCGGTCGTCCGGCCCGCGCCGGTTCGCGATCATCGCGGCGACGGGCGGGATCACCATGGCGACGACGCACATGGCCACGGCGGCCTCGACCGACCACAGGCGCACGAAGGACCAGGCGGAGACGAAGAGGACCAGGCATCCGCCCATCAGCAGGAAGTAGGCGCGTCGGCGCCGGGCGTACATGCCTCCAAGGGTAGGACGGCCCGTCCGGGCAGGGAACGGCGCGAAGGGCCGCACCCCGTTCCAGTGGCGTCCAACCCCCGGGGGTGCGGCCCTTCGGCCGATCAATCAGGCGATCACATGTGCGGCGCTCAGACCGCGATCGCCACGTCCGTCACGCCGCCGGCTTCGGCGACCACGACGGCACGGTCCGCCTGGGCACCCGGGACGAGCGCGCGCAGCGTCCAGGAGCCGGTGGCGGCGTAGAAGCGGAACTGGCCGGTGGCCGAGGTCGGGACCTCGGCGGTGAACTCGCCGGTCGAGTCCAGCAGCCGCACGTAGCCGCTGACGGGCTCGCCGTCCTTGGTCACCTGGCCCTGGATCGCGGTCTCACCGGGCTTGAGGGTCGCGAGGTCGGGCCCGCCGATCTGTGCTCCACACATGTTCTCTGTCCTGTCCTGGAGGGGTTGTACTACGAGGGCGTCGCGTGCCCGGGATTACTTGTTGGGGCCGAGCTCGATCGGCACGCCGACCAGCGAGCCGTACTCGGTCCACGAGCCGTCGTAGTTCTTGACGTTCTCCTGGCCCAGGAGCTCGTGCAGCACGAACCACGTGAGCGCGGAGCGCTCACCGATGCGGCAGTAGGCGATGGTGTCCTTCGCCAGATCGACCTGCTCGGCCTGGTAGAGGGCGGTCAGCTCGTCGTCCGACTTGAAGGTGCCGTCGTCGTTGGCGTTCTTCGACCACGGGATGTTGCGGGCGCTCGGCACGTGGCCGGGGCGCTGCGACTGCTCCTGCGGGAGGTGCGCCGGGGCGAGCAGCTTGCCCGAGAACTCGTCGGGGGAGCGGACGTCGACCAGGTTCAGGGAGCCGATCGCGGCCACGACGTCGTCGCGGAAGGCGCGGATCGAGGTGTCCTGGGGCTTGGCCTTGTACTGGGTGGCCGGGCGGTTCGGGACGTCCTTGCCGTCGACCAGGTCGCGGGAGTCGAGCTCCCACTTCTTGCGGCCGCCGTCGAGGAGCTTGACGTCCTGGTGGCCGTAGAGCTTGAAGTACCAGTAGGCGTAGGAGGCGAACCAGTTGTTGTTGCCGCCGTAGAGGACGACGGTGTCGTCGTTGGAGATGCCCTTGGCGGAGAGGAGCTTCTCGAAGCCCTCCTGGTCCACGAAGTCGCGGCGGACCGGGTCCTGGAGGTCGCTCTTCCAGTCGATCCGGACGGCGTTGGTGATGTGGTTCTTGTCGTAGGCGGACGTGTCCTCGTCCACCTCGACGATGACGACGTCGGCGTCGTTCAGGTGGGCCTCGACCCAGTCGGCGTCTACGAGGACGTCGCTGCGGCTCATGGTGATCTCCTCCGGGGCAGTGTGCGGCGGGGCGGTGCGGGTGCGCTGTGCTGCGTGCCTGCGGGTGCGCTCGATTTCCTGCGCGGGGAGGCGTCAGGGGTCAGGAGGCAGGTGCGGTCACGCGGGGATGGGCCTGTCGGGCCGTCGTCCGGCTGATGGAGCGGATGCGCTCACACGTCACATGGATCGACAGAGCATGGCGGCGACGCGACACAGGTCTACTGCCCGTCGCTTCGTGAGGTCCGCCTGCTGATGCTTCATAGCCATGGATCGTAGGGACGAATCAGCCGCCCTGTCACCGGTGTGTCATATTCCGAGACAGGATCGTCCGAATGGTGGGATGAGAACACCTTTTCCGGGGCGCCCCGGCGCCCCCGGGGCCCGCCGCGCGGCCCGCCCTTCTGCGGATCGGACCGCCCTGTCTCACGATCCGGCCATCGCCACGTTCGAGCCGCCCAGGGTGAGGTGCACGCCGGCTTCGTCCGAGGTCAGTGCCGAGAGCTGGAGGCCCGCCGGGAGGCCGCCCTCGATGTTGCGGTCGAAGTCGGTCTGCCGCCGTACGAGCCGCTCCAGGCCGGGGATGCCCTCGCCCGGCACCTCTTCGGCGTGCACCCGGACGATCTTGCCGCCCTTGCCGCCCTTGGCGTCCGGCGCGTCGACGAGCGTGATCGTCGAGATCACGCTGCGCGACAGCTTCCGGCCGGCGATGTCCACCGACGCGGTGACCTTCACCTTGCCGGGAGCCCCGCCGTAGGACAGGGTCGCGCCGGTCTGGGAGGCCGCGGTCAGGTCGGCGTACGTGATGAGCGCGGTGCCCTCGGCGCGCTCGGCCGTGCCGCCGCTGTAGTCACCGTTGAGCCGCACGCCGCGGAAGCTCGCGTCGAGCTCCGAGAGCCGCGTCTTGCGGCCCTCGGCGGCGACCTCGACGCCCTTGAGCTTCAGGTCGACCCGGTCCAGGTCGTGGCTGAGGGCCTGGGTCAGGAAGGGGAACCCGTGGATCTCCACCTCCGTGCTGCCGGCCAGGCCCTGCCGGGCCTGTATTCGGTCGGCCAGCTGGTTCTCGGCGTAGCCGACCGCCCAGCGGTCCGCGCCCACGAACAAGGCTCCGAGCACCACTCCGATGATCACAACGACGCGCAGGATACGCACGTGCCCTCCCCCTACTTATCGGTACGTGCGGTCTAGTTGACCATGTCCGGCCGTCAGGAGACCGTCAGCGGTGGTGTGACGGCGCAGGTCAGCCCACCACCCGTCCGATCAGGTACACGGCGGGGGCGGCGGCCGCGAGCGGCAGCGCGACACCGGCCGTCATGTGCACGAACTTCGACGGGTAGTCGTACGCCGCCACGCGCAGCCCGACCAGCGCGCACACCCCGGCGACCAGGCCGAGCAGCGCCCCGCCGACACCGACGGAGGTGATCCCGCCGACCGCGACGCCCGCGCCGGCGGCCGAGGCCAGCGAGACGCCGACGGACGTGGCGGTGGGCAGCGGCAGCGCGCGGACGAAGACGGCGACGGCCACGGCGGCCGCGCCGACCGTGACGGCGGCGGTGTCGGCGGCCAGGTAGCCGGCGCAGATGACGGCGAGGGCGGCCGAGGCCACCGAGGCCATCAGCCCGTACATCCGCTCGTCGGGATCGGCCTGGCTGCGCAGCTGGAGCACGAGGGTGAGCAGCACCCAGGCGCCGAGGGTGCCGACGATCGCGCCGGCGCCGTGCGCCTCCTCCACCGCGAGCACGGCCGCGTCGGCGGCCAGGGCGCCGGCGAAGGCGAGGGCGATGCCCTGCCGGGCCGGCCACATGCCGTTCAGCCGGAACCAGCCGGCCGCGGTGAGGCCCTGGAGGGCGATCAGCGGCACGAGCAGGGCGTACTGCCCGAGGGCGGCGGCCGCGGCGAGCAGCAGCCCGAGGGCGGCGGTCAGTATGGCCGGCTGCGGGCCGGGGTCGATGATCGGCGACCGGCCTTCGGCGCGGGCCTGGGCCGGGTCGACGGCGCGCACGGTGTTCCCGGCGAGGGTGGGCGGGGACCAGTCGGTGGCCTCCGGCGCCTCGGCGGCGCTCCCGGCCGGGGCCGCTACCGCGGCCGGTGCCGGGTGGGCGGCCGCCTGGGGCGGCAGTCCCCCGGCTGCCGCTGGGCGGTACCCCGGGCCCGTCTGCTCGGCGCCGGACACGTGGGGCTCCTGCTGCTGCTCGGGGCCGGGGAAAGGCGGAAGGTAGGCGGTCTGCTCCGCGGCGGCGCCCTGCTGCTGCTCGGGCCCGGGGTAGGGCGGCAGATAGGCGGTCTGCTCCGCGGCGGCGCCCTGTTCCTGCCCGGGACCCGGGTACGGCGGCAGATACGCGGTCTGCTCCGCGGCAGCGGACGCGGGAGCACCCGGCGCGCCCAGGCCGCCGCCCTGCGACCAGTCCTGCGCCGGAGCGGCCGGAGCCTCGTCCCGGAACCAGCCCTCCGGAGCCACGGCCTGCTGCTGCTCGGGCCCGGGGTAGGGCGGCAGGTAGGCGGTCTGCTCCGCGGCGGCGCCCTGCTCCTGCCCGGGACCCGGATAGGGCGGCAGATACGCCGTCTCGGCAGCGGCAGCGGGCGCACCCGCGCCCAGGCCGCCACCCTGCGACCAGTCCTGCACCGGGGCCGCCGGAGCCTCGTCCCGGAACCAGCCCTCCGGAGCCACGGCCTGTGGCTCCTGGCCGGTGCCCGGCGCGCCCCAGGCCGCCTGCCCCTCGGCCGGAGCCTGGACATGGCCCTGGCCCTGGCCCTGGCCCTGGTACGACGGGTAGGCGGAGGCCTGGCCGGGCACGGCCCCCGCACCCGGCGCGGCGGCCTCGTCGCGGAACCAGCCCTCGGGCGCGACCGGCTGCCCGGGCACCGCGCCCAGCGGCGGATGCACCGGCTGGTATCCGGTGTCCCAGGTGTCGGCCTGCCAGGTCTGGGTCCCGTACGGGTCGTGCGGCTGCTGCTGCTGCGACTGCTGTTGCTGCTGCTGTTCCTCAGGCGTGCTCATCGGCTCCCGCTCACCCGCCCGCGAACGGCGGGAGCACCTCGACGGTGCCCCCCTCGGTCAGCGGTACGGAATCGTGCGGGCGCTTGCCCACAGGTTCTTCGTTCACGAGGAAGGAGCAGCGCAGCAGGACCCGGGTCAGCTCCCCTGGGTGGCGTTCCCGCACGCCCTCGAGCGCCTCGGCCAGGGTCCTGGCCGAGTACGGCTCCTCCGCAGTCCCGGCCGCGGCCTTGGCCGCCGCCCAGTAGCGGATGGTTCCGGTTGCCACTGCAGCTCCTATCGTCGGCTCTCTACCGTCGGCCTCCATGATGGCCCCTCCGGCCGCCGCCCCCGGCGTGCCCCGACGCGCCGTGTGTGCGCCGGGCCGGCCCGGCCCCGCCGCCCCGCATGCCTCCGTTCCGGTGAAAAACGGTGCATACGCAGGGCGGAACGTGGCAGGAGCGTGGCATGAACCACAGAAGAGGAAGGAGGAGAGCCTCGGACGGGAAACGGCGGGTGGGCTATTCTGCTGGCGAGAGGATCCGGGCAATGTGGCCCCCGGGTCCTTTTGTGCTTTCAGCACGTTGAACGAACCGAGAACAGTGGTGACCGGGCGGATCCCCAGGGCGCGGGGCCGTGAGGGCACCAGGCGACACGTACGAAGCAGTACCGCGCACGTCCTCGACGGGACCGAGGAGGAACCGACGTGATGGACCAGCGAACCGTGCACCACCGTCCGGCCCGGGCAGGTGGTCGGTCATGAGCTCGCTCCTGCTGCTCACCAACGCGCTGCAGCCGTCCACCGAAGTGCTGCCCGCACTCGGCCTGCTGCTGCACAACGTCCGGGTGGCGCCGGCCGAGGGCCCGGCCCTCGTGGACACCCCGGGCGCCGACGTCATCCTCGTCGACGGCCGCCGCGACCTGCCGCAGGTCCGGTCGCTGTGCCAGCTGCTGCGCTCCACCGGCCCCGGCTGTCCGCTGATCCTCGTCGTCACCGAGGGCGGCCTGGCGGCCGTCACCGCCGACTGGGGCATCGACGACGTACTCCTGGACACCGCCGGCCCCGCCGAGGTCGAGGCACGCCTGCGGCTGGCCACGGGCCGCCAGCAGCTCGGCTCGGACGACTCCCCCATGGAGATCCGCAACGGCGACCTGTCGGTGGACGAGGCCACGTACTCCGCCAAGCTCAAGGGGCGGGTGCTGGACCTCACCTTCAAGGAGTTCGAGCTCCTCAAGTACCTCGCGCAGCATCCGGGCCGGGTCTTCACCCGCGCGCAGCTGCTGCAGGAGGTCTGGGGCTACGACTACTTCGGAGGCACCCGGACGGTCGACGTGCACGTACGGCGGCTGCGGGCGAAACTCGGCCCCGAGCACGAGTCGCTGATCGGCACGGTCCGCAACGTCGGCTACCGCTTCGTCACGCCGGAGAAGGTCGAGCGGGCGGCGGCGGAGGCCGCGGCCCAGGCGGCGGCCCAGGTCGCCGCGGAGGCGGCCGCGGAGGGGCCTGCCCGGGCGTCCGGGGCGACCACCCGGTCGGCCTAAGGGCCGGATGATCGTCCGGTCTTCAGGACGCCCTGCCCAGAGGTAGGTCACCCCGCGTAGACTGCCGCGCGTGGCCAAGGTGACGCGGGATGACGTAGCGCGACTTGCGGGTACTTCTACCGCCGTCGTGAGCTACGTCATCAACAACGGACCCCGGCCGGTTGCCCCGGCCACGCGCGAGCGTGTCCTCGCCGCGATCAAGGATCTGGGCTACCGCCCGGACCGGGTCGCCCAGGCGATGGCGTCGCGGCGCACCGACCTCATAGGCATGATCGTCCCCGATGCCCGCCAGCCGTTCTTCGCGGAGATGGCGCACGCGGTCGAGCAGGCCGCCGCCGAGCGCGGAAAGATGGTCCTGGTCGGCAACTCCGACTACCGCACCGAGCGCGAGGTCCACTACCTGCGGGCCTTCCTCGGGATGCGGGTCTCCGGCCTGATCCTGGTCAGCCAGGGCATGAGCGAGCAGGCGGCCAGCGAGATCGAGGCCTGGGACGCCCGCGTGGTGCTGCTGCACGAGCGCCCGGAGGCGATCGACGACGTCGCGGTCGTCACGGACGACATCGGCGGCGCCCAGCTCGCCACCCGGCACCTGCTGGAGCACGGGCACGAGTACGTGGCCTGCATCGGCGGCATCGAGAACACCCCGTCGGTCGGCGACCCGGTCGCCGACCACGTCGAGGGCTGGCGGCGGGCCATGCTGGAGGCCGGCCGCTCCATCGAGGGCCGGCTCATCGAGGCGCCGTACAACCGCTACGACGCGTACACGGTCGCCCTGGAGGTCCTGGCGCGGCCGGACCGGCCGACGGCCATCTTCTGCGCCACGGACGACCAGGCGATCGGCGTGCTGCGCGCCGCGCGCGAGCTGCGCATCGACGTGCCCGGGGAACTGGCCGTGGCCGGCTTCGACGACGTGAAGGAGGCGGCCCTCACGGACCCGCCGCTGACCACGATCGCCTCGGACCGCCCGGCGATGGCCCGCGCGGCGGTGGACCTGGTCCTGGACGACGGCCTGCGCGTGGCCGGCTCGCGCCGTGAGCGCCTCAAGCAGTTCCCGTCGGCGCTGGTGGTCCGCCGCTCCTGCGGCTGCCGGTAGCCGCAGGGGTCGCTCCGGTTCAGGAGAACCAGCAGAAGCACACCGGCAGGATCACCAGCAGCAGCGCCCCGGCGAGCGCCACCGAACAGCCGCCCGGTGGGGCGTCGGGATCGGCGACGGACGCGGCCAGCAGCGCGAGCGACGCAGCGACGACCGGCCCGAGCCCGACTGCGGCCCCGAGCAGCGACACCCACAGCAGGACCATCCCGGTGAGCAGGCAGACGCAGGTGAAGGCCGTCGGCGCGTCGCGCGCCAGGAGCGGCAGACCGGCGACGAACAGGATCAGCAGGAAGCCGCGGGCCGGCACACCCTCCGTCGCCACGGTCGCCGACCACACCGTCGTACCGGCCGTCACCGCCGCCGCGGTCACGGCCAGCCTCCACGGCAAGCGGGACACCCTCCGCCGCACGACCTCGTCCACGATCCCCCCGATCGGTATTTGAACTCGTTCACTTGAACGCGTTCAAGATAGCGGAAGGGGGAGGCGCCGGGAAGTGTCTTTACATCGGGCATACGCGGTTCTGTCGGGCTTCTCAGGCCGGACTCAGGAAGCTCTCATCAACGGCGGGGAGAGTCGTGTCATGACCGAGAGCTTCCGCCGCGAAGGCGAGTACCCGCAGGAACACCGCCCCCAGCACGCGCCGTTCGGCGAGGACTGGCAGCGCGGACGCGACCGGCTGGCGCACGAGGCCGGAGTCGGGACCGGAGCCGGGGCGTATCCGCCGCCGCCCGCCTACCCGCCGGCCGCGCCCGGCTGGCACGAGGCGCACCAGCCGCCGGTCATCCGGGGCGAGACGGTCCCGGCCCCGGCGGACGGCGGCGAAGCCGGCGCCGGCCTCCCGCAGGGTCCCGCCCACGCCGCGCCCGCCCGGCGCGCGAAGAAGCCCGTCGCCCTGCTGGCCGCCGTCGCGCTCGCCGCGGCCCTGGTCGGCGGCGGCACCGCAGCCGCCGTCCAGCAGCTGATGGACCGGCAGGCCGGCACCACCGGCGGGGTCAGCGGCACGAACGTCTCGCAGTCCAGCACCGGCACCGTCGCCGGGATCGCCGAGCAGGTCAGCCCCTCGGTCGTCCGCATCGACACCCGCACCGGCTCCGGCCAGGGCACCGGCTCCGGCTTCGTGCTCACCGCCGACGGCGAGATCGCCACCAACAACCACGTCGTGGACGGCGCCACCCAGATCCAGGTGACGACGAGCGACGGCAAGAAGCACACCGCCAAGATCGTCGGCACCGACCCCGACAAGGACCTGGCCCTGATCAAGCTCGACGGCGCGAGCGGCCTCAAGCCCGCCGAGCTCGGCGACTCCGGCAGCGTCAAGGTCGGCGACCAGGTCGTCGCCATCGGCTCCCCCGACGGCCTCACCGGCACCGTGACCAGCGGCATCGTCTCGGCCCTGAACCGCGAGGTGAAGGTGCCCAAGTCGGAGCAGAGCTCCCCGCGGGGCCGCCAGCAGGGCGAGGACAGCTGGCCCTTCTCCTTCGGCGGCCGCCAGTTCAACGGGGACACCGGCTCGAACACCACCTCGTACAAGGCCCTCCAGACGGACGCCTCCCTCAACCCGGGCAACTCCGGCGGCGCCCTGGTCAACATGAAGGGCGAGATCGTGGGCATGCCCTCCGCGATCTACTCGCCCTCGACCGGCAACTCCGCCGCCGGCAGCGTCGGCCTCGGCTTCGCCATCCCCGTCGACACGATCAAGGCCGACCTGGACTCCCTCCGCAAGGGCGGCCCCGGAGGCAAGGAATCCGCCGGCACCTCCGGCACCTCCGGCGGCGACTCCTTCGCCAACGGCTTCGGCACGTCCTTCTAGGGCTGCGGCCGGGCAGGTCTGCCGGGTTGCGTCGTCCGGTGCCATGGGGTCTGCCCAGGCTTGCGTGGTCCGACAACGCGGCGAGGTGCCGTACCGGGTGCCGTGACCCGGTGGACCTTTCCGGTCACAGCACCAGCCTGCCGTGCGAGGCTGGAGGCGCCGTCACCCGTCGGACCCCACTGCCGGCCACCACACCTGGGAGACCCATCCATGAACCCCGCCGAAGGCGAAGCGCGGATCCTCGTCGTCGACGACGAACCGGCCGTACGCGAGGCCCTGCGCCGCAGCCTCGCCTTCGAGGGCTACGCCGTGCAGACCGCCGTCGACGGGCTCGACGCCCTCGACAAGGCGGCCTCGTACGCCCCCGGCCTGATCGTGCTGGACATCCAGATGCCGCGGATGGACGGGCTCACGGCCGCCCGCCGGCTGCGCGCCTCCGGCAGCGTCACCCCGATCCTGATGCTGACCGCCCGCGACACCGTCGGCGACCGCGTCACCGGCCTCGACGCGGGCGCCGACGACTACCTAGTCAAGCCGTTCGAGCTCGACGAGCTCTTCGCCCGCGTGCGCGCCCTGCTGCGCCGCAGCTCCTACGCCGCCGCACAGGCCGGCGCCGGCCCCCACGAGGACGCCCTGACCTTCGGCGACCTGCGCATGGACCTCGCGACCCGCGAGGTCACCCGGGCCGGGCGCCCGGTGGAGCTGACCCGTACCGAGTTCACGCTGCTGGAGATGTTCCTCGCGCACCCGCGCCAGGTCCTGACCCGCGAGCAGATCCTCAAGACCGTCTGGGGCTTCGACTTCGAGCCCAGCTCCAACTCCCTGGACGTGTACGTGATGTACCTGCGCCGCAAGACCGAGGCGGGCGGGGAGCCGCGCCTGGTCCACACGGTGCGCGGGGTGGGCTACGTACTGCGCGCGGGCGATGGCGGGCCCGAGTGAGCCCGGCCGCCCGCTTCCGCGCGCTGCCGCTGCGCTCCCGGCTGGCCCTGCTGGTCACCACCGCCGTGGCCGTGGCCGTGGCCACCGTCGCCGGGGTGTCCTGGGTGGTGGTGCGGGCCCAGCTCGACAACCAGCTGAACCAGTCCCTGATGGCCACCAACCCGACCAGCCAGGTGCTGGACCGGCTGCGCAGCGGCTGCCCGGCCCGCCCGCCGGCCCAGCCCCAGCAGGACATCGCCGAGAAACTGAACGCGACCGTCCAGATCGTCACGGCGGACGGCAACCACTGCTGGGTGAGCGGCCAGACCGACCTGCCGGTCATCGCCCTGGACAGGGAGGTCGCGACGGGCCGCAAGAACAAGGCCCTGCACGACGCGACCACGGACAACGGCGTGCGGATGCGCGTCTACACCTTCGCCGCACAGACCACGCCCGGCGCGCCGATCTTCGCGGTCTCGGTGGCACGGCCGCTCTCCGACATCGACAAGCCGCTGTCCACCCTGGCCTGGGTGCTGCTGCTCGTCTCCGCCCTGGGGATCGCCGGCGCCGGCGCGGCCGGCCTGTGGGTGGCCCGTACGGGGCTGCGGCCCGTCGACGAGCTGACCGACGCCGTCGAGCACATCGCCCGCACCGAGGACCTGACGGTGCGGATCCCCGACGAGGGCGACGACGAGATCGCCCGCCTGTCGCGGTCCTTCAACTCGATGACCGCGGCCCTGGCCTCCTCCCAGGACCGGCAGTCCCAGCTGATCGCGGACGCCGGGCACGAGCTGCGCACCCCGCTGACCTCGCTGCGCACCAACATCGAGCTCCTCGCGCGCAGTGAGGAGACCGGCCGGGCCATCCCGCCCGACGACCGGCGGGAGCTGCTGGCCTCGGTCAAGGCGCAGATGACGGAACTGGCCTCGCTGATCGGGGACCTGCAGGAGCTGTCCCGGCCGGATGCGGCCTCGCCCGGCCCGCTCGGGGTGGTCGCCCTGCACGAGATCGCCGCGGCGGCGCTGTCCCGGGCCCGGCTGCGCGGTCCGGAGCTGGCCTTCGCGTCGGACCTGGAGCCCTGGTACGTCCGGGGCGAGGCGGCGGCGCTGGAGCGGGCGGTGGTCAACGTCCTGGACAACGCCGTGAAGTTCAGCCCGCCGGGCGGCTCGGTCGAGGTGACGCTGAGGGCGGGCGAGCTGACCGTACGGGACCACGGGCCCGGCATCCCGGCGGCGGACCTCCCGCACGTCTTCGAGCGGTTCTGGCGGTCCGAGTCGGCCCGCGCCCTGCCCGGCAGCGGGCTGGGCCTGTCGATCGTGGCCCGTACGGCGGCCCGCGCGGGCGGCAGCGCCGAGCTGCGGGCGGCGGCGGACGGCGGTGCGGGCACGGAGGCGGTGCTCCGCATCCCCGGGGCGCCGACCCCGCCGCCCTCCGAGCCGTCAGTTGTGCCGGATCAGTGAGGCGACCAGGCCGGAGCGGGTGTTCGGGAAGTCCATCGGGACGATCCCGAGCCCGGTCCGGCCGGCCATCTCCCCGCCGTCGACGAAGCCGTGGACCTGCGGGTTGAGGCGGTCGGAGTTCCAGCGCGGCGGCATGTACGCCGCGGTGCTGACGTAGTTGACGAAGAGCTTGCCGGGCTGCTGCACGGCCTTGCGGAAGTGGTTCTCGATCCGGCCTCGCTTGGCGAAGGGCTCGGTGTTGTAGTCGTCCTGGATGTCGTAGACGTTGCCGTCGCCGTAGCGCAGGCCCGGCAGGCCGCCGTTGTCGGCGAGCAGGACCACCTTGCCGCGGGCCTGTCCGAGCGTGGGCAGGGTGTCGGCGATCCGGAACAGGGAACGCCAGCCGCGGTTGTCCAGGTAGTCGTCGAAGACGGCGCGGAAGGTGGCGTCGCTCTCCCCGGAGTACTCCTGCTTCACGCGCATCAGGACGGTCTCGGAGGGGTGGGCGGCGAGGAAGTTCGCGCAGGCGACGAGGACGTCCCCGAACATCAGGTCCTGGAAGAACGCCGCGTGGTGGATGGCGAAGGAGCCGCCGGTGACCCGGCAGCGGACGTCGAGGAAGCGGATGCCGGAGTCGAGCTGCTGGGCGATCGAGGTGTTCTGGCAGGCGACGTAGAGCCCGCCCTTGGTGGCGCCGGAGTCGTGGGTGCCGGGGATGGTCATCCGCTGGAGGGCGGTGGAGTCGCCGAGGCCGGCCATCCAGTCCTGGGTGCCGAGTGCGGCCGCCGAGGCGGGTGCGGCTCCCAGGCCGACGGCCGCTCCCAGGGCCAGTGCTCCGGCCAGGAACGTCCGCCGGCCCCATGCCGGTGCGGTGACCCCGCCCGTTCCGGTGACCGCACCCGCGACCGCGCCCGTGCGCGTTCCGGTGCCCGTGCCCGTGCCCATGCCGATGCCCATGCCCGCCCCTTTGCCGACCCGGTGATGGCCGGATTATGGCGTGCACACGTCATACTTGCTACCCGTCGGTAGCGGTCAGCTTCCGAGCAACTCGACCATGGAGCGCAGCCCCTGGAGGAGTTCACGGCCGTCCGGCGCCTGCTCCGGGTCGGTCAGGGTCTGCACCATCACGCCGCTGAGCAGCGCGATGTGCATCGAGCCGAGGGCCCGCACGTCCTCATCGGAGACCTCTTCCGGCGGCACCCCGCGCAGGGCCGCGGCCACCGTCCGCCGGTTGCGGCGCTGCCCCTCGGCGAGGATCGCGAGCAGCTCGGGCGAGGACTGCGCGTGGACGAACGCCTCGACGGAGGCCAGCCAGAGCCAGCGCATCTCGCCGAAGTCGCGGATCTTGCGGTCCCAGGTGTCGGCGTAGCGCTCCCCCGCGGTCCCGCCCTCGCCCGCGAGGCGGCCGGATCCCGCGGCCCACTCCTCCATGGCGGCGAACAGGGCCTGGTTGAGGAGGGCCTCCCGGGACCCGAAGTGGTAGCCGATCGCCGCCATGCTCACCCCCGAGGCCGTGGCGATGTCGCGCACGGTCGTGCGCAGGTAGCCCTTCTCCTCCAGGCAGCGCCGGGCTCCGGCCAGCAGGTCCTCGCGATTTCCCATGCCCGGATCGTATCCACGACTCCGCGACAGGATTTGGGCAAGCGCGCAAGACATGCGTATTGCGCGCTTGCCCAAACGCTGGCAGGGTGAAGCCATCGACAAGATCCACAGGCCCACGGGAGGCAGGAACATGCGCCACGAGCTGAAGATCGACGACCGGACCCTCTCCTACCTGGACTTCGGCGGCACCGGCCGGCCGCTCCTCGCCCTGCACGGCGGCATGTCCGAAGCCCTCGCCTTCACCGGGCTCGCCGCCGCCCTCGGCGACACCTGGCGGGTCATCGCCCCCGACCAGCGCGGCCACGGCGCATCCGACCGGGCGCCCCACTACCGCCGCGAGGGCTACGTCGCCGACGCCGTCGCCCTCCTCGACCACCTGGGCCAGGGCACCCCCGTGCCGCTCCTCGGCTACTCCCTCGGCGGGCTCAACGCCTACCACCTGGCCGCCGCCCACCCGGACCGGATCTCCGCGCTCATCGGCGTCGACGCCACCGTCGAGATCCGCATCCCCGACGGGCCGAACTGGTTCGACTTCCTCGGCGGCCTCCCCCACACCGCCGCCACCCGCGAGGAACTCCTCGCCGCCGCCGGACCGGCCGCGCCCTTCGTCGCCGACGGGCTGCGCCCCCTCCCGGACGGCACCGGCTGGCGCCTGGCGTACCACCCGCAGGACATGCTCGACTCCATCCACGCCTGCGCCGGCGACCACTGGGACACCTGGCTCACGAGCACCTGCCCGGCCCTGCTGATCCACGGCACCGGCAGCCAGGCGCTCACACAGTCCGTCGCCGACGCGATGGTCGCCCGGCGCCCGAGGACCTCGTACGCGCCCCTCGACGGCGACCACTTCGTGCCGTTCACGGACCCCGACGGCTTCCACCGGGCCGTCGGGGCGTTCCTCGCGGCCCTCTGATCCCCGCCGGTCCCCGCGCCACGGGGGTGCGCGGGGAAACGCCGAAGGGGCGGCGGGCCTGTCGGCCCGCCGCCCCTTCGGGCACGCTGTGCGCGGGTGTTACTTGACGACGGTGATCCGGTTCGCCGCCGGCGGGGCGATCGGCGCGGACGCCGAGGAGTTGTTCGTCAGGTAGGCGTTGAAGCAGTCCAGGTCGGACGCGCCCACGAGCTTGTTCTTGTGCTCCTTCAGGACGGTGAAGCCGTCACCGCCGCCCGCGAGGAACTCGTTCATCGCGACCCGGTAGGTCTTGGCGGGGTCGATCGCGGCACCGTTCAGCTTGACCGAGTCCACGACGATGCGGTCGGCACCGGCCTTCGTCATGTCGAGGGTGTAGGTGAAGCCCTTCGACACCTGCAAGATCTTCGGGCTGGCCCCGTTGACCGGGCCGCTTACCTGCTGCTGGAGCGCGGTGATCAGCTGCACGCCGCTCAGGTCCACGACGTTCATCATGTTGTTGAACGGCTGGACCGTGAAGGACTCGCCGTAGGTCACGACGCCGTCGCCCTCGGCCCCCGAGGCCTTGTACGCGAGGTCCGAGCGGATGCCGCCCGGGTTCATCAGGGCCAGCTGAGCGCCGCCCTTGTCCGCCGGGGCGAGCGCCTCGAGCTGGGCGTCGGCGATCAGGTCGCCGAGCGGCTTCTCGGGCTCCGCCGAGCCGCGGCCCGGGATGTCCGCCGAGATGAAGCCCTGCGGACGGTTGGCGATCGGGGCCGCCAGGGCGTTCCAGCGACCGATCAGCTCGGTCATGTCCGCAGCCTTGGGCTGGTCGCGGTGGACGACCTTGTTGACCGGCTTGGGCGAGCTGATCGGCGTACGGACGATGTCCTTGGTCTGCCGGTCGTAGGTGAGCGTGGTGTCCGTGAACAGACGGCCGATGGAGGCCGCCGAGGTCACCGCGCGCGGGTTGCCCGCCGGGTCGGGGATGTTGCAGGCGTACGCCTGGTGCGTGTGGCCGGTGACCAGCGCGTCGACCTTGGCGTCGACGTTCTTGGCGATGTCCACGATCGCGCCCGAGATGCCGGCGCCGGCGCCCGGGGCGTCGCAGTCGTAGTTGTACGCGCCGTTCGCGGGCAGACCGCCCTCGTGGATCAGCGCGACGATCGACTTCACGCCCTGCTTGTTCAGCTCGGCGGCGTACTTGTTGATCGTCTCGATCTCGTCGCCGAACTTGAGGCCCTTGACGCCCTCGGCGGTCACGACGTCCGGAGTGCCCTCCAGGGTGACGCCGATGAAGCCGATCTTCACGTCGCCCTTCTTCCACACGTAGGTGGGCGACATCAGGGGGCGCTTGGTCTTCTCGTCCGTGACGTTCGCGGCGAGGTACTGGAAGGTGGAGCCCGTGAACTCCTTGCCGAACTCGTAGCAGCCCTCGACCGGGTGGCAGCCGCCGTACGCCATGCGGCGCAGCTCGGTCTTGCCCTCGTCGAACTCGTGGTTGCCGACGCTGGAGACGTTCAGCCCCAGCTTGTTCAGCGCCTCGATGCTCGGCTCGTCGTGGAAGAGCCCGGACAGCATCGGGCTGCCGCCGATCATGTCGCCGGCCGCTGCGGTGACGGAGTACTCGTGGCCCTTGCGGGCCTCGCGCAGGGCGGTCGCGAGGTACTCGACCCCGCCCGCGGGTATGGCCTTGGTGGTGCCGTCGGCCTGACGTTCGGTCACGGTGCCGGAGGAGCCCTGCGGGGGCTCCAGGGTGCCGTGGAAGTCGTTGAACGACAGCATCTGCACATCGACGGTCCGGCTCTTGGCCGTACCGCCACCACTCGCGGCTCCGGCCGGCAGTGCGGCGGCGACCATCGCCCCGGCCCCGGCCGTGACGGCGAGGGCGGTGAAGGTCAACCGGCGGGTTCGGCGGTGCCGTTGTGGCGTCGCTGACATTTAGTCCCCTTTGTGGACAGCGATACTGCTCGGGAGGTCCGCCGAAGCCTATGGTCAACGCGCGTAGCTCTACCAGGGGGTAACGGGTATCGCGTTGGTTACACGCAGAAGAAGGCCCGACCCCGTGCCCGTACTCCGCTCGGCGGCCCGGACGGTCGTAGGCTCGTTCCATGACTGACGCAGCAGCGGCCCTGGAGCCGGGACGGCAGATTCAGACCCTCGACGAGCTGACGGGGGAACAGGCCGACGCCGTCCTCGACCTGATCGAGGACGCGGCGCGTACGGACGGCACCACCGCCGTGTCCGAACAGGGAAGGCTCCAGCTGCGCGGAGGGCCGCGCGCGGGGATCCGGCACTTCCTGCTCACCGACGGCGGCCGGCTCGCCGCGTACGGGCAACTGGAGGACACCGACCCGGTGGAGGCCCCGGCCGCCGAACTCGTGGTCCACCCGGCGCTGCGCGGCCGCGGCCACGGCCGGGCGATGGGCATGGCCCTGCTGGCCGCCTCCGGCAAACGGCTGCGGGTGTGGGCCCACGGCGGCAAGTCCGCCGCCCGGCACCTCGCCCAGGTGCTCGGCCTGACCCTCTTCCGCGAGCTGCGCCAGCTGCGCCGGCCCCTGGCCGAAGGGGCCCCGCTGCCGGATCCGGTGCTCCCGCCCGGCGTGACCGTACGGACCTTCCTGCCCGGCACCGACGACGCGGCCTGGCTCGCGGCGAACGCGGCCGCCTTCGCCCACCACCCCGAGCAGGGCTCGCTCACCCAGCGCGACCTCGACGACCGGATCGCGCAGCCCTGGTTCGACGCCAAGGGCTTCTTCCTCGCCGAGCGCGACGGCGAGCTCGTCGGCTTCCACTGGACGAAGGTCCACGCGGCGCAGCAGCTGGGCGAGGTCTACGTGGTCGGCGTCCTCCCCGGCGCCCAGGGCGGCGGCCTCGGCAAGGCCCTGACCGCGATCGGCCTCCAGCACCTGGCGGCCCAGGGCCTGCCGACGGCCATGCTCTACGTCGACGCCGACAACCCGGCGGCCCTCGCCGTCTACGAGGGCCTCGGCTTCACCACCCACGAGGTCGACCTGATGTACCGCACGGAGAGCTGACCCGTCGGCGGGCCCTGCGCCGGCCGGCGCAAGGGGCGCGGGGGGTCCGGGGACGGCGCCCCCGGCAACCGCGCCCCACCCGCGCCCCGGGAAGGACTCGTGCACCAGCCGGAGCCGGGAAGCCATGCGCCATTAACCGGGCATTCAGAAGCGCTTGCGACTCTCCCCCAATGCAGCCCCGACTCCGACTGACGGCAGACCCGTCCGACGCGCCTGTCCTGCCGCTTGCGCGGAAGAATGGAGTCATGAGTCACAAGCCCAGCGCCGGTCCCACCGAGGTCCCCGCCCAGCACCCGTCTCACACGTCCGCCTCCGCCGCCGACAAGGCGACCGGCAAGGCGACAGGCAAGGCCGCCACCCCGGCCACCGGCGCCGCGGCCCACGCCCGCATAGGCTCCATCGCCGCGCACCGCCCGCACATCGGCCTCGACCCCGATCTCGACGCCGACCTGGACGCCTACGACGACAAGGACGGCGGGGAGCTCCCCCCGGACCGCTTCCTCGACCGGGAGCGCAGCTGGCTCGCCTTCAACGAGCGGGTGCTGGAGCTCGCCGAGGACCCGACGACCCCGCTCCTGGAGCGCGCGAACTTCCTGGCGATCTTCGCGAGCAACCTCGACGAGTTCTTCATGGTCCGCGTGGCCGGCCTCAAACGGCGTATCGCGACGGGCGTCGCCACCCGATCGGCCTCCGGCCTGCAGCCCCGCGAGGTGCTGGACCTCATCTGGACGCGCTCGCGCGAGCTCATGGCCCGCCACGCCGCCTGCTTCCAGCAGGACATCTCCCCGGCGCTGGCCGAGGAGGGCGTCCACCTCATCCGCTGGCCCGACCTCACCGAGAAGGAGCAGGCCCGCCTCTTCACGCTGTTCCGGAACCAGATCTTCCCGGTGCTCATCCCGCTGGCCGTGGACCCCGCGCACCCCTTCCCGTACATCTCCGGCCTCTCCCTGAACCTGGCCGTGGTCGTGCGCAACCCCGTCAGCGGCCACCGCCACTTCGCCCGGGTCAAGGTCCCGCCGATCCTCTCCCGCTTCCTGGAGGCCTCCCCGCAGCGCTACGTCCCGCTGGAGGACGTCATCGCCGCGCACCTGGAGGAGCTGTTCCCGGGCATGGAGGTGCTCGCGCACCACATGTTCCGCGTGACCCGCAACGAGGACCTGGAGGTGGAGGAGGACGACGCCGAGAACCTGCTCCAGGCACTGGAGAAGGAGCTCATGCGGCGCCGCTTCGGCCCGCCCGTGCGCCTGGAGGTCGAGGAGTCCATCGACCCCGGCGTCCTGGACCTCCTCGTGCAGGAGCTGAACGTCAACGCCTCCGAGGTGTACCCGCTGCCCGGGCCCCTCGACCTGACCGCCCTCTTCGGGATCGCCTCCCTGGACCGGCCCGAGCTCAAGTACCCGAAGTTCGTCGCCGGCACCCACCGGGACCTCGCCGAGGTCGAGTCCGCGCACGCGCCCGACATCTTCGCCGCCCTGCGCGAGCGGGACGTCCTGCTGCACCACCCGTACGACTCGTTCTCCACCTCGGTGCAGGCCTTCCTGGAGCAGGCCGCCGCCGACCCGGACGTCCTCGCGATCAAGCAGACGCTCTACCGCACCTCCGGCGACTCCCCGATCGTGGACGCCCTGATCGACGCCGCCGAATCCGGCAAGCAGGTCCTCGTCCTCGTCGAGATCAAGGCCCGCTTCGACGAGCAGGCCAACATCAAGTGGGCGCGCAAGCTGGAGGAGTCCGGCTGCCACGTCGTCTACGGGCTCGTCGGCCTCAAGACCCACTGCAAGCTGTCGCTCGTCGTCCGGCAGGAGGGCGACCAGCTGCGCCGCTACGCCCACGTCGGCACCGGCAACTACCACCCCAAGACCGCCCGGCTCTACGAGGACCTCGGCCTGCTCACCGCCGACCCGCAGGTCGGCGCGGACCTCTCCGACCTGTTCAACCGGCTGTCCGGCTACTCGCGCCGCGAGACCTACCGCCGGCTGATGGTCGCGCCCCGCTCGCTGCGCGACGGACTGATCGCACGGATCGACAAGGAGGCCGCCCACCACAGGGCCGGCCGCCCCGCGTACGTGCGCCTCAAGATGAACTCGATCGTCGACGAGGCCCTCATCGACTCGCTCTACCGGGCCTCCCAGGCAGGAGTGCCCGTCGACATCTGGGTGCGCGGCATCTGCGCCGTGCGCCCCGGCGTCCCCGGACTCTCGGACAACATCCGGGTCCGCTCGATCCTCGGCCGCTTCCTCGAACACTCCCGGGTCTTCGCCTTCGGCAACGGCGGCGAGCCCGAGGTGTGGATCGGCAGCGCCGACATGATGCACCGCAACCTCGACCGCCGTATCGAGGCACTGGTCAGGGTCGCCGACCCGGCCCACCGCGCGGCACTGGACCGGATGCTGGAAACCGGCATGTCCGACACCACCTCCTCCTGGCACCTGGGCCCGGACGGCGAGTGGACACGGCACAGCACGGACGCGGACGGCCAGCCGCTGCGGCACGTACAGGAGACGCTCATAGACGCCCGGAGGCGCCGGCGTGGCTCAGCAAAACCGTAACCCGTCGACTTGGGGGCCATGCGCAGGTGACGTGCTCGGCACGTACCTGCGCTCCCAGGCCACGGCTTTCCTCAGGGGGATGCGCCAGTACAGTCCGAGCGCTGCGAGCGGGGCCGACGCCGCGGAGAGCAGCGACGCGGCGCGCAGCCTGCGGGGGGCCGCGCGCCGCATCAGCGGATCACTGGCCACGTTCCGGGTGGTGACCGAGTCGTCCTGGGCCGACGGACTGCGCGCCGAGCTGGTGTGGCTGTCCTCGACCCTGGCCGACGAGCACGCGTACGCCGCCCGGCTGGCCCGGCTCATGGACGCACTGCACCGGCTGTCGGGGTCCCCGGAGCTCCCCGCCCCGCGCGGCTCGGCGGGCGCGCTGACGGTGGGCTCGGCGCGCGCGGGCGCACTGCTGGAACGCCAGCTGACCCTGGCCCGGACGCGCGCCCACTCTGCCACCCTCCAGGCGCTCGGCTCGTCACGCTTCCACGCCGTGGCGGACGCGGTGGCCGTGCTGGCCTCCGAGGTCCCGCTCGACGCCGTCGCGGCCCGCGGACCGGTCGCAGAGGTCCTGGTACCGCTCGCGGCCGTGGCCGAAACCCGCCTGTCGGCCGCGGTCTCGGCACTGCCGCCGATCAGCGGCTGCGAGGCGGCGCCGAGCCCGTACAACGCGGACCACGACGGCCTCTGGCACGAGGTGCGCCGCCTCCTGCGGGTCCACCGCTACGCGCGGGAGGTCCTCGGCGAGGACGTGACCCGGCCGGCGGCCGCGGGCGAGGCCCTGAACCGCCACCGTGACGCCGCCGAGGCCGCCGCCGCCTCCGCCACGGCGGCCCGCACCCCGCGCATCGCCCCGGCGACGGCCTACGCCCTGGGCGTCCTGCACGCCGACCAGCGCCACGAGGTCGAGGCGGCCCGGGCCGACTTCCAGCACCTCTGGCTGAGGGAGCCCGCGGGTCACACCGCGGTAACGGCGGGATAACGGATGATGGCGACTGTGCGCGGACGCCCCGGAACGCACCGGGTCGTCCGCCACGGTTCACCGTCCGTTCACTCGGGCCGGTCGGCTGCTTCACCTGTTCTGCCTAATTTCGGTCGTGCACGGAGACGGTGGCCCGCAGACGGAGCGGCCGACCCGGGCACCCGACGTAGTAGTCCTCTTCGCACGCCGCCCGGCACGAACGGAAAGCGGCCGGCGGCTTCTGGAAGGAACACCCGAAAGTGAAGCTTCAGCGCAAGAACATGCTTCGTGCCTCCGCCCTCGGTGCGCTTGTCGTGTCAGGCGCCCTGGTCCTCACGGCGTGCGGCTCGGACGACAACACCAAGACCGGCGACGGCGCGTCCAAGGCCGCCGCTCCGGCCGCGGGCGACATCAAGTGCGAGGGCGCCAAGGGCAAGCTGCTCGCCTCCGGCTCCTCCGCGCAGAAGAACGCGGTCGACCTGTGGGTGAAGAACTACATGGCCGCCTGCTCCGGCGTCGAGGTGAACTACAAGTCCTCCTCCTCCGGTGAGGGCATCGTCGCCTTCAACCAGGGCACCGTCGGTTTCGCCGGCTCCGACTCGGCGCTGAAGCCGGAGCAGGTCGAGGAGTCGAAGAAGATCTGCACCGGCGGCCAGGGCATCGACCTGCCGATGGTCGGCGGCCCGATCGCCCTCGGTTTCAACGTCGCGGGCGTGGACAAGCTGAACCTTGACGCCGCCACGATCGCCAACATCTTCAACGACAAGATCAAGAAGTGGGACGACGAGGCGATCAAGAAGCTGAACCCCGGCGTCACGCTTCCCTCCACCGCCATCCAGCACTTCCACCGCTCCGAGGACTCGGGCACCACCGAGAACCTCGGCAAGTACCTCAAGGCCACCGCCGGTGACGCATGGCCGTACGAGGCCGCGAAGAAGTGGCCGGCCCCGGGCGGCCTCGGCGCCTCCGGCTCCTCCGGTGTCGCGACCCAGGTCAAGCAGGTCGACGGTGCCATCGGCTACTTCGAGCTCTCCTACGCCAGCGCCCAGGGCATCAAGACGGTCGACCTGAACACGGGCGCCGCCGCCCCGGTCAAGGCCACCGGCGAGAACGCCTCCAAGGCCATCGCCGCCGCCAAGATCGCCGGCACCGGCTCGGACCTGGCGCTCAAGCTCGACTACACCACCAAGGCCGAGGGCGCGTACCCGATCGTCCTGGTCACCTACGAGGTCGTCTGCGACAAGGGCAACAAGCCGGAGACCCTGCCGACCGTCAAGTCCTTCCTGAACTACACCGCGTCCGACGCGGGCCAGAAGATCCTCCTCGAGAACGGCTACGCGCCGATCCCGGCCGAGATCAACGCCAAGGTCCGCGAGGTCATCAACTCGCTCAGCTAGTCCTCAGCTCCGAGGCCCGGTCCGTCCCCTCCCCCCGTCCGGGGACCGGGCGGACCGGCCCCGGAGCCCCTTCCCCTCCACCCGGGGGAAATCCGGTGCACCGCCGCCAGGGGGCCTGCCCCCCACACAGACCGGAAAGACCATGGCTTCCACCACACCCACCCAGATAGACACGGCTCCGCCTGTCTCCACGAGCAAGAGGCCCACCGGCCGCGCCGGTGACAAGATCTTCGCCGGGCTCTCCAAGGGCTCCGGCATCCTGCTCCTGGTGATCATGGCGTCGATCGCCGTCTTCCTCACCTACCGCGCCTCGATCGCACTGTCGAAGAACGAGGGGAACTTCCTCACCACCTTCGACTGGAACGCGTCGGCCAACCCGCCCGTCTTCGGCATCGCCGTCCTGCTCTTCGGCACCGTCGTCAGCTCGATCATCGCGATGGTCATCGCGGTTCCGATCGCCGTCGGCATCGCCCTCTTCATCTCGCACTACGCGCCGCGCAGGCTCGCCGCGCCGATCGCCTACGTGGTCGACCTGCTGGCCGCCGTGCCGTCGATCATCTACGGCATCTGGGGCGCCCTCTTCCTCGTCCCGCAGCTGGCAGGCCTGAACCTCTGGCTCGACGAGTACCTGGGCTGGACCTACGTCTTCGACAAGACCCAGGTCGGCGTCGCGCGCTCGCTCTTCACCGTCGGCATCCTGCTCGCGATCATGATCCTGCCGATCGTGACCAGCGTCAGCCGCGAGGTCTTCCTCCAGGTCCCGCGCATGAACGAGGAGGCCGCCCTGGCCCTCGGCGCGACCCGCTGGGAGGTCATCCGGATGTCGGTGCTGCCCTTCGGCCGCTCCGGCGTCATCTCCGCCTCGATGCTCGGCCTCGGCCGCGCGCTCGGCGAGACCATGGCCGTCGCCACCGTCCTCTCGCCGAGCTTCCTGATCTCCGGCCACATCCTCGACCCGGGCGGCGGCACGTTCGCGCAGAACATCGCCGCGAAGTTCGACGAGGCCAACGAGTTCGGCCGGGACGCGCTGATCGCCTCCGGTCTGGTCCTCTTCCTGCTCACCCTGCTGGTCAACGGTGCAGCTCGCCTGATCATCGCTCGCCGCAAGGACTTCTCGGGGGCGAACGCCTGATGAGCCACGCACTCCAGGACCAGCGGCCCTCCAGGGCCCCCCGGTCCGCCGCACCCGCCGGCCTCACCCGAGGCGGCCTGCCCCGCTGGGCCCCGGCCGGCATCGCGGTCCTCTCGATCGCCCTCGGCTGCGGCACCGGCGTCCTCTTCGGCCTCGACAGCAAGATCCAGTGGGGTCTGATCGCGGCCATCCTGTTCCTCGCGATCACGTACACCGCCAGCGCGGTGATCGAGAACCGCCGCCAGGCCAAGGACCGCATCGCGACCTCCGTCGTGTGGGTCTCCTTCGTCCTCGCCGTCATCCCGCTGCTCTCGCTGATCTGGACCACGATCAGCCGCGGCATCGAGGTCTTCAGCGCCGACTTCCTGACGCACTCGATGAACGGCGTGACCAGCTTCGAGGAGGGCGGCGGCGTCTACCACGCGCTGCTCGGCACCATCGAGCAGATCGCCCTCGCCACCCTGATCGCGGCGCCGATCGGCCTGCTGACCGCCGTCTACCTCGTCGAGTACGGCAAGGGCACGCTCGCCAAGGCCGTGACCTTCTTCGTCGACGTCATGACCGGCATCCCCTCCATCGTCGCGGGCCTGTTCATCCTGACGACCTGGAACCTGGCACTCGGCTTCGGGCCCTCCGGCTTCGCCGGCGCGATGGCCCTGTCGATCCTGATGATGCCCGTCGTGGTCCGCTCCACCGAAGAGATGCTCAAGCTCGTCCCGAACGAGCTGCGCGAGGCCGCCCTGGCCCTCGGTGTGCCGAAGTGGCGCGTGATCCTCAAGGTCGTCCTCCCCACGGCCATCGGCGGCATCGCCACCGGTCTGATGCTGGCCGTCGCCCGCATCGCCGGTGAGACCGCCCCGATCATGCTGCTGGTCTTCGGCACCCAGCTGATCAACGGCAACCCCTTCGAAGGCGCCCAGTCCTCGCTCCCGCTCTACATTTGGGAGCAGTACAAGGTCGGCAGTGACGCCTCCTACGACCGGGCATGGGCCGCAGCGCTCGTCCTGATCGCCTTCGTCATGATCCTCAATCTGGTGGCCCGCGGCATCGCCCGCTGGAAGGCCCCGAAGACCGGTCGCTGACGCGACTGTATGAAAGCGAAGTGACCCCTCATGGCGAAGCGAATCGACGTCAGCGGACTGTCCGCCTTCTACGGCACCCACAAGGCCATCGACGACATCTCGATGACCGTTGAACCCCGCTCGGTGACGGCCTTCATCGGCCCCTCCGGCTGCGGCAAGTCCACCTTCCTGCGCACCCTCAACCGCATGCACGAGGTCACCCCCGGCGGCCGCGTCGAGGGCAAGGTGATGCTGGACGACGAGAACCTGTACGGCGCCGGCGTGGACCCCGTAGCGGTCCGCCGCACGGTCGGCATGGTCTTCCAGCGCCCGAACCCCTTCCCCACCATGTCGATCTTCGACAACGTGGCGGCGGGCCTGCGGCTGAACGGCAGCTTCAAGAAGTCCGAGCTGAACGACATCGTGGAGCGCTCCCTCAAGGGCGCCAACCTCTGGAACGAGGTCAAGGACCGCCTGAACAAGCCCGGCTCGGGCCTCTCCGGCGGCCAGCAGCAGCGTCTGTGCATCGCCCGCGCCATCGCGGTCGAGCCCGAGGTCCTGCTGATGGACGAGCCCTGCTCGGCCCTCGACCCGATCTCCACCCTGGCGATCGAGGACCTGATCGGCGAGCTCAAGGAGCGCTTCACGATCGTCATCGTGACGCACAACATGCAGCAGGCCGCCCGCGTCTCCGACCGCACCGCCTTCTTCAACCTCGCGGCGGTCGGCCAGCCCGGCAAGCTCATCGAGATCGACGACACGGACCGGATCTTCTCGAACCCGTCCGTGCAGGCGACCGAGGACTACATCTCGGGCCGCTTCGGCTAGAGCGAGATGTGAGAGCGTCCTGCGGTGCTGCATGGCGGTGCCACCGCAAGGGCGGAAGAAAGAAAGAGGGCCGGCTCCCCCTGGGTGGGGGGAGCCGGCCCGCTTTCGTGTCCGTACGACCGGAACTAGCTGAAGGCCAGGTTCACGATCCAGAAGCTGATCGCCGCGACCAGGGCCGCGGCCGGCATCGTGATACTGCATCCCCCGGGGGATCACCCCCGGACCCCCAGCAGGGGGCGGCAGCGCCGCTAGCCGAAGGCCAGGTTCACGATCCAGAAGCTGATCGCCGCGACCAGGGCCGCGGCCGGCATCGTGATGAACCAGCCCAGGATGATGTTCTTGGCGACGCCCCAGCGCACCGCGTTGACGCGCTTCGTCGCACCCACACCCATGATCGCCGAGGTGATCACGTGGGTGGTGGAGATCGGCGCGTGGAAGAGGTAGGCCGAGCCGAACATGATCGAGGCGCCGGTGGTCTCCGCCGCGAAGCCCTGCGGCGGGTCCAGCTCGATGATCTTGCGGCCGAGCGTACGCATGATGCGCCAGCCACCCGCGTACGTACCCAGCGACAGCATCACGGCACACGCGACCTTGACCCACACCGGGATCGGCGCGTCGGAGGTCTGCACGTCGGCGATGACCAGGGCCATCACGACGATGCCCATCGTCTTCTGCGCGTCCTGCAGACCGTGGCCGAGCGCCATCGCGGCCGCCGACACCGTCTGTGCGATACGGAAGCCGTGCTTGGCCTTGTGCGGGTTGGACCGGCGGAACATCCACAGGATGACCACCATCACCAGGTAGCCGACGACCAGGCCGACGACCGGCGAGACGAACATCGGGATGACGACCTTGTCGACCACGCCCGACCAGATCACCTCCGTGCCGCCGGCCAGGGCCGCACCCACCATGCCGCCGAAGAGGGCGTGCGAGGAGGACGAGGGCAGGCCGAAGTACCAGGTGATCAGGTTCCAGACGATCGCGCCGACCAGCGCCGCGAAGAGGATCCACATGCCCGTGGAGCCGTGCGGCGTCTCGATCAGACCCTGGCTGACCGTCTTGGCCACGCCGCTGCCCAGGAAGGCGCCGGCGAGGTTCATCACCGCGGCCATCGCGAGGGCGGCGCGCGGGGTCAGGGCACGCGTCGAGACCGAGGTCGCGATCGCGTTCGCCGAGTCGTGGAAACCGTTCGTATATGTGAAACCGAGCGCGACACCGATGGTCACGACCAGAGCGAAGGTGTCCACGAGGTTCAGGACTCCTTGACCGCGATGGTCTCCACCGTGTTCGCGACGTGCTCGAACGCGTCGGCCGCCTCTTCGAGCACGTCGACGATCTGCTTGAGCTTCAGCACCTCGATGGCGTCGTACTTGCCGTTGAAGAGGTGCGCGAGCAGCTTGCGGTGGATCTGGTCGGCCTGGTTCTCCAGCCGGTTGACCTCGATCCAGTACTCGGTGAGGTTGTCCATCGTCCGCAGGTGCGGCATGGCCTCGGCGGTCAGCTCGGCCGCCCGCGCCAGGACCTCGATCTGCTGCTCTACGCCCTTGGGAAGCTCTTCGACGTTGTAGAGGACGACGAGGTCGACGGCCTCCTCCATGAAGTCCATGATGTCGTCGAGCGACGACGCCAGGGAGTAGATGTCCTCGCGGTCGAACGGCGTGATGAAGGAGGAGTTCAGCTGGTGGAAGATCGCGTGGGTCGCGTCGTCCCCCGCGTGCTCCGCCGCCCGCATCCGTTCCGCGATCTCGGCCCGGGCGGAGGTGTCCGCTCCGAGCAGTTCCATCAGGAGCTTGGAGCCCGTGACGATGTTGTCCGCGGATGCGGCGAACATGTCGTAGAAGCTCGTCTCCCTGGGGGTCAGACGAAATCGCACGTGAGGTCCTCGGGGTGCATCGGATTCGGTCAGGCTGATGCTAGGCGCATCCCCCGGCCACGGCTAACCGGCCGTTCCCCAGTGTCCTCCATCAGGCAGAGTGAGGACCACGGGCCCCTGCCCGGCGGGCGCGAGCCCGGTATCCTATACCCATGAGGGGTATCCATCCCCCTCGTTCCGGACCACGGGAGGACCTATGACGACCATCGAGGCGGAGGGCCCCGGAGACGCGTCCGGTACGGCGGCCACCCCGGGCACCTCCCACGACGCCGGGGCCGGGGCCGGGGCCGGGGCCGGGGCCGGGGCCGGGGCCGGGGCCGTCCACGGCTACCACCACCAGAAGGACGAGCACCTCAAGCGACTGCGCCGGATCGAGGGGCAGATCCGCGGCCTCCAGCGGCTCGTCGACGAGGACGTCTACTGCATCGACATACTCACCCAGGTCTCGGCCAGCACGAAGGCGCTCCAGTCCTTCGCGCTCCAGCTGCTGGAGGAACACCTGCGCCACTGCGTCGCCGACGCCGCGGTCAAGGGCGGCGCCGAGATCGACGCCAAGGTCGAGGAGGCCACCAAGGCCATCGCGCGGCTCCTGCGCACCTGAGCCGTGCCCCGGCCCCGCCGCCGGAGGTCGCGGTGCGGGGCCTGAGCGGCACCCCGTGTGCGGCCACAGCACTAGCGGCCCAGCAGGACCTCGTCGATGCGGTCCAGGCTCAGCCGGTCCTCGGCGGCCGCGGACGCGGCGATGATCAGCTCACCGCACAGTTCGATCTCGGCGAGCGCCACGTGGTCCTGCACCGTCGAACCGCCTGCGGGAGTCACGCGTGTCACCTCAATCTGCCACCGGCCACCGGCCGTCATCGGTCATGCCGCACCACGTGCCGGCGCCCGGCTTCTCAGCGTAGGGAGGACGCCCATCCCCCCGCATGACACGGATGGACCATTTCCGGATACCCGGCCATGGCCCGATCGCGCCGCTCCCGGACCGCCCGCCCCACTAGTCGGCGATCTTTCCGGCATAAATGTCCCTGCTCGCGGGCAATACGACGGTCACCGGCGTTCCGAATCCGTACAGCAGCGTGGTCGATGACACATCGATCACGCCATTGTTGACATAGGTGAAGCGGTGCCGGACCTTCCGCAGCCGCCCCTCCTCGTCCAGGTACGCGTCGAAGGGCACCGTGTCCTTGCTGAACCCTTTCGCCGCTGCCGCCAGCGCCCCGCGCATCTCCGCCGACGCGCTCACCGCGGCCCGCCCGATGTCGGTGGTCCCCCGGTAGTGCCGCACCTTGGTCCCCGCCACCTCGGTCTCCCCCACGTACGTCACCTCCTGCGCGGCCCGCAGCAGCTCGGCCGCGATCAGCGGGTCGGTGGCCCCACCGGTGACCAGGTTCCCGTCGGCGAGGGTCGTCGTGTCCACGCGCACCCACTTGTCGGCGGGGACGCCCGCGCCGCGGTTCTTCATGTAGAGCGCACCCGGCACGAGGAGCTCGGTGATGGGCCGGTGCTCGTCCTCGCCCTTCACATCGGCCGGGAGCAGCACAAGGAGCTGCCCCATCCGCCTCTTGAAGTCGACGCCGCCCTCACCGCGGATGGTGACCCGGGTCCCGCCCGTGGCCATCTCCATGGCCGTACGGGCCCGGGCGCTGCCCGTACGCGCCAGGGCGTCGGCGGCCCCGCGGACCACCGAGGCCGCTTCCGCCGGGGACCGGTCGTCGCTTGTGCCGCCTCCGGCGCACCCGCTCGTCGCCGTGACCGCCAGGGTGACTCCGGCGGCGAGCACCACCTCGGCCGCGCGCCCGCGCAGCCTCTTGTGCCGGTGAACCACCATCGCCTGCCAACCCCCAACGCATGACCGCTGCTTGCCCGAGGTCCCCACCCGCTCCGCTTAACGAGGCCCCGGGTCTCCCGTCACGGGGGCGCCCTCCCCCGCCCCCGCCCGCCCCGGGTACCGTGGAGAAGTGGAACCGCACATCGACGCGACACCGGTCCCTGCGCTCGACTCCGTACCGCCCCCGTGGCCGCAGTCGCAGCCCCGGACTCCGACCGTCCACACCACCTCCACCGCCGACCGCGGATCGTTCTGCCTGGCCGTCTGCTCCTGCGGCTGGAAGGGGCCGGCCCGCCGCTCCCGCGACCTGGCCCGCAAGGACGCCGCCGCCCACGAGGCCACGGACACCGCCTGACGGCTCTCGCCCGTTCGGACGGCCCGGCTGGCCGGGGCGCGCCGCAGCGGATGCCCTTGACTCATGCCAGGTTCCGCAGCCCGCCTCGCGGCCCTTCTCTGGGCCCTGCTCCTCGCGTTCGCCCCGGCCGCCGCGGCGTGGGCCAGACCCGTGGGCTCGGCGGACAGCCCGGCCGACGTGGCCCTGGCCGTCGGGCTCACCTCCGCCGCCGCCCTGGCCACCGGGCTCTGGCTGCGCTCCCGCTACCGCCGCGAGGGCGACACCGACGCGGGTGACCAGTGACGCCCCGGCCCCGGCCGCGGGCGGTCCGGGTGTGCTTCGGGGTGGCCGCGCTGTGCCTGCTGACGGCCGCGCTGCTCGCCGTATGGGATTCGTACGGGACGGGCTGACGGGCCGAGCCTCCGGCCGCGTCCGGCCGGGCCTTCGTCAGGCGGCGAGGTCCTTGTCCTGCGGGCACCGGCCCGCGGGCGGGGTCCGGGGCTGCGCGAGGTCGACCGGCAGGGGCCGCGCCCGGTCACCGGCCCGTACGAGCCGTCCGAAGCGCCGGGAGCCGGCCACCGCCCGGACCACCGGGTTCAGCAGGGCCAGCGCGAGCGGAGCGAGCACGAGGACCACGGCCGTGCCGAGCGCGAGCCCGCCGATCACGTCGGTCGGGTAGTTCACACCCATGTAGACGCGGCAGAGGCCCTCGACGAGGGCCAGCCCGATCCCCAGGGTCCCGAGCTTGCGGTTGGCCACGAACAGGCCCACGCCCAGGGCCATCGCGACGGTGGTGTGGCCGCTGACGAACGAGAACTCGGTGTTCCCCAGTCCCGCGCCCCAGCCGGGGTCGAGGACCTGCAGCCCCTCGTGCTGGCGGAACGGTCGCTGCCGGCCGACGAGTTCACGCAGCGGAACGTTCACGAGCAGGGCCAGGCCGGCGGCGAGGGGGGCCCACACCAGCGCGGTGAAGGATTCGGCGGCGGCGGACTCGTCCTGTCGGCGGGCGCCGCGCCAGCACCACAGGACCAGCAGCACCAGGGCCAGCAGGATCCCGTACTCACCGGCCAGGCTCACGGCGCTGTCCAGCCACGCGGGGGCCCGCCGGGCCGCTCCGTTGACCTCGTACAGCAGGCTGACATCCACGTTCGGCCCACCTGTTGTGAGTCCAGCCATGGTGACGCGGCCCCTTGCTCTTGCCGTGGTTCCCCTGCGGGCGCACCCGGGTGCGCGCCCCTTCGACACCCACTTGATCAACCCCCGCGTTCATGGAACGCCCGTTCTGACGACCGGGTTCCACTCTCCACCGAATGATCACGGCAACGTTATCGAAGAGTGACTGGTCGTCGCAGCTCACGGCCTTTGCATTACGGAGAGTTGCTAGGACGGCCGGCCGGTGCCGGACCGGACCGGAAGGGATTCCGCCCCGTCCTTCGTCACGCGGGTCGCTCCGAAGTAGTCGGGAGTGTCGATCTTGTCGAAGCGGATGACCGCTCCGGTGAACGGGGCGTTGATCATGTATCCGCCGCCCACGTAGAGCCCGACGTGCCGGATCTCCCGGGAGTTCGTCAGATCATCGGAGAAGAACACCAGGTCCCCGGGGAGGAGTTCGTCGCGCGAGGGGTGCGGGCCGGCGTTGTACTGGTCGTTGGCCACACGCGGCAGCTCGATCCCGACCGTCTCGTACGCGGCCTTGGTCAGCCCCGAGCAGTCGAACCGCCCGCCCTGGTCGGGCGTACCGTTGCCGCCCCACAGGTACGGCGTGCCCAGCTGCTTCTGCGCGAAGTAGATCGCCCCGGCGGCCTGTTGCGAGGGCGCCACCCGGCCCACGGGCCGCGCGAAGCTCTTGGCCAGGGTGGTGATGGCCTTCACGTACCCCTGGGTCTCCTTGTACGGCGGCACTCCCCCGTACTTGATGACCGCGTAGGCGCCGGCGTTGTAGGCGGCCAGCATGTTCGACGTCGCGTCACCCGGCACGCTCCGCACGTCCTGGGCCAGCTCGCAGTCGTACGAAGCGGCCGAGGGGATCGCGTCGTTCGGGTCCCAGATGTCCCGGTCCCCGTCCCCGTCCCCGTCGATGCCGTGGCCCGCCCAGGTGCCCGGGATGAACTGCGCGATGCCCCGCGCGTCCGCCGGGCTGACGGCGCTCGGGTTCCAGCCGCTCTCGGAGTACAGCTGCGCGGCGAGCAGCGGCGGACTGATGGCCGGGCAGAGGTTGCCCCACTTCTCCACCAGGGCCTGGTACTTCGCGGGCACGGCCCCCTTCGTCAGGCCCACGGCACGGCCGCCGGCACCCGATCCCACGAGCCCCGCCGCCGCCGAGTAGGTCCCCACCACGAGGAGCGCCACGAAGGTCAGACACAGCCCGATCCCGATCCCGCCGGCCATCCAGAATCTGCGCACCCGTCAACCCTCCCCCATGCCCGTCGCTTTCACGTGCGAATCGCCCGTGTCGCCGGATCCGCTACTCCACTTACTTCACTCGGAAACCCGTGCAGTGGATGCTCGCGTACTTCGTAGGGTCATCCTCGACGTGGTAGAAGACCAGCGTCCAGTCCCCCGGGTCATTGGCCAGGGGCACGCCGGGGTACGTCTTGCCGTTCACGTGCTCCGCGAAGTCGTCCGGATACGTGAGCGTCAGGTACTCGCCCGTCTTCCACTTGCCGTAGACGTCGACGGGCTTGCTGGTGAAGCCCACGGCCCGGTTGTCCATCGGGAACGGCTGTCCGGTCTGCGGGTCGAGGTCGTGCGGGGCCCTGACCGCCACCGACACGTAGTACGGATCGGGTTTGGTCGGGCTGCTCTCGGCGTACTTGACCCGCATGCTGATCTTCACGGACTTGCCCGAGACCTCGGCGCCCGCCTGGAAGTCCGCACCCGGCGGCTTCTGCTCCGGCCCCAGGTTGCACGCGCCGGTGCCGTGCGCCGCGCGCTCCGGGTCGGTGGAAGGCAGCCAGAAGTAGCGCGAGATCCGGTTGCCCTCGATGTACTCGGCCGGCGGCTTGACGGCGGCGCCCCCGGACGCGGAAGGCGCGGCGCCGACGCCCCCCGCGCCCGGGATCCTGGCGGGGGTGCCCGCGGCACCCGCCGAGGTGTCCTCGCCCCGGCCCGCCTCACCGTCCTCCCCGCCCAACGGGACCAGCTTCCAGGCGGCCAGCGACAGGGCCGCGGCCACCGCCACGGCCGCCACCCACACGCCCGCCCGCCCACGCCCCGCCGGGGCCGCGGCCGCGGCCGGGGCCGCGTGGTCGGTCGGCGTGTAGCCGTACGGGAGACCCGGCCCCTGCGTCCGCATCTCGTGCACCGGTACGGCCTCGCCCAGCTCGCCGAAGCCGAGGTACACCGGATCGTCCACCAGCGCGTCCCGCACCCCGCACCGGGCGATGACCTCCGGCAGGCCGGGCCGCGCCGCCGGGTCCTTCGCCACGCAGGCCCCGATCAGTGCCGCCAGGCCCGGCTCCACCCCGGCCACGTCCACCGGCTCGTGCACGGCCCGGTAGCTCACCGTCGCCGCGTCGCCCGTCCCGTACGGCGGGCGCCCGGTCGCCGCGTAGGCCATCGTCGCGCCCAGGGCGAAGACGTCCGCCCCGCCGTCCCCGGTCCCACCGCCGACGAGCACCTCCGGCGCCGTGAACCCGGGCGTGCCCGGGGCCTGCCCGTCCTGGGTGAGCGCGGTGGCCCCGACCCCCTTGGCGATGCCGAAGTCGATCAGCTGCGGGCCCTGCACGCCCAGGATGACGTTCTGCGGCTTCAGGTCCCGGTGCGTCACCCCGTACGCGTGGACGCTCGCCAGCCCCTCCGCAAGGGCCGCGAACAGCCGCAGGCAGGTGCCCACCGGCAGGGCCCCGCGGGCCGCGACCGCCCGGGCCAGCGTGGGCCCGGCCACGTACTCCGTGGCCAGCCAGTACGGCGCGGACGCGAGCGAGGCGTCGATCAGGTTCGCCGTGTAGGCCGACCTGACCGCCCGCACCGTCTCGGCCTCCCGCCGGAACCGTGCCAGCGCCTCCGGGTGCCCGGTGATCTCGTCCCGGATCACCTTGACCGCGACCAGCCGCCCGCCGGGCGAACGCCCGAGGTACACCTGCCCCATGCCCCCGGCCCCGAGCCTGGCCAGCAGCGTGTGCTCCCCGATACGGGCCGGGTCGGTCCCCCTCAGTGCGTCCATCCACACGAGGCTGCCACACCGACTCCGCCGCACCGCAACGGGGTTGGCCCCGGGCACCGTTTCAGCGCGGCGCGACGTACAGGCTCTGCGCGCTCCGCCCGATCGGGCCCTTCTCGTCGTGGAGCTGCGCGTCCGCCAGGCCGATGCCGGCCGCGTCCACGCTCGTACGGGCCTCCACGCACGCCCACTCGCCCACCGGATGGCGGTGCAGGTGGACGGTCAGGTCGCTGTTGATGAAGACATAGGCCCCGAAGTCCATCACCGCGCTGATCCCGTTGCCCGAGTCGGCGGCGATCAGCACCCGGTCCAGCGGCCTGGTCTCCTCCCCGGCGATCAGCGGCACCTTCATCCGCATCCAGCAGGTTCCGGGTCCCGGTTCGACGAAGGCGCCCTCGGTGAACCGGGTCTCCATGGCCGAGTGGTAGCCGGTCTCCCACGGCACCGGGAAGAACGGCGTCACCTCCACCTCCCCCGGCGTCGGCAGCTGCGGCCCGCTCACCACGGCCGGTACGCACTCCTCGGCGACCCGGATCCGCAGGGCCCGGGCCAGCATCACGGGCGCGGCACCCACCGGGGCGACGGCGGCCTCGACGACCTCGGTGCTGCGACCGGAGCGCAGCACGCTGGTGGTGACCTCCAGCTCGCCGATCGGCACCGGGCGCAGGATCTCGTACGTGATCCGGGCGATCCGCATGTCCGCGCGCGCACCCGGCCGCTCCTCGACGGCCCGCCCCAGCAGGGCGGCCGGCGGACCGGCGTGCTGCGAGCCCGCGTCCCACGGCCCGCGCGTGTACTCGGTGGCGGTGAACCGCCCGGCGTCACGTCGTTCGAAGAACCCCTCGCCAGTGCCCATGCCCTGCACGCTACCGACAGGTAACCAGCGGCACCAGCCCCGATCCGCCCCTCAACGGGCGAACCCCAAACCCACCCCCAGCCCCACCAGCACCGACCCGATGGCCCGGTTCAGCGTCTTCTGCGCCTTCAGCATCCGCTCGCGCAGGCTGGAGACGGAGAAGAACACCGCCACCGCCCCGAACCACCCCAGGTGCGCCGCCGACATGAACAGCCCGTAGCCGGCCTGCTGCCACAGCGGCGTACCCGGATCGACCACCTGCGTGAAGGTCGACACCACGAACAGCGTCGTCTTCGGATTCAGCACATTGGTCAGGAACCCCGACCGCATCGCCCCCAGCCGGGTCAGCTGCGGCTTCGACTCCAGGTCCACGGTCACCTCCGCCCGCGCCCGGAAGGTCCGTATCCCGATCCACACCAGGTAGGCCGCACCCGCCAGCTTGATCACGGTGAACAGCGCGGTGGAGGAGGCGATCAGCAGACCGACCCCGAGCATCGTGTACGAGACGTGGACCAGCACGCCGGCCGCGACCCCGGCGGCGGCGAACAGCCCGGTGGGCCGCCCGTAGAGGTAGCTGTTGCGGACCACCATGGCGAAATCGGCGCCGGGACTGATCACGGCGAGCAGGGTGATGACGGCGACTGCGATCACTTCTGTCATACGGCGATGCTCGCCGCCCCTCTCCTCTCGATCAACCCTTGTTCCACAGAGCACACTTGGCGTATGAACCCTTCGCAGCCGCTCGTCCTGCGCCCCTTCCGCCCGGCCGACGACGCCCCCGCCCTGCGCAGCTGGGTACCCGGCCCCGTCGAGCTCATGACCTGGGCCGGCCCCCACTTCACCTGGCCCCTGGACGACGCCCAGCTCGCCGCGTACGCCGCCGAGCCCGGCCGCCGCACGTGGACCGCCGTCTCCCCGGACGCCGCCCCGGTCGGGCACATCTCCCTCGTCGACGGCCGCCTGGGCCGCGTCCTGATCGCGCCCGAGGCCCGCGGCCGGGGCCTGGGCGAGAGGCTCGTCTCACTCGCCGTCTCCCTCGGCTTCGACGAGCTGGCCCTCCCGGAGATCGCCCTGGGCGTCTGGACCCACAACACGGCGGCGCTGCGCGTATACGAGAAGCTCGGCTTCCGCACGACGGAGACCCTCGAAGCGGTCGAGACGGTCGACGGCATGCCCTGGAGCGTCCACCGGATGCGCCTGACCGCCTCCGACCGGCGACAATGAGGACGTGCCCCAGAGCCTTCCCCTCCCCCTCCTGCAAGCCGACTGCGCGAACTGCTTCGCGCTCTGCTGCGTCGCCCTGCCGTTCGCCAAGTCCAACGACTTCGCCGTGAACAAGGCCGCCGGAACCCCCTGCAAGAACCTCCGGGAGGACTTCCGCTGCGGCATCCACACCCGGCTGCGCGACCAGGGCTTCCAGGGCTGCACCGTCTTCGACTGCTTCGGCGCGGGCCAGCAGATCTCCCAGGTCACCTTCGGCGGCCGCGACTGGCGCACCCACCCCGAGACCCGGGCGGAGATGTTCGACGCCTTCCCGGTGATGCGGCAGCTGCACGAACTGCTCTTCTACGTGGACCAGGCCCTGGGCCTGCCCGACGCGGCCCCGGTCCACCCCGGCCTGCGCCGCGTGCTCGCCGAGACGGAGCAGTGGACGCGCGCCGACGCCGCGGCCCTCGCCGCCCTGGACGTCGCGGCCCTGCGCGGCCGGGTCAACACCCTGCTGCTCGAAACCAGCGAGCTCGTACGGGCCAAGGTGCCGGGCCGCAAGAAGAACCACCGCGGCGCCGACCTGATGGGCGCCCGCCTCTCCGGGGCCAACCTGCGCGGGGCGAACCTCCGCGGCGCCTACCTGATCGCCGCCGACCTCTCCCGCGCCGACCTCCGCACCGCCGACCTGATCGGCGCAGACCTCCGCGACGCCGACCTGCGCGGCGCGGACCTCCGCGACGCCGTCTTCCTCACCCAGCCCCAACTGAACGCGGCCCACGGCGACCCGAAGACCCACATCCCCGCCACCCTCACCCGCCCCACCCACTGGACCTGACCCGGCCTGCACTCGGCACGCGGAGCCCCGGTCCTTCAGCCCCGCCTGCGATCGAGGCGCGGGGGCCCGGGGGCCCGGGGGCAGCGCCCCCGCCACGGCGCCGCACCCGGCAACGCAACGGAAGGCCCCCGGATCCGCCAAGCCCGCGGCAGGCGAAGGGTCAGCCGGCCGAAGCCGGAATCTCCTTCATCCGGTCGACGACGGTCCGGGTCATCACTGCGGTGGTGAACACGACCGTGCCCGGCTTGATCAGTCCCCCCTCGCCGGCCTCACCCCGCACCTGGACGGTCCGCTCACCGAGGTAGGTGAGCGTCTGCCGATCGAAGATCCACTCCTCCCGCTGCCCGCTCTGCTCGTCGAGCCGGGCGACCGCGAGCCCGTGGCGCCCCGCGGCGTCGACCGCGTCGTCCACGACCACCACACCGGGGATCTTCGCCGCGGCCTTGTAGAGCGCGACGGTGAGCTCGGCCGGCGGAAGGCTGGAGCGCAGCAGGTCGCCGATGGTGGTGAAGGCTTCCTGGTCGGGCCCGCGGCCCATCCCCCGGGTCTCCTCGTAGATCTTCTTCAGCAGCACGTCGGGATCGGTGGGCAGCCCGGCGAGGTAGTTGTAGGACGGCGCGTTGAGGTACGGAGTCGGGGTCTCGCCCTTCTCGTTCTTCCCCCCCAGCGTCACGCCCTTCGGACCGGTGTTGCCGGGCTCGATCAGCCAGCCGTCGAGGCCGTCCGGGGAGTTCCACTGGTGGCGCATGTGCAGCTCTTCGCTGACCAGGGTGTTCTTGTTCCCGGAACTCTTCACGTAGGTGGTGGCCGTCTTGCTCCCGATGTAGATGAACTGGTCCGCGCGCACCTTCGACCCACCGCCGACCGAGGCGGCCGCCAGGGAGATGCGGTCCAGGAGCTGCGGCGTTCCCTTGCCGTCGTCGGCGGCGCCGATGCGGGTGGTCATCGCCGGACCCGTGGCGATCGTGGAGCCGGTTCCGTCCGCCCCGCCCTGGTCCACGTAGGTGAGGAAACCGGCGGCGAGCGCTCCGGCCAGGGCGAAGGCCGCGGCGGGCACGAGGAACGCACGGTTCAGGAAGGGCCTGCGCCTCGCCTTGCGAACGGGCCTGACCGTGCCGGTGGTGCCGCCGGCGTCGGCGGCTCGGAGGTCTTCGTGGATCTGGGCCATCAGTCGCTCCTTGTGGAACTGGTGGCGGCCCGCAGGCAGTTCCCGTTCGGCGAACGGCAGGGGGAGGGAGTCCTCCTCCCGGCCGGCCGGGTGGCGCCGGGAAAGGTCGGCGTTCATCAGATTCCCTCCTGTGCGGACCGGACCGTCTTCGCGCGGTCGTCATATGTCTGTCGGGCCCGAGCCGCGAGTTCCCGTCTGTTCTTCTTCAGTTCCGCGTCGGCGAGTTTGCGCAGCTTCGTACGGGCCCGGGACAGCCGGGAGCGCACGGTTCCGACGGGGATGCCGAGGACCCGCGCGGCCTCGGCGTACTCCAGGCCCTCGCACAGGCACAGCAGGAGGACCTCGCGCTCGGGTCCGCGCAGCGCACTCAACTGCGCCAGCGTGGCCGCGATGTGCTGCCGGTCGTCCATCCGGCCGGCCACCTCTTCTGCGTGGTCGGGCACGGACGCGGCACCCGCCGCCGCTGCGGCCGCGGCGGCGGCGGCCCGGAAGCGGCGGTTGCTGCGGCAGTGGTTGCGGGCGATGTTGGTGGTGATCCCCAGCAGCCAGGGCCGGAGGGAGCCGCCCTCGGGATCGACCGTGCCGCGCAGCCGCCACGCCTCCATGAAGGCCGCCGACATGACGTCCTCCGCGACGGCCCAGTCCCCGGTCATCCGGAAGGCATGGTTGTAGAGGGTGCGGGAGTAGCTGTCGAACAGCTCCGCATAGGCGTCCGGATCCCCGGACCGCACCCGAGTTCGCATCTCTGTGGTCACTCCTGTCGGCTGTCCGGCACCCGCCACGGAGTTCCCATGACCTGCGTCACACCGGCGTGCAGCGCAGGAGCACCCTACGGACCGCTCACCGCCCGCCCGACGACGGGCCGCCCCGGCAGGAGACACACGGCGCCGCCCGAACCGACGGCACCGCGAACCTGGAACGCCCCGACACCCGACGACCCGGCCCGTCCCGCGCCGCCTCGGCAGATCCGACGATCAGGCAGCGGCCCGGACCACCCGGCGCCACGCCGGCCCGGCGGCTCTCCGACCCGACCGACCCGGCGCACGGCCGCCGCGGCGGCACAACCAACCTGGCAGCCCTGCCACCCCGGCCATCCGGCCACCCCGGCTGGCCGGCCGACCGGCCCGGCGATCACGCAGCCGCGGCGTCCCCCCGGCCGACACGCGCCAGGAAGCCCCGCACCGCGGCGAAGTACCCCTCCGGGTCCCCCTCCCGCACCGTGTGCCCCGCCGGCAGCTCAACCAGCCGCACCCCCGCCCTCCGTACCGTCATCTCCCGCGCGTGCTCCGCCGACAGCACCCCGCTCCGGTCCCCCCGCACCAGCAGCGTCGGCCTCGGCACCCGCAGCCAGTCCTCCCAGTGGTCCCCGTTCAGCTCCTGCTGGGACGCCACCATGTCCTCCACCTCGAACGCGGTCCCCCACCCGTCCGGATGCTCCCGTACCGACCCGCCCAGATACGGCGCCGAGCTGCCCACCCCCGCCAGGAACCCGGCCCGGGTCTCGGCCCGCCGCGGCCAGGCCCGCGCGAACGACAGGTCGCCGTCGACCACCGCCCCGATGTCCTCGACCACCACCGCCCGCACGAGATCCGGCCGCCGCGCGGCCAGCTGGTACGCGTTGACCCCGCCCAGCGAATGCCCCAGTACCACCGCCGGACCCAGCCCCACGTGCTCCAGCAGGGCGGCCGCGTCCGCGACGTACCCCTCCCGCGTGTACTCCCCCGCCCGGTCGGAATCCCCGTGCCCCCGCTGGTCCAGGGCGATCACCCGCCACGCCGGACCCACCTCCCGGGCCAGCCGCTCGAAGGCGGCCCCCGACCCGAAGTGCCCGTGCAGCGCCAGCAGCGGCGCCCCCGGACCGCCGAAGTCCGTGTAGGCCAGGCGCCGCCCGTCCTGCGCCACCATCACCCCCGGCAGCGGCCCCAGCTTGTCGATGACGCGCTGGCGCAGCAGCTGGTACTCCTCCCAGCGCCGGTTCAGCCGCCCGCCCGGACGCTTCACCACACGCCCGGGCGTGACCGTCTCACCCCGACGGAACTGCTCCCGCGTCAGATCGATGCGGATGCCACCGGGCAGCACGTTCCACCAGTGGTAGCCCTCCTGCCGGCCGTCGTGGAACACCTCACCCAGCACCAGGTCCCCACCCACGAGGTCCTGCACGACCAGGGCAGTGATGTCACATTGCCCCCAGGCCGGATTCTCCGGAGTCCAGGGCACCCGGCTGATGTCCGCCGGCTCGGTGGTCTCGGCGGACCAACCCGCCCGAATGGCCGCCTCGAGATCCGCAAGAGTCCAGGTAGTCGTCATCCCTCCAGCCTGCCGCACCCCACTGACAACGCGGCGGCCACGAGGATCAGGGATCGATGACCGCGGCCCAGCCCAGGGTGCAGGTCAGCGTCAGCGTGCACGAGGTCTCGAAGACGGCCCCGGCGGTGGTGAGGACCTTCACGTAGACCCGGTCGGCATCCTTGACGAACACCCCGCAGGCGTTGCGCGGATACCCCGGCGTCTGCCGGTAGTTGGTCAGGTCCTTCCACGCGTAGGCACCGGTCGGCGCGCTCCGGTAGCCGACGTACGTCCTGCCCCGGATCAGCGCCGCGCTGTACTCGGCACCCGACATCGACCCCGGCACCCCGACCGTGTCGATGTCCACGCACGGCCCCGGAGGCCCCTGCGGCCCCGCCGGACCCCGCTCGGCCTTGGGTTTCGTCCCCCCGCGCCGCGCAGGACAGGCCGTACCGCGGGCGCCGGCCGCCCCTTCGGCTTCCCCTTCGCGGCGGCGGACACGGTCTTCTTCCCGCACGCCCCGGCCACCGCTGACTCCTGCACGACGGCGGCGTCCGCGGCCGCCACGGGCGCCGAAACACCCCCGAGCACCAGCACCAGCGGCACGGCCAGTCGCCCGGCCGACCACGAGCGCCGGCCCGCCCTGAGGACGGAACCCATCCTTCACTCCCTGCGTCGCCCTACCTGACGACGTGGAGCTTCACCCACGATCCCGCGTACGGATGGATTACTGACGGAATGTCGGACATATGTCAGTGAGTCGGCCCAACGACACGCGACCCCGCTGCTCCGAACGGCGGCCCCTCGCCCCACCCCCCGTACGCCGAGAGGACAATCATTGCCCGGCGTCACCCTCCGTGATACACAGAGTGACCGCACGTTCTTGCGCACGGACGACAGCCCGGCCCAGGTCAGAGCGCGGAAGCCGGTCGCGGGCCGCGAGATCGGGTAAAGAGAGCCGACAAGTCGACGACGGCGGCGGTTTCATCAGCGAAGATAGTGCGTGACCCCTGCCGTCGGGCAGCGGGCATCCGGAACTACCCATACAGGGGCGGTGAGTTACATGATCCTGGCAGCCGAAAAGGGCGACATCACCACCATCATCGGCGGAATCGCCCCGAACTGGGGGCCGTTCGGCAGTCTCGGCAACGAAGCGAAGGTCATGATCGAGGTGGTCATGGCCGTGGCGATCCTCCTCTGCCTCGGCATCGCCATCTGGGGCGCGGCCAAACAGCGCATCGGCGCGACCGCCCTGCGCGACACGTTCAGCGCGGAACAGGGCAAGGGCCTGATCGTGGCCGGCCTCACGGGCGTCTTCATCATCGGCTCCCTCGGCACGCTCTTCACGATCGTCTACGGAATGGCCGTCTAGCCCGACCGACCACCGGTGGCCCCGACCTGATGAGGACTCACCACACCGCATCCACGCGGGAACCAGCGCTACCGTCGTACGACGCGGAGGGGGCGGAAACGGAATGAGCAACGACGACCAGTACGGCGGCGCCGGCTACGGCGAGGTCGGCGGCACGGGCCAGACCCGTACCCGCCTCCCGGAAGCCCCCGCCGACCCGTACGGCCCCGCCCGCCGCACCTCCCGCGCCCCCCGCAGCCTGGTCACCGTGGTCGGCGTGGTGGTCCTCCTGATCGCCGCCATCGCCTTCGCCAACCAGGCCCCGGACACCCCCGACGACCGCCCCGCGGACGACGCCCCGGCCGCCACCTCCACAACCGCCACGGGCACGGACCCGGTCACCGGCAAGCAGGGTGGCCTGCCCTCCGGCTTCGCCCAGGACCAGCAGGGAGCCCAGTCGGCAGCCGCCAACTTCGCGGTGGCCCTGGGCTCCGACGCCATGTTCAACCCGGCGCGGCGCCACTCGATCGTGGACGCCATGGCGGAGGAGAGCAGCCGCACGAGACTCCAGGCCGCTTTCGATGCCGACTATTCGGCGGGCCTGCTCGCCCAGATCGGTCTCACCAAGGACGGCTTGGCCCCGACTGGTTCTACCTTCGTCAACCGCACCATCCCGGCTGGCGCCAAGGTCAAAAACTTCTCCGCCGGATCCGCATCGGTCGATGTGTGGTGCATCGGCATGTTCGGCCTGACCGGCGACAAATCCACGCGCCCCGTCACCAGCAGCTGGTTCACGATCTCGATGACTCTCAAGTGGAACGGCTCGGACTGGAAGGTGGTCGAAACCTCACAGAAGGACGGCCCCACGCCGGTCACCGGCGACGTCCCCGTCTCCACCTCCGACGAGATCGGCAGCGCGGTCACCGAATTCGGAGGGTTCACCTATGCCCGGTAGCAACCGGCCCTCGCTCCGAAGGATCGGCGCGATCACCGCGGCCATCCAGACTGCGGTCGTTCTCCTCGCGGCGCGGGCGATGGCCGCGCCGGACCCGACACCCACGCCCTCGCCGAGCGCGAGCAAGGACCCGTGCTCGCTGATCGCCGGTCCGGCCAGGGAGTACTGCGAACGCGGCGAAAGCGGAGCCCCCCGCACCGGCCTGGCCCCCAGCGACCCGGCCGACGCCCTCAACCCCCTCGCCTCCCTCGCCAAGGGCTGCGCCGACGCCGCCGCCTGGATCGTCACCAAGCTCAGCGAAGCGGTCAACGGCAGCGCCAACGTCGACTTCACCAACGCCACCTTCCTCAAGCAGTACGCCGTCGTCTTCGCCGCCTCCACCATCCTCACGCTCGTCCTGTGGCTCTTCGCCGTCGCCAAGCGAGCCGTCCGCGGCGTCCCCCTCACCACCGCCATCTCCGAAGCCATCGGCTTCCTCTGGCTCACCGTCCTGGCCTCCGCCTTCACCCCCCTGATCCTCTACACCGTCGTCTCCGCGACCGACGGCGTCACCGAGGTCATCGCCTCCGCCACCGGCGGCCAGACCGACGTCTTCTTCGGCTCCTTCTCCGAGGCCCTCAAGAAGGGCGACGACATCGGCGGCGGCCCCATCATGCTGATCGTCGTCGCCCTCGTCACCGTCCTCGCCGCCGGCATCCTCTTCCTCGAGCTCTTCATCCGCGCCGCCCTCCTCTACGTCGGCGCCCTCCTCGGCGTCGTCGTCTACTCCGGGCTCGTCGACCGCAACCTCTGGGGCCACGTCCGCCGCTGGGCCGGCATCATGATCGCCGTCATCCTCGTGAAGCCGGTCATCGTGATAGTCCTCGGCCTCGCCGGCGCCCTCACCGGCGAACAAGGCCCGGGCGCCTTCTCCGCCGTAGTCACCGGCCTCTCCATCATCCTCCTGGCGATCTTCGCCTCGGCGATGATCTACCGCTTCGTCCCCGGCTTCGGCGACGAGATCGCCTCCGCCCGCGCGGGCCGCAGCAAGGCCACCGACGGAGCCCAGGCAGCCGCCGTCATCAGCTCCCCGGCCTCCCTCGTCTCCCAGGGCATCAAGACCCACAGCAGCCGCGGCGCCCACCGCGGTGGCGACGGCGGCGGCAGCGCGCCCCGCCCCGCCAACCCCCTCTCCGGAGGCGTGGCCGCCCACAGCAGCCGCCCCACCTCCGGCGGCGGGGCCGGCGGCGGATCTGTCCCCTCCGCCGCACCCCCGCCCCGCACGAGCTCGAGCACGAGGAACACAGGAGGTGACGGGCGTTGACGACCCAGTCCCACCAGCTGCACCCGGTCGCGCCCCGCCGTACGTATCTCATCGGCCGCGCCCGGCCGAACGCGATCGTCGGCAAGAACCGCGAGACCGGCGAGATCGCCCTCATCATCACCGGGGCGTTCTTCGGCATGATGAGCGGACTGCTCGTCCCCGACCTCACCCTGCGCATCGTCAGCCTCGTCGGCTTCCCCATGCTCGCGCTCGCCGCCGTGTACGTCCCGTACAAGGGCCGCACCTTCTACCGCTGGTTCGAGATCAGCCGCAGCTACAAGCGCACCCTGCGCCGCGGCACCACCTACCGCTCCGGCGCCATGGAAGCCGGCATCCGCGCCGCCGACGGCCGCGAGGTCGAGGTCGGCCCACCCCCCGGCATCGGCCGCATCAACTGGCTCGCCGCCCCCTTCGGCCCCGACGAGATCGCCGTACTCCTCCACGCGGACCGCCGCACCGTCACCGCCGCCATCGAGATCGAGGGCCCCGGCGTCGGCCTGCGCGACAGCGAGGACCAGGAAGCCCTCGTCGACCGCTTCGGCACCCTCCTCAAGCACGTGGCCAACGGCGACGGCTTCGTCACCCGCCTCCAGATGCTCGCCCGCACCCTGCCCGCCGACCCCGACGCCCACGCCAAGGACGTCGCCCAGCGCGGCGACACCCGGGCCCCCGTCTGGCTGCGCGACTCCTACGACCAGCTCCAGTCGATGGTGTCCACCTCCTCCGAGCAGCACCGCGCCTACCTCGTCGCCTGCATGCACTACACCCGCGACCTGGCCGCCGAAGCCGTCACCATCGCCCGCGCCTCCACCCCCCACAAGGGCCGCAAGCTCGACCGCGACTCCGGCCTCGCCATCGTCATGGCCCGCGAGCTCACCGACATCTGCGCCCGCCTCGCCGAAGCCGACATCCGCGTCCGCCAGCCCCTCGGCCAAGGCCGCCTCGCCTCCCTCGTGCACTCCATGTACGACCCGGACCACCCCATCGACCACATCCAGGCCATGACCAAGCGCAACGCCTGGCCCGCCGAACTCGACGCGGTGGAACCCACCTTCCTCCAGGCCAAGACCCGCGAGTCCTCCACCCGCGCCCCCTGGTGCCACGCCACCGCCTGGGTCAAGGAATGGCCCATGACCCCCGTCGGCGTGAACTTCCTCGCCCCCCTCCTCGTCCACACCCCCGACGTCATCCGCACCGTCGCCGTCACCATGGACCTGGAGCCCACCGAGGTGGCCATCGAGCGCATGCTCACCGAGAAGACCAACGACGAGGCCGACGCCTCCCGCGCCGCCAAGATGAACCGCACCGTCGACCCCCGCGACATCGCCGCCCACGGCCGGCTCGACCAGAGGGGTGAAGATCTCGCCAGCGGCGCTGCCGGAGTCAACCTGGTCGGGTACATCACGGTGTCCTCGCGTTCACCGGAGGCCCTCGCCCGCGACAAGCGAACCATCCGCGCCTCGGCCGGCAAGTCCTACCTGAAGCTGGAGTGGTGCGACCGCGAGCACCACCGCGCCTTCGTCAACACCCTGCCGTTCGCCACCGGCATCCGACGCTAGCTGGAGGGAAAGCCGCCCATGCGAGATCCCATGACAGCGCTGACGGACGCCTTCACCAGCTTCCTCTTCGGCAAAGTCGAAACCACGCGCCTGCCCGTACGCACCTCCACCGGGCAGGCGCAAGCCGTCTACCTGCCCACCGCGGCCCCCGGCCTCGGCGACTCCGGCGTCATCATCGGCCGCGAGGTCTACAGCGGCAAGGGCTACATCTACGACCCCTTCCAGCTGTACGGCCAGCAGCTCCCGGCCCCCCACTGGCTGGTCCTCGGCGAATCCGGCAACGGCAAGTCCGCCCTGGAGAAGACCTACGTCCTGCGCCAGCTCCGCTTCAAGGACCGCCAGGTCGTCGTCCTCGACGCCCAGGGCGAGGACGGCGTCGGCGAATGGAACCTGATCGCCCAGCAGCTGGGAATAACCCCCATCCGCCTGGACCCGATCGCCGCCAACGACTCCGGGATCCGCCTCAACCCCCTCGACCCGGCCATCACCACGACCGGCCAGCTCGCGCTGCTCCGGACCATCATCGAAGTGGCCATGGGCCACGGCCTCGACGAGCGCGCCGGCTTCGCCCTCAAGGTCGCCCACGCCTACGTCGTCGACACCATCCGGGACCGCCAGCCCGTCCTCACCGACATCGTGGAACAACTGCGCCACCCCGAAGCCGAGTCCGCGCTCGCCATGAACGTCGACATAGACGATGTCCGGGCCTGGGGCCTCGACGTGGCGCTCGTCCTCGACCGCCTCGTCGACGGCGACCTGCGCGGCATGTTCGACGGCCCCACGACCGTCGGCATCGACCTCGACGCCCCCCTGATCGTCTTCGACCTCTCCCACATCGACCGCAACTCCATCGCCATGCCCATCCTCATGGCGATCGTCGGCGTGTGGCTGGAGCACACCTGGATCCGGCCCGACCGCAAGAAGCGCATCTTCCTCGTCGAAGAGGCCTGGCACATCATCAACAGCCCCTTCGTCGCCCAGCTGTTCCAGCGCCTCCTGAAGTTCGGCCGCCGACTCGGCCTGTCCTTCGTCGCCGTCGTCCACCACCTTTCCGACGTCGTCGACGGCGCCGCGGCCCGCGAAGCCGCGGCCATCCTCAAGATGGCCTCCACCCGCACCATCTACGCCCAGAAAGCCGACGAGGCCCGCGCCACGGGCCGGGTACTGGGCCTGCCCCGCTGGGCCGTCGAGATCATCCCGACCCTCACCCCCGGCATCGCCGTCTGGGACGTCAACGGCAACGTCCAGGTCGTCAAACACCTGATCACCGAAGCCGAACGCCCCCTGGTCTTCACCGACCGCGCCATGACCGAGTCCTCCACCCCGGCCCGCCTCCCCGCGGACCTCCTCGCCGCCGAACTGGAAGCGGAGGAACGCGCCCTGTCCATCGAACGCAGCCGCGGCAGCGGCAGCCCCGGATCCGCGACCACGGTGGCCTGACCATGCACGACGCACGACGTACGGAGCCCCCCGCGCGCGGCGGCGGAATCCCGGACGGCCTGCTGGTCGCCCTGCTGGCCTTCCTCCTCGGCCTGGCCGTCCTCGTCTGGACGGCCACCGGCCTGGCCGCCCTCTCCGCCAAGGGCTCCTGGCCCGACACCGTCACCTTCACCCGGACCCCGACGGCCGTCCGCGCCCTGATAGCGCAACCGCGCGACATCCCGGCCGCCTGGCCCGACACCGACCCCGCAGCCCTCTCCGGCTGGGGCCTCTTCTGGGGCCTGTTCGTCAGCCAGCTGCTGATCCTCTTCGTCCTGACGGTCTTCGTCATCGGCGTCGTGGCCCGCACCAAGGCCCGCCGCGCCCTGGCCAAAAACCCCGCCGCAGACCCCGTACCGCACGAGCCCGCCTCCGTCCCGACGCCCGTCCCCGCCCCGGCCCCTGTCGCTCCGGCCCCGCCCGATGCAGCCTCGCCGGCGTTTGCGGCGCGGGGGCCCGGGGGCAGCGCCCCCGCCACCCACACCAGCCCGAACGACGAGGCCTACCGCTACGGTTTCGGCTACGCGCCCCGCCCCGCGGCAGCAGCGACCACCACCCCCGCCCCGCAAGGGATCACGTACGGCGGCCCGAACGACCGCCTGCGCGCCGCGGCAACCCGCATCGGCGAGACGGAGGGAGCCGCCCTGGTCGTGACCTCCTCCCCCACCCTGTGGGCCGAAACCAAGGACGCCCGCGCCAAACTCGGCCCGGTCCTCCTCTACGACCCCTCCCACCTGTGCGACACCCCGGCCCGCATGCACTGGAACCCCGCCGAGGGCTGCGCCGACCGCGACACCGCCGCCGCCCGCGCCGTCGCCCTGCTGGCCCCCGTACGCCCGCAGGCCCGGATGGACGAAGCGGTGGCCGACACCGCCGAAACGCTCCTGCGCAGCTGGCTCCAGGCCGCCGCCCTCGACGACCGCCCGTTCAAGCAGCTCCACCGCTGGTCCCAGGGCAACAGCGCCCAGGACCCGGTACGCATCCTGCGCACCCACCCCCAGGCCGCCGCGGGCGCGGCCGGCGAACTGGAGAGCGCCCTCACCGCGCACCCCGAACGCCGCGAGCTCGCCCAGAACCTGACGGCCCGTGCCCTGTCCTGCCTGACCTCGATCCACATCCGCGAGGCCTGCAACACGAACCGAACGGATTCGCTCACCCTGGCTTCGTTCCTGGCCGAAGGGGGCACCCTGTATGTGGTGGGTGAAGCTCTGGAGGACCCTCGCACCCACCCGGGTGCGATGCCGTTGCTGACCGCACTCGCCTCTCACGTGGTCGAGCACGGCCGCCGCATGGCCGCACGGTCATCCCACGGTCGGCTCGACCCACCACTCTCCCTCGTGCTGGACGACGTGGCGGCCGTGGCCCCGATCCCCCAGCTCCCGGAGCTGCTGACCGGGGACACGCTTCCCCTCCTCGCCCTGTGCCGCAGCCGCGAACAGGCTCGCTCCCGCTGGCCCGGAGCCGGCCTCTAGGAGGTGGCGGGCCGCTGGAGCGCGTACTCCAGCTCCTTGGCGGACGGGTTCCCGGGCACCGGCACGACGGTGCCGGTCGCCTCGAACCCGTACTTCCGGTAGAAGGCGCCGGCCCGCGCGTTGTCCTCGTGCACGAAGAGCCGTACGCGTTCCAGGACCGGCTCCTCCAGCCCCCAGGCCCACTCCAACGCGGCCGAGAACAGGGCCTCGGTCAGCCCGGTCCCGCGGTGAGCGGCCCGTACGAACACCCCGACCAGGTGTCCCTGCGTCCGCTCGACGGCCTGGTCGAAGAAGTCGACGGTCCCGCCCTCCTCGACGAGCACGGACACCGTACCGACCCAGCACCCGTCGGGGGCCTCCGCGACGAACTGCCGGGCGGCCCGGCCGTGCGACGCGCCCTCGGCCCGCCCCTGCCAGAACTCGTCGGGGTGTCCCTCTGCCTGCTCCACCGTCTCCAGGAAGGCGACCGGAGCCGCCGGGTCCTTGAGCCCGGCGATCCGCAGCTCCTTGACCTTCTCCCACTCGTCGGCGCGCACCGGACGTATCACGTACTGGGCTTCGTTCATGAGCGGAGATCCTAACCACCCATCCGCCAGACTTCACTCATGATTCCGCACGTCAGAGCCATCGAGCACGTCACCGCCCGGTCCTTCGGCAGCCCCCTGGACCCGGCCGTCGCGGTGACCCTGAACTTCCACCCCGACCGCTGGTCCGGCGACCGCCCGATCCTCGCCTCCCTGGCCGAGGCGGGCGTGTACCGCTCCCAGTTCGTCACCGGCACCGGAAACGGCGGCCTCACCGCCCATCCGGGCGGCGCCCGCTGGCTGTGGGAGAGCCGCATATTCGGCGGGGCGTACGACGACGCCCCACCCGAAGCCCGCCCGGTGTACGGCGCCTTGAACTTCCGCAACAACCCGGTCGGCGCCGCCCCCCGCTTCGGCTCGGCCCATTTCCGCCTCACGCCGGCGACTCTGCCGCGGACCACCTTCTGCTACCCGGACAGCTACCTCGAACCGGAATCCTTCGGCGTCGCGGACCGCATGTCCCTGATCGCCCTGGCCGAGGCCGACGACCAGGACGCCCTCGACGACTACATCGAGGCCCAGGTGCACACACCGGTCCTGCTGGAACGCGATGTCGCCGCTCTCGTACTGGACCCCAGCTACCGCGGCACACCGGTCGAGGCCGCGGCCGCCCGGCTCCCCTGCCCGACCGAATGGCACCCGGGCTTCCGGCTCACGGTCGACGAGCTCCGCCGCCATCCCGAATACCGGGGCCAGGAGTACGTCGAACTCGGCACTGAAATCGCCGTCGCAGGCCGGCTGACCCCCCACATCCTCGGCGAGGCAGCCCGTACGGGCCGGTACGACGAACAGGCTCTGAAGCGGGTCTGGCACTACCTGGCCCGCTTCGGCATGCAACAACACCCGTAAACGCAGAAAAGCCCCGCACCCAGAGGGTGCGGGGCTTTCCCACAATGATTGTTCGGCGGCGTCCTACTCTCCCACAGGGTCCCCCCTGCAGTACCATCGGCGCTGAAAGGCTTAGCTTCCGGGTTCGGAATGTAACCGGGCGTTTCCCTAACGCTATGACCACCGAAACACTATGAAATTTGAACGCTGGCATAATCACAGCTGTTCGTTATTTCAGAACTAACACAGTGGACGCGAGCAACTGAGGACAAGCCCTCGGCCTATTAGTACCAGTCAGCTTCACCCGTTACCGGGCTTCCACATCTGGCCTATCAACCCAGTCGTCTACTGGGAGCCTTACCCTCTCAAGGAGGTGGGAATACTCATCTTGAAGCAGGCTTCCCGCTTAGATGCTTTCAGCGGTTATCCCTCCCGAACGTAGCCAACCAGCCATGCCCTTGGCAGGACAACTGGCACACCAGAGGTTCGTCCGTCCCGGTCCTCTCGTACTAGGGACAGCCCTTCTCAATATTCCTACGCGCACAGCGGATAGGGACCGAACTGTCTCACGACGTTCTAAACCCAGCTCGCGTACCGCTTTAATGGGCGAACAGCCCAACCCTTGGGACCGACTCCAGCCCCAGGATGCGACGAGCCGACATCGAGGTGCCAAACCATCCCGTCGATATGGACTCTTGGGGAAGATCAGCCTGTTATCCCCGGGGTACCTTTTATCCGTTGAGCGACGGCGCTTCCACAAGCCACCGCCGGATCACTAGTCCCGACTTTCGTCCCTGCTCGACCCGTCGGTCTCACAGTCAAGCTCCCTTGTGCACTTACACTCAACACCTGATTGCCAACCAGGCTGAGGGAACCTTTGGGCGCCTCCGTTACCCTTTGGGAGGCAACCGCCCCAGTTAAACTACCCATCAGACACTGTCCCTGATCCGGATCACGGACCGAGGTTAGACATCCAGCACGACCAGAGTGGTATTTCAACGGCGACTCCACACCAACTGGCGTTGATGCTTCAAAGTCTCCCACCTATCCTACACAAGCCGAACCGAACACCAATATCAAACTGTAGTAAAGGTCCCGGGGTCTTTCCGTCCTGCTGCGCGAAACGAGCATCTTTACTCGTAGTGCAATTTCACCGGGCCTATGGTTGAGACAGTCGAGAAGTCGTTACGCCATTCGTGCAGGTCGGAACTTACCCGACAAGGAATTTCGCTACCTTAGGATGGTTATAGTTACCACCGCCGTTTACTGGCGCTTAAGTTCTCAGCTTCGCACACCCGAAAGTGCACTAACCGGTCCCCTTAACGTTCCAGCACCGGGCAGGCGTCAGTCCGTATACATCGCCTTACGGCTTCGCACGGACCTGTGTTTTTAGTAAACAGTCGCTTCTCGCTGGTCTCTGCGGCCACCCCCAGCTCACGGAGTAAATCCGATCACCAGTGATGGCCCCCCTTCTCCCGAAGTTACGGGGGCATTTTGCCGAGTTCCTTAACCATAGTTCACCCGAACGCCTCGGTATTCTCTACCTGACCACCTGAGTCGGTTTAGGGTACGGGCCGCCATGAAACTCGCTAGAGGCTTTTCTCGACAGCATAGGATCATCCACTTCACCACAATCGGCTCGGCATCAGGTCTCAGCCTTAACGAGGGACGGATTTGCCTACCCCTCGGCCTACACCCTTACCCCGGGACAACCACCGCCCGGGCTGGACTACCTTCCTGCGTCACCCCATCGCTTACCTACTACAAGTCTGGTTCGTCGGCTCCACCACTTTCCTTTCCCCGAAGGGTCCGGAACGGCTTCACGGACTTAGCATCGCCTGATTCGATATTGGGCGTTTCAAAGCGGGTACCGGAATATCAACCGGTTGTCCATCGACTACGCCTGTCGGCCTCGCCTTAGGTCCCGACTTACCCTGGGCAGATCAGCTTGACCCAGGAACCCTTAGTCAATCGGCGCACACGTTTCTCACGTGTGTATCGCTACTCATGCCTGCATTCTCACTCGTGAACCGTCCACAACTAGCTTCCGCTGCTGCTTCACCCGGCACACGACGCTCCCCTACCCATCACAGCGGGCGTTGGCCCTATTGCTGCAATGACACGACTTCGGCGGTACGCTTGAGCCCCGCTACATTGTCGGCGCGGAATCACTTGACCAGTGAGCTATTACGCACTCTTTCAAGGGTGGCTGCTTCTAAGCCAACCTCCTGGTTGTCTCTGCGACTCCACATCCTTTCCCACTTAGCGTACGCTTAGGGGCCTTAGTCGATGCTCTGGGCTGTTTCCCTCTCGACCATGGAGCTTATCCCCCACAGTCTCACTGCCGTGCTCTCACTTACCGGCATTCGGAGTTTGGCTAAGGTCAGTAACCCGGTAGGGCCCATCGCCTATCCAGTGCTCTACCTCCGGCAAGAAACACACGACGCTGCACCTAAATGCATTTCGGGGAGAACCAGCTATCACGGAGTTTGATTGGCCTTTCACCCCTAACCACAGGTCATCCCCCAGGTTTTCAACCCTGGTGGGTTCGGTCCTCCACGAAGTCTTACCTCCGCTTCAACCTGCCCATGGCTAGATCACTCCGCTTCGGGTCTAGAGCGTGCAACTCAATCGCCCTATTCGGACTCGCTTTCGCTACGGCTTCCCCACACGGGTTAACCTCGCTACACACCGCTAACTCGCAGGCTCATTCTTCAAAAGGCACGCAGTCACGACCCATTGGGTAAACCCAATGAGCGACGCTCCCACGGCTTGTAGGCACACGGTTTCAGGTACTATTTCACTCCGCTCCCGCGGTACTTTTCACCATTCCCTCACGGTACTATCCGCTATCGGTCACCAGGGAATATTTAGGCTTAGCGGGTGGTCCCGCCAGATTCACACGGGATTTCT